>NZ_JBIVIV010000008.1:0-365303 GCF_044749865.1 Streptomyces sp. NPDC088910
GGCCCTCGCGCCGGGGGCCCGGTGCTCGGCGGCCCGCTCGCCGTGGGCCCTCGCGCCGGGGGCCCGGTGCTCGGCGGCCCGCTCGCCGTGGGCCCTCGCGCCGGGGGGCCGGTGCTCGGCGGCCCGCTCGCCGTGGGCCCTCGCGCCGGGGGCCCGGTGCTCGGCGGCCCGCTCGCCGTGGGCCCTCGCGCCGGGGGCCCGGTGCTCGGCGGCCCGCTCGCCGTGGGCCCACGCACCGGTGGCCCGGTGCTCGGCGGACTGCTCGCCGCGAGCCATCGCCCCGGGGGGCCGGGGTCTTTGGGGGCGGAGCCCTTAACGGGCGAGAGCCCCGCGGCCGGTCGGCGTCAGGGCACGTGGCCGTAGGGCGTCCTCGGCGAACCGGACGCCGGAGGGTCCGGGGTACCGGGCAGAGCCGTCATCCGACGCACCGCGCAATCTTTCGACAGCACCGCCGCAGGCGGTACGCACCACCTCAAGGAGACTCGTGAAACCCGGACCGGACATTCTCATCGTCGGCGGCGGCCTCGGCGGCGTGGCGGCGGCACTCGCCGCGTGCCGCGCCGGGCGCGGCGTCGTACTGACCGAGGAGACCGACTGGATCGGCGGCCAGCTCACCTCGCAGGCCGTCCCGCCGGACGAGCACCCGTGGGTGGAACAGTTCGGCACCACCGCCTCGTACCGCCACCTGCGGGAATCCATCAGGTCGTACTACCGCCAGTGGTACCCGATGCGCTCGGAGGCGCTGGCCCTCACCGAGCTGAACCCCGGCGCCGGACGGGTCAGCAAGCTCTGCCACGAGCCGCGCGTCGGCCTCGCCGTGCTGGAGTCGATGCTCGCGCCGCACCTCGCGTCCGGCCGCCTCACGCTGCTGACCGAGCACCGCCCGGTCGCGGCGGCGGCCGAGGACGACACCGTACGGTCCGTCACGGTGGAGAGCCTGCGCGACGGCAGCCGCCGCACCATCGCGGCGCGGTACGTGATCGACGCGACCGAGACCGGCGAACTGCTGGAGCTGGCCGGTGTCGAACACGCCGTCGGCGCCGAGTCGCGCGACGAATTCGGCGAGCCGCACGCCCCGGAGACCGCCGACCCGCTCAACCAGCAGGGCATCACGGTGTGCTTCGCGCTCTCGCACCACGAGGGCGAGGACCACACCATCGACAAGCCCGCCGACTACGAGTTCTGGCGGGACTACCGCCCCGACTTCTGGCCGGGCCCGCTGCTCGGCTTCCTCGCCCCCGACCCGCGCACGCTCGAAGCGGTGCCGCGCACCTTCGTCCCCAACCCCGACCTCGACCCGCTCGACGTCAACGCCGACCAGTCGGAGGACGCGGGCGACAAGGAGCTGTGGGGCTTCCGCCGCATTCTGGCCCGCCGGTTGCACCGGCCCGGCGCCTTCGACTCCGACATCACGCTCGTCAACTGGCCGCTCAACGACTACTGGCTCAAGCCGCTGATCGGCGCGGGCCCCGAGACCTCGGCCCAGGCCGTGGCCGAGGCGCGGCAGCTGTCGCTGTCCGTCCTGTACTGGCTCCAGACCGAGGCGCCGCGCGCCGACGGCGGCAAGGGCTTCCCCGGACTCAGGCTCCGCCCCGACATCACCGGCACCGCGGACGGCCTGGCCAAGGCGCCGTACGTCCGCGAGTCCCGCCGGATCAAGGCCGTCACCACCATCACCGAGCAGGACCTCGCGATCGACCTCGTCGGCCCGCACGGCGGCACCACGTACCGCGACTCGGTCGGCGTCGGCGGCTACCGCATCGACCTGCACCCGTCCACCGGAGGTGACAACTACATCGACATCGGCTCGGTGCCGTTCGAGATCCCGCTCGGCGCGCTCATCCCGCGCAGGGTCCGCAATCTGCTGCCCGCGGGCAAGAACATCGGCACCACCCACATCACCAACGGCTGCTACCGGCTGCACCCGGTGGAGTGGAACATCGGCGAGGTCGCCGGTGCCCTCGCCGCCCACTGCCTCGCCGAAGGCGTGGAACCGCACCGGGTCCAGGCCGAGGACAAGCGGTTCGACGCGTTCGCCGCCGTGCTCGACCGCGCCGGGATCCAGCGCCACTGGCCCGACGTGCGCGGCTACTGAGCAGGACCTGCCGCCCCCAAGGGAGAACGGCCGGACGGAAGCAGCTCCACCTGCCCCGCCCGGCCCACCGCCCGCGTATTCGCCAACACTGCACAAGGAGGTGCCCAGACCATGACCACCCACCGTATCCGCGTCGGCATCGACGTGGGCGGGACCTTCACCGACGCCGTGGCCGTAGACGCCGCGACCCTCGAACTCCGGGGGCAGGTGAAAGTGCCCACCAGCCACCACCACGAGGACGGCGTAGCCCACGGCATCGTCGAAGCGCTCGACCGCCTGCTGGAGCAGACCGGGAACGCCCCTGAGGACGTCGCCTTCCTGGCCCACGGTACGACCCAGGCTACCAACGCCCTCCTGGAGGGTGACGTCGCCACCGTCGGCCTGATCGGCATCGGTACGGGTCCGGGGGCCGCGTTCACCCGTCGGCTCGCGTCCTTCCGCAACCTCGAACTCACCCCCGGCAAGCGGCTCCCGCTGCACTACGCCCATGTCGCCGACCCCGACGACGCGGCCGATGTGCGCAGGGCCGTCGACGAGGTCGTACGGGAAGGCGCCGAAGTCCTCGTCGCCAGCCAGCCGTTCAGCGTCGACCGCCCCGAGGGCGAGGAGGCCGTGCTCGAAGCGGCCCGCGGCAAGGGCCTGCCGATGACGGCGGCCCACGGGATCACCTCGCTGTACGGGCTCCAGAAGCGGACCCGTACCGCCGTGGTCAACGCCGCGATCCTGCCGCGCATGCTCGCCACCGCCGACCTGGTCGACGCGGCCATCACCAAGGCGGGCGTCACGTCCCCGCTCATGGTGATGCGCTGCGACGGCGGCGTGATGTCGCTGGACGAGATGCGGCGCAGGCCGCTGCTGACCGTCCTGTCGGGACCCGCGGCCGGCGTCGCGGGCGCCCTGATGCAGGAGCGGATCAGCGAGGGCCTGTTCCTGGAGACCGGCGGCACCTCGACCGACATCAGCGTCGTACGGCGCGGCAAGGTCGCCGTCCGGCACGCCACGATCCTCGGCAAGACGTCCTATCTGTCCGCGCTCGACGTGCGGACGGTCGGCGTCGGCGGCGGGTCCATGGTCAGGATCAGCGGCGGTACGGGCGGTACGGGCGGTACGGGCGGTACGGGCGGTACGGGCAGGACCGGCGGCTCCGGCGGCTCCGGCGGGACGGGCGGCTCCGGCGGGACCGGCGGCTCCGGCCGGAAGGTCACCGCGGTCGGACCGCGCAGCGCCCACATCGCGGGCCTGCCGTACGCCTGCTTCGCCGACCCCGACGACCTGCGCGACGCCACGCTCGCCACGGTCAGCCCGCTCGCCGACGACCCCGCCGACTACGCGGTCCTCGACGCCGCGGGCGGCCGGTTCGCGATCACCATGACCTGCGCGGCCAACGCGCTCGGCCGGGTCCCCGAGGGCGACTTCGCCCGCTCGGACCAGGAGACGGCCAAGGCCGCGCTGGCGCCGCTGGCCGCCGCGCTCGGCGTGGACGTCGCCACCGCCGCGACCCAGGTGCTCGACGCCGGTACGGCCCAGGTGAAGGCCGTGGTCGACACCCTGATCTCCGAGTACCGCCTGGACAAGGACAACGCCGTCCTGGTCGGCGGGGGCGGCGGCGCCGCGTCCGTGACACCGCACCTGGCCGTCGTCTGCGAACGCGAGGGCAGGATCGCCGCCCACAGCGAGGTCATCAGCCCCATCGGGGTCGCCCTCGCGCTGGTCCGCGAGCAGATCGAGCGGATCATCCCGGGCGCCGGACAGGAACAGATCCTGGCCGTACGGGCCGAGGCGGAACGCGCGGTCGTCGCCCAGGGCGCCGCCGCTGACGGCGTCGAGGTCGAGGTCACCGTCGACCCGCAGACCAGCACCGTACGCGCGGTCGCCACCGGCGCCACCGAACTGCGTACCCAGGACCGGGCCCACCGCGCCGACGACGGGGAACGGCTGCGCGCCGCCGCCGCCAGCCTCAAGGCCGACCCCGCCGAGGTGCGGGTGCTCGCGGGCACGCCCTCGCACACCGTGTACGGCACGGAGCTGCGCCGCCGGTACCGCGCCACCCGCCACCCCGTGCGGGTCGTGGACGCCGACGGAGTGGTCCGGCTGCACTCGCCCGACGCCCGCGTCGAGACCACCACGGCGGGCGCCGCGCCCCAAGTCCTCGCCACGCTCGTGGACGAGGTCACCTCGTACGGCGACGGCGGGGTCCGCGCGCCCGCGCTGCGGCTGCTCATCGGGTCCCGGATCTCCGACCTGTCGGGCGTCGTGGAACCGCAGTCGCTGCTCGCGCTCGCCCGCAGCGAACTGAGCAGCCGCGCTGCCGACGAGCCGGTGGTGGCCGTTGTGGAGGCACGGACATGACGGCATCCGTCCTGACCCGTACGCCCGACCTGGCCGCGCTGCGCCGCCTCGCCGACCTGGACGACGTCGAGTTCGGCGTGCGGCTGCTCGCGGGCACCCCGACCCACGAGGGCCGCGACCCCGCGCTGCTGCGTCAATGGGCCCGCGCGGCGGCCGAGTTCGGTGCCGCGCTCGCACCCGTCGCCTGCGCGGCGGACGTCGTGGAGAGCGACGGCGGCCTGGAAATGGGCCTGTTGGCGCGCTACACCTCGCGGCCCGACGCCATCGAGCTGTTCACCGACACGATCGCGGCGGCCGACGGCCTCGCGGAGCGGCTCGGCTGGCGCGACTGGTACCCGGCCGGTTCCGTCCGCGCCGCGGCCGTCGCCCACGAGGCCGCGCACGCGCGGCTCCACCACGGGCCGGCCAAGGCCGAGTTGAGGCGCGCGCTCGGCCATGTCGTGCTGCGGCTCGGCAGCCGCCGCTGGTACGGGCACGTCGCCGGCGCCGACGAGATCGCGGCGCACGCGTACGCCCGTACGGTCTGCGGTCTCGGCCGCAGTCCGCTGCTGCTGACGGCGGCGCTCGCCGAGTGGGTGACCGCGTCGCCGCAGACACGCGCCCCTGGGGCGACCACCCCGCAAACACGTACCCCGCAAACACGTACCCCGCAAACACGTACCCCGCAAACACGGACCCCGCGGAGACGTACCCCGCAAACACGTACCCCGCGGAGACGCACACCGCACGGAAGAGAGAAGTGACGCCATGGGTGTCGTCATTCTGCTGATCATGGCGGCGGGTGTCGCCGCGATGCTCACCCGCAAGCTCCCCACGGCCTTCGCGCTCATCCTGCTGGCCGTCGCCATCGCCCTGGTCTCCGGGGCGCCGCTGACCGGCAAGAACAGCGTGCTGGACACGGTGCTCCAGGAGGGCGCCCCGGCGCTGGCCGCCACCATGATCGCGATCCTGCTCGGGTCGTGGCTCGGCAAGCTGCTGGACGAGACGGGCATCGCGGGCACCCTCGTCCGCAAGATCGTCGAATTCGGCGGCGACCGGCCCGTGGTGGTCGCGCTCGGCGTACTGGCCGTCTCCACGCTGGTCGGCACGGTCACCGGCTCGGCGCCCGCCGCGATGCTCGCGGGCATCATCGGCATCCCCGCGATGATCGCCGTCGGCATCCCCAAGGCCACCGCCGCGGGCACGATCCTGATGGGCATCGCCGCCGGCATGCCGTTCGAACTGCCCGTCTGGCAGTTCTTCTCCACGGCGCTCGAACTGCCCGTGCACACCGTGCGCGGCTTCATGATCAAGCTGTTCCCGTTCGCGCTGGTCGCCGCGGTCCTCTTCGTTCTGATCGAGAACCGCCGCAAGGGCGTCGAGCACTCCTGGTCCCTCAAGTCGGTGGCCGAGCGGCCCGGGCCGAACTCCGGCACGCGCCGCAAGCAGCTCGGCGACGCGCCCTGGTACGCGCTGTTCACCCCCGCCGTGCCGCTGATCCTCGCGCTCGGCTTCGACATCGCGATCATCCCGTCGCTGCTGGCGGGCGTGCTCTACGCCCTGGTCACCACCACCCGGCCGCGCGAGATGAACAAGCGGCTGCTGCGTACGCTCTACGCCGGATTCGAGGTCGCGGCGCCGCCGATCACGCTCTTCATCTCCATCGGCATCCTGCTGGCCGCGGTGAAACTGCCCGGCGCGGTCGACGCGCTCGAACCGCTGGTGAAGGCCGTCAGCCCGCAGAACGCCGTGCTGTTCGTCCTGGTCTTCACCGTGCTCGTGCCGCTGTGCCTCTACCGCGGGCCGCTGAACGTGTTCGGTCTCGGCGCGGGCATCGCCGGGGTCCTGATCGCCGCGGGCGTGTATCCGGCGATCGCCGTCCTCGGCCTGACCACCTCGTACAACCAGGTCTTCGGCGTCGCCGACCCGACCAGTACGCAGACGGTCTGGGCCGCTCAGTACGCGGGCGTCACCCCGCAGACGGTGATGGTCCGCACGCTGCCGTACGTCTGGTGCGTCGCGCTCGGCGGCTTCTGCGTCACGGCCGTGCAGTACCTCTGAGCGGCTCGTCCGCGTTCCTTCGTACGTCCCGTACTTCCTTTCCGCTTCCCGCACTTCCCGTACTTCTGCCCTTTCCGACATCCCTCCGGGACGGAGTTCCCCATGTCAGAGCAGCAGAACCCGCAGAGTCCGCAGAGCCCGAGCCGTCGCGTCATCCTGCGCGGGGCCGTCGCCACCTCCGCCGCCCTCGCCGTGGGCACGACGGCGGGCACGGCGACGGCCTCGGCCGCCACCCCCGGCGGATTCCCCGACTACCGTTACGTCAAGACCCTTCTGACGCCGTCTCAGCTCGCGTACAACCCGACCGGCGAGATCATCTTCCCGTGCATACGCGGCACGGTCGGCCGCCTCACCGCGCCGCTCGGCCGCTACTACCTCTACTACGCGCCGCACGACGCCCCCGGCGGCGTCTGCCTCGCCTACGGCGACCACATCGAGGGCCCGTTCACGGAGTACGCGGGCAACCCGGTCGTCTCCCGCACGTGGTCGCCCCACTACTCGGTCAGCCATGTCTCGTCGCCGCACGTCATATGGGTCGAAGGCGCCAAGGAGATGTGGCTCTACTTCCACGGCGAGAACACCACGACCCGGCTCGCCCGCTCCAAGGACGGCATCCACTTCACGTACGACAAGGTGGTCCTGTCGACCTCGATGCTGCCGTCCGGCACCACCGAGACCTCGTACGCCCGGGTCTTCGCCCACGAACTCCCCGCGAAGAACGCCCACTTCGTCATGCTGTTCATGCTGAACAACACCACCAACCACCGTGACATCGGCTGGGGCTGGTCGGCGGACGCCCGCAACTGGACCTTCTCCCAGACGCCCCTCATCCGCCACACCGACGTCGGCGCGGGCGACGTCGGCGGCCCCCACCTGCTCACCCGCGACGGCAGCGCGTACGTCACCTACAACAAGGACAAGGCGCACGGCGGCGACCTGATGATCACCGAGGTCGGCAACGACTTCAGCCTCCGCAAGCACCTCGGCGTCTTCTTCAACTCCTCCGACGGAGCCCCCGACAACGGCCGCAGCGCCGCCCCCAGCTTCGGCACCGAGAACGGCGTCCCCTACATGGTCTACGAGTCCGGCGAACGCCTGGCCGGCAAAATCGCCGTAGCCCGCGGCTGACCCCCGCCCCCCACCCGCCCCCACCCCGAACCGAGCCCGGCCCCGACGCACATCGCGCCGGGGCCGGACTCGTCGGACCGAGATCTGTGGTGCCCCCAACGGGATTCGAACCCGTGCTACCGCCTTGAAAGGGCGGCGTCCTGGGCCACTAGACGATGAGGGCTGGATGGCCGACCGTGGGCGCCGAGGCGCACGTCGGGGACGGGTGCAGCATATGGGATGGGCCGGGGGTTCGCCAAAACGCTTTTCGCGGCGGGGTGGCGGACAATGGGCAGCGTGCTGGAGATGACGCGTGAGGAGTTCGAAGAGCTGGTCGGGGAGGCGCTCGACCGGATTCCCGGCGAGCTGACCCGGCTGATGGACAACGTGGCGGTCTTCGTGGAGGACGAGCCCGCGCCGGGGGAGCCGGACCTGCTCGGGCTGTACGAGGGGACGCCGCTGACCGAGCGCGGCGAGTGGTACGCCGGGGTGCTGCCGGACCGGATCACCGTCTACCGGGGCCCGACGCTGCGGATGTGCGCCACGCGCGAGGAGGTCGTCGCCGAGACGGAGGTGACCGTCGTGCACGAGATCGCCCACCACTTCGGCATCGACGACGAGCGGCTGCACGCCCTGGGGTACGGATGACGGTTTCGGGGGCCCTTTCGCGCTGACGGCCGCGGGCGGCGGCCCGGCTGCGCGCCACGGGTGACGCCAGGGACGCGGGGCGTGTCCTGGCGGGAGGCGCGGCGTTGGACACGGCGATCCGACCGCCGACCGGTGCGTACGGACGTGCGGCGGTACGACGACCGTACGACCGTACGCGTCCGCCTGTACCGAGCCCGAGGTGCGTACACGTGCTCCCTGCCCCAGACCGCCCCCGCGACCCCCGCCGCGACCGGGCCCGAGCCGTCCGTACGGGGCTGCGGTCCGCCGTCCTCGTCACGCTGGTGGCCGCCGGGGTCGCGGCGTGCGTGAGCGCGGGGAGCGAGTCCGACCCCAAGGCGCCGAAGCACGCGCCCGGCGTGAGCGCGGGGACCGTCGCGGACGGTTCGCGGGTCCCGCAGGGCGCGGGCGACCCGCACCGCGGCGGCGGCCCGATGTCCCCGTCCCCGTCCGTCACCGGTACGGCCTCGCCCGGCGACACGCGGGCCCCCGCGACGCCCCGGGCGGGCGGCGCGGGCGGCGGCCCGGCAGGACCCGGCGGCGTACCGACCGCGTCCGACGGCACCTCGGCGCCCCAGCCGACCGCCCAGCCCTCGCCGACGGCCTCCCAGCCGACCGGCCAGCCGACGACGGACGCGCCGACCGCGCCGCCGACCACCGACCCGCCGACCGCCAGCCCCAGCTCCGACCCCAGCGGGTCGCCCGACCCGAGCGCCGAACGGCGCGGGGACCGCCGCGACCGCTGACCGCATCGTGGCGGTATCGCCGCTGGTCAGCGCCCGGTCCGAAAGGCGATTGGCAAAGGCGCCGACAGATGCGTATGCTGGTAGATCGTTTGATCCCACTGCCTGGCGCCTGATCCGATGTGCGCCGCGTGGCGCGTTCCTTTTCTCCTGTGGCTGACCGCATCGAGGCGGTTGTAAGCAACCTACGGAGCTGGCGCGTGCCGTAAGTCTCCGAGAGGTTTAGCTTCAGCATGTCCATTGACAGTGCCGACCGTTCCGTCATGCCCGAGAACGACGAGATCCTCGCCGTAGCGGACGTGGTGGACATCACCACCGCCGACACCGCAGAGAACACCGACATCACCGACATCACCGGCGCCGACGACGCGACCGACGTCCTCGACACCGGCATCACCACCGGCATCGCCGACGTCATCGACGCGGACACCGAGGCCGAGGCCGACGCCGAGGACGACACCGACGCCGAGCCCACCGTGACCTTCGCCGACCTCGGCCTCGCCGACGGCATCGTCCGCAAGCTCGCGCAGAACGGCGTCACCACCCCCTTCCCGATCCAGGCCGCGACCATCCCGGACGCGCTGGCGGGCCGGGACATCCTGGGCCGCGGCCGTACCGGCTCCGGCAAGACGCTCTCCTTCGGCCTGCCGCTGCTGACCCTGCTGTCCGGCGGCCACACCGAGCGCAAGCGCCCCCGCGGCGTCATCCTCACCCCGACCCGCGAGCTGGCCATGCAGGTGGCCGACGCGCTCCAGCCGTACGGCGACGTCCTCGGCCTGAAGATGAAGGTCGTCTGCGGCGGCACGTCCATGCAGAACCAGATCTACGCGCTGGACCGCGGCGTCGACGTCCTCGTCGCCACCCCCGGCCGGCTGCGCGACCTGATCAACCGCGGCTCCGCCGTGCTCGACCAGGTGCAGATCGCGGTCCTCGACGAGGCCGACCAGATGGCCGACATGGGCTTCCTGCCCGAGGTCACCGAGATCCTCGACCTCATCCCGGCGGGCGGCCAGCGCCTGCTGTTCTCCGCGACGCTGGAGAACGAGATCGACAGCCTCGTCCGGCGCTACCTGGTCGACCCGGTCACCCACGAGGTGGACGCCGCCCAGGGCGCCGTCACCACCATGAGCCACCACGTGCTCGTCGTGAAGCCGAAGGACAAGGCGCCGGTCACCGCCGCCATCGCCGCCCGCAAGGGCCGCACGATCATCTTCGTCCGCACCCAGATGGGCGCCGACCGCGTCGCCGAACAGCTCATCGAGGCCGGTGTCCGCGCCGACGCGCTGCACGGCGGCATGACCCAGGGCGCCCGTACCCGCACCCTTGAGGACTTCAAGGCCGGTCAGGTCAACGTCCTGGTCGCCACCGACGTCGCCGCCCGCGGCATCCACGTCGACGGCATCGGCCTGGTGCTCAACGTCGACCCGGCCGCCGACCACAAGGACTACCTGCACCGCTCGGGCCGTACCGCCCGCGCGGGCGAGTCCGGCACGGTCGTCTCGCTCGCCCTGCCGCACCAGCGCAAGCAGATCTTCCGGCTGATGGAGGACGCGGGCGTCGACGCCTCGCGCCACATCATCGGCGGCGCGGGCGTCTTCGACGAGGACGTCGCCAAGATCACCGGCGCGCGCTCGCTGACCGACGTCCAGGCCGACGCCGTACAGAACGCCGCTCTCCAGGCGGAGCGCGAAGTCGCGGACGTCACGCGTCAGTTGGAGCGGCTCCAGCGCCGCGCGACCGAACTGCGCGAGGAGGCCGACCGCCTCACCGCCCGTTCGGCCCGCGAGCGCGGCGAGGACCCGGAGGAGGCGGTGGCCGCCAAGGCCGCCGAACTCGCCGCCGAGGCCGCCGCGTTGGCCGCCGCCGCCCCGGCCCCCGTGCCGGAGCAGCGCGAGGACCGCCGCGACGACCGCGGCAACTTCGACCGCCGCAACGACCGTTCGTCCTACGGCAACCGCGACTCCCGTCCCTCGTACGGCAACCGTGACGACCGTCGCGACAGCCGCCCGTCGTACGGCAACCGTGACGACCGTCCCTCGTACGGCAACCGTGACGAGCGCCGTGACAGCCGCCCGTCGTACGGCAACCGTGACGGCAACCGCGACTCCCGTCCGTCGTACGGCAACCGCGACGGCAACCGTGACGACCGCCGTGACAGCCGTCCGTCGTACGGCAACCGTGACGACCGCCGCGGCGACGACCGTCGTGACTCCCGCCCCTCGTACGGCGAGCGCAGCGGCCGTCCGTCCACCCCGTACACCAGCCGCGACAGCCGCGACTCGCGTCCCTCGTACGGCAACCGTGACGACCGCCGTCCCGCGTACAACAGCCGCGACGACCGCGACCGCCCCTTCAACCGCGACCGCCGCGACAGCAGCCGTCCGTCCACGTCGTCCTCGTACGACCGCCGCGACAGCCGCCCCTCCTACGGCGACCGCGACTCGCGTCCCTCGTACGGCAACCGTGACGACCGCCGCGCCCCCGGCGCCGCCCCGGCCGCCGGCTCCTCCTACGACCGCAAGCCCCGCTGGAAGCGCAACGGCTGACCGCTGACCGCTCAGCCGCAGAACGGGCCCGCCCGGTGTGCCATGTGCACACCGGGCGGGCCTGTTTGCGCAGGTGGGGCGAGTGTTAGAGTGCGGTCACTTGCATGGGGGGTACAGCCGGGGGGCTGGGGGGCTTCACCGCAGTGCGCTGACGCGGCCGGACAGGCCGGGGTCCCGCCATGCCGTGTTCTTGATGACCTCAGGAGGAACGGGTGGCACAACGCCCCCGCGCGCACGGTGCTCTCGCCGCGCTCGCCACTTTCGCTCTGGCCGTGTCGTTCGGGGCGGGGACCGGGACGGTGACCACCGCGGCGGCGGCCGACGTACCCGCGGGCGGCGCTCCGACGTCGTTCCAGGCGGCGGTGCCGTGGTCCCCCGACGCCCGGACCGTCTTCGCGGGCGCGTCGGGCGTGCTGCGCAAGTCCCAGGACGGTGAGCACGAGTTCTGGACGCGCTACGCGGACGGCTCGTCCACCGAGGTGCCGCCGGTGGCCAACGACTGGGTCACCGCGAGCCGCGTGTCCATGGGCAGCGACATCCTGACCACACTGAACACGGCGAACGGCGGCAAGCGCCTGCTGCTGCGGGACATGGCCGACGGCGGCACATCGGAGATCGCCATCCCGGCCGGGCAGAATTTCCGGGCGATGGCGGGCAGCGCCGCACTCACCGATTCGGGCGACCGTACGGCGGGGACCTGGCGACTGCACATCCTGCGCGCGGGCGAGCGAGCGGGGGACGCCACGACCGACACCGCGGTGGCCCTGCCGGACGATGTCAACGTCTTCAGCGTGGACGGCGGCGACGACCGGGGCGCGGTGCTCACCTACCGCATGCCGTCGGGCGCGCTCCACATCGGCTACGTCGATCTGGCCGCCGCCGCCTTCCACGCCCTCGGCGACGCTCAGACCGGCACCGCCCACCCCATGCTCCTGCTCACGCCCAACAGGCTTGCCTGGTACTACGGTTCCACCATCCGGTCCGTCGGCCGGGACGACCTCGGCGGCCCGCGGACGACCGCCACGCTTCCCGCCCAGGCGCAGTCGACGCGGCGGTCCGTGAGCCTGGTCGGCGACTCCGCCCTGGTCTCCGACGCCCCGACCGCGACCGCGACGCCGACCGACACCCTCACGCCGTGGGGCGTTCCGGTCGTGGCCGTACCGCTTGCAGGCGGCGCGCCGGTGACCGTACTGCCGCGCTCCACCGGCCGCCTGCTCGCCACCGGCGACGGGCGCGCGCTCGTCGAGGGCGGCGCGGACGCCGCCGACTGGGCGGTACGGGTGCTCGCGGCGGACGGTGGGCCGATCGGCACGGGCGTTCCCGTCCTGCCCATGAGCCCCGCCGCGGTACGGGTCGACGGCATGACGATGGACCGCGGTGTGGTGCGGTACGCCACGGCCGCCGCCCGCTACGACGGCTCGCTCGGCCGGAATCTCTACAGCCAGGAACTCGGCCTCGCCGATGGCCTGCCCACCGGCCCGGCGGTCCCGAAGGGCGCCGTCGCCGCAACCGCCGTCCCCTGCGAGCCCGGCTCGTCCTGCGTCCGGCTCTTCGGCGGCAGTCAGCAACTCAGCTATCTCTCCACCGGTCCCGTCACGGACGGCGGCTACGACACGATCGGCCCGCGTACGACCCCCGGCAAGGGCGGCCGACTGGTCGACGCCTGGGGCCCTTACGTCGCGTACGCCAGCGGCACTCCCGCGCGGCTCTACGTCTTCGACAACAACAGCTCGAACCACACACCGGTCGACCAGCCGCTTTCCGCCGCCACTGTGCGCGGCGACATCCTGTGGCGGCCCACTGCCGCCAAGGGCGTGCTGACCGCCGATGTGATCCGCGAGTTCGGACACGGCCCGAAGCGGACCGTGGTGACCAACGCCCCTTGCGTTCCGACGGAGTTGCAGAGCGCCGGACGCTGGCTGTACTGGTCCTGCGGCCCGACCGGCCCGGCGGGTGCGTACGACCTGACCGCCAACAAGAACGTCGCGCTCCCGAGCGGCACCGCGCTGCTGGGCGACGGCTACCTGGTGCGCCACATCGGCGACCACCTGGTGCTGAACGACTTCCACGGCGGTACGGCCGCCGGCCCCGACCGGACGATCGCCGACCTTCCGGCGGCCTCGCTCACCGACGACCGCGGCTGGCACTGGACGGTCGACCGGTTCGGCGGCGGCGTGGCCTGGGCGGACGATGCGGGCACCTTCCACGTCCTCGGGACCGGGGTGCCCGGCTCGCCGCTGGAGAACGTCGGGGCGGGGGGAGCGTGGTACCCGAGCAGGCCGGTCGGCTCGTGGAAGGTCGACTACATACGGAAGGTGACCGGCGCGCGGGTCGCCACCCGCAGCTTCGGGGCGGTACGGGAGTACCACCTCGCGGCGAACTGGGACGAGCGGACCGACGCCGGCGTCGCCGTGCCCGACGGGCTGTACCGCAGCGAGGTGACCGCGAGGCCCGCCGACGGTCAGGGCCCCGACCTGGCCTTCGACGGGGGAACGCAGTTCGCCCAGCACGGCGCGCCCGTGCCGCACGACTACACCAAGGACGGCTTCCCCGACCTCTTCCTGACGGGCGTCGAAGCGAACCTCGACACCGTCTTCCGGGGCACGGAGAAGGGCGACTTCACGCCGTACCCGCTGCGCATCGCGGGCTGGGGCAAGGGCTCGCTGCTCGTCCCGACCGGTGACGCCGACGGAGACGGAATCAACGACCTGCTGATCCGTACCACCTCCGGTGAACTGCGCCGCCTCCCGGGCCGGTCGGACGGGACCCTTCCCGACATCTCGGGTCCGTCCGTCCTGATCGGTCCCGGCTGGAACATCTACAACGCGATCGTCTCGCCGGGCGACCTGAACCGGGACGGCTTCCCCGACGCGGTGGCCCGGGACGCCGCGGGCGTGCTGTGGCGGTACGACGGCACGTCACGCGGGACCTTCGCCCCGCGGGTCAGGATCGGTCCCGGCTGGAACATCTTCAACAAGATCGTCGGAGCCAACGACCTCAACGGCGACGGCGTGGCGGACCTTCTCGCCCGTGACACCGCGGGCGTGCTGTGGCGCTACGACGGCTCCGGCCGCGGCACCTTCGCGCCGCGCGTGCGGATCGGCGCCGGCTGGCAGATCTACAAGGACATCGTCGGCATCGGCGACCTCTCCCAGGACGGCCGCAACGATGTCCTCGCCGCCGACGCCTCCGGCGTTCTGTACCGCTACGACGGCAGCGGCAAGGGGACGTTCGCGCCGCGGAAGAGCCTCGGGGGGCCGAGGAGCATGGTGAAAGCCCTGTACTAGACGACGCGTGCATGTCATGCCCTGGGTGCGGGAAGCCTGGGGCATGACACCTGAGGACGTCCCTCTCTCCGCCTCTTCCGTACCCCCGGATTCCGCTCCCGTCTCCTCCTCCGTCTCCTCTCCCGTCTCCTCGTCCGTTTCCTCGTCCGTGTCGGACGAGGAGCGGCTCGCGCAGCTCGGCTACACGCAGAATCTGGCGCGCCGGATGTCGGCGTTCTCGAACTACGCGGTCTCGTTCACGATCATCTCGGTGCTGTCCGGCTGTCTGACGCTGTACCTGTTCGGGATGAACACCGGCGGTCCGGCCCTGATCACCTGGGGCTGGGTCGGGGTCGGCCTGATGACGCTGGTCGTCGGGCTGGCGATGGCCGAGATCTGTTCGGCGTACCCGACGTCCGCGGGCCTGTACTTCTGGGCGCACCGGCTGGCCCCGGAGCGCAGCGCCGCCGCGTGGGCGTGGTTCACCGGCTGGTTCAACGTCCTCGGCCAGGTCGCCGTCACCGCGGGCATCGACTTCGGCGCCGCGTCGTTCCTGGGCGCGTATCTGAACCTCCAGTTCGACTTCCGCGTCAGCCCCGGCCGGACGATCCTGCTCTACGCCGCGATCCTGCTCCTGCACGGCCTGCTCAACACCTTCGGCGTACGGATCGTCGCCGTCCTGAACAACGTCAGCGTCTGGTGGCACGTGCTCGGCGTCGGCCTGATCGTCGGCGCGCTCGCCTTCGTGCCCGACCACCACCGCTCGGCGAGCTTCGTGTTCACGCACTACGTGAACAACACCGGCTTCGGCAGCGGCATTTACGTGGTGCTGATCGGCCTGCTGATGGCGCAGTACACCTTCACCGGGTACGACGCCTCCGCGCACATGACCGAGGAGACGCACGACGCCGCCACCGCCGGTCCGCGCGGCATCGTCCGTTCCATCTGGACGTCCTGGATCGCGGGCTTCGTTCTGCTGCTCGGCTTCACCTTCGCGATCCAGTCGTACGACGCCGAGTTGGGCTCACCGACCGGCGCGCCGCCCGCGCAGATCCTGCTCGACGCGCTCGGCGCGACCAGCGGCAAACTCCTGCTGCTCGTCGTCATCGGCGCCCAGCTCTTCTGCGGCATGGCGTCCGTGACCGCCAACAGCCGTATGATCTACGCCTTTTCACGCGACGGCGCGCTGCCCTACTCGCGCGTCTGGCGCACCGTCAGCCCGCGCACCCGTACCCCCGTCGCCGCCGTCTGGCTCGCCGCGGCCGGCGCGCTCTGCCTCGGCCTGCCGTACCTCATCAACGCCACCGCCTACGCCGCCGTCACCTCGATCGCCGTCATCGGCCTCTACATCGCCTACGTCATCCCCACCCTGCTCCGCCTCCGCAAAGGCCCCGCCTTCGAGCCCGGCCCCTGGCACCTCGGCCGCTGGTCCCGCCCCATCGGCGTCGTCGCCGTCGCCTGGGTCGCCCTCATCACCGTCCTCTTCATGCTCCCCCAGCTCTCTCCCATCACCTGGAAGACCTTCAACTACGCCCCCATCGCCGTCCTCGTCGTCCTCGGCTTCGCCACCACCTGGTGGCTCGTCTCCGCCCGCCACTGGTTCCTCCGCCGCCCCACGGACACCCCCCAGCCCTAGGGTCTGTCCGGCGCCAGGCGCCGCCTGGACCGCCCATGATCCGCCGGACAGGCCCTAACCGGTTCGGCCTCCCCCGCAGGTCCCAGCTATGCTGCGGGGAGCGGGCCCTTAGCTCAATTGGCAGAGCAGTGGACTTTTAATCCATTGGTTGTGGGTTCAAGTCCCACAGGGCCTACGGGGTCAGGTCTCGTGACGAGGCGCTGACCTGCGAATTCACGGTGCCCCGGCCGCTCGAAGCGGCCGGGGCACCGTCGCGTGCGAGCCTGCGTGCCAGCGTCGTCGCGTGCTGCGCCATCGCCCTTTTCCACGGCCTGGCGTCCTGTTCGGCGATCTCCCGCCACAGAGTCGCGGTCGCCGTGCCGAACGCCGCGAGGGCCTCGGGCGCCGCGCTGCGCCAGGACGGGAAGCGGGTGGCGAATTCGATCGCGGCCTCGGCCGGGTGGCCAGCCTCCATGAGACGCAGGGCCAGGGCGCCCGGGTCGATCCAGGCGGCGCCGCGCGTCGGCCACGCCCAGTCGACGAGCCGCGCCCGCCCTCCGGCGATCAGGACGTTGTCCGGGGCGAAGTCCGTGTGCAGCAGCGCGTCACCGTCGAAGTGCTGAACGGTGCCTGGCGGCGCGTACTGCGCCCACCGGTCGACGGCCTGTTTGATCTCGACGTCCGCCGGTGCGGTGATCCCTTGCAGTTCGGCGAGCGCCGCTTCCACGAGCGGCAGGTCGGGAGAGCCGGGCGCGTAGTCGGCGTGGCGGCCGTCGATGACCTCGTAGCCGAGGAGGCTCCAGCCGTCCAGCTCCAGGTGCCAGTACAGGTGCGGGCAGGAGGCGGGCAGGTGCGCGGCCACCGCCGCCTCACGGCGCTGCGCACCGACCTGCGGATGGTCGGCCCGGATGCCCTTCACGAAGACGGGGCCGCTGTCCGTGTCGAGCACGCAGCCGAGGCCGGAGTTCATGCCGCCGGGCGCGGTCACCGCCTGGCGCAGGAAGCCGGTCTTGTCGGCGACAGCCTGGCGGACGTCGGCGGGAAGCTGCTCGAAGGGGATACGGGACATGGACACGACGCGCGGTTCCTTGGCTGCGGGGGGAATGGGGGGTGGGCATCTCCTCTGGGGTTAGTACGGTTGATCGTCGCCTGCCGAGCACGAGCACTCTGCTCCTTCGGCCGCTTCGTCAAGGTCGGCGATGATCTGGAACTCGTCGTCGCCGATCGGAGCGACGGTCAGCGGTACCGGCAAAACGCCCCTCGGTTCGGCAGGCGGTCGCAGGCCGATGGCGACCATCACCAGTTCGCGCGGCGGGGCCGGTGCTGCGGTTGGTGGTGTCATGATCCATAACCTCCGTGTTGGCAGTAGAGAACTCTGCGGTCCCCCGCCTCCTGGTAGAGCTTGGCCAGCGGCCGACACGTACGGCACGCGCCGGTCTTCGTACAGCCGGAGCAGCCACCGGTGCGGAGCTGTAGGGACTCGGCGATCGCGCCGAGCCGGGGGAGGGCTTCGACGCCCTCGGCGATGAGGTTCACGCTCGGATCGCGGCCGACCTTGCAGATCGACGCGATGCCGTGCGGGTCGACGTGAAAGAACGTGTGTCCCGCGTTGCAGCCGGTGAAGACGCTCCGGGGCCGCAGGTGGTCGTACGCCTGGGTCGCCAGCGGGTTCGCCGCGCCGTCGATCGTGGGCGACCGTTGGCGGTGACGCCCCGCAGCTCCTCGTAACGGACTTCGGGGATGCGTATGCCCGCCGCGTGACCGGGCTGGACGAGCAGGTACTGGCCGAGGAACGGACTGGCGACGAGGCGCGGTGTCTGGCTGACGCGCGGGTATGCGGTCATGACGACCTCCACGGGTAAGCGAGCGGTTAATCCGGATGGTGGGCGGCCCAGTCCTCGCGGGCGGCGATGAGCGCGGGGCGCACCTTCGTGTCGAGGAAGTCGGCGTGCGCTCGTAACTTCGCGGTGACCTCGGCCAGCCCCTGCGGGTCCAGGGCCGGAATCCAACGTCCGACGGCGACATGAAGGTTGACCACCGGCATGCGGAGGCGGGGGTCCTCGTCGTACGGATCGCAGTCGATGCTCCCCTCGAAGACCGCGTCTTCCTCCACTCCGTCCCATACGTCCGGGGCGGCCAGCGGCAGCATGGGGCCTTCGAAGAGGCTCCGGTGGTTGATCTGCGCCAGCAGCGACGGGAGCAGATCCGGCGGCACGCCGACCTCGGTGGGGTCGTCCTCGGCCCATTCGGGAAGGTACCCGGACACCACGGCGCCGCCCTCGGTGGCGATGGTCCACGTCCCTGGCGCGGTCCACGACGCGGGCCGGCGCCCGGCACAGGTGTCAGACTCGCCCACGGCTTCCGGTGATGCGGAGGAGCGTGGCTCGGTCACGGCCGCGCCCTCGGACGGCCAGGCGTCGGCCATGGTGAACGAAACGGCTGTTCCGCCGTACTGACTCGGCCTCACCTGCCAGGAATCCGACAGGGCGTCCACCAGCCACAGGCCGCGGCCATGCTCCGAATCCTCCAGAATCGCCGGGCGCTTGAGCAACTGCACCTTGAAGGGCGATCCCGGGTTGTGCACCTCGACGCGAAGGTCTGTCCTCTCGCGCCACCACTCGATTCGTACACGCCATGCGTCTTCTGACTCGCCGTAGAGGACCGCGTTGGTGACCAGCTCCGAGATCATCAGAACGCAGTCGTCAACGGGACACGCGAGTCCGTGGGGTTCGACGAAGTGCCGGAACCAACGACGCGCCCGACCCACGGACTCCGGGACGGGATAGAGCGTCATCGTCCCGTTCGGCTCCGGGCTTGTGTCGGAGCCGTGGGGATCAGCTGTGACGTCATTCATCGGGTGTGCTCCTTTACGCATGCCGATTCGGCCAAGGCGGCGCTCGGCGCGAGTTCCGCACAAGTGGCCTTAGCCACTTAGTGGATAGTGGCATTAGCCACTTGCGGTGCGCAAGTGGTTCGGCACACACGGTGCCGTACGTCAGGTCAGTTCGTAGCCCTGCTCGAACGCCCACCGGTCGGGCGGGTACGTGGCCTCGGCGAACTCCAAGGGCCGGTCCTGTGCGTCATAGACGACGTGATGTACGACGAGAACCGCCGACGCCGCCTCCAGTCCCAGGTCCGCGGCCTCCTCGTCCGTCGCCGCGCGGGCGCACATCCGGTCCTCCGCGTAGCTTCCCCGCCGACCCGTAGCGCGCTCGACGTACAGGAGCGTTCCTTCCCGGATGCGTTCCGGATTCAGGAGCTTCGGGGCCTGCTGCCCGACGTCGGCCGCGAACCAGGACGTGGACAGCGTGATCGGCCCGGTCTCGTTGTTGGTCACGCGCCGACGCTGGACGACTCTGCGGTCGTTCGTCAGCCCCAGCGCCGTCGCGACATGATCCGGGGCCTGCGACCACGCGGCCATGGTGATCACGGCGTATTCGCCGGGTGTGTAGATGTGCCCGGTCTGACGCGCCCGTCCGTACAACTCCCTTGCCCGCCGGTTGACTTCGAGACCCCGTACGTAGGTGCCCGAACCCTGCCGCTTCTCGACCAGGCCCTGACTGCTCAACGCTTCCAGCGAGCGGGCGGCTGTTGGGCGGGATACGTTCCACGAGGCCGCGAGCTGCCGTTCCGAGGGAACCTCGTCTCCGGGCCGCAAGTCGCCGCGCAAGATCTGGTCGCGGATGTGGTGCGCGATCTGGAGGTACTTCGGCTGAGCCTCCTCGATCTGCGGCATCACGCCTCCTCTTGTCACAAGTGGCTATTACCTCTGGCCACTATAGGTGAGTGGCCAACCTCCGAGGCTCGTACGCTGGCCGCATGACGCGCTTGATCGTGGCAGCCGGCGGCGGGGGCGACGCGGTCGCCGCCGCGGTGGTGGACGCCGCCCTCTATGGAGGTGACGAGCCTGCCGTGATCCTCACGTACGCGTGGGACCGTCTGATCGTCGATCCCGTGCCGGGGCCCCGCGGGGCGGCGGATTTCAGGGGCCTTCGGCGGCTTACGCACAGCGTCCGGGCGGTTCCCGCCGACGCCAGGCCCGTCGCGCCCGCCGGTTCCACGCTGCCGCGGCTCGCGGCGGAGCTGACCTACACGTTCGCTCTTTTGGACCCGCATCACGGCGTCGAGGGCATGACACGTCAACTGGACGAGCTGATCGCGGAGTTCTCACCGTCGACCGTCGATCTCCTGGACGTCGGGGGCGACATCCTCGCGCGCGGTGACGAGACCGGGTTGAAGAGTCCGCTCGGGGACGCGCTCTCTCTCGCAGCCTGCGCTCGGGCCGACGTGCCGATCCGCCTGTTGGTGGCCGGACCCGGTCTCGACGGCGAGATCCCGGCCGATGTCCTGCGCGATCGCCTGGGCTCTCGCGTTCATACGCTTACGGCCGAGCAGGTCGAGCCCGTCAGCGCCGTACTGGAGTGGCATCCCTCCGAGGCCACCGCGATGCTGGCCGCCACAGCCCGAGGCATTCGCGGCCTCTGCGAAATCCGGGACTCCGGACTCCCCGTCCCGCTCACCGACGAGGGACCGGCCGTCTACGAGGCCGACTTGAGGAAGGCGGCCGAGCGCAACGCACTGGCTCGCGCGGTCCGCACCACGACGAGCCTGGCTGAAGCCGAGCGGCACAGCCGCGAGGTCTGCGGCTTCTCGGAGATCGACTACGAGCGCGCCAAGGCCCAACGGCTCTCCGACCGGACGTCCGTGGCGTTCGACGATGCCGCCGTCCTGGCCCGCGTCGCCCACATCGCGGCAGCGGCCCGGACCCAGGGCATCACTCATACGACCTTCCGCCGCCTCACCGAAGCCCTCGGACTGCCCGGCACCCAACGCCGCGACCTGCGCGCGCTCCTGATCTCCACCCGCCCGGCGAACTACACGCCACCCCTGTGGCACTTCGGAGGGCAGGGGTAAGCAACAGTCGCCGACCTCACTCGCGCACCCTGCGGAGGGACCGCCCCCATGAAGCCGAGCCCCGCCGACCCCGAAGCCTGGAACGCCTATCTCGCCGAGGGCAATGCCATGCAGGCCCGTAAACGGGTCTCCGCCGACGTTCTCCTGCGCGATGAGGAAGGCCGGGTCCTGCTCGTGAAGCCCACCTACAAGCCGGGTTGGGACCTCCCGGGCGGGATGGCCGAGGCGAACGAAGCCCCTGACGACGCGGCCCGCCGCGAACTCAAGGAAGAATTCGGCCTCGACGTCACCCTCCATGGTCTCCTTGTCGTCGACTGGGTCCCACCCCATGGCCCTTGGGATGATCAACTCGCCTTCATCTTTGATGGGGGCACACTCACAGCTAGGCAGACTGTAGAAATCCGTCCACATGACAGAGAACTTCTACGACTGCGTTTGTGTCCCCGCCCGAAGCCGCACCAGCGCACGCGACCGGCCGGCGACCCACGCGGCCATCGCCGAAGCGCAGTTGCAGTTCGGGCAGGTCGGATCCGCGGACGACGAACCGCCTTGGGTGAGTTACTTCGACCGGACCAAGCTCACCGTGGGCATCGGCATCGCGCTCGGGCAGCTCGGGGACGTGGATGCCGCCGAGCCGTTGATCGCCGAGGCGCTGCGCGATGAGCCGGAGACCAATCTGCGCGGCCGGGCCTTCCATTCCTTCTGGCTGGCGAGCACCCGGTTACAACGCGGCCTGGTGGAGGAGGCCTGCCAAGCGGCCAGTGACGCCCTGAACCTGTCCGCGACCATCGACTCGCCCCGTGTGACCTCACACGTGCGGACTTCCGTCGCCTGCTCACACCATTCCGCACGTTCCGGCCAGTCGCGGAACTGGACGCCCGGCTGCCGGGGGCAGCGGGCTGACTAGAGTCCGGCCTCGTCCAGCAGCAGGTAAAGGACTCCCACGAGTGTTCCGCTGCTGACGATTTCGCGGCGGTCGATCATGCCGCGCAACGTGGACAACGGGACCCACTCAAGCCGGTCGGACTCGTTGAGTTCGGTTGGCGGACCCGTGTACTCCACCGCGTCGGCGCGGAAGACGAAGTGCTCCGAGTCGGTGATCCCGTTCGCCGGCTGGGCGTAGATCAGGGGCGTCATCTCGCCGGTGCGCCAACCGGTCTCCTCCATCACCTCGCGGGCGGCGGCCTCGGCGGGGGTCTCGTCGGCCTCGACCAGACCCATGGGCAGTTCCCAGGCCCAGGAATCCGTGATGAAGCGGTGGCGCCACATCATCAGCACCTGCTTCTCGCTGTTCACCACGGCTGCCACTGCCAGGTGCCGCAGCTTGAGCACATGGTGCTCCCACCGCCGCCCGTCCGGCTGCTCGACATCGACCAACCACACGTTCACCCAAGGGTTCTCGTAGATCGGACGTTCCCCGTGGATCTTCCACTGCATCGCTGCGGCCCCTCTCGATCGCCCTCAGCATCCCAGATCCGGGACTGTCGGGCCGCTGTTCAGGGCGACTTCACGTCACGCTGACGAGTACCGGGCAAAGCGACGGCCGGGGAAGGCGGCTGGCCTTGTGGTGCGCGGGTGCGGTGGAACTTCGCGGACGGGCTTCGAGTGGAAGGGCTAGGCGTTGGCGTCGGTCTCGGGCTCCTCGTCCGAGGCGCCGTACATCGCTTCGACCAGCCGCTGTCTGGCTTGGTCCAGCCTGAGGTTGTAGTCCGGCATGAAGAGCTCTACGAGAGCCTTTTCGAGCGTGCCCGAGATGGCGTGCAGCGGAGACCAGACCGCTCGGTCGTTCACGATGGTGTCGAGAGCGCCGGAGCTCTCCACCTCGTAAAGCCAGTGGGACAGCACGAACGCCTGGTCATGCGACAGCTTGATGGTCACCTCTTCGTCCACCTGGGCACCGTAGCGCGCGGGATCAACGGCGTCGCCCGAGTAACAAGCGTGGAGCCCAGCCCGACAGGTCGCACCGGTCCGTACGACCGGCGTGGAATCTGCCGCTCGGGGCTCGGGGCTCGGGGCTCGGGCTCGGGGCCGGGCCCGCTTCGGGACGGGGGCGGTGGCGGGAATTGGGGGGAAACCGTCGTCGTACGGGAAGCGTCACATGCCAGGCGTTCCGCCGCCCACGGCGCGGTAGCGGATGAACGCCTCGCGTCCGTCGGGCACGAACTCCGGGCCCTGGGCGAGGGATTCGAGTTCGGAAGCGGTCAGCCAGGTGTGCCAGGGGACTTCGTACGGGTCGGGCCGGATCGCCGTGGTGACGACGGTCTCGTGGATGCCGAGCCAGTAGGGGCTGATGGCCCCGGCGCAGCGGAACTTGAGGACGAAGCGGGGCGCGGCCCGCACGCCCAGCTCCTCCAACAGCTCGCGGGCCGCGGCCTGTTCGTACGACTCGCCGACGTCGGCGGCGCCGCCGAGGAGCCAGTTGTACTGGCCGGGGAAGCGCGAGGAGTCCCGCGGGCGGCGGTGCACGAGGAAGCGCCCGGCCGGGTCGCGGCACACGATGGTGGCGACGCGGTGCAGCCAGCCCTCACGGATCGCCTCCGCCCGGTCGACGACGGCCAGGACGCGGTCCTGCTCGTCGACCCGGTCGACCAGTTCACTCATGCGACGTCACGCCTACGCGGTCACGCATGCGACGTCCCCCACCCGGCCCGCGCTCACCGGAGCGTGAAGACGGCCACGTCGTAACGCTCGTCGACCGGGGCCGGTTCGCCGTACGGCTCGCGGTCCGCCGCCGCGGCCAGTCGTTCGAGGCCGGAGGAGAACTGAGTCGGCGTCAAGTGGGCGAATTTCGACTGGGGTTGGGTCGTCATGCGGGCGTGGTAGTCGCGCAGGCTGCGGGTCACGGGCTGGACGAAGGAGCGGATCTCGCGCAAGTCGAAGCCAGCGGCGGTGAATTCGGCCGTGACGTCGTCCTCGGCGGGAAAGCGGAGGGCGTCGGTGGCGCGCAGGGGAGGCCAGTAGTCGTAGACGACGGCGTCCAGGCGCTCCTTGAACGTGGTGCGGACGACGACCGAGCCGCCGGGGCGCAGGACGCGGGCGAGTTCGCGGGCGGCGGCGGTGCGGTCGGGGAAGTGGTGGATCACCCGGGAGAGCAGGGCGAGGTCGAAGGCGTCGTCGCCGGCGGGCAGCGCTTCGGCGGTGCCGTGCGCGTACCGCACCGACGGGTGCGGGTGGTGCCGCCGGGCCTCGGACAGCATGGCCTCGGAGGCGTCCACGCCCAGGACGCTCGCGCCGTCGATCCACCGGGCCATCGCCGCCGCGAACATCCCGGTCCCCGAGCCGACTTCGAGCACGTCGGGCGCCGGGCGGTCGACGTAGGAGCCGATCAGGCCGACCCACGCGCGCAGGGCGTCATCGGGCATCTCGTTGCCCGACTCGTAGGAGCGGGCGAGCCGTTCGTCGTCGTAAGCACGCTTCATGCGGAACCGTCCTCAGGGTTGGCGGGCAGCGGCGTCGTACGTGGCCTGGCTCTGTTCGATCGCCGGATTGTTGTCGACCGCCCACTCGGCCAGGGCCACGGCGGGGGCGATGAGCGTGCGGCCCCGTGGGGTCAGCTCGTACTCGACGCGGGGCGGGACCTCGGCGTAGACGGTGCGGGAGACCAGCCCGTCGCGTTCGAGGTGGCGCAGGGTGCGGGTGAGCATGCGCTGGGAGATGCCGGGGACGCGCTGCTGGAGCTCGGTGAAGCGCAGGCGCTCGCCGTCGAGGGTGGCGACGACCAGCAGCGTCCACTTGTCGCCGACACGGTCGAGGATGCCCCGGATCGCACGGCCGCCGTCGCCGCGGATGAGGCAGGAGTGGCGGTACTTCGACATCGGCGCCCCCCGTCGCGTGGTCACACAGCACAAGCCCACAGCACAAGCCCACAACACAAGCCCGGAGCACACAGACCGTCGTACAACAGCCGGCACCGCGGCCGGTCCGTGTGCGTAAGGCACACCCATGTGCCTTTTGTAAGCGCCTCCATAGTCACCGATCATGTGCTTACTTACAAGTCGTAACCATGACGGAGGACGCACCCATGGAGACCGCCTACTGGATCCTGGCCGGGCTGCTCGCGGTCTTCTACCTCTACGCGGGCGGCAAGAAGACCGCGCAGAGCAAGGAGCGGCTCGCGCCCATGATGGGCTGGGTCGACACCGTCCCGATGCCCGCGGTCCGCGCCGTCGGCGCCGTCGAGATCCTGGGCGCCGCAGGGCTGCTGCTCCCGCCGCTCACCGGCGTCGCCCCCGTCCTCGCGCTGGTCGCCGCGCTCGGCTTCCTCGTCCTCCAGGTGCTGGCCACCGCCCTCCACCTCTCCCGCGGCGAGGCCAGGGTCACCGGCCTCAACATCGCCCTCATCGCCCTCGCGGCCGTCACCGCCTGGCTCGCCACGGCCTGGTGAGCGACGGCGCGCCGCCGTCCCGGCCGGTGATGTTGGCGAGTTGAAGCGGGTGGGAAATGTGGGCGTCACAGTCCGGGGTTAAGGTGCGCTCACACATGATCGGGGAAAGGCGCGCGGCCTCGGGGTTCCAGGGCCGTCGGCGGCTCGCGCCCGCATGGTCGGACGGCGGGCTCTGGGGGGTTCGCACGGAGGGCGAAGGAGTATCGCGATAGCACTTCGGATATGGCTCAGCAGCGCGGGGGTGGCCACGACCCAGGTGATGGGGATGCTGCGCGACAACCCGGACGCGGTGGACGTACGGATCTACGGGACCAATGTGCTGCGGGACGCGCCGGCGCTCGCGGCGTGCGATGTGGGGGAGTCGGAGCCGCGGTACGTCGGCGACGACGAATACGCCGCCTTCGCGGTCGAATTCTGCCGGCGGCACGCGATCGACGTGCTCATCCCGCCCAGACGGCTGGCGGCGCTCGCCGGGCGGGCGGAGGAATTCGCGGCGGTCGGCACGCGCCTGATGTGTTCACCGCCCGAGGCGGTCGACGTGCTGACGAGCAAGGGCCGTACGTACGAGGCCGCGCGGGCGGCCGGGGTGCCGGTGCCGCCGTGGCGCGTGGTGTCGGACGCCGAGGGGTTCCGGGCGGCGGTCGGGGAGTTGGGGGAGACCGGGGAACGGATTTGCGTCAAACCCGCCGGTGAGTTCTCGGCGTTCGGCTTCCGCATCCTGGAGGACCGGCCGCTGCGGCTCAAGGACCTGCTGGCCGCGCCCGTACCGCTGGCGTCGGTGGCCTCGGTGGCGGGCGCGCTGAAGCGGGCGGCGGACGAGGGCGAGGCCGTACCCGAATTCCTGGTGATGCCGTATCTGGACGGGCCCGAGGTCAGCGTGGACTGCCTGTCGGCTCCGGGCGGCGCCATGCTCACCGGCATCGCCCGCTCCAAGCAGGGGCGTTACCGGCTGCTGCTGGACGATCCCGCGCTGGTCGCCATCGCGCGTCGGCTGGTCGGGCACTTCCGGCTCGCGTATCTGTCCAACGTCCAACTCCGGTACCGCATGGGGCGACCGGTGCTCCTTGAGGCCAACCCCCGTGCCTCCGCGGGCATTTTCCAGACCGCCTTCACCGGGGTGAACCTGCCGTGGTCGGCGGTACGGCTGCTGCTGCGCGGTGACGCGGGCGCGCTTCCGGCGCCACGGCTCGGCGGGCGGATCGCGATCACGGAGAGCGCGACGGAGATGGCGGCGGCCATCCAACTCCCGGAGCCCGCACCGCCTCTGGAGCCCGCACCGCTTCTGGAGCCCGCAGCGCTTCTGGAGCCCGCAGCGCTTTTGGAACCCGCGGCGCCGCTCCCCGAGCCCGTACGCGTCCTCACCGGCATCGACGGCGCCCGCAGCGCCGCCCTTCGCACCGCCGCACGGGACGCCGTCCCGCCGGCACCGCTCCTCGGAGAGACGGCCACAGCGGCGAGCTGAGCCCCCTCCAGGGGCCCGCCCAAGACCCCCCAAGGCCCCCCGGCCCCCGACCCCGCGTCAGTCGATCGTCCCGCCCGACCCGTCCGACCGCCACAGCACACCGGGCGCCGTCTCCTTCGGCTCCTCGTACCACCCTTCCGGCCGCTGCGGCCGGGGAATCTCGCCGCCCTGCCGCAGCATCCGCCCGTCCCGCACATGCCGTCCGAGCAGCGCGCCGCCGAAGACGACGAAGCCGACGCCGACCAGCCAGGTGACGACGGTGAGCACGGTCCCGACGGGGCCGTACGTGACGGCGTTGGAGACGATCATCGGGGCGAAGAAGAGGTGCGAGAAGAGCCGGAGGCCCGCGAGGCCGAGCATGGTGAACACGGCGCCGGGCAGGGCGGTGCGGACGTCCACGCCGCCGCCGAGCAGGAAGCGCTGGCCCCAGGCGAAGAAGACGACGCCGAGGACGAAGGTGAGGACGATGCGTACGCCGCCGCGCAGCAGCCCGCTGCCCATGAGCGCGGCGCTCTGCGACTCGCAGAACAGATAGGCGGTGAGCACCGCGAGCCACACCGCGCGCCGCACGTCGCGGTGCCAGGGCCCGGACGGCAGGTCCCAGATCTTGCGGTAGCCGGTCTCGACGCTCGCCACGAAGGTGAGGCCGAAGTAGGCGAGCGAGGCCAGGCTCCACGCGCTGGTGGCGCTCAGGATGTTGCGCGGCGCCGCGAACAGGCTGCGGACGCTGTGCGAACCGTCCGCGTTCAGGCCCATGCCGTCGACGACCCACTGCGCGAAGCCGGGCCGGTTCTCCCACGGCGTCGCGGCGGCGACCACGACCAGCAGCGGCATCAGCGTGACGAAGCCGAGCGCGGCGAAGCCCATCGAACGGTGCATCAACTCTATGTGGGTGGCCTGCTTCCACAGCCGTCCCGGCGCGGACCGCTTCCAGGCAGCCGTCAGTCCAGCCATGGCCATGGTGTCACCTTCCCCCGCAGCATCACCGCTTGTGGATACCTGGCGGAGGACCCCGCGCGCAACTCGGGCCCCACAAAGCGCCGTTACGGGACACCGAATCGGGACAAGTGGCAGCGGCGGGCCGAGGGGCGGGGCCGCCGGGGGCTACTCCGGGGCCGCGTCCGCCGCCACCGCGTCATCGATGGCCTGCTGCACCTTCGACACCAGGGTGTCCGTGTCCAGCGCCGGATTCGCGGTGGCCAGCGCCTGCGCGAGGGTGTTGACGGTGGCGGTCAGCGCGGTCAGGCGCGTGATCAGCGTCTTCACGTCGGCGTTGGTGCCGCGCAGATAGCTGTACGCGTCGTGCGGGTCGGCCTTGCCGTTGATCTGGCCCTTGTAGGCCCACAGGTCCTTGGGATCGGGCATGTCGTCCTCCGGGGTGCCGCTCGCCCACGCGCGCAGGGCGGCGGGGGAGAGATAGGCGAGATTACGGTCGGTGGGAGTGCTGGTGAACTGCCAGAACAGCGGGCGCAGTCCGGACGGCGACGGCTGCGCGCGCTTCTCCGCGTCGGCGTACGACATGGT
This sequence comes from Streptomyces sp. NPDC088910, assembly GCF_044749865.1. NCBI lineage: Bacteria > Bacillati > Actinomycetota > Actinomycetes > Kitasatosporales > Streptomycetaceae > Streptomyces > Streptomyces sp. NPDC088910. The sequence goes on from NZ_JBIVIV010000008.1 coordinate 28,712, forward strand.
CCCGGCCGGATACGCCGGGTACCAGAGGAAGGCCGAATTGGCGGGCAGGTGCTTGGCCGCGATGTCGTCGGCGGAGGTGTAGACGCCGACGCGCTGTCCGGGGAACGCCTTCTGTACGGCGGTGATCCAGGTCTGCGCGTAGGCGCGGATCTGGGCGGCGGTACGGCCCGAGTAGTTGGCGCCGTCCGAACGGCGCTCCAGGTCCAGGACGTGCAGGAAGCCTTTTCTGGCATGGGACTTCACGGCGGCGACGTAATTGGCCGCCTCCGTGGCCGCGTTCTGGTTCGGCCAGCCGAAGTGGTAGGCGCCCGGCACGAGTCCGGCGCCGATGATGCCCGCGATGTGCGTGGCGAAAGCGCTGTCCTTGGTGTGCTCGCCCTCGCTCGCTTTGGCGAAGGCGAAGGTGATGCCGCTCCGGGCCAGGGACTTCCAGTCCTGATTGCCCTGGTACGACGAGACGTCGAGACCGCGAGACGTCGGCATGAGCCCTCCGGGTGGTCGTGGCGGGGCAGGCGTACAGTCCACCGTCACTCGCGGTGTCCGCGCAAGCGGAACGGGAAATGCCGCTCCACCAGAGGGCGTACGCGCAAGGGCTCGCGCCGGGCGCACTCCGCCGGTGACATCGCTCACCGCCTGTCACACCGGATGCCTCAGGTCACGCCCTGCCTCATGCGTCACGGGTACGTACGCGTCAGCCGCCCGGCCGCTCCAACAGCCCGCGCGCCGTGGCGAGTCCGTACGCCGACAGCGTGTAACCGTCCGAGATCGCGCCGTCCACCAGCATGGTGTGGAACGCCTCGGGGGTCAGCGCCAGCCTCCGGGCGATGCCCTCCTCCAGCGCGCCCTCGTCCGGCTCCTCGCTGAAGTCGTCCGCGTCGACGCGCGCGAGGTACAACTGGTCGGCGATCGAGCTGAGTCCGGAGTCGGAGACGAAGGCGCCGAGGTGCACGACCTCGCGGACCTCGCAGCCCAGCTCCTCGCGGGCCTCGCGCCGCGCGGTCGCCTCGCCGCCCTCGCCCGCGTCGCCGAAGCCGCGCGGGATCTCCCAGTGCCAGGCGCGGGTGGCGTGCCGGAAGTGGTGGAGCAGGACGATCCGCCCGTCGCTGAGCACCGGCAGCGCGGCGGCCCCGCCGATCGCGGTGTCGCCCACCGCGCGGATGTACGTGCCGAGCCGCCCGCTCCTGAACCGGACCGCGTCGCGAACCAGCCGCAGATACGGGTCCCGGTAGACCACGCCGATGTCCCCGACGTCCTCCGACAGGCCGCAGGCGACCGCCGACTCGGCCGTCCGCCGGGTCACTTCGTCCTGGTCCGCGCTGTCGAGCAGGATCTCGACGGCAGCGCCGGGCGGATTCTCGAACAACTCGGGCCGCAGGGCGCGCAGTTCGTCGTACGCCGCAAGCCGGGCGCGGCGCCGCTCACGGACCCGGTCGGCCTCAGGGCCCCGGTCGGCCTCCCGGACCCGGTCGGCCTCACGGGCGGCGTCGGCCCTGTCGGCGGCGGAGGCGGACCCCTCCGCGCCGCTGGAACCGCTCTCCGACGTCTCGTCCTCGGCGATGCCCATCCCCGTCTCCTGCCCCGTCGTCGGTGATCGGCGGCCTGCCGGCCGTCGCCTGGCCCGATCATAGATTCACAAGTACAGCGCCAGCGGCAGGCGTTCGACGCGCGCGGCGAGCCCGTCGTACGTCTCGATGTCCTGCCGGTAGTGCCGGTGCAGGGCCTCGACCACGTCGAAGACGCCGGTGCCGGCCGGACCGGGGCCCAGCACGCGGCGGCTCTCGCGCAGCAGGGCGCGCACGGTGGCGACCATCGTGGTGTCGAGGACCTTCCACAGCGGGACGCCGATCGCGCCCGCGCCGCTGACCATCAGCGACCGCATGAAGCCCAGGACGTCACCGCCGTCCGAGCGCATGCCCTGGCCCGCGAGGCACGCGCCGAGCACGGTCAGCTTGTTGCGCGGCAGGCTCAGGTGCAGGGCGAGGTCGAACTGCGTGAGGACGTCCTCCTGGCCGAGGTTGAGCAGCGGCCCCGCGCCCTCGGCGGTGTCCACGTACGTGCCGTGCCCGGCGTAGACGAAGAACTCGGGCTTGCACTCCACGAGCGCCGCCACCCCCGACCAGTCGGCCGGGTGCCGCTGCGCGGCGCCGGGGGCCGTCGTGGGGTCGGGGAAGCCGCCGAAGACGTCACCGGCCAGCACGATGTGGTCCGGCGGCCAGCCGGTGCCGACGACCTCGCGGCCCGTCGCGTGCGCGTCCGTCACCAGCAGCGCCGCCAGGTCGTCGTCCCGCTCCGCCAACTGCCGCTTGAGCAGGTGCCGTCCACGGGTCACGAAGGCCGCGACGCTCACCGAGTGCGACAGCGGTACGCGCGCCGCCAGCGGCCGGGCGTCGCCGCGCTCGGTCGCGACATGCAGCGGCATCGCGAAGAGGTCGTCGGTCGGGACGATCGTGAGATGCGTCAACGGGCCGCCGCGCGTGGCGTGTTCCCAGACCGGCGCGATCAGCAGGTCCCAGATCCGGTGGCAGGTCTCGGCGCCGGGCGCGCCCGCCTCCAGGTCGGTGGTCACCTCCCGCGCCAGCGCGGTCACGTCGTCGTACGGGACGGCGGGCAGCAGCGTCAGCAGGCCGTCGCGGCACACCATGACCCCGAGCCGGTCCGCGACGGCGGCACCCGCGCCGCCGTCGCGGCGCACCCCGTCCGGCGCCACGTAGCTGAAGTACCGCACCACACAGGACCCTTGGTGGTTGAGGGTGTACTGCACGAGCTGGTGGGCGATGTCCTCGTCGTGCGTGACCGAGGTGAGCGGGTGCTGGAGGAACCACTCCTCGTACTCCTGCTCGCGCCGCACGATCAGCGTCCGCAGCCGCTCCGCCTCCTCGTCCGCCAAGGTGCCGGGAGCGGCGCGCCGCCCCGTGCCAGGCGGCGGCTCCGCGCCGGACCCGCCTGCCTCGGCCCCCGCCTGACGGTCCGTCGGCGGCGCGAGCAGCGGCGGCCGTGAGGAGCCGAGCAGGTCGAGCAGTTCACGCCCCGAGGACTCCTCGACCAGCGACAGGATCTGCTCCAGATTCTCCCGCGACCCGTCGCCCGTCTCGACCCGCGCCGCGATGGCCTGGAGGTACGCGGGCCGCATGTGCCGCGCGTAGGCCCGCTTGTAGACCGGCAGCGCGACCGCGCCGCGTACGGTCCTGGCCATCGTCAGACGGCGGTCAAGGACATCGGCGGGACGGCTGTCCTCGGGGAGCTGCCCCGCCACCCGCGCGTAGCCCCGCACCGTGTACGCGTAGAAGTCGACGTCCATCCCGGTCTGCCGGCCGATACCGCTGTCGTCCTGCTCCAACTCGTCCAGCAGCGCCGCCAGTTCGGCCAGCCCCTCGGGGCCGCCCCTCCTGATCGCGAGATTCTGCCGGGCGATCCGGGCACCGCGCGCCCAGGGCTGGTCGAGCAGGTCCTCGTAGTACGCGACGGCGTTCGCGGGGTCGCACTGCGCGCTCAGATTCGCCGACTGGGCGACCCGGTAGGAGTCGCCGAGGGCCCGACTGACGACCAGCGACTCGCCGATGACCTCCAGCGCCCGGCCCGCGTCGCCGTCCTGCCGTACCGCCGTCGCCAGATTGTGCAGGGCGTTCGCGTAGCCGCGCAGGAACTCCCGGTGCCGGGGCGGCGCGTCGGGCGAGGTGGGCAGCGCGATCCCGAACTCCGCCAGACCGGCGCGGACATCGGCGCACAGTGCCTCCAGCTCCGGTACGAGACCGTGCGCGTCGGTGCCTCCCGGGCGGTCGCGCGCGGTCTGGCTGCGCTCCTCGAAGGCGGCGCGCGCCTGATTGCTCCGCAGGTCGGGCAGCACCCACCACAGCCCGGCCGTCACAGCCGTGCGCACGGCCGTACCGAAGGCGATCCTGGCCGGGGTGAAGTCGCCCAGCCGGTACCGGATACGGCCGACGCCGTCGTACCAGCGGGCCACCGCGTAGGAGGCGAACTCGTCGGGCGCCTGCGCCAGGCGCGCCAGGAGCCCCTCCGCGTCGGCCCTGGACGCGTCGATGAGCTGGAGGCCGGTCAGCGGCTCGTACGCCATGTCCGCCCGGACGATCTCGCACCAGTACGCGCCGACGCGCCGCGCGGTCGTCCGCGTGCCGCCGCCGGGGGCCGGGCTGTGCGCGTCCGCGAGCCGCAGCATGCCGACGGCGTCGGACTGGCGCATGGGGATGTCGAAGTCGACGTCGAAGCGGGTGATCAGGTCCTCGACGTCCAGCGTCTCGACGAAGGCGCGGATGGCGGAGGAGGCGGATCGACCGCCGGGGGCGGGGGCGGGGCGGGACGCCGGGCCTAAGGCGCCTTCTGGGGAGGGTGACGCGGATGTCATGGGAAACCTCAGTGCCGTCGGGTGAGCCAGCGGGATGCGCCGTACGCGATCAGCCCCGACACCACGGCGCAGGGCAGTGTCACGGCGACGGGGAGCGGTCCGAGATCGAGGTGGCGGCGGACCAGGACGGTCACCAGCCAGCACAGGGACGCGCCGACCAGCCCGGCCGCCCAACTGACCAGCCACGCGTAGGAGGTGGTCGCCCTGACCCCCGCCCAGCGCAGCACGGTCAGCGGCAGCGCCAGGGCGAGCGCGGTGAGCACGGCGATGGTGGGGGACTGGAGGAAGCGGGAGAGCGGTACGTGGTACGAGAACGACTGGACGGCGGCGAGCGCGGTGGCCGCCGCGCCCAGCACTGAGCCCTGGATGAGCGTCAGCTTCCCGCGCCGGTCGTCGAAGGCGCGGTCCACGATGGTGGTCGCCAACGCCCGTGCCGCCTCGGCGCGTTCGCGCGTCGTCTCCAGATACACCTGGTCGCTCTCGGCCTGCGCGATCAGCGCCTCGGCCGCCGCGAGGTCGGCCTCGGGCCAGGACGCGCCCGGGCCCCGGCGGTGGACGACGGGCGCGTGGATGCGCATGTTGGCGGCGGCGATGGCGACCGTACGGCTCAACTGCCGCAGTCCGGTGATCGTCCACGTCATGCCCTGCGCGCCGAGCTGCGTCCCGTCCAGCAGCGCCGCCGCGCGCAGCACCCGGCCGAGCGCGATCGGCTGCCCGGAGGCCGCGGGCTCCAACTCCCGTAACAGCTCGCGCGTATGACGCTCATTCACTTCCACCCGTACGTGCACCGGCTCGTCGGCCGCGTACTGCCGTGCCTCGTACCGCAGTTTCGAGGCGTGCAGCAGATAGCGGGTCAGCGGCCGCAGTCCGCTCTCGCCGTCCACGGCCCAGGCCCAGGCGTCCAACTCGGCCTCCAGCGCGGCCGGGGCGAGCACGTAGAGGTGGGAGACAGCGTTGTGCGCCGGGTCCTCGTCGGGCCGCCACACGTCGAAGCCGTGGTCGGTACGGTCGAAGCCGCGCCACCAGGCGCCGTCGCGGCCCGAGCCCGAGGCCGTGCTGCCCGAACCCGTACCGCCGGAGCCCGTACCGCTGACCGACCCCGTACCGCTGACGGAACCCGGTCCCGGCACCGGCGGGCCGTACCGGCGTATCTCCTCGCACACCGTGTGGTCGTTCACGCCGACAGTGCGCCGGCGCAATGCCTCGAAGACGCGGAATTCGCCGAGGATTCCGTCCGGCGGGGGCCCGGCGCCCGGCCGTCCGGTGCTCGCGACCGCCGTGTTCCATTCGGTCAGCAGGTCATTCCACTGTTCGAGGCCGGAATGGGTGTCATTCGGGGCGAGCAGCGCGATCAGGCCAACGGTGTCGTGTTCCGCGAAGACGAAGGCGGAGTGAACGGAGGTCGCGCCGCCGCGTTCGGCCGCCGCGAGGATTTCCAGGTCCTTCGTATGGCCGGGAATGGCCGGTAAGCGGGCCGCGTGAAACGGAAGTCCGGTAATCGGCGATGTCATGCCGAGCGCTCGGCACGCCTGCCAGAGATCGTTGAGATAGGCGTGTGCGGATTCGTCGTCGGCGGAGGCGGTGGGGGCGAAGCAGGCGACGAGCAGGGCCGGTTTGACGATGCCGCGCATCAGGCGGCGGGGCCGGTCGACGAGGGGCCGCCGCCCGTCGAAGGCCCGGCCGCCGGGCCCCGGTCCTCACTGCTCAGGTCCAACGTGAGCCGCCGCACGAGGATGTTGCGCTGCTCGCGCTGCCGCTGCGGGATGAAGGACTTCACCGGGCCGGGACGCGCCAGCGCGCGCCGCGACTCCTCCAGCCTCTGGAGCGCGCCGAGCGCGCCGCGCACGCCCTCCTCGCTCCCGTCCGCCAGCGCCGTGCTCAACGCGTCCAGCGCGGCCCCCACCGCACCCCATTCCTCCGAGGTCAGCAGCCAGTCCTCAATGGCCTCGACCCGCCCGAGAACGCTCCGCACACTGAGCCGGTCCGTCATGGCCCTCCCCCTGCCCCGAGAATGCGAAAGCCCCCCGGCACGCGCATCCGTTTCGGCGGAAGCGTATACCGGAGGGCTGACGGCGCACCCGGGAAATACCCGGAAGGATCTCTCCGCGGATCTCGGTACGGATCTCGATACGGATCTCCGTACGCCGATCGCCACGGGTTCAGTGCCGCGACGCCAACGCGCGATTGAGGTCGAGGACATTGACGTGCTTCTGGCCGAGAAAGCCCAGCTCGCGCCCCGACACATGGTCGGCCACCAGTTCGCGTACCGCGTCCGCGGAGAGCCCGCGGGCCTTGGCGACCCGGTTCACCTGCTCGTACGCGTACGCGGGCGAGATGTCCGGGTCCAGGCCGGAGCCGGAGGCGGTCACCGCGTCGACCGGGACCGAGGCCGGGTCGACACCGTCGAAGGCGGCGACGTCCTTGCGGCGCTGCTCGATCGTCTTGACCAGGCCCGGGTCGTTGGGGCCGAGGTTGGACGCGCCCGAGGCCAGCGGGTCGTAGCCGCCGGCCGACGGGCGCGGCTGGAACCACTTGGGGTCCGGACGGGCCGCCTCGTCGGCGTCGTCGGGGTTCTTCTTCGGCAGGTCGAAGCTCTGCCCGATCTGCCGGGACCCGACGACCTGGCCGTTCTGCGTGACCTCGGAGCCGTTCGCCCGGTCGCTGAAGGCGACTTGGGCGACGCCCGTGACGGCCAGCGGGTAGACGATCCCCGCGATCACGGTCATCAGCAGCAGGACGCGGAGCGCCGAGAGGTGCCTGCGGACCGCGCTGGAGTGGAACGTGAACATCGTGTCGCACCTTCCTTTCGTGAAGAGGTGTCGCTCGCCCGGAGGCGGCGGTCAGCGCAGTCCGGGGATGAACTGGATGATCAGGTCGATGAGTTTGATGCCGATGAACGGCAGGGCGAGGCCGCCGAGTCCGTAGACCCAGATGTTGCGGTTGAGCAGGGCGGCGGCGGACGACGGCCGGTAGCGGACACCGCGCAGCGCGAGCGGGATCAGCGCGACGATGATCAGCGCGTTGAAGATGATCGCGGAGGCGATGGCCGACTGCGGGCTGTGCAGGCCCATGACGTTGAGCTTGTCCAGGCCCGGATAGGCGACGGTGAACATCGCGGGGATGATCGCGAAGTACTTCGCCACGTCGTTGGCGATCGAGAAGGTCGTCAACGCGCCACGGGTGATGAGCAGTTGCTTGCCGATCTCGACGATCTCGATCAGCTTGGTCGGGTTGGAGTCCAGGTCCACCATGTTCCCGGCCTCCTTGGCGGCCGAGGTGCCGGTGTTCATGGCCACGCCGACGTCTGCCTGCGCGAGCGCGGGCGCGTCGTTCGTACCGTCGCCGGTCATCGCGACGAGCTTGCCGCCCGCCTGCTCCCGCTTGATGAGCGCCATCTTGTCCTCGGGGGTGGCCTCGGCGAGGAAGTCGTCCACGCCCGCCTCCTCCGCGATGGCCTTGGCCGTCATCGGGTTGTCGCCGGTGATCATCACCGTGCGGATGCCCATCGTCCGCAGCTCCGCGAAGCGTTCGCGCATCCCGGCCTTGACGACGTCCTTGAGGTGGATCACGCCGAGCACGGTCGCGGTCGTCCCGCCGTCGCGGCGCACGATCTCGCCGACGACCAGCGGTGTGCCGCCGCTCGCCGAGATGCCGTCCACGATCTCGCCGACCTCGGGGCTCGGCTGTCCGCCCGCGTCGCGGATCCACCGGATGACGGCGGAGGCCGCGCCCTTGCGCAGCGACCGCTGGCCGCCGTCCTCGACCAGGTCGACGCCGCTCATCCGGGTCTGCGCCGTGAACGGCACGAACTCCGCGTGCGGCAGCTCCCCTTCGGCCCGCGCGCGCAGCGCGTACCGCTCCTTGGCGAGCACCACGACGGACCGTCCCTCGGGCGTCTCGTCCGACAGCGACGAGAGCTGCGCCGCGTCGGCCAGCCGGCCGATGTCGGCGCCGCCCAGCGGCAGGAACTCGGCGGCCTGCCGGTTGCCGAGGGTGATGGTGCCGGTCTTGTCGAGCAGCAGGGTGTTGACGTCGCCCGCCGCCTCGACGGCCCTGCCCGACATGGCCAGCACATTGCGCTGCACCAGCCGGTCCATGCCCGCGATGCCGATCGCCGACAGCAGCGCCCCGATGGTGGTCGGGATGAGCGCCACGACCAGCGCGACGAGGATCACGATGGACTGCTCGGCGCCCGCGTAGATCGCCATCGGCTGGAGGGTGACGACGGCCAGCAGGAACACGACGGTCAGTGAGGCCAGCAGGATGTTCAGCGCGATCTCGTTCGGCGTCTTCTGCCGTGACGCGCCCTCGACCAGGGCGATCATCCGGTCGATGAACGTCTCGCCCGGCTTGGAGGTGATCTTGACGACGATACGGTCGGACAGCACGCGGGTGCCGCCCGTCACCGCCGACCGGTCACCGCCCGACTCCCGGATGACGGGAGCCGATTCACCGGTGATCGCGGACTCGTCCACTGACGCGATGCCCTCGACGACGTCACCGTCGCCGGGGATGATCTGCCCGGCCTCGACCACCACGTGGTCGCCGAGCCGGAGTTCGGCGGCGGGCACCGGCTCCTCGGCGACCGCCCCCGCGGGCCCCGCGGCGGAAGTGCCCTGCCCGTGACTCCAGTTGGCCAGCCGACGCGCCACCGTGTCGGTCTTCGTACGCCGCAGCGTCTCCGCCTGCGCCTTGCCGCGGCCCTCGGCGACGGCCTCCGCCAGATTGGCGAAGACGGCGGTCAGCCAGAGCCACGCGGTGATCACCCAGGCGAAGATGCTCGGGTCCTTGATCGCGGAGAGCGTGGTCAGCACCGCGCCCGCCTCGACCACGAACATGACCGGGTTCCTGGCCATGACGCGCGGGTCGAGCTTGCGGCACGCGTCGGGCAGCGAGATCAGCAACTGCTTGGGATCGAGCAGCCCGCCGGAGATCCGGTGCGACGGCTGCGCCGCCGCGGCGCCGTGGCCCCCCGAGGGGGACGGCGGCCTGTCAGTGGTGACGGACATCAGTGCAGACCTTCCGCGAGCGGGCCCAGCGAGAGTGCGGGGAAGTAGGTGAGGCCGACGACCACGATGATCACGGCCGTGAGCAGGCCGACGAACTGCGGCCGATGGGTGGGCAGCGTGCCCGCGGTGACGGGCACCGGCTGCTGTCCGGCGAGCGAACCGGCCAGCGCCAGCACGAAGATCATCGGCAGGAAGCGGCCGAAGAGCATCGCCAGACCGAGCGCGGTGTTGTACCACTCGGTGTTGACGCTGAGGCCCGCGAACGCCGAGCCGTTGTTGTTGGCGGCCGAGGTGAAGGCGTACAGCACCTCGGAGAAGCCGTGCGGACCGGAGTTGAGCATCGCGGCGCGCTCGCCGGGCAGCGCCATCGCCGTACCGGTGCCGATCAGGACGACCGCGGGCGTGGCCAGGATGTACAGCGACGCGAATTTCATCTCGCGCGCGCCGAGCTTCTTGCCCAGGTACTCCGGCGTGCGGCCGACCATCAGCCCGGCCACGAACACCGCGATGACCGCGAGGATCAGGATGCCGTAGAGACCGGAGCCGGTACCGCCGGGCGCGATCTCACCGAGCATCATGTTGAAGATCGTCATGCCGCCGCCGCCCGGCGAGAACGAGTCGTGGAAGGAGTTGACGGCGCCGGTCGAGGTCAGCGTGGTCGAGGCCGCGAAGAGCGTCGACGCCCAGATCCCGAACCGCTGTTCCTTGCCCTCCATCATCCCGCCCGCCGCGTGACCGGCCGAACTGCTCACGCTGTGCAGCTCGTTGACGGTGATGAGCGCCACCGACGCGGCCCAGATCAGACCCATCACGGCGAGGATCGCGTACCCCTGGCGGTGGTCGCCGACCATCTTGCCGAAGGTGCGCGGCAGCGAGAAGGAGATCACCAACAGCAGGTAGATCTCCAGGATGTTGGAGATCCCGTTGGGGTTCTCGAAGGGGTGGGCGGAGTTGGCGTTGTAGAACCCGCCGCCGTTGGTGCCCAGTTCCTTGATGACCTCCTGCGAGGCCACGGGACCGCCGGTGATCGACTGCTTGTCGCCGATCAGCGTGGTGATCTCGTGGACGCCGTGCAGATTCTGCACCGCGCCCGCCGCGACCAGCACGATCGCGAAGACGAACGCCATCGGCACCAGCAGCCGTACGACGATCCGCGTCAGGTCCACCCAGAAGTTGCCGACCCGGTCCGTCCTGCGGCGCGTGAAGCCGCGGATGAGGGCGGCGACCACGGCGATGCCGACGGCGGCCGACACGAAGTTCTGCACCGCCAGACCCGCCATCTGGACCAGGTGACCCATCGTCACCTCGCCCGAGTACGACTGCCAGTTGGTGTTCGTCACGAACGAGGCGGCCGTGTTGAACGCCTGGTCGGCCTTGACCGGCGCGAAACCCAGCGACAGCAACAGGTGGTTCTGAAGCCGCTGGAATGCGAAGAGGAAGAGCACGGACACCACGGAGAACGCCAGCACGCCCCGCAGATACGCCGACCACTTCTGGTCCGCGTCGCCGTCGACACCGCCGAGCCGGTAGATGCCGCGCTCGACGCGCAGGTGCTTGGCGGTGGTGAGGATGCGGGCGATGTAGTCGCCCAGCGGGCGGTAGGACAGCGCCAGTGCCGCGATCAGGACGGTGATCTGGAGCCAGCCCGCGAGAGTGTCGTTCACTAGAACTTCTCCGGGAAGATCAGGGCCAGCACGAGGTAGACGAGCAGGCAGGCAGCCACGACGAGGCCGACGACGTTCTCGGCGCTCACAGCTTCTCGACCCCCTTGACCACCAGGGCGAGCACGGCGAACACCGCGACCGTCACGAGGACGAAGACAACATCGGACATGGGCGAGAACCCCGGATCGTGTGGAGAGGTGAACGGAAGGACATCGCTCATGAGACGGCCTGACCGGGGCCCGTCCGGCGCTGTTAACGCTTCCCTGGCGCGGCGGACGGCCACGTTGACACCGTCTTGACGGCGCAGGCCGTGTCCTGCCGGGCTCTGCCGGGGCGTACGGCCGCGCCGCAGGTCAGCGGGGCGGCGCGCGAACGATTACGGCAGCCGGGTGAGCGGCGGCGGGCTGGCGTCCGGGGCCCGGCGTCAGGGGCGCGGAGGCGCGGCGGGCTGGCGTCGGGGTCGTGGGGTCGCGTCGGGGTCGCGGCGGCCCGGCGTCAGGGTCGCGTCAAGACCACGGGCGGGGGCGTCAGGGCCACGTCAGCGGTCGGTACGGGGCCGCCGGGCGCCCGTAGCGTCGGAGACATGGGATACGGCGAGACGGTCGAGACGGCACGGTCGGGGGCTTCCCCGGTGTCGGCCGGGCACGCGCCCGCGGCCGGGCACGGGTACGGGCCCGCGGCCGGGTACGGGCACGGGCCCGGTTCGGCGTACGGACGCCCGCGCCCGCGCGGCGCCGCGCACGTATCAGCGCACGTATCCGCGTACGGGCGGCTGCCCGGTCAGGTGCGCGTCCATCGGCCCGCGACGGCGTACGACCACGGGTGGCGCGCCGGATTCCGGGTCGCCCTCGGGGTGGCGGGCGGCCTGCTCGCCGCGCTGACCGCGGCGGACTGGGCGCTGGGCACCCTCGACCCCGTGCGGGCCGCGTTCTGGACCGCGCTGGCCGCCGCCGTCTTCGGGGCCCTGTGTCCGCCCCTGGTCACGGCGGGTGACGGCTGGCTCCGGGTGCGGGGCGTGCTGCGCGGCCACCGCGTCCCTACCGACCGCCTGGTCCGTATCCACCTCTTCCCCGGCCGCACCCCCCGGCTCGTCCTCATCGACGCCGAGGGCGGGCGCGCCGCCTTCGACCCGCGCGTGCTCGCGGCCAACCCCGGCCTGTGGCGCCTGCTGGAGGCGGGCGGGCGGCGGTCGTACGGCAGGGGGCTGCTGGTCGCGGGGCTGCCGGTGCTGGACGGACTGGCGGCCGAGGCCGCAGGGGGCGCGGGGCGGGAGCCGGGACCGGAACCGGGCGCGGAATCGGGCGCGGAATCGGGGCGGGAGCCGGGTCCGAGGTCGGGCGGCGGGCCCGGCCGGTCGGGTCGCGGCTGATCCGGGGTGCGGACCCGGGGCAGGCGGGGCAGGCTGGTGTCATGGACACTCCGCCGATCACCGTGCACCCGCCGGGCCCCGGCGGCGGGCGGCGGGTCACCATCCGCGGCACCGACGTGGGCCGCGCCCACCGCATAGCCGACCTCGTCGAATTCCTCCGCCGCGCCGGTCTGGACGACATAGAGGTCGAGGAGACCGACCTGATCCAGTGGGTCGGCGGCGACGCGGACACCTGGTCGTAGCCGATACGAGGCCGTCGGCCGTACGGCCCACGGCGCACGTGTGGGTGCGGGTAGGTTCGGACCCGGCGTAACGCCCAACGGGGGCGTCGGCGACATCCTGGAGGACCGGGCCGGTGTCAGAGCGAGTCGAGCGCAATCAGTTAATCATTGACCAATTCCGCGCCAACGGAGGCCAGTTGGGCGGCGGAGGTCTCCCTCTGCTGCTCCTCACCACCACCGGCGCCCGTACCGGCCGCCGCCTCACCTCCCCGATGGCCTACGCCACGGACGGCCCGAACCTCGTCGTCTTCGCCGCCAACGGGGGCCGCCCCACTCACCCCAACTGGTTCTACAACCTCCGCGCCGACCCCGCCGCCCACGTCGAGGTCGGCACCGAGTCCTTCGACGTCACCGCCACCATCACCGAGGGCGCGGAGCGCGACCGGCTCTGGGCGCAGCAGTTGCGCGCGGCGCCGTTCTTCGCGGACTTCCAGCAGCGTGCGGGGCGCACGATTCCGGTCATCACGTTGAGCCGCTGATGTCGCTAGGGCGCTGAGTCGCTGAGCCGCTAGGCGCTGAGCCGTTGAGCCGCTGAGCCGTTGGCCCGCTGGATTTCGGGCCCGCGCCGCCGAGGCCCGACGTGCGTCCTTCGGGGTGTTCCGTGATCGCCGCCGCTGCGTGTCAGTTCCGGCGGTGGCTCGTTGACCAGGGCGTGGCCCCGCGAATATGCGGCGGGCATGGTCGGTGTCAGCGGCGGGACTCGGTCCCGGACCAAGGAGGAACGTGATGGGCGCAGAGGTGCGGGACATGGTCGGCGGCGTGGGCAAGCTGGGTGCGCGGGCCGCCGTGCTGGGCGCGGTCGCGGGAGCGGCGCTGCTCCCGGCCGGTGTCGCGCACGCGAGCGTCCTCGGGGTCGGCGACGCGGTGTTCGGCAACGCCTGCGTCAACCAGGACCACGGCGTACGGTCGGCGGGCGCGACGGTCGCGGGCAGCGGGGTGGGCGGCGGCAACCAGACCGGTCTGCCGCTCAGCCTGCCGCGCAACCACTGCGGCGGCAGCGGGATCGTCTGCACCGCCGTCTTCATGTCGTCCGTCTGACCCGGGCGGGAGCGGCGGAGCGGCGAGCGGCGGCCGGTCGGATGACGGCAACGGCGGGCACAACGGTGGTTACGGTGGCGGGCGTTGGTACGGGCGCGGGTACGTGCGCTGCGCCGGGTGTCGGTACGGGTGTGGCCGCGAGTGCCGCGCCCGGCGACCGGGCGGTGGCCGAACTGCTCGCCCTCAGCGGGCAGGCGCTGCCGTCGCTCCGCCGGTGGGCGGCCTCGGAACCGGACTGCGGCCTGGCCCGTGCGCTGCTCACCCTGGCGACCGGCGACGGTCTCGGCGACGCGGAGCTGAAGGCGGAGTTGGCCGTCGCGTACCGCGACGCGCAGGCGGCCGGCGAGCGCCAGGCGAGCGTGGTGTACGGCGTGTTCCTCTTCACGCACCGGCAGTACGCGCTCACCGCGGACCACCTGGTGGCGCACTTCGCCCGGTGGCCGGCCGACGAGGTCGCCGGGCTCATGCTCGGCGCCTTCGCCGCGGACGCGGACCCGGCCGGTCGCGCGCGGGGCGAAGCCCTCGTCGAGGAACAGGCCGCCCTCGCGGGCCCCGCCAACTGGCCCTGGACGAGCTGGCTGGCCGCCGCCCGCGCCGAGCAGGGGCGGGTACGCGACGCCCACCGGCTCGCGGTACGCGCCCTGGAAATCTGCCCGCGCTCGGGCGTCGCCGCCCACGCCCTCGCCCACGCCGAGCACGAGTTGGGCACCGGGCTGGCGGGCACGGAATTCCTCGACGCGTGGCTCGCGGCGGACCCGCGCGCGGTGCAGTCGCGCCATCTCACCTGGCACGCCGCGCTCCACTCCATCGCCTGCGGCGACTTCGCCGACGCCCGTCGCCGCGCGGACGCGGCCCTGTCCAGGTCCGACGTCGGCATGCGGGCCGCGACCAACTGGCGCCTGCTGCTGGCCGGACAGGAACCGGCCGGGCGCAACGACCCCGCGCACGTACGGGAGTTGCTGGCCGGACCGGGCGGCATGGCGGAGGTCTTCCACACCTTCAACCTCGCCCTCGCCCTGGCCGTGGAGGCCGCGACCGACGACCTGCACGCCCTGGCCCGCCGCGCCGCCGCCGACCCGCGCACGGAGTTCCGCGACGTACTGGCCCCGGTGGTACGGGCGTTGGCGGAGATCACCGCGGGCCGCCCCCGGGCGGCGGCCGACCTCCTCACCGACCTGGGCGAGGCGGCGGACCGGATCGGCGGGGTGCGCGTGGAGCGCGAGATCATCCACGACACCCTCGCCCGCGCCCTCGCGGACGCCGGAGAACCCGCCCGCGCCGCCGCCCTGCTCCACGACCGCGTCACGGCCCGCCGCCACCACGTATACGAAGACCTTCTCCTTACGCCGGGCGGCCCGGTCGTCTCCGATGACCCGGCGGCCGACCGCCGACCGCCACATACTCCGGCGTGACCGCCACACCGCCGACCGCGTACCCCCGCGCCGTCCGTGGCCGTCCCGTCCGCCCCCGCGGCCGACCGCCCTTCGCCCTGCGCGTCCCCGTGCCCCGCACGCCTGGCCGTGTCCCGGTGGCCTTACGCGTGCGTGCGCGCCACGCCCAGGGTGGCTCCGACCGGGCGGCCGCACCAGCCGCGCGGGTGCGGGCGCGGGCGCGCCACGTACGTCGGCGGGACCCGCGTACGGGTGGCCCGTCGCGGGTGGCGACCCACCGTTTGGCCGCGCACCCGCGTGCACCACGCGCCACTTACGTCGGTGCGGCCGACATACCGGTCGGCCACACGCGCGTGGTCACGTACCCGCGACCGGGCCCCGTGGCCGTGAGCGCCACGCGCCCACGTACCCCCGCCGTGCCGTTCATCGCCGGGTATCAAGCCCGGCCCGCCCCGACTTCTTCGGAGAGTTACATGTCCGCTGCCCACTTGATCGTCGTGTCTTTGCCGGGCAGTGGGACGCCGGTGGTGGCCGGGATCACCGGCGCGCTCGGGTATGCCTCGCTCGGCACGATGAGCGGAGATCAGTCGGCCGGGCCGCGGCAGCCCGGTCCTGGCGAGGTGTATTCGCTGCTCACGGCCGCCTACGGTCCCGAGAGGGCCGCCCGCCTGCTGAACCCGAATCCGAGTCCGAACCCGAATGTGGAGCCCGCTTTTCACGAGGCGGTCAGCGCCCTGTGGCGGGTGTGGTGGACGCGCCTGGGCCAGCCGGTCACGCACGGCTCACCCGTGGACCCCGGCGCCGAAGCCCGGCTGGCCCGGCTGCCCGCCGCCGAACTGCTCGATCTGCTGCCGGGCAGGGGCTGTTGGTACGTCACCGGCCTGGACCTGCGCCGGGCCGACGCCGACCTTCTGCGCGTCTGGCACTCCGGCGGACGGCCGCCGATCGTCTTCCACCACCGCGACATCCGCGACCGGATCATCAGCCAGATCCGCGCCCTCACCCGGCCCGAGGGTCAGGTGGGCTCCCTGCCGGAACACCTCGTCTACCGCGACATCCTCACCGCCCTGCCGACGCTGGACGCCCGCATCACCCTCGCGCTGACCGACCCCGGCTTCCCCGGCATGCACGAGGCCCGCCGGAGCCAGTGGCTCCTCCGCCACCCGGCGGTCTGCGTGATCACCGACGAGGAACTCGCGGGCCCCGCGCGCGAAGAGGCACTCGCCCGCCTCCTGCGCGCGACGGGCCACACGTCCCTCCCGGCCACCGCACTCCCCCCGCCGGCCGCCCCCGGCGACGTACCGCCGGACACCGGCCGCGCGCTCTTCACCCCCGCCCACGACCGGCTCCTCCGCCTCCACCACGGCGACCTCCTGCCTCCCCTGGACGCGGCCACGTCCACGAGGTGAAGGCCGCCGTGCGCTCGGGCACCGTCCCCCGATTCCGCGCCGAATCCGCGCGGATTCCGCGCCGGAGGCGTCAGGTGCCGTTGACCAGGCGGATGTAGCGGACCCAGTCCCAGTTGGGTCCGGGGTCGGTGTGGTCGGTGCCGGGGACCTGGACGTGGCCGATGATGTGGTCGCGGTCCTTGGGGATGCCGTACTTGTCGCAGATCTCGGCGGTGAGGGCGGCCGAGGAGTGGTACATCGCGGTGGTGAAGTAGGCGGGCTGATCGACCCAGCCCTCGTGCTCGATGCCGATGCTGCGGGTGTTGTAGTCCCAGTTGCCCGCGTGCCAGGCGACATCGCGCTCGCGGACGCACTGGGCGATGGCGCCGTCGCCCGAGCGGACGACGTAGTGGGCCGCCGCCGCGTGGGAGGGGTCCTGGAAGAGGCTGATGGTGTCGGTGAAGGACTCCTGGGTGACGTGGATCACCACGAGGTTGATCGGGTAGGTCGAAGTGCGGTTGGACGCCGTGTAGTTGCCGGAACTGGCCGGGGTCCAGGAGGCCGACGGGTAGTCCACGGTGGCGGCCGACGCGCGGCCGGTCCCGGACGTCAGGTCCGCCGTGACGCCGACGGTGACGGCGGCCCCGAAGGCGAGGGTGCCGCGCAGCAGCGAGCGCCGGGTGGGCGTCTCCGCCGCGAGCGGGGCCCCGGCGGGGGTGCCGGGTATGCGCCCGGGTGAGCCGGTGGGTTCGGCGCCGGAGACGACCCCGGACGGGACCGGGACCCCGGACACGACCCCGGACGTACCCGAGGACGTAACCCCGAGCGTGCCCCCGGACGTACCCGTGGACGTAACTCCGGTCGTGCCCGTGGCGTCGACTTCGCGCCCAACCTGGCCGGATTCACCGGCCGGGCTCAACGGGCGTGACGGCGCGGGTACTTGGGGGTCGCTGGGGCGTGCCATGAAAAGCTCCCTTGGGCGTCATGGAGAGGACGAGTGCATGACAGAAGTACGGGGCCTGCTCATGGTGGGGTCCGGGTGCGTGACCTGCCAAGCGATTCGCGAATTGGCAGAGGTCCACACCGGTGGCGAGACCGCAGCGGCCCCGTCGCCGCCGTTGCTTGGCTGCCGGACCCCGGCCGTCGGTCGACGCCGTACACGGCCGTGCACACGGTATCGGCGCCGCGCCCTGACCGTACGTAATCGAACCGTCCCCCTGTGCATAACAACTGACACACACTCACATCACTACCCGGCCACATTCGGTGCCGGGTTTACCCGTATCACGCACTCCGTGACCGTTTGGTTCCCGACGTCAACTCTTTGATTCGGCTTGGAAAACGACCCCGGCTCTATTAACGTTCGATAACGCAGCGCGGTTGTCACCACCGCCACAGAGGCGGCACCGCGCGCTTGCCGAATCCCGTCCGCGGGAACCGGGGACCCGCCCTCCTGCTCGCCACACCCTGGCGTACGGGAGGGGTCCAATGGGGTGAATCGGGCAGCATCCAGGCCCGTAGGAGACCTTCCTGCTCCGAACCCGTCAGCTAACCCGGTAGGCGACAAGGAAGGAAAGGAGTGCGCCCGCGTGGCGTCCAACCAGCCTGCCTACGCTCCCGCCCCGGCGGCCCCAGCGGCCGATCCCCCCGGCGAGTGGGACGACTGGAATTCTCCAGGGGATTCCGCCGCCTCTGCCGAAGCCACTGCTTCTGCCTCTGTCTCTGCCTGTGTCTCTGCCCCTGCCGAAGCCGCCGCGTACGTCGCGGCCCAGGGCGACGCCGGTGCCGCGGGCGCGCAGGGCGGATACGGCGCGTACGGTGTTCAGGGCGCGAACCGTCACCGGCTTCCGCGCCAGCGCTCCGTCGGCTCCGTGGCCCGTGGCTCGACCGTCCTCGGCGTCGCCGCGATGGCCGCCGTAGGGGCCGGGGGGGTGGCCGTCGCGGCCGACGCCGTACCCGCGCCCATAGCGGTCCCGGACCTGCCGGAAATTCCCGACTCCCTTGACCTGCCCCCGAGTTCGACCGGGGTCTCGCCCGCCGGTTCCCCCGGCGTCTCGGCGCTGCCCACGGCCGGTGACTTCTTCGGCGCGGCGGTACGGGACGTGTCGGCCCCCGACACCGCCGTGAGCACGGCCGCCGTGAGCACGGCCGCCGATACGGCCACGGACCTGGCTCCGGCCCCCGACTTGGCTCCGGCTACGGACTTGGTTCCGGCCACGGACTTGGCGCCGGTTTCGACCACGGCTCCGACCACCGTCGTGGCCGCCTCCTCCGTCGACGTCGCGCCGTCCGCCGCCCCCGTGCCCACCGACCCCGGTGAGGCCCTGCGCGCCCGCATCATCGACGAGGCCACGCGGCAGCGGGACGCCGCCGCGCGGGCCGAGCGCGAGGCGGCCGAGAAGGCGGCGGCCCAGCAGGCAGCCCGCGAGGCCGCCGCGCAGAAGGTACGCGAGCAGGCCGCCGCCGCGAAGGCCGCGGCGGAAGCACAGGCCAAGGCCGATGCCGAGGCCGCCGCCAAGGCCGAGTCCGAGCGCCTGGCCCACCTCGCGGTCTCGTACCTCAAGCCGCTCGCCTCGTACACGCTCACCGACAGCTTCGGCGAGGCCAGTTCCCTGTGGGCCAACACCCACTCCGGCCAGGACTTCGCCGCTCCCACCGGCACCCCGGTGCACGCCATCCACACCGGTACGGTCACCTCGGCCGGGTGGGCGGGCTCGTACGGCTACCGCGTGATCCTCACCCTCGATGACGGCACCGAGCTGTGGTACTGCCACCTCTCCACCATGGTCGTCACCTCCGGCGAGGTCATCACCGGCGACACCATCGGGCGCGTCGGCGCCACCGGCAACGTCACCAGCCCCCACCTCCACCTGGAGGTCCGCCCCGCCGCCGGGGCCGCCCCCATCGACCCGGCCGTCTGGCTCCGCGCCCACGACATCGCCGTCTGAACCATCTGGGACGGTCCCGCTCCACCCGGGACCGCTCCTCCGGTTAACCCCGACGGCCCTGGCGCTCCCCCCCCGACGCCAGGGCCGTTGGCATGCGGCCGGTTCGGTCAGCCCTTCCAGTCCAGCGTCGCCGACAGCACGGCGATACCCGTCTCGCCCTCGTCGAACTGGCGCAGGACATCAGCCAGCCTGGCGGCGGCTTCGGTGTGCTCGATGACGAGCAACGGCTGCGCGCCGTCGTCCTGGACCGCCGGCACGAAGTCGGTGACGATCTCGCCCCGCAGCAGCACCAGACGGTCGGCGTCGAGCGGATCGCGGGCCAGCCCGGCGAGGTGCGTCCGCAACTCGTCCGTCTCGCCCAGATCGGCGTCCAGCACCGCGCGGTGCGACAGCACCGTCACGGCCAACCGCTCGCCGATCCGCTCATAACGCGCCGAGAGGTCGTCCGGCAGCAGATAGAAGACGCCTTCCTCGCCCTCGTGCCCCCGGTTCAGCAGCAGACGGATCATCCGCTCCGCCGGGTCGGGCGAGTCCAGACCGAGGTCCAGAATCACTTCCACGCCGTCCGGATCCACCGACGGGATCGCGCCGATCCATATCCGCGCCGACCCGGAACCGGCGGCCCCGCCGCCGCTCGTGACATCGTCGTCGTCCATGCGCGGCATTCAAACACGCGGCTCTCAGCCGCGCGGGCCCGTCACGGCCGGGGCGTGGTCTCAGGGGTGGCGGCGATGTCGCCGTCGGCCCGCGACCGCCCTGGGCGCGTCGCCCGCGTCGGCGTCCGCGTTCAAGCGCGCCGCCTCAGCCGCGTCGGCCTGTCACGGCCCAGGACGCGGCGGCCACGCCACCCGCGACGGTGAAGACGGCGGGCCAGGCGCCGAGCTTGCGGGCGAGAGGGTGCGAACCCGCGAAAGCCGCCACGTAGACGGTGGTCAGCGTCGTGGCGACCGCCGGTCCCGAGCGCGCGTGCCACTCGCGGGCCGCGAGCGTGCCCGCCGCCGCGAGGGCCACGCCCCCAAGGGCCCGCTTCCGCGTCCACCGGGCCACCCCGTAGCCGCCGATCAGCCCGCCCGCCGCCACCACACTCGCCGGAACCCCAGCCATCCCGTCCTCCTCCTCACGCACCAACCCCGAAGCCTTGTCTCCGAGGCTAACCGCCCCTCGTCCGCCCCCTCCGCGAGGGGGTCCGCGACCAGAGGCGGCGAGTCGCCCTGTCCGGTGTTTGGGGACGGGAGCCGAGGCTGGCGGTGTGCCGGAAGCCATGATTGAGGACGGAGGCCGGGGTTGGCGGTGTGCCAGAGGCCATGATTCAGCCCGTCCGGCGTTTGAGGACTAGCCCCAGCGGCAATGAGCGCCCACCCGTCGACCACGCCCCGCCGTCCGGCACCCGAGGGCGGATAGGGGACGGTTCCCCGGGCGAGACCCCCGCCGCCCCTACCCTCGGGGAATGACCGACGCCGACCTCCGTACGGAGGGCCGTACCGAGGGCCGCCCGGAGGGCCGTACGCCCCGCGACTGGGCCGTGGACGCGGCCGCGCTCTGCTTCGCCGTACTGGTCGGCATGGTGGTGTACGGCGTCGCGGCGCAGCACGAGGACCGGCCGGTGTGGATCCAGGCGGTCGACCTGCCGCTCGGCGCGCTCGCGTGCGTGTCGCTGTGGTGGCGCAGGCGGTACCCGATGGCCGTGGCGCTGCTGGCCGTACCCGCGTTGGCGCTGTCCAACAGCGTGTTCGGCGCCGGGATGGTGATCACGGCGAGCCTGGCGCTGTACGAGCCGCTGCGCCGTTCGCTGCCGGTGCTCGGACTGTTCGTGGCCGCGTCGGTGCCGGACGCGCTGCTGCTGTCGGACCCGCACGGCACCGACTGGACGGCGGCGGCCTTCTCGGTGGCGTA
Source organism: Streptomyces sp. NPDC088910 (assembly GCF_044749865.1). Lineage (NCBI taxonomy): Bacteria > Bacillati > Actinomycetota > Actinomycetes > Kitasatosporales > Streptomycetaceae > Streptomyces > Streptomyces sp. NPDC088910. The sequence continues at coordinate 50,053 of NZ_JBIVIV010000008.1, forward strand.
CTACCTCGTCTCCTTCGCCTCGGGCAGCGCCCTGCGCAGCCGACGCCAACTCCTCGTCCGGCTGCGGGAGGACGCGGTACGCGAGCGCGCCGACCACGCGCGGCGGCTCGCCGACACCCGCCGCGCCGAACGGACCGCCATCGCACGGGAGATGCACGATGTGCTGGCGCACCGCATCTCGCTGCTGTCCGTGCACGCGGGCGCGTTGGCGTACCGGACGAGGAGCGCCGGCGGCCCCGCTCTGGACGCCGCAGAGATCGAGGAGAGCGCCCGCGTCATCCGGGACAACGCCCATCAGGCGCTGGAGGAGTTGCGGGAAGTGCTGCTCGTGCTGCGGACGGAGGACGAGGGCACGGCCGCGCCGCAGCCACGGCTCGCGGACGTGGCCGTACTGGTGGGCGAGGCGCGGGCGGCCGGCCAGGACGTGCAGTTCCACGACGACGTGGACGCCGCGCTCGCGTCCGACCTGCGCCCGCAGGTCCAGCGCACCGCCTACCGCGCGGTGCAGGAGGCGCTGACCAACGCCCGTAAGCACGCGGCCGGTTCACCCGTGACCGTACGGCTGAGCGGCGCGCCCGGCGCGGACCTCACCGTCGAGGTGACCAACCCGCAGGCGTACGAGGCGACTTCGGGGCCGCCGCGCCCGATCCCCGGTTTCGGCACCGGTCTTGTGGGCCTCGGCGAGCGCGTCGCCCTGGACGGCGGGACCCTCGAACACGGCCGCGCCGACGGCGTGTTCACCGTACGGGTACGGCTACCGTGGCCCGCGACATCAGCGCGTGATCCACGGCGGCGGGGGAAGGGCGACGCGTGAGGGGCGACGGCATGATCCGGGTACTTCTGGTCGATGACGACCCGCTGGTGCGCGCCGGGCTGAAGATGATGCTGCGCGGCGCCGACGGCATCGAGGTCGTCGGCGAGGTGGGGGACGGCGCGGCCGTACCCGGGGCCGTACGGCAGCACGGTCCCGACGTCGTCCTCATGGATATCCGCATGCCGGTCATGGACGGCATCACCGCCACCCGCGCCCTCACCGGGCGCGACTCCGCGCCCCAGGTCATCGTGCTGACCACCTTCGGCGCCGAGGACACCGTCCTGGAGGCGGTACGCGCGGGCGCGGCGGGCTATCTGCTCAAGCACACCGAGCCGGAGGAGATCGTCGAGGCCGTACGCCGGGCGGCTCGCGGCGAACCCGTCCTGTCGCCGTCCGCCGCCCGTGCCCTCATCGCCCACGCGGCTACCGGGTCCTCTTCCCGCGCCGACGCCGCCCGGCAGCGGCTCGCCGACCTCTCCGAGCGCGAGCGCGACGTCGCCCGCGCCGTCGCCGAAGGGCTCTCCAACACCGAGATCGGCGCGCGGCTGCATGTGTCGGTCGGGACGGTCAAGGCGCATCTGTCCAGCGCGCTGGGGAAGGCCGGGGTCGAGAACCGGATTCAGCTCGCGTTGCTGGCGCATGACGCGGGGGAGGAGTGAGGGGGCGGTGCTCGCGGCGGTCCCGTCCCGTAGTGCCTCCGGCGGGGATGCGGGCCGGTGGGTGTACGGGGCCGGTCGGTGTACGCCTCCGGGCGGTCGGCCGACGGGGCCGGTCGGTGGGTTGACGGGTCTGGCCGGTCGGACGGCGGGTCTGGCCGGTCGGCCGAGGCCGTGAACGGGGCGGGTGCCTAGCGTCGGAGGTATGCCTTCCGATGACGCAGTACGGACGTCTTTGCCGCGGGCCGCCGCTTCCGCCCCGGACCCGGGGGCCGAGGCCGGCCGGGGGACCGTATCCGACCCTGGGGCCGACTCCCGGCCGGGGACCGTATCCGACCCCCGGACCGTATCCGCGTACCGGCCGCCGGCCGACCCGCGCCCGGCCGACCCGCGCCCGCACGACCGGCACCCACACGACCGGCGCCCGTATCACCGTCTCCGGCTCGCGGTGGCCCTCTTCTTCCTCTCTCCCCTGATCGGGGAGTTCCTGCTCGGCAACCAGCCGGTCACCGCGCTGCCGTCCGTCCTGATCCTCGCGCCGATGTACGGCGGCGGCACCGTACTGATCCGCGAGTGCGCGCGGCGCCTCGGCCGGGGCTGGCCGACGATGATCGTGCTCGCGGCGGCGTACGCCCTGGTCGAGGAGGGGCCGATCGACCAGATGCTGTGGAATCCGCACTACGGCGGGTTCGACATGGCGGGCGCGTACGCGGGGACGTACGTGCCGTTCCTCGGGACGAGCGTCGGGATGATCGAGGACGTGCTGTCGATCCACACGGTCTGGAGCGTGTGCGTGCCGATCGCGGTCGTGGAGACCTTCGCGTGGGGTGGCGGGCGCGCGGGACGGGAGATCCGGCCGTGGCTGGGCAACATCGGCCTGCCGCTGGTCGCCGCGGCCTTCGTCGCCGACTCGCTCTTCCTCGCCGTCGCGCAGCAGCACAGCGAGCACTTCATGGCCTCGCCCGCGCGGCTCATCGGCTGCGGCGCCGTCATTCTCTTACTGATCGCGCTGGCCTTCACGCTCCCCGCCCGCCCGGCGACCCGCCCGACGGCCCGTACGCCCCGCCCCTGGCTCGTCGGCGCCGCGGCCTTCGCCGCCACGTCCCTCTACTGGGCGCGCGGCGGCCTGTTCCCCTCCGGCGTCCCCGACTGGACCGACCCTGCGCTGTGGCTGCTGGCCGTCGCCGCCTTCGTACGCCTCGCGCTCCGCTGGTCCCGCAGCCCGGCGTGGTCCGCCGCCCACCGCTTCGCGCTCGCCGCGGGCGCCGTCCTCACCTACGCCTGGGTCGGCTTCACGCAGTCCCCGACCCTCGACGTCCCCCTGTCCCTCGCCCTGACGGGAAGCGCCGTCTTCGCCCTCGCCGCCCTCGTCCTCCTGGCCGCCGCCGCCCGCGCCCTCACGCGTCGCGCAACTCCCGGTCGCCACGCCCCCAGAAACGCCGGTACACCCGCCGGGCCAGCAGCGGACCGAGAATCCACAGCACCCACGCGTGCGTCGTCGCGAAGAACACCGGAATGGACAGACCGAACCCGACGATGACCCCGTACGACCCCTCGTTCCCGTCCACCCCGGCGCCCGTCCCCGTGGGGTTCAGTGTCTTCAGGTAATACGTCAGGGCGAGCAGCGTGACATTCGCCAGCACCTGCAACAGCGCGTAGAAGCCCCACCGCAGCGCATGCGTGGCGACGGTGTCGTGCCCCTCCTCGATCAGCATCTTCGTCGCGAACGGATTCAGGATGATCATCATCAGCCACACCATGTTGATCTTCCGCAGCCGCGTATCGACCCGCAGCGCCGTCCTGAACACCCTGTGGTGCTCGCCCCACGCCATCGCGATCACCACGAAACTGATCAAAAACGCCAGGTAGTGCCCGTCATTCGCCCGCACCGAGTGCCAGAACTCCGACACATCGTGCCCCTCCGGCACCGGCAACTCCAACGCGAGCAAGGTGATGGCGATCGCCACCACCGCGTCCGAAAACAAAATCAGCCGCTCCGCCGCCCGCGTCTCATGCCCTTGCTCGTTCTCCGAAATATCCGTCTCCCCACACACCGCGACGCCCCAAAGACCCCGCACTCACCACTAAAACCGCCCCAGTAGACCACCCCACCCCACCTCCCACAGTGCGATGCCGCACCTACGCAAGGAGGGGTCAGTTCGTCAGAAGTGCGCGGAGAGCCGTCGGGGTCCGCCACGGCTCCTCGGGGCTTGCACTGCGGTGGCACATGCGGTGGCAGTTCGAGCAGAGCAGGGCGAGGTCGTCGAGCGACGTGGTGGTCTCCCCGGAAACGTGGAGAGGGAGCGTGTGATGCACCTCGATGTAGCCGTCGCCAAGGCTGCCGTATGTCTCAGCGAAGCTGAAGTCGCACGCTTCGCAGCGCAGGCTGCCGCCGGCTGCGAGCACGGACTTGATCTTCCTGGCCCGGAGCTTCGGATCCCGCTCCCTCGCGTGGTGGAGCCGAGCGAGCAGTCGGCCTTCCGGAGCGGCTTCGTCGTCTGGATCCGGTGGCTCGGCAGGGAGCTGAAACGGACCGTTGACGGCTACGTTCCGAATCCGCTCGGCGGCGGCCAGCATCTCCTCGGGCCGGGCGATGAAGGCGGCCACGACTTCCTTGTCCAGGCGTCCGCCCCGGGTCGGCGGGCCCTGGTAGGACGGGTGAGCCGTGGCCAAGTCCGTCGTCTTGCGGCTGACGCTTCCCGTGGAGCGGAACTTGACGCTGCGGGTCTCGACCGGGTGGAGGGGGAGCACTTGCAGCAGGTCGGACAAGTCCATTACCTGGAGGTCGTTCTCGCGAAGTTCCTTCCAGCCGTTCTGCACGACGAGGGCGCATGCGAGGAGGAGTTCATCCCGCTGCCAAGAAGGGTTCCGCATGCGCCTTATCGTAGGACTGCTCGCTGTGGCGTGACGGATGCCCGAAGACTGCCGTCCGCTGCGCGACACTTGAGCGGATTGTCAGTGGGGTCTGCCACCCTCTGTGACAGTGAGATGCAAGACGCTCACACGGCGCGACTGGGATGAGGGTGCATGACGAGCATTGAGCCACAGTTCACCTCGGTGGAGATCTGCGCCGGAGCAGGCGGCCAGGCGGTGGGCCTGCACCGGGCGGGGTTCAAGCACCTTGCCCTGATCGAGATCGACCCGAATGCCTGCCAGACGCTCAAGGACAACGTCGAGGGCAATCCGAAGTGGGACGGCTGCAAGGTCATCGAGGCCGATCTCACGAAGTTTGACCCACGCCGGCTGAAGCTCAAGCCGGGAGTGCTTGACCTGTTGGCGGGCGGCGTCCCGTGCCCGCCGTTCTCGGCGGCAGGCAAGCAACTGGGCCACGAGGATGAGCGTGACCTCTTTCCTACGATGCTTGACCTGATCGGCTTCCTGCAGCCGAAGGCCGTGATGATTGAAAACGTCCGGGCACTGCTGGAACCGCCCGAGAAGTTCCGTAAGTACCGCGAAGACGTCATCGAGCACCGCCTCAAAGAGGCTGGATACACGATCTGCTACTGGAAAGTGCTGGAAGCACGGGACTACGGGGTTCCGCAGCTTCGGCCGCGGGCGATTCTCGTAGCGATGAAGCCGGAGTATGCGAAGCACTTCGCCTGGACTGAACCGGAGCACACCAAGCTGCTCACGGTTGCCAAAGCCTTGGCGAAGTCCATGCGTGAGCGCTACCAGGCCAGCGGGCAGGACCCTCGCTGGAAGGGTCTTTACACCGCCCGCTGGGAGACCGCCTACAAGAAGTGGCTCAAGGCCGCGAAGACCGGCACCGTGGCGCCCACGCTGGTGGGCGGATCAAAGAAGCACGGCGGAGCGGATCTCGGCCCCAGCCGGGCGAAGGAAGCCTGGCGGAAGCTCGGTGTGTGCGGGCTGGGCGTCGCGAACGATCCGTCGGACCTTCAGGATCCGGAGCGGGACCTCTACGCGGAGCGCGGTCCCAAGCTGACCGTGCTGCAGGCAGCGACCATCCAGGGATTCCCCGAGGACTGGAAATTCTCCGGCCGGAAGACGGCGGCATACCGCCAGGTGGGGAACGCCTTCCCGCCGCCTGTCGCCGAAGCCGTCGGCAAACAGATCGTCGCCGCCTTGGCCGCGGGGAAGCGTGAGAAGGACGCGCAGATCGAGAAGGACTCCGCTCTCTTTGAAGTCTCCGCCCCGTCAGCTCCTGCTCGCACGCATCTTGTCAACCGTGGCGGCGATCGTGAGCGCGCAGGCGTCCGGTGACTCGTGCTCCCAAAAGCGCAGCGCCGTCCAGCCGGCTTCAGCGAGCCGTTCGTTCGTATCCCGGTCCCGCGCCATGTTCCTGGCGACCTTCTCTGACCAGTAGCCCGAATTGGTCTTCGGCGACACATAGTGCTCCGGGCAGCCGTGCCAGTAGCAGCCGTCGATGAAGACGGCGACCTTTGCCGGCCGGAACACCAGATCCGCCGTCCGGCGAAGGTCGGGCAGGGGGCGCGCTGAGACGCGATAGCGCAGCCCCCGCGCATGCACCAGGCGCCGTATCAGCCACTCCGGCCCCGTATCCCGGCTCCGGATAGCCTGCATGTTCCGTCGGCGGCTCTCAGAAGAGGCCCAGGAACCCGGCGGTGGGGACCAGTCGTCCGTCAACCTGCTCTCCCCCCTTGAGGCACGTACGCCCCGGACGCACAGTTCGGCCTTCAGCCGTCCAGAGGCACCCAACGGTACCGAGCCTACGGGTGGGCTGGCCGAAGACATTGCGCTGGCAGTCAGCCCGTTCACTTGGTGTGGGTAGGGAGCAGCGGAGCCGCCTGGGGCGGTTCGCCCGGCAGGGCGCAGGCCCAGCGGCGTTCACTGAGAACGACGGTGGGCCGGAGGGTCTCCGCCGGTCCGACCTCAACGACACGAACGCTGACGAACTCGCCTTCGCGGGGTACCGGTATGCCCAGTTGCTCGGCGATCCGCCTGTGGCTCTCGTAGTCGCCGATGATGAGGATGCCGTCCTTGCGCAGCGCGCTCCGCGAACCCCCATTGCCGCGGACCCGCTTCATGTAGTCCTTCTGCTGCGCTACCGTCCGCACGACGTTCCGTCCGATCCGGCGCTTCTGGACTCTGCGGAAGAGTTCGTTCAAGCGCGCCTGCCCAGATGAGGATGCGAACACTGCTTTCCGGTCGGTCGGATCCATGTGGAGCAGCACATTCTCCGGGAGTTCCGCATCGCGCCATAGCCACGTGATCTTTTCCCGTTGTTTGGAGTTGACCGTCTGCTTGAGGTCCCGGTTGTTGCCCTGGTTCAGCAACTCCGCCCTGATGCGCACCAGGCCGGCGCTCCACCGGCTCTTGTAGTCATCAGCCCAGACGAGCAGGCACAGATGGCCAATTGCCTCCGGCGGAATCATCCAGCCGCCGAAGGTCTGGGAATACTTGCAGTCCACGTCGACGCCCGCGATTTTGTAGTCCATGGCGTCACCGTCAGCAAACCGGAACTCCCGCTGGAGATTGATCTCTACGACCGTGCCCGCATGCGTCTTCTCCGTTTTGAAGAGCGTCTTCCAGTCGTAACGGCCTGTGCTCTCCCCGTCGAGGAGTTGGTCGATGGTGTTCCGGAGCACTGTTGCGAACCGGAAGCCCGAGGGATCCGCCGCCCGGAGCGCTTCCACGACGGCCGCAAGCTCGGGGTCGTCCTGGTCGGCAGACGCGATGTTCGTGGCAGCCGAGTGGTCGAGGGGGAGCAAACGTATACCTCCTTCAGCCTGAGCGGCTTGCGAACGGCCGGGGCCGACGGGGACGTTGCCGTCGCCGAAGGCGCAGTCGTGCTGGGCGCGCTAACGGGGCCGTCAGCCTACCGATGCTCCGGGCCCGTGCGGGTAAGGGCGGGAGACGGCGACGGGCAGCGGCAGGTTGGCGCCTTGGGGAGCACGGTGGAGTTGTCGCCCGTACCCCGCTCGACGATCACCACAGCCGTCCCCGACGGCGCGGGGTGGACCACGAGGTGCGTGGTGTCGACGCACGCGGCGGCCAGGTCGGCGCGCAGGAACTCACCGGCGTTCGTCGTCCCGCGTCCCGCACAGCAGGGCGGCTACGGTGTTCGACGCCTTGCGGGCCGAGTCGCTGGAGCCAGGCTCTTGCGCAGGCTCGCGCGGAGATTATCGGTGCTTGCCGGGTCCGGGGGCGCCCCACGTGCCGGGTGCCTGCGCGTGCCATGCGCCGGGCGCACCCCACTGGCCGGGCGCCTGGCCGTCCCACGGCCGGGGACCCCACATAGGGGCCTGGCGCGGATGCGGGAAGGGCGCCGCCCAGGCGGCGGGCGGGAGGTGGGGCGTCGCGGCCTGGGCGAGCGGGATTCGCACCAGGGACTTGCGCTGCCAGAGGTGATGGAGGAGTTCGGCTTCGCGCGCGGTGAAGTCAGGCGCGGGCATGCCGCGGGTGGCCGCCGCGCGCAGGAAGGCGAGGTGCGTGGCGAAGGCGGTGTAGTCGCGTACCGCGCGCGCCCCGCTCTCGCCGTAGTAGCGGCGCGCGGTGTCGCGGGCCTGGCTGCGGGCCTTCATCGAGGCCAGGGCGGTCGGCTCGGGCAGCGTCAGCCAGCCGGCGGCGGCGTAGACGGGGAGGTTGGTGCGGATGGTGCGCAACTCGCGGGCGCGGGCCCAGAAGGCGAGCCAGACGACGAGGCCGAAGACCGGGATCATGACGGCCACGTAAATGGTCAGGAAGCCGACGGGCGAGAGCATCGAGGAGCTGTTCCACAGGCCGTGCAGCACCATCGCGAGCAGCCAGCCGCCGAGCGGCGCGAGCCAGCGCCACACACTGCGCGGGCGGCTGGTGGCGGCGATGGCGAAACCGATGCCGGTCATCGCCGTGAAGAGCGGGTGCGCGAAGGGCGTCATCAGGACGCGGACGAAGAAGGTCGCGGCGGTCGCCGAGTCGAGTACGGAGGAGCCGAGCGCCTTGTCCTCGCCGAAGGCCGAGCCGATGTACAGGATGTTCTCGGTGAAGGCGAAGCCGGTCGCGGCCAGCCCCGCCAGCACGATGCCGTCCACGACGGACTCGATGTGACGGCGCCGGAAGAGGAAGAGCAGCAGGAGCGCGGCGCCCTTCGCCGTCTCCTCCACCAGCGGCGCGACGAAAGTCGCACCCCAGTGGTCGGTCTGCGTCGGAGTCGCGGAGAAGGTCGTGGCGATCAGCTTGGCGCCGTACTCGTTGGCGAACAGCGCGACGAGGGTCGCCGCGCACGCGCCCCAGGAGAAGGCGAAGACCACGTTCTGCCAGGGGCTCGGTGCCACGTGGTCGAGCCACAGGAACGCCCAGACCAGCAACGGCACCGGCAGGACGGCCAGCACCAGGCCGACCAGGAAGCTCTCGGTGCCTATGTGCTGGCGCACGACCGCGAGGATGATCACACCGCAGACGGCCAACGCCGTGAACAGCGCGCCCGTACGGACCGCCCGGCTCTCCCAGAACGGACGGCGGGGCGCGTACTGCCAGGTCTCGGGAGCGGGCGCGGGCGCGAATCCGGGCGGCGGCCCGGCGGTCCCGGACTGCGGTCCCGGCGCGGCGGACCCGGGCGGCGACCCCGACGCGGGCAGGGCAGCGGCCTCCTGAGGACCCGCGGCCCCGGCAGCCGGGTGCGAAAACGTGGACACCCGTCGACAGTACGGGGGCCGGGCGGCCGTACGCGAGGGTGCGTCGGCATCGGTTCGCGCAGGTGACCGCCGCTGCCCGGCCCGAACGGGCGGGTCAGGGGCGGTTCCGGCGGCGGCTCAGGGACCGGGCCAGGGACGAGACCAGGGGCGGGCCAGGAGACGGTTCCCGGAGCGCGCGCCGGTCGCGTACGCCGGACGTCCCCGCGCCCGTACGCGCCCCGCGCCCGTACGCGCCCCGTGCCCGTACGCCGGTCGCGCCCCGCGCCCGTACGCACGCCGCGCCCCACGCGCCTACGCAGGACGCCCCCCGCCGCCTCCCTCAGATACGGGTGAACAGCAGGTCGCGTACGACGTGCCCCTTCGCCAGCCCCTGCCGCTCGAACTTCGTCATCGGCCGGAAGTCCGGCCGGGGGGCGAAACCTTCCGCCGGGTACCGGTTCGCCAGCCCCGGCTCCGCCGCCAGCACCTCCAGCATCTGCTCGGCGTACGGCTCCCAGTCCGTCGCGCAGTGCACGACCGCGCCGGGCCGCAGCAGCGGCAGCACCATGGCCAGGAAGTCCGGCTGGATCAGCCGCCGCTTGTGGTGCTTGGCCTTCGGCCAGGGGTCGGGGAAGTAGACGCGCAGGCCCGCGAGCGAGGCGGGCGGCAGCATGTCCCGCAGCAGGACGACGGCGTCGCCGTTGGCCACGCGGACGTTCGTCAGGCTGAGGCGGTCGGCGAGCGCCAGCAGATTCCCCTGGCCGGGGGTGTGCACATCGACGGCCAGGATGCCGGTCGCCGGGTCCGCCGCCGCCATCGCGGCGGTGGCGTCCCCCATCCCGAAGCCGATCTCCAGCACCACGGGCGGCTCGGGGTCGCCGAAGAGCGCGCCCGGATCCAGCGGCGCGCCGTCCAGCTCCACCCCCCACGCCTCCCAGTGCCGCTCGATCGCCGCGGCCTGCGCCTGCGTGATCCGCCCCCGCCGGGCATGGAACGACCTGATCCGGTGCTCCTCCCGCGACCCCGCCGGATCGGGCGCGGGCCCGCTGGGAAAGCGCTGCTGCCTGCCGACGCCGGAGACGGCCTTTCCGGCAACGGCTTCCGTGACGGATACGGCGTCGGCTTCCGTGACGGATGCGGCGTCGGCTTCCGTGTCGGCTTCCGCGACGGAGACGGCTACGGCTAGGGCTACGGCATCGGTCTCGCGTACGGCGGGCGCGCTCGTACGCGTGGCGGGGGGAGTGGGTGACGTGGACACAATGCCGTCGATTCTACGGGGCGCCCGCGGCCCCCCGGCGCGGCTGCCAGCGGCGTACGGGCTCACGTACCGGTGCGCGGACGCGCCGCGTAAGGCCAGGTCCGGGGCCGTACGGCGGCCGGGGGCGCAGGCGCGAACCGTGAAACGCCGTCCGCGGGGCTACGCGGCGCGCAGGGCCTCCAGGGCCCGGCGGGCGACCTCGCGGCCGATCGGGAGCGAGGCGGTGGCGGCGGGGGAGGGGGCGTTGAGGACGTGGACGAAGGGGGCGGTCCCGGCGAAGAGGAAGTCGTCGACGAGGGTCCCGTCGGGGAGTACGGCCTGGGCGCGGACTCCGGCGGGGGCCGGGACGAGGTCGCCGGGGCGCAGCGCGGGCAGCAGGCGGCGGGCGTCGGCGGTGAAGGCGCGCTTGGACAGCGAGCGGTGGATCTCGCCCGCCTCCTGGCGCCAGTGGCGGCGGGCGATCCGCCAGGTGCCGGGGAAGCGGGCGGTCGCGGCGAGGTCGCGCAGTCCCACGGTGCCGCGCCGGTAGCCCTCGCGGGCGAGCGCGGGCACCGCGTTCGGACCGAGGTGGACGCCGCCGTGCACATCGCGGGTCAGGTGGACGCCGAGGAAGGGGAAGTCCGGGTCGGGCACCGGGTAGACAAGACCGCGCACCAGCCCGCGGCGGACCGGGATCAGCTCGTAGAACTCGCCGCGGAAGGGCACGATCCGCATGCCCGGGTCGTCCCCGGCCAGCTCCGCGATCCGGTCGCTGTGCAGCCCCGCGCAGTTGACCAGCACTTTCGTACGGATCTCGGGGCGCGGGCGGCCCTCGGCGTCGCTGCTGCGGACGGCGACCAGGCCGTCGGCGCGGCGCTCGATCGTACGGACCCGCTCGCCGTAGCGGACCCGGCAGCCCGCGTCCCCGGCCAGCCGGGCCAGGGTGGCGGCGACCTCGCGGAAGTCGCAGATGCCGGTGGTGGCGACGTGGATGGCGGCCAGCCCCGCGACCTTCGGCTCGTACTCGGCGATCTGGGCCGGGCCCAACTCCCTTACCGGGATGCCGTGTTCGCGGCCCCGCTGGACCAAGGCGTGCAGCCGCGGGAGTTCGGCCTGGGCGGTGGCGACGATGAGCTTGCCGGTGGTCTCGTGCGGGATGCCGTGCTCGGCGCAGAATTTGCCGATCTCGGCCGAACCCGCCAGCGCGTACTGGGCTTTGAGGGAGCCGGGGCGGTAGTAGATGCCGCTGTGGATCACTCCGCTGTTGCGGCCGGTCTGGTGGCGCGCGGGGCCCGGTTCCTTCTCCAGCACGGTGACGCGGATGCCGGGGGAGGCGCGGGTGAGCGCGTAGGCGGTGGAGAGGCCGATGATGCCCGCGCCCACGACAAGGACATCCTCCGGGCGGGAGGCGGGTGCGGTGCTGCGGGTCATGACGCCTCCTGCCTGTGGGGCCCTCATAGCCCGGCGGCCCGCTCCTCAAACGCCGTACCGGCCGGAAACCGCCGGACGGCCCGGAATTCGCTGCTGGCACACCCGCGCTTCTGGGCACACCTGTCCTGCTGGCGCATCCGCGCTGCCGGTACGCCCGTGCTGTCGGCCTTCCCGCGCTTCTGGCGCGGCCACGCTGCCCGCCCGCCCGCGCCGCCGGTCCGCCCGCCCGCGCCGCCGGTCCGCCCGCCCGCGCCTGCCGTCCCGCCCGGCTGAATCGTTTACGCCGGAGCCGCGAGCAAGGGCCTGGCCCGCTCCCGCAGCTCCAGCACCCGCGGCTCGTCGTTGTACGGCTCCAGGCGGTGCAGCAGGTCGCGGACGTACTCCGTGGTGCGGGCCGAGGAGATGCGCCCCGCGACCTCGACGGCCTTGGTGCCCGCGGCGCACGCGGCGTCCAGGTTCCCGGACTCCAGTTCGGCGACGGCGGAGACGACCAGGCGCAGGCCGTGGGAGCGGACGAACTCCTCGGTGGGGCGGGCGAGGGCCTGCTCGGTGAAGCGCTGCACCTGGCGCGGGACGCGCAGGTCGCGGTAGCACTCGGCGGCGTCGGCGGCGAGCCGGTCGTAGGAGTAGAAGCCGAGCCACTGCGGGTCGGCGTCGCCCTCGCGGGAGCGCTCGAGTAACGCCTCCGCGGCGGCCAGCGAGGCCCCGCAGGCGGCGGCCTCGCCCGCCTTGGCGTGCGCGCGGGCCTCCACGAGGTGGAAGAAGCTCATCGTGCGGGCGGTCGCCAGACCGCGGTTGCGCTCCAGAGCGGCCTGGGCGAGGTCGACGCCCTCGTCGGAGAAGTTGCGGTACGTGGCCTGGAGCGACATCGAGGCGAGCACGTAACCGCCGAGCGGTACGTCGGCGGCGGCGCGGGCCATCCGCAGCGCCTGGATGTAATACCGCTGGGCGGCCTCCTGTTGGCCGGTGTCGAAGGCCATCCACCCGGCGAGGCGGGTGAGTTCGGCGGTCGCGCCGAACAGCGCGCGGCCCACGTCGTCGCTGTAGGAACCGAGCAGCAGGGGCGCCGCCTCGACCCGCAGGCACTCCGGGACCATGCCCGAACGCCAGTCGCCGCCACCGTACTTGGAGTCCCAGCGGCGGGCGTCCTCGGCGGCTTCGCGGAGCTTGGTCACGTCGTTGTGACCGACGTGGTTCATGCCCGGCGCGGGCGCGTCGCGGGCCACGGTGGCGTCCGCGGGGGTGATCAACCAGCGCGACGCGGGGGTCACGTAAGCGCTCACTGCGAAAGATCCGGCCAAGCTCTGCCAGATGCCGGTGCCGCCGGGTCCGCGCCGTCCGGCGAGATCCAACCGCCACAGATCGGTGGCCGATTTCACCGCCTCGCCGACATCGCGCGGGAAGGCGAGACCGACCTCGGGCGCCGGGTCCGCGTCGGCCAGACCGATCTCGTGCAGCGGCACGGGACGGCCGAGCTTGGCGCCTATCGCCGCCGCGATCAGATGCGGCGCGGCGCCCTGCGGGACCATGCCCTTGGCCACCCACCGGGCGACCGACGTCTTGTCATAACGCAGGGTCAGGCCGCGTTGGGCGCCCAAGTCGTTGACCCTGCGGGCCAGTCCGGCGTTGCTGATGCCCGCCAGAGCGAGAAGGGTGCCGAGCTTCTCGTTCGGCCCGCGGTGTTCTCTGTTCACTGCGGTTCACCTCGTGATGCCGCTGGGGGGCAGGCCGGCCGGCCTGGTCTTGTCGTGGGGTACGGGGGTCACCCTCCCCTGGAGCCCGATTCAGCCACCGCGGTGACCGCTCGGCGGCCGGTGCGGCGCATGCGCCGGACACCCGAGCCGCGCGTACGTGTGCGAACCGGGTACACCCAGCGTAGTTCGCCGCATCCCGACCGTTAAGAGTCTCGTCCCGGATGGCGAGATTCCTGCCCCTTACTCGCCACCTCATTGGACCGTGCTCCCGGTATATGTGGCCGTGCGCCCGGCCGTGCGCTCTGTGCCGTCCGGGACGGCGGCGCTTGCATAGGGTCCGTGGGTCGGCCCGCGGCCCCGGCAGGCGGCTATGGCGGTGGTACGGCGGGCCAGGGGGTTCCGTTGCCACAATCCCCGCGGGCGGCGGACCGGCCCGGGAGGTGCGTCAGCGCCCTCCCGGGCCGTGGACCTCCCCTTGCGCCGAAGCCTCTCCGCGACGGCGCGCCCGCGCCCGGCCCCGCCCGCGCCGCCCGGCGTCCGCGGGAGGTGCTCCACCAGCGGTCCACACCTGCTCCACACCTTCTCCACGGCCCTCACCACTGTCTCCTTCACCACATTCACCGCCCCCGCCCGCGCCGGAACGTGCCCTTAATGTCCCGCATGCCGACCTCGAACGGTCCTCAACCGGTCCCTGGTCGCGTACGTGGCTTTCCGGCATATCAACTCCGGCATGTGCCGCAGACTTTGGCGCGAATCAGACGTTTCGGCTGATGCGTGTTTCACACTCGCCTCGCGGCTGCCCTCAGCGCGCGACCCGGCGCTCCTTGGTGCACCCATGCGCCGCTTTGCGCGCCTTCACGTGGCAGCATGGTCTTTCGGACGTCAGACGTGGCAGCGAAGCGGTAGAGCAGTGGGGCGGCGGCAGAGCGGCCCCCCGCGTACCGGCTGTCCACAGCCTGTGGAGGCGGCGATGCGGTGGTTGGTGGGGTGGAGCAGTGCCACCGCGGGTCCCGTTCCCGGCAGCAGGACCCGTACGCTCCTGCCCGTCGGTGCCCAACTCCTGTGGTCGGAACCGGATCCGCTGTGGGCCGTCGGTGACTGGCGGCCCGACGAGGTCCGTGTCGTCCAGGCCGATCCGGGCGGCGGCGCCGCGTACGCCTTCGGCGGCGGCAAAGGTGCGGCGTACGGCTCCGCGGGCGCGGCCTACGGGGACGGTTACGGCGACACGTACGGCGGGGCGGGTGCCGCGTACGGCGACGGCGGCGCGTACCGCAACGGCGGCCGGGGCGGCGGCGGTTCGAACGGCTCCCACAGCAACGGCTCCCACGGCAACGGCTCCCATGGCAACGGGCACGGCGGGGGCGCCCCGCACACCGTCGCCCGGCTCGCCGTACTCGGCCGATGCGGCGCCAGCGACGCCGAGTTGCGGCTCGGCCTGGTCGCCGCCCGCGGCGGCGCGCTGCGCCATCTGACGGCCTGGTCGGGCAGTTACACCGCCGTACTCCAACTCGGCCGCCGCATCACCGTGTTGGGCGACCTCGCCGGTGCCAGGCCGGTCTTCCACACCCGTTGGGCGGGCGGTACGGCGTACGCGACCGCCGCCCTCCCGCTCGCCGACCTCATCGAGGCCGGGCTCGACGTCACCCACCTCGCCGCGCTCCTCGCCTGCCCCGACTCGCCCGAAGCGCTCGGCGACGGCACCCCGTACCTCGGCGTCCGCCGCGTCCCGCCCGGCCACGCGCTCATCCTGCGCGACGGTGCCCCGGAGATCAGCGGCTACGAACAGACCACCTCGCTGGCCGTCGGCCACCAGCCCACCAACAACGCCGACGCCACCGCGGCCGTCGAGGGCATACGGGACGCGCTCGTCGACGCCGTACGCGCCAGGCTCTCCCAGGCCCGCTTCGTACCCGACCCCGGGGACGGGCCCGCGCCCGGCATCGGCGCCGACCTCTCCGGCGGCAGCGCCTCCGCGACGCTCGCGCTGCTCGCCGCGGGGCTGCCCGGCAACCCCGGCATGCTGCCCGGCGCGCCCGGCTCCCTCGCGGGCGAGCGGCTGCTCGCCGTCACCTTCAACGACCTCGCGGGCGGCGGACCTCCGGGGTCCTCCGGCGGGGAGCCCTCGGGCGGCGGACTCCACTCCAGGGAAGCGCAGTTGGAGCGGGCGCGGATCATGGGCGCCGACCCGCGGCTGCGGCACGTCGTCGTCCCCGGCGGCCCCGAGGCGCTGCCGTACGCCGACCTCGGCGGCGGCGCGCTCACCGACGAGCCCGCCCCCTCCCTCGTCGACGCCGAACGCAACCGGCGGCGGCTCGCCGCGGGCGGCGCCGACCACCTCATCGGATACGGCGCCCGGCAGGTCCTCGACGCGCATCCCGCGCGGCTCGCCGACCTCCTGATGGACCGGCGCCGCCGCCACCTCGTACGGCCGGTGGCCGCGCTCACCCGCGCCGACGGGGCCCTCGGGCACCCGGCGCTCGTGCCCTTCACCGTGCCGATCACCGTCTACCGCGCCGCCCGGCGGCTCGCCCGCACCCCGTATCAACAGGGTGTGGAGGACGCGGCGGCGCGGCTCCAGCGGCATGAGTTCGGCTCCGCCGGCAGTGGGCCGCTGGCCGCGTCCCTCGCCGCGATGACCTGGGTACGGCCGGGGCCCGCCGCCCGCTGGCTCACCGGGGAGGCGCTGGCCGAGGTGTCGGTACGCCTCCAGGACGCCGCGCGGCGGCCGTGGCCGATGGACCGGCCGGGGGAGCGGCGCGCCCGCGCCGTGCTGGCGCGTACCGCCGCGGATTTCCGCGCCTTCGAGCAGGCCGCGGCGGTGCCCAGCCAGCGGCTGCACGCGCCCTTCCTCGACAACCAGGTCGTCCGGGCCTGCCGGGCGCTGCCCGGCGCCCTTCGCGTACGGCCCGGCGCCCGGGCCGACGTCCTGCGCGACGTCCTCGAAGGCGCCGGGGTCCGTGACCTGCCGCCGGGGTGGGGCGCCAACTCCCACTCCACCGCTGCCGCGGCGGCCCGCACGGGGTTGCGCTTGGCGCTGGACGACCTTCTGGACCTTTTTGACGCGCCGCTGCTTGCCGATGCCGGGCTCATCGACGCTCGGGTGGTGCGCTCCGCGCTGGTCGCTGTCGCCGACGGGGGTGGGGTGCCGGCGGATCTCGACGGGTTGGGCGACCTTGTCGCCACTGAGGTCTGGCTGCGGCGGCTGCTTGCGCGGAGGGGGTCGTGCTGGACCGATCCCGCCACTCCCACTGATCCCCGCGCCCTCTCTTCCGGCGTCCAGCGCCTCTCCCTCTGACCTCGCCATCTCCTTTTCCCGCCCGCCCACCCGTGCGGGTGTTTTCTTCGTCTGCGGGTGCCGCCTGTGCCTGGTCGGTGCCGGTCCGGGGCACCTCCTCGAAATGCGGCTACCTGCTCTTTGCTCATCCGGCACCCTTCTTGTCACCGCATTTCTGCGGGGGCACCCCGGCCCGTCCCCTCCCGGTACGTCGGCGTCCGCCTGTCCGGTGGGGGTTGCCGGGGAGGTTAGGGGGTCTTCTCAGCGTGCCGCCCTGCGCCGGTGGCCCCTCCCGGTGGGGGCCCTTCCCCCAGCGCCCCACGACGCCCCTGCGCCCACCCCACTCCGACACCCCTCACCCCTTAGGTCCCGCACCTCCCCCCACCAGGCTGGAGGGGGTGGTGTGAGGCCCCCTTCCGCCCGCCCCGCCGGGAGGTCGGGGGGCGCAGGGGCCGGGTTCCCACCCACCCCCCTGCCCGGCCACCCCCACGGACCGTCTGGCGTACAGGTCCGGCACCCCACCCACCCCCGTCCGCCGCCCCGGGTGGACGGTCGGTCGCGCAGGGGCCGCACCCCCTGCCACCCCTCCCCCCCCTCAGCCACAGCGGACAGGCGGGCGCCGACGGACCGGAGGGGACGGTGCGGGGTGCCCCCGCAGGGGGACGAACGGGCAAGGGCAGAAGCGAGTGGAGGTGGCCGCAGGTTCGTCGCCCGAGGAGGTGCCCCGGGCCGGGACCGACCAGGCACAGGCGGCACCCGCAGACGAAGAAAGCACCCGCACGGGTGGGCGGGTGGGAAGGCCCAGGCACCGCAAAGGCGCCCACCCCTGTCAGTGGGGTGACGCAGAATGGTCCTCGGGGAAACGACGGGGACAAGGCGAAGGGAGGTCGACATGACGGTATGGGACGACGTCGTCGGCCAGCAGCGCGTAGTCGCGGAGCTATCAGCGGCGGCGGCAGACGCAAACGCCTTGGTGACGGCCCACGAAGAAGGCCGTCCACAACCCGAGGCGTCAAGAATGACGCACGCCTGGCTGTTCACCGGCCCCCCCGGCTCGGGCCGATCCACCGCCGCCAGAGCCTTCGCCTCCGCACTCCAATGCGTCAGCCCCGACCGAGCCCTCGGCGCCGCCCCCGGCTGCGGCTTCTGCGACGGCTGCCACACCACAGCCGTCGGCACCCACGCCGACGTGGAATTCGTCCGCACGGACCTCCTCTCCATCGGCGTCAAAGAAACCCGTGACCTGGTGCGGCGCGCCGCGCTGTCCCCGGCCGGAGGCCGCTGGCAGGTCATCGTCATGGAAGACGCGGACCGCCTGACGGAAGGCGCGGGCAACGTACTGCTGAAAGCCGTCGAGGAGCCCGCCCCCCGCACGGTGTGGCTGCTGTGCGCGCCGTCGGTGGAGGACGCGCTGCCGACGATCCGTTCGCGGTGCAGGCTGCTGAGCCTGCGTACGCCCTCGGCCGAGGCGGTCGCGGACGTACTGATGCGGCGCGACGGCATCGACCCGGCGCTGGCGGAGCGGGTCGCGCGGGCGACCCAGGGCCACATAGGGCGTGCGAGGCGGCTGGCGACGGACGAGCAGGCACGGTCCCGCCGCGCCGCGGTGCTGCGCGTACCGCTGCGGGTCGCGGACATCGGCGGGTGCCTGCGCGCGGCGCAGGAGTTGGTGGACGCGGCGCAGGAGGACGCGAAGGCGGTCGCGGAGGAGGTCGACGGCAAGGAGACCGAGGAGATGCGGGCGGCCCTCGGCGCGGCGGCGGGCGCGGGCAGCCGGATGCCGCGCGGCACGGCGGGCGCGATGAAGGAGCTGGCGGACCGGCAGAAGCGGCGTTCGACGCGTACGCAGCGCGACACGCTCGACCTCGCGCTCACCGACCTCGCCGGTTTCTACCGCGACGTGCTGTCGTTGCAGCTCGGCTCGGCGGTCGGCATCGCGAACACCGAGGTCCGCGAGGGCATCGAGCAGATCGCGTCGTCGTCCCGGCCGGAGAACAGCCTGCGCAGGATCGAGGCCGTGCTCGCCTGCCGCGACGCCCTGGACCGTAACGTCGCCCCGCTGCTGGCGGTGGAGGCCATGACCCTGGCGCTACGAGCGGGCTGAGGGCCGAGCCGCGGCTCGGGGTCCGGCCGCCGGAAGGGTCCCCGGCGGTCCGGGGTTCGTCCTCCGGAAGGGCCCCGGCGGCCGGAGGGTTCGTCCGCCGGAAGGGCACCCCGGCGGTCCGGGGCTCGTCCGCCGGAAGGGCACCCCCTTGGTCCGTCCGGGTGATCCCGCCCCCGCCCCCGTAACGTCTCCCACCCCACGGCCCGCAGCCGTTGCAAGGTGCAGACAGCGTTCCCGCGCTTCCGCCGCCGTACGGAATCACCAACCGCCCCGGGGGTCATCCCACCCCGAGGACCGACCCGAGGACCCGACCAGGCCCAAGGGTCCGGCCCAAGGCCCCGGTCCAAGACCAAGGCCCAGGCCCAGGCCCAGGAACCTGGTCCAAGGCCCCGGCCCGAGGACCAGCTCCCCGTACCCGGCCGCACCGTCCCAGCGGGAGCGCACCCGCACCCGAGGGGTTCCGCCGTGGCCGACGTCGTCCTGTCCGTCCTGCTGCTCGCGGCGACCGCCGCCGCCGTACTGCTGGCCCACCGCGCCCTGCGGCACTGGTGGTCAGAGCGCGCCGGGCGGCCGTACGAACTGCCCGCCGACCGCCTCGGCACCGCCCTGCGCGCGGGGGCGGCCGGGGTCGCGGCGCTCACCGCCCTGTCGCTCGCCGTGCCGCTGCTCAGCGACTCCCGCGACACCGGCCGCGCCGACCGGGCCCCCGCCGGGGAGTCGGGCGAGGCCACGACCACCGTGCCGCCCGCCCCCAGCCGTACCCCCGCACCCGCCCCGCCGGCGCCCGAGATGCGTACGGTCGGCCACCCGGCGGGCGGCACCCTGATGGAACTGCGCGACGGCATCCGCGTCTGGCTGCCGCCGCGTTACGAGTCGGCGGGCGCGGCGAGCCTCGCGTACCCCGTCGTCCTCGCGCACCTGCCCGCCACCGGCGCCCCCGACCTCTTCGAGGGCTTCGCCGTACAGGCCAAGCGCGGCCTGGCCAATCCGTTCCTGCTGGTCATGCCGCGCGACTGCGGTCAGGACCCGGTCGCCGTCCTGGCGGAGGCCGCCCGCCACTTCCGCGCGCTGCCCGCGAGCGGCGCGCACGCCGTGATCGGCCTCGGCGCGCAGGCGCCCTGCGCGGTGCACGAGGCGCTGAGCCACCCGGGCCGGTACCGCGCCGCCGCCGGGATCTCCGGTACGTATCCGCCGCTCGCCCCGGCCGCGGGCCCGCATCCGGCCCTGCTGCTGGCCGCCACCACCGGCGAACTGGCCCCGCGCGCCTCGGCGTTGCGCCTGCGCGCCGCCCTGCGCCCGCGCGGCGACCAGGTCCGGATCATCGACGGCGTACGGGTGCGGCGCGAGATGTACGCGCTGGTCGCGGGGTATCTGACGGAGAAGCTGGAGGGGCCGAGCCGTAAAGCCGCCTCGGCCGTATCGAGGGCACGCGGGACCTCGGCCGTATCGAAGCCGCGCGACACCTCGGCCGTATCGAAGCCGCGCGCCACCTCGGCCGTACCGGAGGCGCCCGGCACCTCGGCCGTATCGAAGACCGGTCACGCGACAGCCGTACCGGAAGCCCACGCCGCGACCGGGGCGGCGCCCACCCCCACCCCCCTCAAACGCTCATAATCGTGCGTATCACTCGTAAGGGGACAGCTTGAGCGTCTGTCCCCGCCCCCCGGCCGATACGCTCGCAAGCACCCGACGGGAGGATCCGAGCCGCCGATGCACTCCAAGCGCCTGCTCCGCATCCCGGCCACCGTGATCGCGGTGACCGGACTGCTGCTGTCCGCATGCACCTCAGAGGGGGGCGGGCACAAGGCCGCGGCGTCGTCGCCGGTCCCCGCCACCACCTCGCTCAAACCGCTGCCGTCCGAGAGCCCCGCGGACCTGGCGCCGTACTACGGACAGAAGCTGTCGTGGCACGACTGCGGCGTCCCCGGCTTCCAGTGCTCGACCATGAAGGTCCCGCTGGACTACGCGCACCCCGTCACCGCCGACGACCTCAGGCTCGCCGTCGCCCGCAAGAAGGCGACAGGCCCGGGCAAACGGCTCGGCTCGCTGCTGGTCAACCCCGGCGGCCCCGGCGGCTCGGCGATCGACTACCTCCAGTACGCGGCCCTCGGCTACCCGACCGCGGTCACCTCGCGGTACGACATGGCCGCCGTCGACCCGCGCGGCGTCGCCCGCAGCGAGCCCGTCGAATGCCTCAGCGACCCGCAGATGGACGCGTTCACGGCCGTCGACACCACGCCCGACGACAACGCCGAGGTCAACAAGCTCGTCACCGCCGACCGCGGCTTCGCCAACGGCTGCGAGAAGCGTTCCGCCAAGATCCTCGGCCACGTCTCGACCGTTGAGTCCGCCCGCGACATGGACATCCTGCGCGCGCTGCTCGGCGACCAGAAACTGACGTACGTCGGAAAGTCGTACGGCACCTTCCTCGGGGCCACCTACGCCGGGCTCTTCCCGCAGCGCGTCGGCCGTCTCGTGCTCGACGGCGCCATGGACCCCTCCGTCGGCGCGCTGGAGAGCAGCCGCGCCCAGGCCGGCGGCTTCGAGGTCGCCTTCAAGGCGTTCGCGGCGGACTGCGTCAAGCGCTCCGACTGCCCGCTCGGCACGACGTCCACCGACGACGCGGGCAAGCACCTCGACGCGTTCTTCGCCACCCTGGACAGCCACCCGCTCTCCACCGGCACCAGCCGCCCGCTCACCGAGGCCCTCGGCACGACCGGCGTCATCGCCGCGATGTACGACGAGGGCGCCTGGCCGACCCTGCGCGGCGCCCTGGCCAGCGCCCTCAAGGACGACGGCGGCCCGCTGCTCAAGCTCTCCGACAGCTACTACGAGCGCGACGACAAGGGCAAGTACAGCAATCTGATGTACGCCAACGCCGCCGTCAACTGCCTCGACCTGCCCCCGGCCCTGTCCTCCCCGGCCGACGTCGAACGCGCCCTCCCCTCCTTCCGCGCCGCCTCCCCGCACTTCGGTACGACCCTGGCCTGGTCCTCCCTCATCTGCGGCTACTGGCCCCTGCCGTCCACCGGCCACGCCCAGCGCATCGAGGCCAAGGGCGCCGCCCCGATCCTCGTCGTCGGCACCATCCGCGACCCCGCCACCCCGTACGCCTGGGCCGTCTCCCTCGCCTCCCAGCTCTCCTCCGGCCACCTCCTCACCTACGACGGCGACGGCCACACCGCCTACGCCCGCGGCTCCGACTGCATCGACACCGCCGTCAACGCCTACCTCCTCGACGACACCGTCCCCCCCAAAGACCAGAAGTGCACCTAACCCCTGACCTGCACCCCCCTTGATCCCCCAACGGTCCGAACCACCCCCCGGAACCCTGTAGACTTGGCGCCGCTGCGCCTGCCACCCTTGGCATCAAGGCGCAGCGCGCCGCCTTAGCTCAGTTGGCCAGAGCAACGCACTCGTAATGCGTAGGTCTCGGGTTCGAATCCCGAAGGCGGCTCCGAAGAACCCCAGGACTCACTCGCCGTGACCTGGGGTTTTTCCTTGTCCGGGGGCCCGCCGCGTCAGGCCGCTCAGACGGCGCTGGACGGCTTGCGTGAGCGATGCGTGAGCGGAGCGCTTTTGGATCTAGGTTTTGGGCTTCTTCCGCTGGCCTTCTTCTTGGCCCTGGCCTGGGATTCCTTCGCGGTCTTCCGCGCCTGCTCCGCCTCGGCCTTGCGCTGGAGGGGGACGAGCTTGGCGGTGGCTTCGGCTGCGTTTCTGCCGACCTGGGGGAGGACGCTCTGGTAGATGTCGCGCGTGATCCGGGTGTCGCTGTGCCCGAGGGTGTCGGAGACGACCTTCACGTCGACGCCGGCAGCGAGCATGAGGGTGGCAGCGCCGTGGCGGAGGTCGTGCAGCCGGACCGGTGGCAGGCCGGAGGCGACGACAAGCCGCTCGAAGAGGTCGGTGACCTTGCCGGGGTGCAGCCAGGAGCCGTCCTCCTGGGTGAAGCTCGGAGGGGTCCACCATGCGGTGGACCCCTCCGAGAGAAGGGCTGCTCAGCGGACCTGACCGCAGCCGTTCCATCCGGGCCGGGCGAACAGTTGCCAAGTCAAGCCTGGCGACGTCGGTGCCGCGCGCCACCGGCCCTCACTGGCGAGCGTCCCGGCTCCGGCGGTGGACTGAACCGGGCTGCGCCGGGCCGTCGGTGAGAAGGATTGCCTGCCAGACCCGTTCCTGGAGTTCGTTGATGCAGGGGCCGCAGGCGTACATCGGTGCCTGGGCTCCGGCGACGTTCGCCGGGCCGATCCACAGGACGCGGGTCCACTGCTGGCCGCAGAACAGCCAGCAGTAGCCGTCGGTCCAGTCATTCCCGTCGTCGGTCGTCGCTGGTTCCGGGAGGCCGCCGCGGGCGAAGGCGGCGATCCCGGGGATGACGCGATGCTGGAGGGAGAGTTCCGTCAGCACGGCTGTGCTCCGGCAATCACTGACGTTGCGAGGCCGTCGCGGGCTCGCCGTTCTTCCCGGCGTCCGAGAAGAGGAGGGTCGGTTCGGCGAGGATGTCGCGATCGGCTTCGCTTTTGTAGATGGCGTCGACGCTGCCGAAGCGGGCGTTCGCGTAGTCGAGGTCGAGGCGGGCTGCGGCGTCGCGGACGGAGGGTTCGTCGGGTCCTTCGATCTCCAGGAAGGTGGGGAGGTCGGGCCAGGTGTCGAAGTCGAAGGCTACGTCGCCGAGCTGCCATTCCTCGCGGAAGTTCTCCTGGTAACGGACCTCGCGCAGGCCGAGGTTGGTGAGGATCTCGGCCATGGCGTGGAGGTCGCCGACCTCGGTCTCGATCTCGGTCGTGCCGTGGATGGACGTGGCGTCGGTGACCTGCTTGAGGGTGAGGGTCGTGCGGGTGCCCTCGTTGCGCAGGCGGACCCACTGGGAGCCGTCGAGGACGTCGCTCTCGAAGATCTTCCGGGTGAGCAGGGTACGGGGGAACGCCTGTACCGCGCCGAGAGCCGCGAGCTTGGCCTGGAGTCCGGCGACGTCGACGGCGAGGAACTTCGCTTCGTACTCGTGCTTCATGATCGCTTCATGCCCTTTCAGAGGTCACAGGGTTGGTGCGGGTCGCCAGGAGCAGGCCCATGCGGTGGGTGTGCAGGTGGGGCTGACCGATGTGCGGACGTTCGACGTACTGGCCTGATCTCAGAGTCAGTTGGATGTTCCATCCGTCGGAGAAGAGCGGGCTGAGCTTCTCGGCGGACGTGCAGTGCTCGCTCAGGTGGTGCCGGGCCGTGACGGGCATCATGAACTCGGCGCCGAACAGACCGTGGACGCGCACCAGGCCCTGCATGCGGGTGATGAAGTCGGCCAGGGGGCGGTGGTGGTTGGCACTGTAATGCCAGGAACAGCTCGTCCAAACGGCGTCGTACTGCGCGTCGCAGGGCAGACCGGCGTCGAGGAAGTCCCCTTCCACGATGTTCACGCGATCGGCCAGTCCTTCCTGCTGAAGCCGCTCGGTCAGGCCGGGGGCGTGGGCCTCGGTGCCGTCGGGCAGGCTGACGAGACCACCCCGAAGAGCGACCGGGTCTCGTTCGACCGCGGTGACACGGTGTCCTGCTGCCGCCAACGGCATCACCAGCCTGCCGTCGCTCGCCCCGATCACCAGCACAGTGGCATCAGGGCCGACGTGTTCCGACAGGGCCGCGCGGAACTGGGGGAAGAAGGTGAGGGTGTGCTCCCACCGGCTCAGGGTCTGCACCGCTGACTCCTTGGGCAGTGACGTCGAGGATGGCGTGGACGACCTGTTCGGGCGTGCGGCCCGTGGTGTCCACGCGGTGCATCGGGAAGGGGGCGTAGGCGTGGGTGATCTGCTCGGCGACCTCTTCGGCGAGGCCGTCCCAGCGTGAGGTCGGCTTGTGGCGGGCGGCGAGCCTGCGTCGGCGCTCGTTCTCGCCGCAGACGAGGCTGTACGTGACCGGCTCCGGCAGGTCCGGCGGCAGGGTGATGCCGAGGCGGGAGCCGAAGGCGCGGTGGTTGGCGAAGCAGCGGGCGAAGTAGCTGTCCACGACGACCGGGGTGCCGGCGGACAGGTGCGCGCGGATGTCGTCGGTGGCCGCGAACAGCGCGGAGAGGTAGAACGCCATGCGGGCCTCGACGTTGTCCCGTGCGTCGATCTCCCGGCGCAGCGGCTGGTATTGCGCAGGCACGGTGAGGACGAGGGCGGCGCCGCGGGCTGCTGCGAGCAGCGGTGCGACGGTGGATTTCCCGGTGCCGCGCAATCCTTCGAGGCTCTCGAAGAGCGGCTGCCTAGGCACGGGCGTAGACCACGCCGGGCACGGCGAGGGCGAGTTCGTCGGTGGCGGAGGGCCGGTGGACGACGTGCCCGGCTTCCTTGTCGTACCAGAAGGCGTTCGCGTCCTTGCCGACCGCCTTGCAGGACATCGTGAGTGCGCCGCGCGGGTCGGCCTCGATCCGGGGGATGGCGGCGGTGCCGCTGAGCGGTTCGCAGACCTCGGGTGCGCCGTCCTCCGACAGGTCCTCGTCCACGATGACCTCGATGGTGAGGTTGTCGGCGGTGCGGAGCTGATCGCGCAGGCGGCCGTACGCGGCGGTGCCGCTGATGAGGAGTTCGGGGTGGTGGGCGGCGTTGCCGACCGGCCGCAGGTGGTGGAGTTTCAACTGCCGCGTGCCGTAGTCCTGGAGGGTGTGGGCGAGCGGCAGCACCTCTTCGATGTTGCGGGCGTTGACGGTCATGGTGGCGCCGGTGGGGATGCCAAGGTCGCGGGCGTGGGCCAGGGCGGACAGGGCGCCCTGGTAGCTGCCGAACTTACGGATGGCGTCATTGGTGGCGCCGTTGCCCTCCAGCGAGATCCGCAGAAGGTCGAGGTGCGGGGCGATCTCGGTGAGGCGGCGTTCGATGCGGTAACCGTTGGTGCAGATCTCCACGTGCAGGCCCAGCTCCTGCTTGGCGTAACGGACGACCTCGGGCAAGTCCTCGTAGACGAACGGCTCGCCGCCAAGGAGGTTGACGGCCTCGGTGCCGTACTCCTTGTGCATCAGCCGCATCAGCGTGACGGCCTCTTCGAGCGTGAACGCGTCTGCGTGCTGGAGGCGTTCGCCGTGGAAGCAGTGCTGGCAGCCGAAGTTGCAGCGGTAGAGCAGTTGCAGGTAGAGCATCCGGATCGTCTTGATGCCGGTGATCTCCGTGATCATGGTGACCTCCCTGGGCGTGGTGCCTGGGTTGAGGCCCTGATCGTGGCCGGGCTGCACGGGACCGCGTCACCGCGTAAAGGGACGCGCCCAGGACGTCCTGGGAAGTTTTCAGGCTCGCGCGATGTCCTCCAGGAGGCGAAGGACGCGGTCGGTGTCCGCCAGGTCGGGCAGGACGACGGGGGCGCCGGCGGCTTCGAGTGCGGCGGGGCTGTCGACGCCGGTGGCCACGGCGATGATGTGCGCACCCGAGGTCAGGGCGGCCTCGACGTCCCGGGGCGTGTCGCCGACCAGGACGACGGGAGCCCCGGCGGGCAGGCCGCGGTCGCGCTGCATGCGGCGGCGGGCGACGTCCACCAGGCCCGGACGCTCCTCGGCGTCGGCGCCGTACGCCCCAACGGGCAGGTCCAGGAGCGCGTCCAGGCCGAATGCCGAGAGCTTCACGCGGGCGTTGGCGGCGATGTTGCCCGTCAGCACGGAGGAGACCCAACCCGGTTGTGCGGCAGCCGCCTTGAGGACGTCCTGCACTCCGGGCAGCGCTGTTCCGCGAGCTTGAAGCGCTCCTAGCCTTTCCGCTCCCGCCCGGACCAGCGCGGCTTCGACGTCCGGCCACTCGGGCTCGGCCACACCGTTCCGGCCGAACATGTCCCGCATGATCAGGCGGTCCGTACGCCCCTCGGTGACGGCCGCCTCAACTGGACGGCTTCCCGTCACGGCCTCGTACGCGGTGGCGTAAATCTCCTTGCTCACACCGGCGTTGTCGATGAGCGTGTGGTCGATGTCCCACAGGACGATGAGCGCCATACGGCCAGCGTAGGCGCCACGCGGGAACGACCGGTTCCGCCGGCGTCCAACCCGATCGGGCTTGCTCCCATGCCGGGCCCTGCACTTGTATGGCTTCTGTGAACGAGCGACTCCACTCCGTACTCGCCCAGCGTGGCGTCACGCCCGAGTTGCTCGCCGAAGCGTGCGAGGTGGACCCCAAGACCGTCGGCCGCTGGCTCGGCGGACGCATCCCCCACCCCCGGCACCGCCACCGCGTAGCCCAACACCTCCGTGTGGAGGAGACCTTCCTCTGGCCCGCCCCGCAGATCCTGAGTAGGCCGGCGGCCGCCACCCAGGGCACGGAGCTGCTCGGCACGTACCCGAATCGGGCCAGCGTCCCGCGCGAGATATGGCTGGGCCTGCTCCAACAGGCCCAGGAACAGATCGACGTCCTCGTCTTCTGCGGCACCTTCTTCGCCCAGAGCAACCCGCACGTCGCCCGCATGCTCGCCGCCCGCGCCGCCGACGGCGTCCGCGTACGGCTGTGCTTCGGCGACCCGAGCGGCCAATCAGTCTCCATCCGGGGCCGCGAAGAAGGCATCGGCGACACCCTGGCCGCCAAGATCCGCGCCTCGCTGACGTATTACCGCTCGCTGCTAACGGTGGCGGGCTGCGAGGTGCGGGTGCACGACACCACGCTCTACACCTCGCTATTCCGCTACGACGACACCCTGCTGGCCAACCCGCACATCTACGGCCAGCCCGCCAGCGCCAATCCCGTCCTCCTCCTCAAGTGGGCAGAGACCAACGGCTGGTTCGACACGTACGCTCACAGCTTCGACGCCGTCTGGGCCGGCGCACGCCCCTGGACGCCCGACCGGGAAGAGGCCACCGCGCATGGGCAGGACTGAGTACTACAACGACCCCAACGCCCCCAAGGCCAACACCCTCATTCCCGCCAGCAACCTCCTGGTCGTCGACGAGACCGGCGCGATCCTCCTCCAGCGCCGCCGCGACACCGGCCAGTGGGCGCTGCCCGGCGGGGCCCAGGACATCGGCGAGACCGCCGCCCAGTGCGCGGTGCGCGAATGTCTCGAAGAGACCGGCATCATCGCCGAGATCACCGGCTTCCTCGGCGTCTACACCAACCCCAAGCACATCATCGCCTACACAGACGGCGAGATCCGCCAGCAGTACGAGAACACCTACATCGGCCGCCCGGTCGGCGGCGAGCCGACCATCAACGACGAGGCCGACGGCGTCCGCTGGGTTAGTCCGAAGGACCTCGACGCGTACGACATCCACCCCAGCATGCGCCAGCAGATCGGCGACTACCTCGCCGGCACATACCCCTACCTCGGCTGAGCGTTCCCCATCGCCGCCTCCACCCGCGCCACGGCCGCGTAGATCTCCGGCTCCGCCCGCCGAATGAACCGCCCCACAATGCTGTCCGCCCCGTATCGGCTTACGATCTCGGCCACCCGCTCCGGCGCGGTGGTCGGCTCCCCGTCAGGCGTCGTCGTCATGTCGCAATACACCAGCGCATCCACCAACAACTGGTCCTCCAGTAGCGGAAACTCGGCCTCCAGCACCTCCCGCAACCCCCGCTCCTCCGCCTCCAACAACGCGAACGAATGATTCGCCACCAACCGCGTCACCCGCTCATCAACCCCATGCTCATCCCGCAGAAACCGCGCCCCGTCCAACGGATGAAACCCGGTGACCACCAGCCGAGGTGCGTACCCGACGTCATGCAGCACCGCCGCCGAATTGATGAGCGCCGCGCGGTCGCCGACGATCTCGGCTAGCGTCCCAGCGCGTGCTGCAACGCCCTGAGAGTGTGCCCAACGCCTCGGCAGCGGGCCTGCAAGCTCGTGCTGAGCAATTAGCTGTTCCCTGGTCAAGCGAGCCTCCAGCCGTAGCTCTGAACTCATACTGCATCGGGGCACGGCACGACCCCGGGCAATGCAGTCTGCCTGAGGTGTGCACCTGCCCTGCGTAGCAGTTGGGTTGGTCACGCACTGGCGCAGGGGATCCGCCTGGGTCGTGGGTAATTCCCGGCACGGTGCAGGTCCCGTGGAGTCGGTCGCCGGGGCCGTTGCTGAACAGCGTGGCAGGTGTCTGCGGAAGGACCAGTTCCGGGGACGAGATTACTGTGGTTCCCGGGCTGGCCAGTGCCCAGGAGCCGTTGCGAGATCAGTGATGTGTTCCTGTTCCAGGAGCCAACGGCGGCAGATGCTGCCAACCTGGACGGCGGACGCACGGGTGCAGTGATGGTTCATGAAGCGGCGCCCAAGGCGGCATCTGCCATGGATGTTGCCAAGGACGGACTGAAGCCGTGCTGCTGTCTCAGCCGGGCGATCAGTTGGGTACGCACCAGATCCTTGAATGCATCGGGGTCGGGCACAGGCGCCTCTTTGTTGCTGCCGACGGCGCTCCAGCGTTGGATGCTGGTTCGAACGCCAGCTTCCAGGCTGCTCAGAACCGTTGGCCATACGGCTGCGACGGGATCCGGCCCCAGGCCCACAGCGAGGAGCGTCAGCGCAGTGAGTGACGCCTGAGCTGCGGCAACGTGGTGAGGCTCGATCAGTGAGCTACAGCCTCGCAACGCCGCGGCGTGCCAGCCAGCGAGTTCTGTGGGCGCCTCGTCCCAGATTCGGGCGATGGCCGCGGACCAGATGGCTTCGCTGTCTTCGGTGGCCCAGAATGTCGGCCGGTCGAAAGGGGCAGCCGCGCTGCCGGGGCGCCAGCCCTCATCCCGAGCGATGTCAATGACGTCATCCTGGTCGAAGGGAAGGTCGACGACCCAGGCCCGCATGAGTGTGCGCCGGTCATCACTGAGTTGCTGAGAGGTGAACTGAGGGTAGTCGGGATGGGTGGCAAGCACCTGGAGTAGGGCGACTGTGCCGAACGTTTGAATACCGCTAGGAATGAGTAGCTGGCGCAGGGCCGGGTCGTCGCACCACAGGGCCATGCCGTTAGTCAGGGCCAACTGGGCGGCGTGCAGCCAGGGCATCTGCTCAGCCTGTGGCTTGGTGGTGAAGGGAAGCCACTCATACAACGGGTCCAAATTGTCGACGGGTTGAACGGCCAGGGTGGGCAGGAGACGAATAAACGCGGCTGAACGCTGGGCCACGTCGCGTTTGTTCTGCGGGGATAGAACCGTCAACGTGACGTCCCCGGTTCGCACGCCGAGCTGACCGCTGGACCGGAGCAGGCTGTCGCAGGCGTAGACGGTGTTGACCAGGTCGTCGTGGACGGCGGTGGGTGTGGTGGTGGCCGAGAATACTGCGCGCAGTTGGGCGATGCGCTCTGGGAGTAGTGTGGCGACGGCGATTGCGCTGAGATCGAGGACGACATCGCGCTCCAGAGCTTCGTAGGCAGCACGGACTTCGGCCTGGAAGGCTTGCGGGTCGCGGGTGGCGGCGGGGATGAGGCCGGCGGGGCGCTGGACGTAGGCCAGTGCGTGGGGGCGAGATGCTGCTTGTGCGAGCACGCCCATGGGTACGGCCCCGATGCGGACGGCGTCGGCAACCTGGTCTATGACAGTCTGACGCGGGCCCAGCGTGCGGAGCACGAAGTCGGCGAGTTCTTCGGGGCTTGTCGCCGTGCCCAGGACGGGTACTTCAGCGGCCTGCGGGTCCAGCAGCTCCAGGGCACGGGCGTGCAGTGGCTGGGGCAGATCCAGCCGAACACGCTGAGCGCCGCTCCCGGAGTTGGTGCTGATGTCGGGGTCGGGGGGTTCCTCGCGATCGCCGCCGGCCGCATGCAGGATGGCTGCCGCCGTTCGGCTGCCGAGTGCCGGGAGGCGAGTCACCATCTCCAGCGCCTGCTCCACTCGGGGCACGGTCCACCCGCCCCAGTCCATCAGGGTCAGCCACATGGCAGCCTCCGGGGCGCTGCCAATCACCGGGGTGAACCGGCTGATGGTGTCCCACGCCGCATCCAGGCGCCGATTGGCGAGCTGCGCATGGACCGCGGCCCACGCGAACATGGCCGCAATCGAATCGACTGGGCCGTGTGCAGTGCCCGGGGCTGCCTCCTCGTCGGTCAACTCTTCGGTGAGACCGGCCAAGGCGTGGTCTTCCATATCGATCCAGTCCTGGCGGTCCTGGGCCCATCGGACGGCACGGCCTCGCAGATCCCGCCGCATGACGACCGGCAGGTGGGGGCGTGCCAGCAGGGTCAGGGCGCGCAGCCTTGCCAGATCACTCTGCCCGGCCTCCTCCCAAAGCTGGACGGCATGGACCCGCAGCGCCAGATCCCCGAATCGGTGTCCTGCGCGTTCGGCGATGGCGGCCGCAGCCTCTCTGTCATCGACAAACGCCACCAGGGCCAGCGCGGCCACCGGGCCCGCCGTCTCCCACTGCCGCAGGCGGCGTATCGCGGCAGGGCGGTCGCCTGCGGCATCCTGCGCGCAGGCCCATCGCACCTGATACACCACCTCGGACAGAGCGCCTTGCTCGCGCAACGCGTCCAGAGCAGGAATGGGCCACACTCCCAGTCCCGTCAGCGCGAACGCGGCCAGGCCCCGCTGATCGTCGTTCGTGGCGGTGTCCAGCGCCTGCTGCCATGCTTCGACCCGCTGCGCGGTGCCGGTCTGTGGGTCGGTGTCCATGGCCATGGCTGCGAGCTGGGCGCGCGCCCCGCGGTCGGTGAGTCGGGCCGCGAAGCGGACTGCGGCCTCTGGCTGACCGGCCTGGTAGGCGGCACGGCCGGCGTCCAGGATCAGCGGCTCGTAGTCGGCCTCCAGACCGATCGCTTCCCCGTCGGGAGCGGGAATGGCAGTGGCGAGAGCGGCTGCGATGGTGTCGCCCATCAGGCGGACCCGGAGCAGCACCAGCGCGGCGTCACCGCCGGGTCCGCCCCAGCGCCGGTACTCGGCCCTTGCTGCGACCGCCAGGCGCTCGGCGCGGCGGGAATCCAGGTAGGCCAGGGTGGCGGCTCCCGCCGTGGCGTGCCACATCAACGCCTGCGCCAGATCGACCAGCAGGCCAGGGAAGTCGGGGGCCAGTTGGGCAGCCCGTTCCAAGGCTGCCAGCCCCTGGTCGTAGTGGCCGGCAGCGAAATGCGTGTGCGCAACGAACCTCAGTACCGTTGACTCTCCTACCGCCGCTTCATCGCCCTGGTCCAGAGCCTCGGCCACGACCGCGGGCAGCTCGGACGGCTGGCCGCCTGCGCGGACGAGTGCCTCGGCGACGGCCGCCAGCACAGGGACTCGGCCGACGCTGGCCTCGATGAGGCTGCGAGCACGGTCGGTGTCAGCAGCGGCGGCGAGTATCGCCGCCAGCGCGCGCAGCCGTGCTGCGGCATCCGCGTCGGGTTCTGCGTTGGCGGCTCGCTCCAGCGCGTCAACGGCATCCGTTCCCAGTTCGTGTGCGGCGGCGTATCCCGCAAGTGCCCGCCACGCCCCCGCACGCTCGGTTTCCTGCAGTCCTGCCAGCCACGGCGGTGGGGAAGCCAAGAGGCTCCTCAGCAACGCCCGCGGGTTGACGGCATCAGCGAGCGTGACGGCCATTTGGACCGCATAAGCGGCGTCGGCTTCGTGGGCGCGCATGAGGGCGCTCCTCGGATCGGCGGGCAGCCGGTCCAGGGCTTGGTGGAAGGTCTCGGTATCGGCTGACCGTCGTGCCGGAGCGGCCAGCGCGTCGGCGCAGCGTTCGTTCAGTTGTTGGGAGGCAGGAACCAGAACCTTCCAGCCCTTGCCAGTGCTCACCAGCGTCGTCTCATTGACATGCTGCCAGTACACCGCCCGGGTGCCAGGGTGAAACAACGCGATCACGACGGGCAGTGAACCGTTGCTCCAGTACTCCATGTGGGCGGCATTGCAGCGAAACCACCATCCACCGTCCACCGGCTCACTGAACCAGCTGGGCCCGGACTTGATCTGCACTGCCAGCAGCCGCCCCGTGGCCTGACCGCCTTGGACCACCTCGAAGTGTGCGTCGATCCCCATATCGCTGGTCTCCTGGCTCCGATACAGCCACCCCAGCTCGTCAGCCACCAGAAAACTGACCATGCCCACACCGGCTCGATCAACAAGGTGAGTCCGGTCTACCTTCACTCCGCCTCACCCTTCCGTGCGAAG
Organism: Streptomyces sp. NPDC088910; assembly: GCF_044749865.1. Lineage (NCBI taxonomy): Bacteria > Bacillati > Actinomycetota > Actinomycetes > Kitasatosporales > Streptomycetaceae > Streptomyces > Streptomyces sp. NPDC088910. Next base: position 82,828 of record NZ_JBIVIV010000008.1, read on the forward strand.
ACCCCGCCCCGTGGACGAAAAGCCATCGTAGGGACACGATGTGACATCCGGCGTGCAGTAGGCGAAATGAGCCAATGGCCGTCCCCTGCTAACGGCTGCCCCCTGATGCCCCGTCGCCGTGTACGCCCCGCAGGGCAAGCCAGTTCAGATACCACCCGATCGTGCGGCAGCTCCCTTCGACGTTCGCTACCGGTGCCTCGCTCGACTGGGGCTGCCGCTGTTGAGGTACTGCACGAGGCAGAGATGGCGATTCGTTGCTGACCTGCTCCCTGCTCTTCAGCGGGTACGTACGCGACTCGAACGTGTCTTCACTGGCGTTGCGTCGTTTGTCAGGGCAGCGGACAGCGGTGTCGCACTGCACTTGCCCATATCGCACGCGAGGGCAGTGGATTCGATTATGATCGATCGTCTTGGGACACAGAACTACGGTTCGAAGTTGCAGGTCGGAGGCCCTGCGGAAGCGGTGGCTGCGTCGGGGAACATCAGCCGTCAGCTCTGCCGATCCGGTTGGAGGACCTGCCGAAAACCTTGCTTCTACCAGCGCGTCTGTGGTCTCCTGGTGCTCGTTCATGTCATGCGTCACGGAGGGCTGTGCTGTGGGTAAGGGGCACTACGGCGTACCTCTTGAACGCAGTGATTGTCTGGAGCTGCCACTTCACCCTCATAGCTGCACTCCAGAGTCCTTCCAGGACTGGCTGGAAAACAGCGGCAAGGGCAGGCGCTTGGCCGTCGACCTCTTCTCCGGTGCCGGTGGGCTGAGCGCGGGCGTCGAGCGGGCTGGGTGGACCACCGCCGCAGCAGTGGACACCGACGAGCGCGCACTCGAGACCCACAGAGCGAACTTCCCCGGCCTGGGCTTGCAGATGGATCTTGGCGATCCCAAGGAGCGGGACAGGCTGGAGGCAATCCTCGGGTCTGCAGAGATTGATCTCGTCGCGGGTGGACCTCCGTGTCAGCCCTTCAGCAGGGCCGGGCGCAACAAGATCCGCCACCTCGTGAAGAAGCACGGGCGTGATCCGGAAGACCGCCGGAAAGAGCTGTGGAGCGCCTACCTGGACATGGTCAAGCGGATCAGGCCGCGGGTGGTTCTCATGGAGAACGTTCCTGACATGGGGCTGCACGACGACTTCTTCGTGATCCGCACGATCGAGGAAGAGCTCGAGGAACTCGGCTACGCGACGCAGGTGCGACTCGTCGACGCGTGGAACTACGGCGTCCCGCAGCACCGGAAGCGCCTCATCCTCCTCGCCAGGAGGGACGTCGACGACTTCACCTGGCGGGAGCCCGCTCCGCGGCGCACCACGCTGCGTGACGCGATCGGCGACCTCCCGGAGCTGAAGGTCGTCGCCACCGAGCGAGTCGGTGAGCGGAAGATCGACTACCGCAAGCCGCGCAAGATCTCGGATTTCGCGGACGAGATGCGCAAGGGTGCGACCCGCGGCGTGATCTGGGATCACATGACGCGAAGGGTCCGCGCAGACGACTACCGGATCTTCCAGGTCATGGACTCCACCACCAAGTACTCCCAGCTACAGGAGAAGCTGGACGAGGAAGAGTGGGAGTACCAGCGGTACAGCCCGGACAAGTACACGGACAAGTACAAGAAGCTGGCCTGGGACGAACTTAGCCGTACGATCACGGCGCACATCGCCAAGGACGGCTACTGGTACATCCACCCGGAGCAGCTGCGGACCTTGACTGTGCGTGAGGCTGCACGCGTGCAGACCTTCCCGGACCGATTCCGATTCGCTGGCACCCGGAGTGACGCCTTTCGGCAGATCGGTAATGCTGTGCCCCCGCTGCTGGGTGAGGCCGCCGCTGAGGTACTGAAGCCCGTGGACGGTCTCGACGCCACGTCCGGACTCCAGCCACGATGGCGGGAGGTCCGGAACGCGCTCACCGACTGGGCGGAACGACGACGCGCCGGAAGCGACTGGTACCAGCTTCCGAGCGAAGAGCCCGTCCCACTCCATGCCGCTGTCGTGGCCATACTGTCCGGTGCCAAGGTCAGGCCGGACGCCATGGCGGAGATCATGGACATCGTCAGGAAGTCGAGGACGCTGACCTCGACGCTGTTCAAGAAGCTGGTCGACGTGGCGCCCACGAAGCCAGCCCGCGCGCGAGTGGATCGTCTGACGCCACTGATCGACAAGCCGAACGCCTGGAGGGTGGATCAGCGACTCAGGATTCCGGCCAAGCTGTCCATGAAGCCAGCTGAAGAGGCTCTCTACAAGCTGCTGATCGGCGAAGACCTCATGCTGGTGGGCACGGGGAACCTTCGCGTGGCTGCGAGGGTCAACGGTGTCGACGAGGACCACGCGAATCGGCTCAGCGACGGGCGCGTCAACCTGGTGAAGCTCGTGGGCGCGGGGAACGACGCGCCGCTCCGCATGGCGGCGGTCCGTCTCATCGGTGCGGACCTGTGCCGGGATACGCAACCTGTCTGCTCGGACTGCCCACTCGTCGCTCACTGTGCTCGCCGTGGGGAGCTGTCCGACGACCTGCTGACTCTGGCCGTCACAGGGGAATGAACCCCTCAATAGTCGTCGGCCTGCTCGAGTTCCTCGGCGAGTCCTTCGACCCATGCCGGGGCCGGCAGGGCGTCGAAAGCTTCTCGATGCTCGACGATCGCCCGACCCAGGGCATGGAGATCGGCCACTGATCGGCCGTACAGGTACCAGCGCCCACCACGCTGGTCGACACCACAGCCCGCGAGTTTCGCGAGTTCGATGATCAATGCGCCGCGCTCCGGGTCAGGGGCGACCCCCACCAACGGGTGGTCAGCGTGATGGCGGTGGTCGATCCCGCCAGAGCATGAATAGAAGGTGGCTGTCCGGGCTGCGCTGAGGGCGAGGCTGAGGCCGGCGACTCCGACGTCGTTGCCCTGAAGGACGCACATGAGGTCGAAGTACCCCAGGTCGTCTGTCTCCCGGGTCTCGTCGAGGAACTCCTCGACGCCGTCAGGCGCGTCTGATGAGGCCGCCCTCTCGAGGACCTCAGCTTCCCTCTCGAGACACTCCTGTGCTTCTGCCCAGCTGGGCAGGCCGAGGCAGTGGTATTCGTGATGCTCGGTGAAACCATTGGCCACCTCCTCGGCCGTCAAGTCATCGCTAAGAAAGGCCAGTTGATAAGTGTGGCCGATCGCTATCTCGAACTTGGGAATCATGTGCCAATGATGACGGACAGCGTGTCGTTGGGGGAGAGTCGGCGGGATTCGCGCCCATCCTTGAGAACCGGACTTCGGGCATGGGCCCGCGTACTTTGGCTCGCAGCGCCACGCGAGCGGACGCTGTCGCCCTGTTTGCGGGCCACGGTCGCCACTCGCTGAGCGGCGCCCGCAGTGTCACGGCGAATCTCGCATTCGCAGATCCGCACCACGGTCCGAGAGGAAGCGGTCAGGGACTGGGCCGAGGGTGCTCTGAACCGCGGTGTTCAGGGTCCGGGTCCGGGTTGTCGTCATCGCCCGAACCCGGACCCTACGGGGCGGGGTTGAACCCCAGACGTAGCGCTTCGTTGCGGGCGTGCAGCGCTTGGGCGGCCTGGACCTCGGGGACCTCCTGTTCCAGTTCGAGCCTCCTGCCGACGAACTGCGCCAGCTGCCGCTGCCACGGTTCGAGGGCGCGTGTCTCCTTGGCCCAGCGTTCGATCGCGTACCACTCGTCAGCGGGGATCAGCGCTGTCTCCTCGGCGGCTCCGGACTCGGTTCCGGTACCACCGGACAGTGCGGCCTCGTCCAACGGATTGTCGAGCAGTTCGGTGGACAGAGCGCGCGGCATCGTCCAGGGGACTGTGGACACCGCGTCCCAGCAGGCCACTTTCTTGGCCCATTCCCCGACGTGATTGCCTTCCAGCGGTGTGGTCACTGCCCTCATGACTCGTGGGCAAAGGTCGTGGATAGCGGATTCCAGGACCGGCGTCACGGACTGGTCCCGCCAAATCCGGTCGAGGTCGATCCGACGGTCCGTGGCCAGGGAGAGACGCGCCGCGGTGTAGGTGGTGATCATGCTCTTGTGGCTGCCTGCGCCGTGGATGGCGGCAATGCGGTCAATGGTCTTGAACAGGATCGCCATGGCGATCACCCGCTGGCAGTACTGGAGGTCCACCCGAGGCGGAGCCTCCTCGATGCGCAGCATGAACTCGACGAAGTTCTTCTGGGCGCCTCGGCTGACCAGGTAAGGGAGCCGGTGCCAGGAGTGGACGAACTTGGCCAGGTCCGCCTTCGTGAATTTCTTCTTTGTCGGGTTGAGCTTCTTGAACTGCCTCTGCCTTGCGGGCGTCCGGGCTTTGGCCAACTCGTCCGTGTACTGGCCGCGAGCGCGTTCGTAGAACCAGTGAGTCTCCTGGCCGCTGCCGTCTGCAGCGGGGGCCCACAGAGAGCGGGTGATCCGCTGGATCTCCACGTGGTAGTCGTGGTTGGAACTGAAGTCGACCTGGGTCACCCGGTTTTGCGTGTTGGAGTACTCCGAGATCTTCGGAACGATCTCGGCGAGCCGGTCGGGTGCCACCTCCGTCAGCTTCATTTGCACCCGCGCGTCGGACAGGTCTGCCTTGTCACGGGTGAGCGCGTAGTGGAGCGAGGCGGTCGTCTGACCCCCGTTCACGATCTGCAGGCCGTGGATCCCGGAGATGTGGGTGGGCTCGCCGTCAGGGCCCCTCACGAAGTCGACCTGCGATGCCGTCGCGGTGATCCCGTTGTTGTAGGCCAGGAAGCGGCCCGGCGCGTGCAGCAGGGTCTCCCGAATTCCACGGTTGACCGAGCCGCGGGTCTGGAGGAAGGAACGGACGTTCAGTTCCAGGAGTCGCGTGCCGTACTCGGCGTACAGCTCCGCGAGCATCTGCCCGGGTATCACCGCCAAGGCGACAGAGTGGTCCTCCTCCGAGGAAGGCGCGGCGACGCAGGGGAGCGGCGGAGAGAAGGGCACCACGATGGGCTCGCCGAGCGAACCCGACGTCGCGTGACGGTGCAGGCGGGCCAGGTCCCACACCTCGTGGGTCACCGGCAGGCCGTCGAGGTCTGACGCCGGTACCTCGGTGAAGGTGCCGACGCGGTTGCTGAGCAGGAAGAGCCTGATCCGTTGCACTTCGGTGAAAGCCTTCTCGACTGCCGCGCACATGTCGTACACGTCGAAGGACTCGTCGATGTGCTGCTGCAACCCGTCACGGCAGCGGGCCGCGAATGTCAGGAGTCGTCTGAAGAACGTCTCGGTCTGTGCCTTGCTGAGTTTGGTCTCCAGCGGCGCCAGATGGAAGTCCGTGACGAACAGGTCCAGAGACTCGCCCGACTCCCCGATCCCGTATCCGTGGACCTCGTGCCCGTGCGCCTTGTGGTAGGCGGTGAAGGTGTTGGAGACGATGCCGGCCTGTTCGAGGTCTTCGAAGACCCGTCTGGTGAACGCCTCCGGGGTGGTCGTCCCCTCGGCGTCAGCCGTCGCTTGGACGTCGGCGACCAAACTGCGGGAGAACTCGTCTAGGTCCAGCTCAGCCATGGGGTCCCCCGATCATCTCCCGCACCTCGTCGATCTGTGCGCGGAAGGCGTCCAGACCCGAGGTGCTCACCTGGTACGAGCAGTCGCCGACCCCTTCGGGGAGGTCGGACTCGGTCACCCTTGGAAAGCCGTCTCGTACGTGCCAGAATCGCAGGTCCCGCACGGTGTACCGAGGCTCGTCGTAGGAGTCCCGGTGCGCCGGCAGGTAGCCCGCCTGGATGAGCAGGCCGTCGAAGCGGGCTCGGGCGGCGGGGTTCGTGAGCTGCTGCCGTATGCGGTCGACTCGCCTGTTCAGGCTTTCGCCCGAGCCTCCGCGCCGCTCGTCCAGCTGCGCGAAGGCGAGGAGGAGGGCGGGAGTGCCTGTGCTGTCCAGCTGCCTCTCACTCGCGATCCGGATGTTCCGGGGCCGCTTGGCGGTGCTGACCTTGGTCTCGATGGCCGCGCCCGGAAGTTGGAAGTCCTGGTTGGTCCCCGTGGGGCCGGTCCAGGCGTCGACCGCCTCGGACTGTGAGAGCTCTGCGATCAGAGTGTCTCCCAGCAACAGGAGTTCGCCGTACAGCCCACGTCGCGCCTCGGCGCTGAGTCCGTCCGTACTGACGGCACGCAGCAGGTCTTGCCACCGACCGAATCGCGCCACGGCGGCAGCCAGGGCGTCGGCAGCGCCCGAAGCCGCCTGGGCGGTGGCGGCCACGTCCGCGACGAGCGGGTTGAACACCTCCCGGAGCGCGTTCTCGGTCAGGATCACCTGCAGCTCGTACTCCAAGCGAGACACCGCGCTCAGGTTCATCTCAATCCCGGCGGCCCTCGGCAGACGGCCGACGGACCGTACGACGGGGTCAGCGGAGCGGGCGTCAGTGCGGAATACCAGCATGCGCTGGCGATCGGGGTGGGAGACGGAGAGGAAGATGTCGAGCGGCGAATCCGGGTACATGCGGATACTGGAGCGCCCCCGGGTGTTCTGCGGACGCTCCAGCTCCTGCCACTCGTCCTCGGTGACGTCGGTGACCGTCACGCCTCGTCCTCCTCCTCGTCCTTGGTGTAGATGTCCTCCTGCAGCCAGATGGCGTTGGCCTCGTACTCGGTCTTGGTCTGGTATTCGGAGTGCGGGAAGCTCACCTGGAACCCCACGACAGGGGGCGTCTGACCGGGGACAGACGCGTCCGGCACCGTGAGCGGGTAGACGAGCAGTAGTCCCTGGTCAGTCCTGCGTTGACGCCGGATGTGCGGGCCGGCCGGTGTCTTGGGGACCGACGCCTTGTCCTGCAGCTTCGCGGCCTTCTCAGCGGCTGCTCGTGCCGCGTCCTTCTGGTCGACGTCGAGGTCGATCATCTCGTCCGGCGGGCTGAGTACCCTGCGGATGGTGTACCGACCCTCGTCCCCGAACTTGGGGTTAAGTGCCTTACGGGTCACGAGGCCGACCGTGTGCCCGGCGATCTCCTGAGGCGTGTCCGATGTCGTGCTGCCGACCAGACAGACTGTCCAGCTGCCGAGCTCGCCGACCCTCGTGCACTGATCCACGTATTTCGCGATGAGCCTCGGGCGGACACGCTGTGCCATACGGTCGGTCTCGTAGGTGGTCAGGAACTCGGAGACTATCTCCGCGGGTACGTCGTTCCATCGGACCTTCCCGTTTGGTGTTTCGGGAGGGACTGACTCGGTGATCGCGTCCATGCGACGGACGAGCGTTTCCAAGGCCTGGTAGTTACGCTCGACGGTGCCCTTCGCGAGATTGAAGATCACAGTCTCCGGTCCCTCGCCGGAGTAGCTGAGCATGATCTTCGTGCTCTGCCGCATCTTGTTGGCCGCTGTCACGGTGAGGCCCAGCGAGGAGGCCCGCACCTTGAGGCCGAACTGCTTCGGGGTGAGACCGAGGGTCGCCATCTCCTCGACTTCCCTGCGCAGTTCGTCGGTGGCGGCAGTGACCTCCGCATAGGCGTTCTCGAGAGCCGGCATGGTGTAAAGGCGGCACAGGTCCTCGTACCCGGGGCGGTAGCCGAACCACCGGCCCATCTGCAGCAGCGTGTCGTACGTCTTCGACGGCCGCAGGTAGTAACTGACCGTCAGGCCCTCAAGAGTGAGGCCGCGGGAGAGCTTCTGCCCTCCGATGGCGATCACCGACAGGCCGTTCCTGCGGTTGTCGTAGTAGTCGAGAGCGTCCTTGGAAGAGCCGTTTACGGTCTTGACCTGCATCTTCCGGAGGGCCGGAAGGAGCTGGTCGGATACTTGGTCCCAGGTCAGCCGCTCGGCCTGTTCGGGCTCGAAGCAGTCAGTGGTCGGGACGAAGTCCCTCTCCCACAGGGCACGGATCTCGGCACGGATCTCGGGTCCCTTTCCGTAGCGATCCCGCATCATGTCGACGACGAGGTGCAGGTGGTCCTGGACCTGCTCGTGTACCAGGTTCTGCACAGCGGTGAAACGAGTGACGTGCACCAGCATCGAGTTGTGGGCCTTCGTCTGCCCCCGGGCCCGGCGGGCGGCACAGGAGAGCACGAACGAGAGGACCGCCTCGCGCAGGGACGTCGGGAGGTCCCCAGCGGGGACGTCGCCGGACTTGTGCCCGGAGCGGAGCCAGGCGTCACTGTCGTCCACGTGACGGACGAGCGGCAGGGCCTGCACGTCGGCCTCATCCTCGTCCTCCACTTGGAGGCCGAAGACCCGTTCGGGCCCGAGGTAGTTCGACGGGGAGGGCAAGCTGCGGATGAAGCTGGCAGGGAAGAGGTCCTCGCCAGCCTCGGAGTTGTCCGCCTCCGGATCGATGTAGATGTTGGCGAACGGCGTGGCCGTGTAGCCCACGTACGCGGACTTGTCGAAGCTCTTCATGAGCTTGCGGATTGCCGCGTTGGTTTTGGTCGGATCCGCTTCCGGGTCACGCACCGTGTTGATGGAGGCGTTGTCGGCCTCGTCGTCGATGACGAACAGCGGGAGGTCGCTGATGACCTTGTCACCGTTCTCGTCCTCGACGCCGTGTACGTCCAGTACCCACTTACGTACGTACTCGAGGATCTTGTAGTGCTTCTTGACGACGAGGACGACGGGGAAGTCACCCAGGGGGAAGTTGATCGCCTTCGCCGTCGCGAGACCGAAGTCCCCCTTCTCGCCGCTGTTGGTCGGTGAGGCGATCTTGAGTTTCTTCACTAGCGGCATCTTGCCCACACCTATGGCACGGGAACGCCCGTTCTCGTCCGAGCGGCTCTGGTTCTGGGTGTCGAAGCCCAGGAGCCCCTCGTCGATCCGAAGTTGGGTCTGACTACGAAGGTCGTTGTGGATGCCTGCGAGCACTACGATGAAGCGGTAGCCGGCGTCCACTGCCTTTGCTGTGAGTCCGATGTACTGGCCGGTCTTTCCTGACTGCACCTGGCCGATCACCAGGCCTCTGCGGCGCCACGGTCCCGGGCGACGGGGGTCCTCCAGCTGACTCAGTACGTCGTCTGAGCTCTGGTCCAGTCGGCGTACGACCCACGGCGGGAGGTTGACCACGTCCTCGAGGTACCTGCGGTAGCGCTCCCAGAAGTCCCAGTCGCGGTCGTTCTTCGCCTCGGGCAGCCACGGCTCGTGACCCTCGCCCTCGGTGAGGGCGAGAGACCGCTCCTGGAAGACGGCGGTCAGGGCCTCGATCTCCTTTACCAGCACTTCCCGGTCGACGGCCTCACCCTGCGCGGCCATCATGCCGAAGATGACGTTGACCGCGTTGTAGACCTCGTCAGACTTCGGCTGCCGGTCCTGGGGCAGGAAACTGAGAACCAGGCGACGGGCCTTGGCCATGGGGTCGTCGGGAACGTCGCTCACGTGGAACCTCCGGTCGGACGAAGTCGATGTCTGGAAGCGTAGGAGCGGCCACGGACAATGCGTCATCTGCTCCAGAAACCCTGCAGCTGGTCGAAGGGCGGCATGGTCCTCAGCCGATCTTTGGCGGCGGACGGAGAACGGCCACCCGAGACCAGTGACTCGTAGATGCGCTGTGCGACCTCGACGGCCGCGTCGTCAGCCGGGCCCGGGCCGCCGAACGGTTCTGGATCGTCGCTGCTGTCGGTCTCGTGCATCACTCGCAGCGCCGTGACGGGGATCGTCTCCTCAAGGAGACGGATCAACGCGCGTACGTCGGCGCTGGTGTTGCCGCCCGGACGCAGGGCGGACTGGACTAACGGGTGGCTGCGGTTGACCTTGCAGGTGACTCTGCCTTCCGGGCGGCGTACTAGCCACGCGTACGACAGCGGGTCGCCGTGAGTGCGGGCGGCGACCTGTCCCCGGTACCGGAGCACGTCCGCCGCGGTCGACCGGGCCTTGCGCGCGATGCGGTTGAGATGCGGCCGGAGGGCGACGGGCGGGACGACGCTCGACTTCCTCACGTCGACGCTCCACTCGGCGTCCGTCTCGGCCGGGATGTCCACGGCGATGCGCGCCAGGTTGTACTTCTCCTCACGTCGCATTCCCCGTTGCCCTAGCCAGTCACCGGCGAGGATCAGTCGGTTCCGGCGGTACACGTAGAAGCCCTGTTGGTCGAGCCAGCCTTCAGGGCCGGCTGCCTGGGCGTACTCCTCTGAGCTGAGCCGGTGGGAGCCGGGCAGGATGTACGCCTCGACTCGAACCGAGCTGTCACCCAGCGGCAGCTCTTCCGGCTGGAGGGGCTGTACCGAGGGATGGTTGCGAAGGAAGGGATCCCAGGCTTCCACCGTGGTTCCGCGTACCCGCAGGTCACGGCGCCGGGTACCGGTGAGGAACCGGGCGAAGATCATGCCGAGGTGTGACTCGGTACGCGTCGCCTCTGCGTAGAACTGCTTCTGGGTGCCCTCGTCACCTTCGCCCACTTCAGCAGCGTGGTATCCGTTGAGCCGCCGCCAGAGAACGATGGTGCCGTGGTCGGAATCCCCCCGGAGTCTGTCTAGCACGGCCATGGTTTCGGTGTCCGCGTCGTGGAGCAGCCGCCACTGGCCGGACTGTTCGACGACGTCAAGGTCCCAGGTCCGGGTGTGCCACTGTCCCCTCGCCTTGGCCGAGGTCACGGTGAGCTGCCTGGCCTGGGAGAACGAGGCGGACTTGAGACCGACGCCGAACCGGCCGAGGTCGGTAGCCGAGCGTGGCGTCGAGGGGGCGCGGGCGGCCACCGTCATGGCCGTGACGAGTTCCTCGGCGGTCATACCCCAGCCGTTGTCGACAACCGCGATCCAGGAATCGGCGCCGGCCCAGGTGAACTCCACGTCGATGGTCCGGGCCTCGACGGAGATGCTGTTGTCCACGAGGTCGGCGACGGCAGCTGGCAGCGAGTAACCCAGCGAGCTGAGCGAAGCCACCATGCCCGCCGGCTCGGGGGCGGCGATGTCGTACTTCATGTGTGCCCGGTTCTGCTTCCCCGTGACGTTGTTCTCCAAAGGGTGACCGTCCCGGAGACTCCGTGAACCCGGGCGGATGCGACCCCTGGCCAAGAGGGACCACTGCGGGCGTTCGTTCGCTCAGGGCGACACACCCCACCACCAATCGATGCTACGGGAGCAGCCCCGCATGCCGGCCGGAGTTCGCCGGACCCGTGGTCTTGGGAGGCAGGATGAGGCCGAGACTTCCTGTCCGTCCCGGCAACAGCTTCGGACCCGCTCACGCGGTGACCCCGTCGAACAGGCGGCCTATCTAGCTGCTCTTCACCGAAAGCGGGGGCGCCACTGGCCAGGGATCATCTGCTCCGGCGCCGACTCAATGCGTGAGCGATGCGTGAGCGGATGGGGCGGCACCGTCTGGATTAGGCATCATACCGATCGGGGTCGCAGGTCTCTGACCTGGTAAGACGGGATTCTGCGGCACCGCCCGGTAATAGCCGGGATGATCTCGCGGGCCCTCGTAATGCGTAGGTCTCGGGTTCGAATCCCGAAGGCGGCTCCACGGTAAACCCCAGGTCGGGCCTCTGACCTGGGGTTTCTTGTTCTGGTTGACCTTGGAATTCGGGTGAAACGGACATGTGCGGTCCGTGCATCGTAATGCGTAGGTCTGCGGTTGGCTCTCAGTGGTCGCTTCTTCGGTTCAGTGCTCTGACCTGTGACTTTATCGCCATCCGCCTTCTAGTCTGCTCTCCGAAGGCCGGACCCGGTGGCCATCCGGTGGCCGCGCGTGCAGGCAGCGTGCAGTAGGACCGTCGGTGCTCGGTTCGTTCAGGGCTGAAGGGTTGTCGAGTTGCGACAAGGGCGCAGCGCACTGATTGCCGAGGCGGCGAACCGGTCGAGGCTGCTCGTACTCGCAGCAGGACTCACCCTTGGTTGAACTCCCGTGCGGGCGGGCTGGCGTTGACCGGTGAGGGCGGGCTGCTGCAGCAGCTGACCAAGCGGGTACTGGAGTCCGCCCTCGAAGGCGAGATCACCGACCACCTGGGCTACGAAAAGCACGACCCGGCGGGCGCCGGCAGCGGCAACAGCCGCAACGGTGTCCGCTCCAAAACGGTGCTGACCGACGTCTGCCCGGGCGACATGCCCGTTCCGCGGGACCGGGAGGGCAGCTTCGAGCCGCAGATCGGCAAGAAGCGCCAGCGGCGTCTGACAGGTGTGGACGAGATGGTGCTCTCCCTGTCCGCGCGGGGCCTGACGCACGGCGACATCTCCGCCCATCTGGCCGAGGTCTACGGCGCCGACAAGGTCATGGACGGCATGGCTGAGTGACAGAACCAGCCTCTCGACCCGGTCTATCCGGTGGTCTTCATCGACGCCGTCCACGTGAAGGTCCGCGACGGGCAGGTTGCCAACCGGCCGGTCTACGTCGCCTTGGCCGTGACGGTGGACGGCACCCGCGACATCCTCGGGCTGTGGGCCGGCGACGGCGGCGAGGGTGCCAAGTACTGGCTCCAAGTGCTGACCGAGATCCGCGACCAAGGCGTCGATGAGGTGTGCACGGCCGTCTGCGACGGGCTGAAGGGCCTGCCCGACGCGATCGGTTCGCTCTGGCCCCAGGCGGTGACGCAGACCTGCATCGTTCACCTGCTGCGGGCGTCGTTCCGCTATGCGGGCCGCCAGGACTGGGACAAGATCTCCCGCTCCCTCAAGCCCGTCTACAGCGCACCGACCGCGAAGGCCGCAGAGGACCGCTTCCTGGACTTCCAGAGGGAATGGGGCACCAAATACCCGGCAATCGTGCGGCTCTGGGAGAACGCCTGGGCGGAGTTCGTGCTCTTCCTCCAGTTCGACGCGGAGATCCGCCGGATCCGTTTCCGCCCGGCCGAACGGTCCGGCCGACGCCACACACCTGTCGGGGGCGTGCTGCCGACGACAGCCGCTGCCCCAAAGCTGCCGTCACCCACCCACCCCTCCACCAGCGCAACCACCCGACCTCGAGTGCGGCCGCGATGGGCGGCGCTGGTCTCGCGCTCCGCGCGGATGGAGAGCATCTCGCGCCGAAGGTCGAAGGCGAAAAGCGCAGCAAGGGCGGGGGCCGGTCCGGCCGTCGTACACCGGATCGCAGTTGACCATGTCCGCCGCGATCTACGGCGTGCGGGAGCCGGTGCACTGGCTGCTGGAGCAGGTGGACAGCGCGTTCATGCAGCGGCAGATCGCCCGGGAGGTCGGGCGGCAGCTGCGCACCGGCACCGACCCCGAGCGGCTGGCGGCACGGCTGCGCGCCAGGTTCGCCGCAGCCGTCCCGGCCGACATCCGGGAGCCGGGCCGGTGGCTGCTCGGAGTGGCACTGCCGCGGTGGGGCTGTGGCCTCGAGGACTGCGAGGCCGGCGTGCTGTGGTCGACCGGCGCGCGCTGCGAGGTGTGCGCCTCGATCGTCGCCGACCGCCGCCGGCCCGCCGCATCGAGCAGGGCCTGTGCCCGGGGCCACGGCGCCGCCGCAGATCGGTCCGGGGCCTGTCCGGGCTGCGAGGACGACCGTGTCCCGCGCCATGCCGTGCAGATTGTCCCGGGCGGGTTGGACAACCGGCCGCGCGGCGCCTGCTGCAACCGCGGTGCGCGGATCTTCCTGACCGGTGCCGCAGTGTTCGACGGGCTGTGCAAGCCATGCCGCCAGGAGCAGGAGGGCCGGGTGATCGACCCGGCGCCGGGCATGAATCGGGTGACGTGCACAGGGCTGGACGGCGTGCCGTGCGACCGGCCCGCGCTGCCGACCCAGCCGGTATGCCGGGTGCACCGCGCGCAGCAAGTCGCCCTCGCCGAACGGGCCAGCCTGTGACCGCGATGCCGGGCCCGCCGTGGGCGGCGTGACGCAGCCGGTTGCGCGGCGCAGCCAGGGTTCAGGACTGCTGGTCGTCGGACTCGCTACCGGGGCGCCGGTCCAGCGCGCGGATCAGGATCTCGGCTCGGATCAGGCGAACGTTGCCTGATGCGGCACTAGCAGTGGGGCAGACCACCAGGCGACATCCAGAACCTCTGGTCACCATCCACGTACGGCCCGTAGGTCCAGCCGGGGCCCCCGGAGGAGGTATATACATCGAGGTAGGTGCCGTTCACCATGATCCCCGAGGTGCGGTACCAGACGTCGCCGGTGGTGCCGACGGTGCCGCCGGACACCCAGCAGTCCACGTAAGCTTGCTGCCCCGGCGCGAGGATGAGGCCGTCGATCTTCTTGGAGTCCGCCCGGGGGGAGCTGTAGACCCCCGGGCGGTACTGGGTGATCAGCGTGGCCATCTGCGGGTTGGAGTCGTGAACGTTCGGATTCGGATCCGCAGACGCCTGCGAGGACGCGCCGAGGATCGATGCCCCAGCCAACACAAGCGCGCCGAGAGCCGTGATCACACGAGCCATTGAGTGTTTCTCCCAGTCCTCATAATTGTCAGTATCCGGCGATGGGTGATGCATCCCGCTCGGATGCCGTGCGGGGCCGTGGCCCGGCCACCAGGCGGCCCAGCCGACTGTCACCCTGCTAATCGAGGCTAAGAGCTTCCGTCCTGGATCCGTCCTAGATCCGTCCTTGCGCACTCGTCTGGCGGGGCTGGTGCTGGCGGGCTGCCAGCCGAAGTCCGATAGCGCGAACGGGAAGGTGCCCTCGCGGAGCGCGGGTGTCGCCCGCTCCATCAGCAGCGGGTCGGCGCTGGGGGCGCTGGCGAAGCTCGCGGTGAAGCCGGACGGGCCGATCTCCGGCTACGACCGGATCGCCGACTTCGGCGCGGCGTGGACCGACGGCCAAGGCGCGTCCGGCGGCCACAACGGCTGCGAGACGAGGGACGACATCCTGCGGCGTGATCTCACCGAGGTGAAGCTCGAGGGCAGGTGCGAGGTCGAGTCCGGTGTCCTGAAGGACCCCTGCACCGGCCGGACGATCCGCTTCACCCGGGGCCGGAAGACGAGTCCGGCGGTGCGGATCGACCATATGGTGGCGCTCGGCAACGCCTGGCAGACCGGCGCGAAGGCGCTGTCGAAGCCGGTGCGCGAGCAGTTGGCCAACGATCCGCTGAACCTGACCGCCGCGGACGGCCCGGCGAACGACGACAAGGGCGACGACGACGCCAGCGGTTGGCTGCCGCAGGCAGCGGCCGGATTCCGGTGCGAGTACGTGGCACGGCAGGTCGCGGTGGAGACGAAGTACAAGCTGTGGATCACCCCGGCGGAGAAGACCGCGATGAGCAGAACCCTGGGCGGCTGCCGCGGCCAGGTGCTGCCCACCGAGTCCAGCCACGAGGTCGCGCTGAAGTCCTGACCTGCAAGCCCCGGGGCTTCGGTCGACCGGGTCGAGCGGTACGCCCCGCCGAAGTCACCGGCCGTCGTCGTGGAACGCGGGCGCGGCGGTCCGGCGCGGCGCCGGTGCCGCGTCCGGTTGACGGATCAGGAGCAGGCATCGCTGCGGCGCCGGGGCGGGCTGGCGCCGACCCCCACGGAAAATTCAGTCTGGTGACCGGGGTGCTCATAGATTCTGCCGCGGCCCCCTCGCCCAGGACGAACCCTCGTGTGCCCTTTGGGAAGGGACGGCAGACTTCCTGCGCGGGCCGGTCGTAGATCCCCACCGACGCCCCGAGCCGCATCTCTTCGCCGTCGAAACCCACGTCGGCGGCGGTCACAATGACATCGGTGGCGTCGCCGCAGGTGAGCAGGCGCTGAGGTCGGCCCGGGTCGCGGCGTGGACGACCGCGACCCGCTCGCCCGGCAGCCAGCCGCGGGCCAGGGCGTCGCAGACCGCTTCGTCGGCAGCCGCGAACGCGGCCCGCACGTAGCGGGTGTGGCCCACGTCGGGATCTCCTCCCTCGGGTACGCGCGCGAACCAGCATGGGTCGGGGAACTGTCCGCCGAGACTGGGATGCAGGCGGGCGCTGGAATGGTGGTGCGCAGGGGTCGGCCGGCCGGTCAGCGGCCGGGGCGGTCCAGGGCGGCGCGGTGGCCGCGGGCGACGGTCACGCCATGGCGGCCGTCTGCGCCGTGCGCGTCGGTGCTGCTCCCGTAGCCGCCGTGCTCGCCGCCGTCATCGGGTGGGCAGCAGGTCACGGTGTTCGTGACGGTGGCGTGCTGGTGGTGTGCCGTGAGGGTGGTCTCGTACGGCAAGGGCAGGTCCACGGGCGTGCCGTCGATCTCGCTGATTTCGGAGCGGGTGAGCGTGCAGGCGTCGTTGCCCAGGTGGACCTGTTCACCGATCGTCACCTGGTCGCCCACTGTGTAGCCGGGGCGGGCGACGCCCCAAGGCTGCGGTGTCGGTGACGCGGTGTCGGGGCCGGTGAGGGTGAGCTGGGCGTCGAGGCCGTCGGGTTGGGTGCCCTCGGGGTAGAGGTGCCCGTCGACGTCCCACTCCTTGTCGACGGTCAGGTCGGCTTCGCCGTCGTCCTCCGCGGGCCGGTTGTAGACGGTGCAGGTGATCGCGTCCTGGCGGGGAGCGTCGACGGTGAAGCCGGGGCCGGCCGCGGACGCGGTGTTCTCCACCGGTACGCGCCGGCCGGTGTCGAGGTCGGTGCACACCGCGTTCTGGCCGCCCTGGGTGACCAGCTGGTATCCGGGGTGCTGGATCTCGTCCACCGTGACGTCAGCAGAGGGGTTGGCGCCGTAGCCGGGGGTGAAGGTGACCGTGCCGGTGCCGTCGGCGGTGGTGGTCCGGGAGTCGGGCAGACCGGTGACTCCCGGTGTGGTGGTGGAGGCAGCGAAGGTCCACCCCGGGCCGGCCGGAACCGAGCCGGTCACGTCTTCGCCGGTGGTGTCGGCCGGTGTGATCTGCTTGACCACGTTGATCGTGCCGGTGCACTTGTCCACTGCCAGGTCGTGCAGTTGGCGGCCGGCCTGGCCGAAGTCAGCGGTCTGGAAGTAGTCCGCGGCCACGGTGTTGGACCCGTCGAACGCGGTCGGTCCGGAGATCGCCCGCAGGTTCAGCCCGGACACCCCCGCGACGCCGCTGCCCACACCCAGCGCGATCACCCGGGTGTCCTTCGCCTTCACGGAGTTGGCGGAGAAGACGCCGTTCTCCACGTCAATGAAGTGGGTGTTCGACCCGTCGCCCCGGCGTTCGCCGAAACGGGTCGGGTTGCCGTCGGTCAGTACCACGGTCGCGTCGTAGTGCTCCGGTGCCTGCGCCACCGCCCACAGCGCCTGGTCCCAGTTCGTGCCCTTGCCCAGCGTCCAGTCGGCGTACAGGTCCTTGAAGGAGTCCGCTCCGGCCTGCGTGGACACCGAACGCAGCTGCGGATAGTTCACGCCCACGCTGGTGGACGGCGACGCCTCGTCGAAGGAGAACAGCGCCATCCGCGAAGGCGTGCCGGTCAGCGCGTCGGTGAAGGCGTCCGTCGCGGCCTTCAGCGCCGGCAGCTGGCTGCCGACCGACGCCGACAGGTCGAGCACGACCGCGACGTCCAGACCGCACGACGGCGGCAGCGGCGGATTGTCCCGCGAGGACTGCCATACCCCGCCCGACCGTGTGGGCAGCCCGTTGTTCGAGCTGTACATGAACTCGCGCGTCGACCGGTAGGTGTTCCCCGCTTGCAGCGGCGGGGTCTGGAACCGGTAGGGCGAGGCCACCGACCCCGAGCCGCTGCCCGGTCCGGTGCGCAGCACCGGGTTGGTGTACCACCCGGTCGGCGCCGCCGTCTGGCGCACCGTCATCACCGCGGAGTGGTTCGCCTGGCCCGCGGCGGTGTCCGGGACGACGAAGCTGCAGTCCCCCTCGGCGTCGGACGTGCACCGGGCCCACGCCTGTCCGATTGGATCGGTCGCGTCCGGACTCGCGTACAGCGCGAGGCCCACTCCTGCCAGCGGCGCCGCCTCGTCCTCAGAGACCCGGTCTCCCCCGGTCCGTACCGTCACCACGCTGCTGTCCGAACCAGGTGCCGGCACAAAACGCGCGGCCTGTGGGCTCGCTGCCGCGGCAGTCACCGGAGCGGCGGCCAGTACCAGCGCGCTCAACGCGATCCAACACAACCTCTGCCTCATCGGCCTCTCCTCGACGACCAGCCACCGCCCACTGCGGCAAACCGGGATCAAAGGCACCCTAGGCACGCCGTCGGTGACCTCCGCCCGGACGCGCCCAGCACACGGGGCACACCAGCCACACGGGTCACACCGGGGACGACGGCTTCCGACTACGCCGGGGGATCCGACCAGCACCGAAGCCCGACTGTGCTCGATCCTGGAGGGCGCCGTGCGCCGGCCGTGATCCGCGCCTCCTGGACCGCCGCCGCGCCGGCAGGTGACGGCGCGGCCGCGGCGGTCGTCGATGTGGACCTGGCGGCCGTGGACGTCGCTGCGACGGTCCACATCCACCGCGAGCACCTCCGCCACCGGCACCTGCTCGCCGCGGCCCGCCGCCACCTCGTCCGCGAGCTGCGCGGCCGCCGCGCCGAAGCAGGCATGGAGGACCGGCTCGTGACGGCGGCGATCCGCGGGCCACTGCATCGACGTCACCCCGCCCCCGGTGCCGGGCCGCCGGCCGCGCCCGCCCGGGCACACCGCCTACACCACCACCTGGCACACGGTGCCCGGATCGGTGAGGGTGCCGGTCACGCAGATCACGGGGGCGGCGACGAACCGGCCGCGTTCCTCGGCCGCGACGGGCCGCCCCCGCCTGCGCGGGGAGAACCCCTTCACGACCTGCGAGTTTCCAAGGACTTTGCGATCTCTTGGGTCACTCCCCGTCTGCTCACCCGGCCAGTTCGGCAGAGGCCCGCCGTCCTGGCTTTCGGTTCTTCATGCTGATCGCGTCGCAGGCGAAGCCTGACCGGAACCGGCAAGTGACACTGGTGGAAGCCCGCTCGATGGGAGTTTGTCGGTGGCTCACAACCCTGATGGGCATCCTTACCGAAGTCACCGGTGGCCAGTCGGTGGCCGGATGCCTTTGGACGACGTATTACGAGGTGGCACAGTCCAACCAGCCACACATACTCTGATCAGGAAAAACATCACTCAGCGGTACGACCGGGCACCACACGACATGAACGCTCACGGTCTCGTAATGCGTAGGTCTCGGGTTCGAATCCCGAAGACGGCTTCGAAGAACCCCAGGACTCACTCGCCGTGACCTGGGGTTTTTCCTTTTCCCCGCGCCTGGCGGGTTCTGCGGTGCGGCAAGGGACGCCCGCAGAGGTCAAGGGGAAGCGCGAGGGGAACGCATTTGTACAGGCGAAGGACAACGGGCCGTTCCCGGGGAGCGCGCGGTGCGTGCGGCGGAAGCTCGGCCGGGGGCTGTCGGCGCGGTGGTCCAGCGACGGCGCCAGACGCTCTCGGCCGGTCGTCGGGCTGAGCCCGGAGTGGGGACGGCTTTCGTGCATAGCGGTGTCTCGTCCCTGTCGGCTTGTGGCATCCCGACAACAAGCAGCCCGTACGCTGATGTGGCGTCCGATATTCAGCAGAGTGTGGACTCAAGGCAGTCGTTGCCCAGACGGGCGCGGTGCTGCTGACGCGTGGCGTCGAGGTCGAGCCTGTGGCAGTGCGCGACGTGGTGGCGCTGATGGTCCGCTCGGTCGCCGAGCGCGTGAATATGGACCCCGAGGAGGCCCTCCACCTGGTGCAGGCCGGAGTCGGTCGCCGAGGCGATCACCGCCGCTGCGGACCCCGGCCGCGAAGGCGCGGAGCACGTTTACGCGGTGCGGCCTGTACGAGTCGATGCCAGCACCGCCGCGGTGCCGGTACGGATCCTGGGCCGCCTCGTGATGGCCGCCGCACAGACTGGCAAGTACGCGACGTTGAACGGCGACGGGCGTACCGCCTCGCACGCGCTGGACCTGGCGACCGAGACCGGCGCGGCCATGACCACCGAGGGCGTCGGTGATGAGTCCGACCTGCCGGTCGGTGTGCTGACAGAATTCGCCGACACTACCGAGTCGGTTGCCGTCCGCGTCGAACGCGACGGGTGGAGCATCTGCCCGTGCGGCGAAGACCATGACCAGGCAAGGTGGACGCGAAGATGCCCACGACCCTGCGCGCCGACGCTGCGCTGGCTCGCCGTTGGAGCGACTGCTGAAAGTACGCGCCGAGGTGGGGCCAGCGGGGACGCGGGGTGGGTGCTCTCCGGCAGGATCGCCAGTCCGACCCTGAGCGCAAATTAATGGATGTAGCCAGCCGGAGAGTTGCGGGGGCACTACAGTGCTGACGTTGGCGTTGCCTAACTCTATGAATCCGTGTACTCAGGACGCGGGGCATAAGACGGCGGGCCGCCGACACAGCACGTGGGAGCCACGCTGCTTCGTGCGACCCCCACGTGTGGCGCGGTAGAAGCGCGCCTATGACCGCATGCGGTCACTGTAGTGAAGAGGGGATCCGGCTACACGTCTCAACGGTTGCCGAGGTGCGAGCTGACCGCGTCGGCAAGGACGCGGGCGGCCACTTGCCCGGCGAAGGTTAAGACGGCTCGTAGTCGGGTTTCCCCTTTTCTTTTGTTGCGGTGTCGGCCTTGGGACATGGGCTCCTTCTCGCATCGGAGTTTCCGGCTGGTCGCCGGAGCGCGGTGTTGTTGCCGCGCCGCTTGTGCCGATGCATGAAAGCGTTGCCTGTGGGCCGTCAGCCGCTGGGATGACTTTATGGCACCCGGACTGTGCGGGGAGTGCTTTCATCTTCACCGGGAGGGCAACAACAGCCCACTGCTTAAAGCTCGTAACACGATCATGATCATGCCTTCTTGAAGCGTCTGAAGGAGATCAGGCTGTGGGCGAGGGAGACGAAGGCGTCGTGGAGTTCGGTGCGGCGTTCCCAGCGCACAGCGAGCCGCTTGCTCTGGTGGAGTAGGGCGAAGGTCTGCTACAGCGACGTAGCGGAGCTTGCCGATGCCCTTGATGTTCGGTGATCCCTTGCGTGAGATGACGGACAGGATTCGTCGGTTCCGCATTGCGTCGCGGTGGGCGTTGGAGTCGTAGCCCTTGTCACCGAGCAGGGATTCAGGTCGGCGGCGGGGACGGTGTCCTGCGACGGGCGGGATGCCGTCGCCCAGGGCGGGTCTGGATGACGTCGTTGACGTTCGCCGCAGTCGTGACGACCTTCAGTGGGGTGCCGCGGCCACCGCAGATCAGATGGTGCCTGCTGCCTGTCTTCCGCCGGTCGACCGGCGGAAGACCGGTGTCGGCGTCTCCCGTTTTCGCGCGGATGTGAGAACCATCCACGCAGCCCCCCGACTAAAGGTTGTTGCAGAAGGGTGGGTGTGGGCGGGTTGGTGTGGCGGTTGGCCTGCTGGTGTCATCCTGTCTGGGCGAGGTTGTGCATGGTGGCGACGGCCTGGACGGCGTGGTGGAGGCCGTTGCCTTTCTGGCGGCAGTCGCGGAGGATCTTCCAGTTCTTCATGCGGGCGAAGGTGTGCTCGGCACGGGCTCGCACGCGTCGGTGTTCGGCGTTGTCCTCCTCCTGGCCGCGCAGGAGGGGGCGGCCGGCTCTTTTGCGGTGCGGGACGATCAGTCCGGTGCCCAGGTAGGCGCCGTCCGCGATCACGGTCGTTCCGGCCGAGGCGGCCGGCAGGTCCGATTCCCGCCAGACGTGGGCGTCGGCCTTGTTCCCGGGTGCCGGACGGGCTGATGCGATGACCAGACGGCTGTCCGCGTCGATGATGATCTGCACGTTCGCAGAGAAGCGGTAGTTGCGGGAGGAGGCTGCGAGGCTGCGGTCGCGGACCGGGATCAGTGTGCCGTCGACGATCCACAACCGGTCGATGTCCGCGACGGGTCGCGGGGCGGGCTCCAGCGCGAGGAGCGGACGCAGGCGCTGGATGATCCGGCAGACAGTGGCACAGGAGATCCCGAAGAGTGGGGCGAACTGGCGCATCGTGAGGTTCGTCCGGTAGTGCACGGCCACCAGCAGCACCCGGTCGGGCAACGGCAGGCACCACGGGCGACCACCCCCGGGCCCGTTGCCTTCCCGCTCCCGTACCACCCTCACCAGTTCTGCGAACCGGTCCATCCGCAAACCAGTGAATGCCTCCACCCACAACGGCTCAGCCCGCAACACCCCACCCATACAGAAGGAATGCCCCATCACGGACGTTCTGCAACAACCTTTAGGGACTGTCTCCTTGGAAGGCTATGGGCGCCATTCCTCCTGGTAGGCGGGGTGTTCGGCGTATGACTGTGCAAGGACTCGCAGCGCGTATGCCAGGCCGGCCGAGCGGGAGTCTGAGGGGGCCATGGCTTTGTATTCGTTCGCAAGCTGCTCGATCAGATCGAGCATGGGGAGGTGGCTGTCGAGGAGAGCCTCTGTGCCCAGGGTGCCGGCCACGTAGGCATAGGCGTGGTTGTCGTCATTGATACGTGCGACGAGGAACTCCACAAGGTCGTCCATGTGGCCATCCTCGCGGGTAGGGGGCTTTGGCGGTCAAGCGGCGGTCCAGACGAGGATGGCGGCGAGGTGGAGTGCGACCTGGTAGGCGATGGCGAGCCTGTCTGTTCGCATGGCCAGGCCGCTCCACTGCTTGAGTCCGTTGATGCACCGTTGGACAGCGTTGCGCTGCTTGTACGCCTCGGCGTCGAAGGCCGGTGGCGGCCTCCGTCGCGGCCTCGCCGCAGGCGGCGGCCGACTTGGTCGGACGGCTGGGGGATGACAGTTCGGAATCCGCGTCGCCAGAGGTGCTTGCGGATCTCGCGGGATGAATACGCTCGGTCTGCCAGGACGGTATCGGGCCGGATTCTGGGCCGGCCGGGGCCGGCTCGCAGAACACGGATGCCGGCCATGACGGTCTCCAAGGCCGGGCGTCGCCCGCCCGACCTGCGGTGATGCGAAGGGCCTGGGGTCGTGCACACCTGTCGCTGGCGCGGTGGACTTTCGTGCTCAGTCCGCCGCGGGAGGGTCCGAGGGCGTGGTCGTCAGGTTCGGCGCGGCCTGGCGCCCCTCTTTCCGGGCTCCGGCGGCGTGCTGGTGAGCCCGGCAGGCGGTGGAGTCCACCGAGACGGTCCAGCCGATGTCGGCATCAGCGTCAACTGCTGCCGAAACCGCGTCGAGGATGCGCCCCCAAGCGCCGTCCACTGCCCACCTGATCAGACGTTTGTGAGCGGTCTGGAACGAGCCGAGCTCGTAGGATCGAGCTGATTCAGCCCCGGATGCCCGCAGACGTGTTCGCCGTCGGATCCGAGCGACGAGTCGGCCCTGTGTTCACGAGGCGAGCAATCGGTGGCCTGACATGCAGAAGACAGGATGGTTGCCACCATCAGGGCGGTGAAGGGCTCGGAAGGCTTTTCGGCTTGGTCGAGACGGCAGTCCACTTGCTGACCCTCCGCGTTGGCTGCCGGACTGTGGCGCACAGACGAGTTGGTGGCCGGGAGGCGCTGATCGGCGATGCAACATCGGACGGCACTCGGACCTGTCCCTCTTTCGGGCGGGCGTGCCCTTGGTAGCAGAAGTGCTGCACCAGGCTGAGGCTCTGTCTGCCGCCGATGTTTCACAAGCTCGCCAGCCGGTTCGCCCCCGACATGAAGGCCAGGCAACTCGGCCTCCCTCGAAGGCCACGCGGACACGCCGCTCACAACTTGGCCAGTGCCCGGGTGCGGGGAGGTAGTGATGCGCCTACCGTAGCCATGGTTGGGCGACGGATCCTCCCTAGGAGCTTTCATGGAAGCAGAGTTAGCGACGCTCGCGACATCGGGGGCCACTACGGTGGTTGCTCTCATGGCAAGCGACGCATGGAATGCGGTGAGGCCCCGGATCGTCGCGCTGGTGCGCCGAGGCAGCGCAACGCAGGAAGAGGCGGATCGAGCTGAGTCTGAAATGGACTCGGAACGCCTTGAGGCGACAGCGGTCCGGGACAGTGACGACCCGACGGTAGTCGCCGACCTTGAGGCGGTCTGGCGAGTCAGGCTGCGTCAACTGCTTCGTGAGGACCCCTCCGCGTCAGTCGCGCTCCGGGAACTCATCGCAGAGGGGACCGCCGCGCCGGGCCCAGTCCATAACAGCATTAGCGGCGGAGAGTTCCGGCAGGCGGTCATTCAGGCCGGGAACATTCACGGCGATATCCATCTCGGTTGACCGCGTCGGGACCCTTCTGCCTGCTTCCATCTGGTTGCTGCCAGCAGTCGATCTCCGGTGAGGGCCGGCGCCTGTGTTTCCTTACCCGATTACCTGCCGGCTCACCGCCGTCCAGCGCGACCGTGGCAAGGGGTGCTACTCCGGACCGAGCAGGGCTTCAAGGCGGCTGCGTTTGGCTTCGGCTTCGGGTCCCGTGAAGTTCGCGAGGAGTTGGACTGCCTCGCGGCGGTGCTCCTGCGCTTCGAGGAGGTTTCCCTCCTGGACCAGAGTGTCTGCGAGGTGGGCGAGGGAGGTTGCGAGTGACCACCGGTCGCCCCGGCTGCGATGGGCGGCGGCGGCCTGGAGGTGAAAGCTGGCGGCGTCCTCGGTACGCCCGAGCAAGAGGTATGTCTCGCCGGTTACATCCCACGTGGTGGCTTGGAGATCGGGGCGTCCGACTCGTTGGAAGAGGGCTGCTGCCTGTTGAAGATGGCTCAAGGCTTCGCCGGCCTCCGGCCGTGCCACGGCGTTGCGGCCGAGTTCGAGCAGGGCGAGCGCTTCGAAGAGACTCGCTTCGGACTCGCCGGCGATGGCCAATGCCTGCTCGGCTGCGGCGTCGGCCGCGTCGAAACGGTGCGAGTGCCTGTACACGGCGGCGAGAAGAGTGAGCGCCTCGGCTTGCTCAAGGGACTCTCCCGCTCCGGACAAAATGTCTGCTGCTTGGCGCAGCACTGTTTCTGCCCGGTCGACGTCACCTCGCTGGAGGAGGGCCCAGCCGAGATTGCGCGTGAAGGCACCGGTGTAGAGCTGGTTGCCGAGTTCGCGCACCAGGTGCAGGGCCTCCTCGAAGCGAACCGCGGCCCGGTCGGGGTGGTGCGCGAACATGTGCGTAACGCCGAGGCCGTTTGCGGCCCGCGCCTGGCCGAACGCGTCTCCAAGACGGTGGAATACCGTCAGAGCGCCGCTGAAGTGTTCTTCTGCCTGTAGGAGCCGGAACAGATGGCGGTAGGCGATACCCAGATTGTCGAGCGTGATCGCTTCTCCGTATCGGTCATCTGCTCGCCGTGCTGCTTCAAGCGCCATCTGCTGAGCGGGGAGCCACGCGTCGGCGGGCTCACGATCGGCGATGATCATGGTGAGGACGGCGGGAATCTGCCAGGCGATACGGTCCATTCGGCCGGTGCACGCCGCCTGGACTGCGGCTACGAGGTTGCTTCGTTCGGTCTCGTACCAGGCGATGGCCGCTCCACTGTCTTCGAAGGTGGCTGCGGTCACGTTGTCGGGCAGGGGCTGCAGAGTGACGGGCAACGTGTAGGCACTTGATCCGACCTGGGCGGCTGCCGCCGCGGCGTGCAGGTACCAGCCGAGAAGGCGTTCCAGGGCGGCGTTCCGCTCCACTTCGGGTTCCTCGGTCTGGGCCTGGTCGAGAGCGTACGCGCGCAGAAGGTCGTGAAATTGGTAGCGGTGGTGTCCGCTCTCGTCCAGAAGGTGCGCGCCGGCCAAGGTGTCGAGTTGTCGCCGTGCCGTGACGGGAGGAACCGCCGCGAGGGCGGCAGCCGCGTTGAGGCTGAAGTCCGGTCCTGGATGGAGTCCCAGGAGCCGGAACATGCGGGCTGCCTGGGGAGTGAGCGAACGGTAGGACCACGCGAATACGGTGCGAACCGCGTCTGTTTGTTCTGGGCCCTGCTCGTTTTCGGACGACAGCGCGTCCCAGAGGCCGGACTCGTCGCGCAGATCCGTGATGAGGTCGCGCAGGGGCATCCGCGGCCGGGCGGCGGCTCGCTCTGCCACGATGCGTAACGCCAGTGGCAGCCGGGCGCAGAGCCGGGCCAACTCGGCGAGTTCTTCGTCACCGTCGCTGGTGCGGTACGCGGCGAGGACAGTGCGGAGCAGCTGAACCGAGGCGGTCTGTGAGAGAGTCTCCAGGCTCACGCGATGTGCCCCTTCCCGTGCCACCAGTCCCGACATGCGAGTGCGACTGGTAATGACCACCAGGCAGTTCGGGGCCCCGGGTAGCAGCGGACGGATCTGTCCTGCCGTGGCGGCGTTGTCCAAGACAATGAGGATACGACGTTCGGCCATGGACGAACGAAAGAGCTCCGCCCGCGGTTCCTCACCGTTGGGAATGCGTTCCAGCGGGATGTCCAGGGCGCGCAGGAACCGTACGAGTACATCCGTTGCGGCGACGGGCGGTCCTGGATCGTAACCGTGAAGGTTGACATACAACTGACCATCAGGAAAGCGGTCCCTGACCTGGTGTGCCCAACGGACCGCCAGGGATGTTTTGCCCACGCCGGCTGTGCCGACGATCAATGCGAGCCGTAGCGGGGCCGCTTCCCCGGCGGCGGGATCCGCTACCGCGGCGTCGAGACTCTCCAGTTCCTGAACGCGGTTGACGAATCCCCGCGCCTCTCCTGGAAGCTGCCCCGGGCGGGGCCCGGCGGTGAGGGGGGAGGAGTGGAAGTGGATGCCCCCGCCGATGTCCCTGGCCTGCACTACGTTGCCTGCGGAACCGGACATGTCAGAATGTGTGCCGTGATAAGCCGGTGGCACCGGCTCGTTGCTGGAACTGTTCGATTCCCCCGTCAAGTGACCTCCTCCCCGTTGGCGCGAACCTGAGGCGGACACCCCGACGTTCTCTGAACGGGGTTTGCCGGGTCAGCTCACTGGCTAGCATCGCTCTTGGCGATAGCAACACACACCCTCCGTCTCTGCAATACCGGATCAGGCCGCAGCTGCCGGTGGGCGAGTGCGGTGATCGATGTGCCAAATGCGCCATCGCAGCGCCGTCAGGCGTTCTGCACCACGTTCTTGCCCGGAGTGACGTCGAGACGCGAGGTTCGATCATGAAGATAGAGTTCGTCGGCGGTTCCACAGGTCAGGGGGGTTCGCCGCGGCTGTACCGGGACGCGGAGAGCGGCGACTTCATCGTGCAGGGCTACGTTATCGATGAACCGTCCGACCTGGATCAGATGAAAGTTCCTGCCGGTGAGACGGTCGTGCGCGTCCCGGCGTCCCTGTTCGACTACTTACCGAAGGACGGTGCACGTGGAGTCTCTTGACGCAGATGGCTGGGCGGGGTTGTTCAACGCCTGTCGTCAGTCGGCCTGCCACCTGGAGATGCGCGACAGCTACGCGGTACAGGAAGAGCAGTCCGACATCGAGAAGTGGCGGGCCGGTGAATGGGGACCGGCGCAGGATGCCGAGAGTAAAGCCGGCTGGCTCGACCTCATGAGGGCCACCGCAGCACGGGGCGTGAAACTGCGCAGAGTACGCATCGTCTCCGAGCCCGTTACCGAATACATCCGTTTCGAGCATGACGGGACGCCGCAGAACATTGCCGCAGGCGAAGACGTGCGCTGGCTGCCGCGCAGTCGGGCCTCCACATTGTCTCTGCCTGGCAACGACTGCTGGATCTTCGATGGTCAGACGGTGCTGTTCAACCACTTCACCGGGGATGGGAACTGGGTCGGCAACGAGCTTGACGCAGATCCCGACGTGGCGACACGCTGCGCTGCCGCGTTCGAAGAGGCATGGAAGCTGGGCATTCCCCACAGCGAGTACAAGCTGAACTGAGTGGGATCGGGGCGTACCCGCCCGCATTCGCGAATCCAGACCACTCCAAGCTGAGGACGGGAGCTTGCGACAAGTCCTGAGGATCGGCGTGATCTCCTCCGGTCCCGCCGAATTTGCCACGATCCACGCAGCCTGCACAGACGCTGGGCATCTCCCGGTTGCCTACTTCTACGGCCGGTCCCTCCGATCTGGCGGTCCGAATCTCAGCGATGCCCCAGAGACAACCGCAGAGATCCTCGACGCTGTCCCACCAGGGATGGACCTGCTGCTCCCAGGGAGCATGGAGGGACTCGCCAGCGCCCTGGCGAGCTATCGCCTCGACCTGGTGATCGTGTTCGGCTTCCCCTGGAAGATCCCGCAGGCCGTCCTGGCGATCCCACGGCTCGGCATCATGAACATCCATGTCTCCATGCTGCCGAAATACCGTGGGCCCGCGCCACTGCTCTGGGCGATCCGCAACGGCGACACGACCGGCGGTGTAACCGTGCACTGGATGGACGACGACTTCGACACAGGAAACATCCTCGCGCAGCGGGACGGCATCCCCCTCGCCGAGGACATCACCTGGAAGAACTACTGCGACGAAGCGATGCCCGTCATCTACAACCTGCTGATGGACTCCCTTGAGTTGGCTGCCGGTGGCTACGCCGGTGAGCCACAGGATGCTGATGCGGCTACCTACGCGGGATTAATGGAAGATGACTTCTCCGTTATTGACTGGTCCGACAGTGCGCGCGATATCCACAATCAGGTCAGAACGTATCGCTACATGCGGTCCACCACCTACCCGCTTGCGCGGATCGAGACTGGTGAATGGCTGCACATCATCCGCACGAGTCTCGAAACTGCCAACGGGCCCGAGATCGTTTGTGGCGACGGACTCTCTCTTTGGCTGCTTGAATCCGAACCCGGGCGGCCGCCGGCGAGCTATAGCCACAGAGCCCCATGATCTTCTCTGAGAATCAGGAGGAGAGTGGGTACAATGTGCTCTGAGTGGGCCGCTCTGCTCCTGATACAGCGGAGCTAGGGTTATTCTTCAGCGAAGTGCGAAAACACAGGCGCGCCTGCAACGTGGGCAACTCGGTCGGCACTACGGAGTCGAGCCCGCGGCGAACACGCGGCGCGGACGCTGACTCGCGCCGACCAGACAGACTGAGGTCGGTACGGCACGGCGCGGATCCGCAACCGGTCAGGCCATGCGATCGGTGTGCAGCAGGACGACGGAGATCAGGGCAGCGGCCCGTGTGAAGAAGTAGTCAGTTGCGTCGTTCGTAAGGATGGGACGTTTTGTCGATCTCGTGGTGCCAAATCGTGAAGTCGTTGCCGATCTCCCTCAGCGCCCAGAACTCGGCTTTCAGTGCGCGCTGAATCCATCTGATCCGACCCCAGCGCGCGTGATCAACTGATCGGTTGACAGATTCTTGTTCTTGCCGGGAGTCCGTCGGAACTGAACCTGCCCTGGCGTCGGCCCCTCCAACGTCAGCCCCGAGGGGCAGTGTGGGGAGCACAAGGGAGCGCGGATGCCTTTGGGCTGGGCGGGGGGGGGACACTACGATTCAAGCAGCGGCAGCCCTTCTGATCAGGCATAACAGCGTGACAAAGAATGAGCCGTGACGACTCGCATGATCGCTCACGGTTTCGTAATGCGCACGTCTCGGGTTCGAATCCCGAAGGCGGCTCCGAAAAACCCCAGGACTCACTTGCCGTGACCTGGGGTTTTCCATGCCCAGGATGCCCCCGGCAGCCGCGCGCGGGTCGACTCGCTGCCCGTGGTCTGAGGTCCAGCGGGTGGGTGCGACCTTGGGTCGTGCAGGTGTGTGTGAGCCTCCGGCGCCGACGTGGTGTGCCTCGCTGAGTTGACGTCGGCGGGTCGGTTGAGGCTGCGATCGGGCACGGCGGCCTGGTGGAGTAGCTAAAAAATCCAAAAATTCTCCATACAAACATTTCTCACACGAACGGATGGCTCGGTTCGCCGAGGGCTGTTGAATTCATCGAGGTTCCGCCATGCTCAGTCGTGGGTAATCAGTGAGGATTGGAGTCCAAGTTATGCCGGATATCTTCGACCAAATCGAATGGAGCGTCCGGAAAATCTTCGGAGAGGGGCCGGTCTGCGTCCACGTGGGAAATGTTGATGAGTGTGAAATCAAGCGACATCCTACTTATCCGAAGTTTCGCGCCGAGGCGGTCCGAGCGGGAGTGCGGTCAGCTCCGAGTTCCCGCCTGTGGGAGTCAATGATTGCCAGGGGGCGGCTGTGTGACATGGACGGGGATTACACGTGGCGCCTGGTGATCCTCGACTGTATCGTTCCCTGTTTCCGTACGCTGTCAGCGAGTATCTCCCGTGATTTCCGGGTCGAGCGCGAAGAAGTCCGGTCGGCGATGACGGCAACCGCACTGGAGGTGTGGGCAGACACCGTCATGGGGGTTCCTCCGCGCCACGTCAGGGACCGAATGGTGAAGGCGGCCTTCGATGTGGCCTTCCGGCGAGGGAGGGCCGCTGTTTCGGAGCACTCGACGGACGACATCGATCTGTTCTTCCAGCCGGAAGTCTCTGCGCAGGGTTCCGTGCTGAGGGCGTTGTCAATCATCAATGTCGATGATATTCGTGACGCGGATGTCGCAGAAAAGATCAGGGGCGAGCGATTTGGTGCGCTGCTTCAGACGTGGGATTGTTTCGACGCTGTGCGGGGTTTTCACGACGAACTTCGCTCTGGTCGCCGTACGGGGTCGATCAGCCAGGTCGTAAAGCAGCGACTGACTCGATCCTGGATTTCCAACCCGAACCTCTACTACTACGCCTCCGACTTCTACCCCTCGTACATTGGACTCCAGGAAGCCGCAGGAGTGATGGGGATCACTGAATCTGCCGCACGCCGACTCATCAAGGAAGGAGAGTTGCCTTTCCCGGTGGCGAGGGTGGGACGGAGCTACAAGGTCTCTGTCAAGGCGCTCATGCATTTCATGCGTATGCCCGACGCCATCGTCCATGTCGATGACGTTGAGAACGGTGCCTTCCACGCGGGCGGTGGCGCTGGCAGGCCTAGGGGACTGGGGTGACGAGGAGGCGCGATTGCCTGAGCGAAGCAGGTCGCACGACTGGGCGGAAAGCTGTACCCGAAGATGTGCTTGACCCCCTTCCCCGTCCACGCGTTTGGCCTGCGGCGCACGGTTCTTCGTGGGCTGGTGGCGTGGCCCTGTCGGGCTGGATACGGTCACCGTCGCACTGAGCGGATTGTATGGCGCGTCGTGCGATCGCAGCGGAGGAAACGACACACGGCCTCCACCGGACGGGAGTTGATTGATTGGGTGCGGGCGGTCCTCCGCAGGCCCTACGGTGAGAGCCCCCGGCTGTCCACCGGGCGGAGGGCGTACCGTACGCGCCGACGTACGGGCACGAGGGGGAGGACGTCATGCCGCTCAGATCGGCGGACAGGCCCCCCGGACCCCTGGTGTCCATACGATCTGCTAGGCGTCAGTTCTCGGCCCCCTGCCTCGTCCCGGTCACGCCGCGGTGCCGAATACCCAGCGACCGGGCGACCATTCCACCAGACCACGCGCCCGCCCGCGCCGCTTTCTCACAACGGGGCCGATCCCGCGCGGACGTGACGTTTCCCAGAACACTGGCACAGCCAGTCCCTTGCGCGGGCGATACGTGGGCGGACGTGTCGGCGGCCTTTGGAACACATAGCATTGCAAGACGTGCTATCGCGCGTTGACCAGGGGGAACGAGAATCCCCACGCTTATTCAGCAGCGCCCGTCACGAACGTGCAGGACCTCGTGATGTGTGGGTTTCGGGTTCGAATCCCGAAGGCGGCTCCGAACCACCCCCCGGACTTACTCGCCGTGACCTGGGATTTTTTCCTTGCCCGGGCCCCGCCCCGCCCGGCCGCCGGGACGGCGGATGGTGACGAGCAGCGGGAACGCCGCGAGGTACGCCGCCAGCCGAAATGTCTCGCCGAACGTGGTTGTTCCCAGGGCCCGTACCTCGCGGCGGCGGACAAGCGAGGGCAACGGTCAAGGGGGAGTAAATTATTCGCCGCCACCTGGCCTTGGTGGTCGAGGTCGACCGCCTCTCAACGGCCTCGCCGAGCGCGATGATGGATCGTCATGTGCGGTGCGCGGCAATCCTGTTGGCATCAGATGCATCCATCGGGAGGCGGGACTCCCTGTGTGTAGCCCTCTCTCGCCGCCCACGTCCCCAAGGGGCATCTGCGTCCAACCCTGTTGACCCCTTGTGATCGCAGCCTGTTAGATCCGCTCACTTGTGTGAATTTTGTGAGCAGTCTGTGGGGATGGGTTCATGGGGTGGGTGGGGGGCGGTCATACCGCTCGTGGCGGTCGCTGGCGTAGGGCGGCGGCTCAGATCGGGGTTCTGGCGGTGCTGTCCGGAGCGGCGGTGTCGGCTGGAACGGTCGCCGCAGTCGCGGACGGGCCGGTACCTGTTGGTGATGTCGCGGCACCGGAAAGCGCGTCACCAGGGACGGGCGATACGCCGGAGTCGCTCGCGGTCGGGGAAGCGCGGAAGTCCGGTCAGCCGGTCGTCGTGCAGGCGATGACGGATGAGAACACCGAGGTGACTGCGCAGCCGGATGGGTCGCTGATGGCGACCATCCATGCGAACCCCGTGCGGACGCGCAAGGACGGGAAGTGGGCGACGATCGATACGTCGCTGAACACGGCGGCCGACGGCGGTGTCGCGCCGACGGCGGTGTTGTCGCCGCTGGAATTCTCCGGAGGCGGAACGCAACCGCTCGTACGGATCTCGAGCGCGGGCAAGACCCTCACCTTGACGTGGCCCAAGCCGTTGCCGACGCCGGTAGTGAGCGGGGACACCGCCGAGTACCGGTCGATCCTGCCCGATGTGGACCTGCGGATGACTGCGACGGACGGTGGCTTCACGCAGTTGGTCGTTGTCAAGACCGCCGAGGCAGCGAAGAATCCCGAACTCGTGCGGCTCAAGATCGGTATGTCCAGTCCTGACATGACGATGCGAGAGAACGCGGACGGATCGTTGTCGGCGGTGGACGCCGCCGGTGGCGGTGGCACCGTATTTGTGGCGCCGAAGCCGATGATGTTCGATTCGTCGAAGGCGGCACAGGACGGTCCCGGCAGTTCATCCATCGCTGCGAGTGCACACACGCTCCGTTCCTCGCGTATCGCCGGCGCTGAGGACGCCCCTGTCGATGACGGTGTGCACACCGCTCAGGTCGGGCTTCAGATTGCCGACGATCAGAAGACGATGACGCTTACTCCGGATCAGAGCCTCCTCGGGTCGCCGACCACGGTCTACCCGGTGATGATCGATCCAGGGATCACGACGCCGCATGCAGGTGGGTGGGCCGGTATCTCCCGTGCCAATCCGTCCATCGCGTACTGGAAGTTCAGCTACAACAGCACCTACGTGCCAGATTTTGGTACGGGCTACTGCGTGGCGCCGAACTGCTCGGCCGATGACGTGAAGCGGGTGCTGTACTCCCTGCCGGTGCACGGTCAGGCGTTCAACGGGAAGCACATTCTGAGCGCTGAGTTCGATGTGAAGGAGTCCCACTCCTACAGTTGCACCAAAGAAGCTGTGCAGTTGTACGCGACCAGCCGGATCAGTTCGGGGACCACGTGGAACAACTCCAACTCGACGAGCGGCAGTAGCCCGTTCTGGGCGCAGAATCTGCAGACCCTGACGGATGCCAAGGGCTGGAGTTCGTCGTGCCCCGCCGGGAATCTGGAGTTTGGCGGCGATAAGTCCAATACGCTCAGGGACAAGGTCCAACAGGCAGCGAACGGTAACTGGACCGATTTGACCTTGGGTCTGAAGGCGCAGGACGAATCGAAGGCCGATGCCTGGAAGCGTTTCACCGATGACGCGACTTTGCAGGTCAAGTACAACCTGCCGCCGAAGCAGCCGCCGATGAAGGATCTGTCGATGGCGCCTGGTTCGGTGTGCCAGCTCGCTCCGGTCGTGGTGAACAAGCGGCCTCAGGTGACCGCTCGGCTCTCCGACCCGGACGGTGAGAAGATCGGCGTTCAGTTCGCAGCCTCATGGAACCCGGACGGGTCGGGCTTCAGGCGTCGCTGGTTCTCCACCGGCGCCCTCGGCACGCCTCCCTCAGCCAATACGTTCAAGGCCTCCGGCTCGCCGTTCTCCCTGACCCTGCCGACGTCGATCCCCATCAACACCGGTTATTCGGTGGGTTGGGAAGCGCGTGCCTGGGACGGAACCGAATGGGGCCCGTGGAGTTCTGACGGTGATGGCACGGCCCACACCGACTGCTATTTTCGGGTCGACACACAGGCTCCAGAGGGGCCGACGGTCACGTCGCCGTCGTATCCCGGTTCCATGGAGATGGCTGACGTGCTGCCGTGGACGGACGGCGTCGGGAAGTACGGCACCTTTTCATTCCTCTCTGCCTCGAAGGATCCCGCTCACCCGGATCAACTGACCTATCAGTACGCCATGGACGCCGCGCCGTCCGCCGCACAGGCAGTCAGTCCTGCTGCGGGCGCCCCGGGGACAGTGCGTTTTGTCCCGCTGACTGAAGGCCCTCACTACCTTTCGGTGAAGGCAATTGACGCGGCGGGCAACGCCTCTTCGCCCAGCACCTACTATTTCAACGTCATGTCTGGTCAGCCGCAGCGTGCCGACTGGAACATGGATGACGATGCCGGTGCGAGCAGTCTGGCAGGCGGTGGAGGCACTTACTCGGCGACTCTGACCGGGGCAGCGGCCAGCGGTGCCGCCGGCCGTACCGGCACAGCCCTGTCCCTGCCGGGGAACCTGGCAGATAACGGCACTCCTGCGGACTACGCGTCGACACCTGGCGCGGTGCTGGACACCTCCGACAGCTTCACTGTCTCGGCTTGGGTGAGCGCCTCGGACATCAGCGTCAGCCGAGCGGCCGTAACGCAGGACGGTGTGTACGCTGCCGGGTTCAGCTTGGGCCTGTACGGGGGGAAGTGGACCTTCAAGACGGCGACCAAGGACGCTCCTGGCGCGACGTGGCAGTCAGCTGTCTCCGCGGAACCGGTCGTCGCGGGGACGTGGACGCATCTGACAGG
Source organism: Streptomyces sp. NPDC088910 (assembly GCF_044749865.1). Classification (NCBI taxonomy): domain Bacteria; kingdom Bacillati; phylum Actinomycetota; class Actinomycetes; order Kitasatosporales; family Streptomycetaceae; genus Streptomyces; species Streptomyces sp. NPDC088910. The sequence goes on from NZ_JBIVIV010000008.1 coordinate 117,231, forward strand.
TGTGTACAACCGGGCCGCGGGCACCATCACGGTCTACGTCAACGGCAAGCCTTCGACTTCGGTTGCCACAGCAGCAGCCCCGGTGGCGCCTGGTGCGCTGCAATTCGGCCGTATCCGCTGGCAGGGCACGTACACCGACCCGTGGAAGGGCTCACTGGACGACGTTCGTTTGTGGAACCGGGCATTGACCGCGTCTGATGCGTCGACTGTCGCCGCGAACACTGTCTTGACGAGTGGAGTCCCGGCGAAGGCCGTGTGGAACATGAACGAGACCGGCAGCGTCATGGCCGGCACGACAGAGCAGTCGGTCGCGACTGTCACCGGTGCGGTGACCACCGGGGTGCGCGGGGTCTCGGGGACGGCCGCGCGGTTCGGAGCCAACGGGTTCGCGAAGACGGGCAGGCCGCAAGTCGATGACCACCGCAGTTTCTCGGTCTCGGTCTGGGCGAGGCTCGACGCCCCGACCGACACGCAATCGAAGGTGGTCGTCGGACAGAAGGGCACGTACAAGAGCGATTTCTCCTTGTACTACAGCCCGTCTTACAACAACTGGATCTTCGGCCGCTATGTGGCCGACGAGGCATCGACGACCCTGGTGCGGGCTGTGCAGCCCACTTGTACCGTCGGCAAGCCCGACGTCAACGGGAATCCGTGCATCGGGCCGACCACCGGTGAATGGACACACCTGGTCGGGGTCTACGACGCGGCCGTCCAGCGGATCCGCCTGTTCGTCAACGGCTACCTGGTGAGTACGGTCGCCTACACCCAGACCAGCCCCTGGCCCACGCCTGGCGGGCTCCTGATTGGCGCGGACAGCCACGACGGCATCACCGACAACTTCTTCGGCGGAGATATCGACGACCTCCGGGTCTTCGATCGCGTGGTGACTCCTCCCGAGGTGCAGGTCGTGATGCAGCAACGTCCCCAACTGGTCGGCCGGTGGAGGTTGAACGACGCCGCCTCCACCCCGCTCGTTTCACCCGACGACCTGGGCAAGCACCCGGCCACGCTCTACGGTCCGGCGTTCATTTCTCCCAATGCCAATGTGGGAACGGGAGCTCTGAGCCTGAACGGCAGTCCTGCTTCCTACGCCGCGACCAACTCCGTTCCTCTGCACACCGACGAAAGTTTCACGGTCACGGCCTGGGCACAACTGACGGCCCCGACCGCCGACATGACGGTCCTGTCCATCGGGGACGTCAGTGACAGTGCCCTCACCGTCCGATGGCACTACCTGCGAACTGTGCACGATCCCGATTTTCCCGGAATGACAGATCTGGATACAGTCATCGGGGAATGGCAAGTCGAGACGGTCACCGGTGGAACCCCGAGAAAACACACGGTGATCGCTCATTCCACTGATGGTGTTCAAGGCGCAAACTGGTCTCATCTGGCCGTGACCTACGACGCCTTCTCCAACGAACTGGCCCTCTACGTCAATGGCCAAGTGGAGAACCATCTCTGCGATGCCGAGGATCTCGAATGCACCGAGCGCACGTCGTACGCCGGTGCGGAGCAGCCACTTGAGTCGACAGTCGGCTTGCAGTTCGGCCGTGATCGTGCGGCCGGCGCCTGGCGCGGGTCCTTCTCCGGACAGATCGACGATGTATGGGCCTACCAAGGGGTGTTGAGCGAAGCTCAGATCATCTCCCTGGCCTTTCCGGCGGAGTTGGACAGCGACACCGGTCCCTAGCTGATCAAGCCCTGGACGCGCCCCGGACACCGAGTGCGCGTCCAGGGCGGTCCCTGTCCAACTCCTCCCCCTTCTCCTCAGTGACATCCGCCCGGCGTTCCCGTCGGCACGACCAGTCCTGTCCGGGTCCTCCAGACGGGGCAGGGAGACATTCACGATGCGCATCACACCGGTGTTTCGGCGCCGCACCCCAGGTCGCATAGCCGCAGTCATGTCCGGCGCTCTGGTCGCCACCTTGCTGCAAGCCATGCCCAGCGCGCTCGCCGAGGCCACGGCGGACTCGGGTCGTCCCGCGGTCCGCTCGTTGGAGAAGACGGTCAAGGGGACGAATGCGAAGGTGAGACCGCGGCAGGCGGACCGCACCGTCTCGAAGCCACGGACTCCGAAGAACGCGTGGCCGACCGGTGGAACGGCTTCGGTGGCCCTGTCGGCGCCGACTTCGGCGTCGGCGAAGTCGACGCGGAAGGAACCGGGGTCGGCTCCGTCCGTCAATCACGCGGTGCGCGCGGGTTCGCTACCGGTATCGCTGACCCCGATGCGCTCGGCCACCGACAGCGCCTCACGGGCGACCGTGGCCACTGCGCCGGCGCCGGGTGCGGCCACAGTTCGTGTCCTGGACCACTCCGCGGCGAAGAAAGCCGGAGTGGACGGTGTCCTTCTGACGGTCACGGGCAGCGGGGCACAGGATTCGCGGGCGAGCCTGAGCCTGGACTACAGCGCCTTTGCCGACGCCGCTGGTGCGGGATACGGCGAGCGGCTTCGGCTCGTGCAGTTTCCGGAGTGTGTGCTGACCACCCCGAAGAAGGCCGAGTGCCGCAACGCGACGGAACTGGCCGGGCGGAACGACGCGGAGCACCACATCGTGACCGCCGATGCGGTGCCCGTGCCGGCCACGGCTACCGATACGGCGACGGCGCCTCTGCCCACGACTCGGTCGAACTCCGCGTCCGGGATGACGGTGCTGGCGGCCACGGCATCCGCCTCCGGCCCCTCAGGTGACTACACGTCGTCGCCGTTGTCATCCGCCTCGACTTGGAGCACCGCGCTCAACAGTGGTTCGTTCTCCTGGAGTTACGACATGCCCGCACCGACGGTGCCGGGCGGTCTGGTGCCCAGCGTGGGACTCTCGTACTCGTCGGGTGCGATCGACGGACGTACGGCCAATGCCAACAACCAGGGATCGTGGGTCGGTGACGGCTTCGACATCGCTCCGGGTTTTGTGGAGCGTTCCTACAAGCCCTGCCGCGACGACGGAGTCAAGACCGACGGTGTCGAGCCGGGCGACGAATGCTGGGCCTACGACAACGCCACCATCAGCTTTGAGGGGCACTCCGGCGAGCTGATCCCAATTTCCACCGACGAGTGGCGGATCAAGGGCGACGACGGCACCAAGGTGGTTCGGCTGCGTAGTACGGCCCGTGGCAACGGTGACAATGACGGCGAATACTTCGAAGCGATCACGACCAACGGAACTCAGTACTACTTCGGGTACAACCGTCTTCCGAACTGGACCTCCGGCAAGCCTGAGACCAAGTCGGTGGAGACCCTCCCTGTCTTCGGCGACGACGCAGGCGAGCCGTGCCATGCCTCGACGTTCGCCAGCTCGTGGTGCCAGCAAGGCTGGCGTTGGAATCTCGACCTGGTCATCGACACCAGCGGCAATGACATCACCTACTGGTACAACCCCGAGACCAACTCCTACGGTCGTAACCTGAAGCCGACCGACGGCACTCCGTATGCTCGTGCGGCGACGCTCGATCACATCGAATACGGGCAGCAGCAGAGCGACATCTACTCCGCCACCGTCAAGCCGATGGCGAAGGTGAACTTCGCCACCGCCGAACGCTGCCTGGAGGCGACTGCCTCGCTGTGCGATCCGGCGAGCATCGATGCCAATCGCCAGTACTGGTACGACACGCCGTGGGACATGAACTGCAAGGCCGGCACGACCTGTGACCAGGGGCGTTTCTCGCCGACGTTCTGGACTCGCACCCGGCTGACGAAGGTCACCACGCAGACACTGCAGACCGACGGCGGATACAAGGACATCGACACCTGGTCCCTGCACCACAAGTGGGGCACCGCGGATGCCGACTACCAACTCCTCCTCGACTCCATTACGCACACAGCGGTCGCGGGAGCCACGCCTGTCGCGTTGCCGCCCACAACGCTCGGATACGACCCTCGCATCGGTCGGCTGGACAAGACCGGCGATGGACGGTCGCCCTTCTACAAGCAGCGGCTGAGCACGATCGACGACGAGGCCGGCGGCCAGATCGACGTCAACTATTCGCAGCCCGCGTGCGACTGGGACCATCTGCTCACCCCGCAGTCCAACACCACTCACTGCTTCCCGCAGATGTACCAGGCCTCCGACAAGACGCCGGTGACCACGGAGTGGTTCAACAAGTACGTCGTCGACGCGGTCATCGGCACTGACCGCACCGGTGGTGCGCCCGACATGGTCACGCACTACACGTACATCGACGGCGGTGCTTGGGCCTTTGACGATGACGAGGGACTGACGAAGGAGAAGCTCAAGACCTGGTCTCAATGGCGCGGTCACGCCCACGTCCGGGTCGAAACCGGTGGTACTTCCGGAATGTCCAGCCAGGTCGACCACTACTTCCTGCGCGGGATGGACGGTGATCGGTCCGACCAGTCGGACGCGACCAAGACCCGCACCGTGCAGGTGTCCGACGGTGAGGGCGCCACTCTCACTGATGACGAGGCATGGGCTGGTTTCGAGTACCGCACCGAGACGTTCGACAAGCCCGGCGGGAAGATCCTGGCCAAGACGGTCAACACCCCCTGGAAGAAGGAGACCGCCAAGCGGGTTCGCGACTGGGGCACGACAACCGCCAATTTGACAGGCATCAGCGTCGCTCGGGGCCTCAGGTCGCTCGACAACGGCGCCGGCGGTCAGTGGGCTCAGACGCGCAGCGACACCACGTTCGACGGCTACGGCCGGGCAACCGTCGTGGAGGCCCTCGGCGACGTCGGGGTGGCCGGTGACGATCAGTGCACCCGTACCACCTACGCCGACAACACCGCGGCATGGATCCTCACAGGTGCGATTCGCACCGAGACCGTCGCGGGTACGTGCGCGGCGACGCCCAACCGCGATACTCAGCCCGACGGAACTTCCGCCGTCATCAGCGACACGCGTACCCGGTACGACGGACAGGCGTACGGCGCAGCACCCACCAAGGGCCGGGCGACCCTCACCGAGAAGCTCAAGGTCCGCAACGGCGGTACGGCCACGTACCTGGACGACGCGGCTACCTACGACGTATACGGGCGTCAGCTGACGGCCACTGCTCTGGCATCGATGAGTGTCTTCGACACCACGGGCGTCAAGGCCACCGTCACCACACCCGTGGCCAACGCGCGCGTGACAACCACGGCCTACACCCCGGCCACCGGCCGTCCGGTGAGGACGATCGTCACCACGCCCCCGGCCACCGTCGGCGTGCCGACGTCGGCGCAGACCACGACCACGTACACAGACTCGCTGCGCGGCCTGCCGCTGATCAGTATCGACACCACCGCCCGCCGCACCGACGTGCTCTACGACGCGCTCGGCCGACTGCTGAAGGTGTGGCAGCCCAACCGGTCCAAGGCCGACGGTCAGACGCCCAACACCGAGTACGCCTACGCCAATGTCGATGGCGCCATCGCGTCGGTAACGACCAAGACGCTGAACAACGACGGTTCCCAGGACGCGGCCTACACCCTCTACGACGGGTTCGGCCGTGTGCGCCAAGTGCAGGCTCCCGGTCAGAACGGCGGCCGTCTCCTGACCGACACGTTCTATGACGAACGCGGTCAGGCAGCCATCGCATACGCCCCGTACTACGCCACGGGAACTCCATCGGCGAATCTGTTCAAGGTCGAGGACGCCACCGGCGTCGAGACGCAGACCGCGACGCGGTACGACGGCCTCGGCCGGGTGGTGAAGACCACGATTCTCGCAGGGAACGGTGTCGGTACCCCGCTGTCGACCACCACGACTTCCTACGGCGGCAACAGCGTCACCGTCACCCCTCCGAAGGGCGGCACCCCCACCACGACGATCACGGACGCCGCTGGCCACACGGTCGAGTTGCGGCAGTACAAGGCTGCCACTCCCACCGGGGCGTATGACTCGACGGCCTACGGTTACGACAACGGCGGGAACCTCAACAAGATCACCGACCCGTCGCACAACGTCTGGACATGGACGTACGACCAACTCGGCCGCCAGGTCAAGGCGGTCGACCCGGACAGCGGCACCACGACGAAGGCCTACAACGATCGCGGTGAGTTGGTCTCCGTCACCGACGGACGGACCAAGACCGTCGCGCATGTCTACGACAATCTCTCCCGTGAGATCGAGACCCGTGACGGCAGCGCCACCGGTCAGCTCCTGACCTCGCAGACATGGGACCCGGCAGGCAGCCAAGGACAGCTCGCCTCGACGACCCGCTACGTGCCGATCAACGGGACGACGTACCAGTACAAGACCGTCGTCAACACTTACGACGCGCTGTACCACGCCACCAAATCCACTCTCACCGTGCCGTCGGTCCCCGGACAGGAAGGTCTGGCCGGAAGCTATGTGACGGGCGGCAACTACAACCTGGACGGGACCGTCCAGTCGGCCGCGTATCCGGCTGTCGGCAGTCTTGCCGCGGAAAACGTCGCTTACACGTACAACAAAGAGCATCTTGCTGCGACGATCAGCAGCAACCTCTCCGGATACCTGTCGGCACAGACCTACAGCGTGACCGGCAAGCCCATGCAGTCCGCGTTGAACGCGGGAGGCAAGACCACCTGGGTCACGAATGCCTACGAGTGGGGCACCCAGCGACTGTCCGGCAGCCGTACCGATCAGCAGGACATCACGGGTGCCGCGCGGGCCACTGCCTACACCTACGACGAGGCCGGCGACGTCACCTCGCTTTCCGACAAGTCTCGTACCGGTACTGACCAGCAGTGCTTCCAGTACGACTACCTTGCCCGGCTCACCGAGGCGTTTACGCCGACCGACGCGACCTGCCCCGCCACACCGGACGCGACCAAGCTCGGTGGCCCGGCACCGTACTGGTCGAGCTACACCTACAACACCGACGGCACACGGAAGACCGAGACCCGGCACGACCCGTCCGGTATCGCCGCGGCGGACGCCGTCAGCACCTACGCCTACCCGACCTCCGGACCCCGCCCTCACTCCTTGACGCAGTCAAGCACCGTGGTGGGCGACGGCACGCCCGTCGTGCAGTCCTATGGTTACGACGATGCCGGCAACACCACAAACCGGCACGTGGTTCCTGACAGCACTCGGACGGACGACCAGTCCTTGGCGTGGGGAACCGAGGACCACCTGGACAAGGTCACCGACACCGTCAGGACCACGTCGGGATCCACCACGGTCACCACCACCAAGACGACCGACTACGTCTACGACACCAGCGGCAACCGCCTGATCGAGCACACCCTCGACACGGCGAGCCCCAGCGCCGAGAACACCACCCTTTACCTCGGCTCCACCGAGGTGAACTTCGTCAAGGGCGCGGCGAAGGCCACCGCCACGCGCTACTACCCGCTCGGCTCGGCCGTGGCGGTCCGCACCAATGACAACAAGGTGACCCTTCAGGTCACCGACGCCCACGGCACTGCGGATGCCAACATCGACGCCGTCACCGGCGCTCTTACCCAGCACTACGAGACCCCCTTCGGTGGGGACCGCGGTCCCTCTCCGACCTCCTGGGCCGGCACCAAGGGTTTCCTCGGCGGAACCAAGGACCTGGCCACGGGCCTCACACACCTGGGCGCCCGCGACTACGACCCCAGTACGGGCCGCTTCATCAGCGTCGATCCGCTGCTGGCGCCGCAGGATCCGCAGTCGCTGACCGGATACACCTACAGCAGCAACAACCCGCTGACGCTTTCGGACCCCAGCGGTGAGCGCCCCCTGGGCGCTTGTGACGGGACATGTGGAGGTGGCACGACCGAGGCGTGGAGCGGCGGTCCTGGCGACTGGCAGTACACCTTCGTCTCCAAGCCGGAGAAGAAGAACAAGGTGACCGTCCAGCACGTCGACTTCCGCGACACCAACAAGTCCTGGGTGAAAGCCGTCAAGGTCAAGCCGCCCGTCAAACAGGGCGACATGGTGGACTGGGGCTGGGGCGTTATGACGGGCGTCACCAAGGTCACAAGCTGGATCGGCACTCACACCGATCCCATCTGCTGGTTCAGCGACTGTGGGAACGCTGGTGACTCGCTCCAGAAATTCGCCGGTAACCATGGGGCCGACACCAACTCGATTTACTTCAATCTAGGCAAGAACAAGGGAATTGAAGTATCCGTTCTTGCCATCACTGAAGGAATCGGCCGCCTTGCAGCCAGAGATCCAGAGGGATTTGCCGCAGGTTGTTACAACAGCTTCCCCGCTGGCACCAAGGTGCTGCTCGCCGACGGGTCGGCCAAATCCATAGACAAGCTCACCACCAGCGACAAGGTCGCTGCCGCAGACCCCCGGACCGGAGATTCCGGGCCCCGAAACGTCGATGCGACACTCATCACCCCCGACGACACCGACTTCACCACGCTCACCCTTGCGGGAGCGGTGGCGACGCTGACGGCCACCGACCACCACCCGTTCTGGTCTCCCAGTCGGCACGCCTGGCTCGACGCCGGCGACCTCAAGCCGGGCATGACGGTCCGCTCCGCCGACGGCAAGACAATCCGCATCCTCGCCACGGAGCACTTCCACAAGCTCCAGGCCGCCTACAACCTGACCGTTCGTGACCTGCACACGTACTATGTACTCGCCGGTAGCACGCCGGTGCTGGTGCACAATTGCAACGGGACAATCGACCCGAGCTTGGTGAGGTTTTCGCAGGATACTGTCAGCCCACGTTTCGGCAGTGGAGAGACGATTGAGCAGACGGCGGCCGGTCTGCGATCTGGATATATCAAGCCAGAAGATCTTCCCACGGTGAGACTTCAGTACAAGGATGGAAATCTCTTCTCGTTGGACAATCGGCGGCTCGTTGCATTTCAGAAGGCTGGGATTCAGATGCCGTTCCGGATGGCGACTCCCGAAGAAATCGCAGGGGAGGCGTGGAAGTTCACCACTAAAAATGACGGGGCATCGATCTTGATTCAGCACTTCGACCCAGTGGAGTGGCCGTGAACTGGCCGGACCCAGCATTGAACGTAATCAACACGCGCGAGGATCTCGCCAAATACCTGCAAGGGCTGGCAATCCTTCTGCGCGATGGAAAATTGGAACTGCAGAATCCATCCACCTCGGACTTTGTGGACGCCTCCGCGCGTTGGACTAAATCGATGGACGGATTCTTTAAGAATGTCATCGGCGAGCCGGTTCCTGAGGTGCCCGACTGGGCGTTGATTGCAGCAATCTTTCGTGCGGCAGTCGTGTACGAGTAGAACGCGTTCGAGACTGTCAAGATAGTACTGAGCGGAATTGCAGCGGCCCCACTGGTTTTTTCCAGTGGGGCCGCTGAGGGTCTCTGACGGCAGTAGTTGACGGCAACGTCAGCGGACGGGTGCTGCACAAGTGGGTGGTTGACCCGAGGGCGGGTCCTTCGCTGCCAGGCTCATCGTCGGGGGGTGGCCACGGCCGCCTCCGGCGGGGAGCGAAGCTCCCGAACGACCCGCCGCGCTCCGACCTCCCCGACCCGCTGCCGGGCGGCTGACGCGTGCTTCCCTCCACCGTGCCGACCGAAGATGCCTCATCTTCGAGTGGTCTAGACCTTTGACGGCAGTAGTGACGGCAACAACCACGCACAACGGCGTACAACCACGGACCCCGACGGACCGCCAAAACCCCGCTCACCTGTGCAAAAGCAGGTAAAAGGGTTCGCGTAGCACACGTACTATGCGCTCGCCGGTGAAACGCCGATCTTGGTTCATAACACAGGCTGTTCGATCGATTCGGTGCCGGGGCCCAATGGTGAGTCGTTCCCCTCGCCAAAGGGAGCGGCTGGTGTACCAGCCGAAGCTGGAAAGGGAATCACTTACGATATACCGGCTGGCACGGAGGGGCTTGACCCGCGAGTGATGCAGATCCGGATAATGGATCCGGTCACAACTGGCAGGATTCAGTACCCGAATGGGTATGTGGTCTATATGAACAAGGCAGGACAATCAGTGAATCCCCTGACCGGGCAGACAGTGGCTAAGTCCAGTCCCCGCAGTCACCTCCCCTTGCCATGAGCGCGGTCGAAGACCTCCTCTGGGTGCCCGGCAGAGTGTCAGGCGTTCTTGGTCCCGACATGGATCCGCTTGTTGAGAGGGACGCGCTCCAGGAGGCGCAGGTACATGACCTGCGTGTGCATGCGCTGACGTCCACGGTGGGTCTCCTGTTTGAGCTGCGGACCGCATTGCAGTTCGAATACGGAAATGCAGCTGTCCTGATTCTCCGTGGAGTACAGGAGGCTAATTGGCGCGCACTTCAAAGAGGTGGAGAGAAGACGGCCTGGAGTGTGGTCGGGAGTGAAATGCGTTCCGGATCCGGCCTTCTTGAGCTGAGTATCATGCTCTCTCCGAGTGCCTCGATCGACATTCGTGGAACGAGCGCGGAGTTCTATGTGCTTGATGTCCCGGACATCGGTGAGGTCCCGCCTGACTACTGCTCAGGTGGGGAGGGCCGTATCAGGAGTGCCTCGCGGCAGTAGGCGGCGGCGGTGTCGGCGGACGAAGGCGCCTCTTCGGTCCGAACTGTCGTTCAACGGGCTGAGACGCGGTGCGTCATCGGTCGGGTCGGCGGCGGGGCGGGCGCTGAGCGGGCCGCGGGTATGGGCTGATGGGGTGAATCGTCGCCTGGGGGCGGCCGTTTCGGCGGCCGGCAAACCCGCCCGTGGCGCCCGCCGCGACCCCGGCGCGGCTCCGGCGCGCTCTGGGGCGGAAAATGAGCCGCGTTGCTCGATATGGCCATGTTTCGAGCTATTGTGCTCACGAATGGGACTGGCTAGCCTGCGCTGCGCAGTGATCGGGCCGTCTCAGCGGGGCCCCGCCCGGCCCTGGGATCGGATACTGAAGGCCATGTCCGTTCGACAGCCGCACCATCCAATGCAGCGACTCGACGCTGCTCACCAGGAGGAGCACCATGGCTGAACAAGGGATGCCTCGAAGGCGTTTGCTCGCCGTCGGCGGAGCGGTCGGCGTGTCGGGTGCGCTTTTGACGAGTGGTCAGTCGGCTGCTCGTGGCGAGTCGCGCGCGACCGGGCAGCCGGGGAACGGTGCGACCGGAGCTCCGGCGCCCACGCGGTTCGAGGACACCGTCGACAGCGTCAGACTCATTGTGTCGCCTGCGGCGAAGGCCCCCGGCTACACCGTGGTCGTCACCAAGTCGCCCTTCCAGATCACCACACTGCGCGATCGCAAGGTGGTGTTGCAGACCGACGCGGGCTCGTCCGCGTCGTCGGGGTCCGGCCCCGCGGTCTTCCGCACGGCCCAGGGAGCGTGGGCGACCGCCACGTCCGTTACGAGCGCGCGGTGGAGCGACGGTGTGCTCGTACTGACGCTGGCGACCACCGTACCCGGCAGCACCGTGACCTACCGGATCACTCCGGCCGCTGACCGGTACCGGATGACCTGGTCGGTCCAGGGACAGGTCGCCGCGACCAAGGTGGCGAGCCATTATCTGGTCGAGTCGGCCGGTCACTGGTACGGGCAGGGCGAGGCGGTGACCGCGACCGGTGCGCCGTACATCGACCAGCCGTGGCCGTTGGACTCCGGCAAGGTCCGGGACAAGACGATGGCGCCCGCGGAGTATCTGGTCACCGAGCCGTTCTGGTTCACCCAGCGGGGCACCGGCTTGTGGGTCGACACCGAAGACGTCATGGATGTGTCCATCAACGACGCGCAGCAGGGTGTCTTCGGCTACACGCTCACCCAGAGTTCCACGATGGACGCCACCGTCTTCGTGGAACGCAACGCCAGAGACGTCTATGAGAACTACATCGGCATCACCGGCACGCCCGCCAAGAGCGACGCGTCGAGCGCGCAGTACGCCAAGCCGTTGTGGAACTCGTGGGCGCAGTTCTACTCCGCCGTCTCACAGGACTCGCTGCTGGGCTGGGCCAGGAGCCTGCACGACGCGGGAGTGCCGGGGCACACGGTCCAGATGGACGACGGCTGGATGAGCCATTACGGCGACTTCACCTTCAACAGCAAATTCCCGGCGCCGAAGGCGATGTCCGACGAGATCCACGCGATGGGGTACGACTTCGGGATCTGGGTCACGCTGTGGATCAACACCGACGCCGACAACTTCTCCTATGCCGCCGACCACGGCTACCTCCTGAAATCGAGGACCGACCCGGCCGAACCGGGCCTGGTCAAGTGGTGGAACGGCACCGCCGGCATCGTCGACATCGCCAATCCCGAGGCCCGCGCCTGGTATGTCGGGAACCTTCAGAGCCTGCGGCAGGACTACGGCGTCGACGGGTTCAAATTCGACACCCGCTTCTACGACGAGACCTGTGCGCCGTATCCCGGTCACACCGCGCTCGACTACCTCAAGCTCGGCGCGGAACTGTGCGACCAGTTCGACCTGCAAGGCGCCGGCGTACGGATCCACTGGACCGGCTCGCAGCGGTACGGCTTCGTCACCCGGCAGATCGACAAGGGAACAAGCTGGGTCTCGCTGCGCGCGGCGGTGGCGCAGAACCTCTCGATCAGTACCGTCGGCTACCCCTTCGTCGAGACGGACATGATCGGCGGTTCACTCAGCAAGGCCCCGCCTGCCAAGCAGGTGCTCGTGCGGTGGGCGCAGGCGGCGTCGCTGATGCCGCTGATGTACTCCTCCACCTCGCCGCTCGGAGTGTCCAACGCCTACGGCAGCCAGAAGTACGATCAGGAGACGGTCGACCTCTACGTCGCCGCGGTCCAGGCTCACGAACGCCTCGCGCCGTACATCGAGTCGCAGGCCGAGCGGGCGGTGCGCACCGGGGAACCGATCATGAAGCCGCTGTTCTTCAACTACCCGCAGGATGAGGCGGCCTACACGATCGCCGACCAGTGGCTGCTCGGCGACTCGCTGATGGCCGCGCCCGTTCTCACCGATCAGACGCGGCGCGACATCCATGTTCCGCCGGGCCAGTGGTACGACGTCCTGCACCGGAGGACGATCCACGGACCCGCCGAGCTGACGGGCTACGCCGCCGACCTGAGCCGGACCCCGGTGTTCGTCCTGCTGGGCACGCACGACACCGACGCCCTGATGCATGCCGTCTCCCGATGACGTGTCTCCGCGGGGGGCGCTCATCGGCGCAGTGTGGATGAGGGCCGGGCCGGTTCACCACTGGGTTTTCGCGTGCAGTTGGCCGTCGGCGTGTGTGAGCGGGTGGCCCGGTGCCGCGCCACGGCAATGAGGCCGGCCCGGAGTCGCGGGTGGGGACTTGGGCGACTCCGGGCCGGCTCGTGCGCGGGGGAGGGGGTCAGCCCTTGGCGCCCTTGGGGATTGCCTTCAGGGTGGAGAGGTCGCTGCGCAGGACGTCCTTGCAGTAGGAGACGTTGCCGGTGTTGTCGACGTACTTCGCCGAGACCCAGTTCGAGTTGTCGCGCAGCAGGTACCAGACGTCGTTGCCCGCGATGTTCTGGGCGCGGACCTTGCAGCGCAGGCCGACCTGCTGGTGGTAGCGCAGCGAGCCCTTGACGGACGAGTCCGTGCTCGGGAACTGGCGCTGGACCACGCCGTCACCGGCGACGACCGTGCCGTACGGGCGGGCCGGGGTGGCGGTCGGGGCGGCGGCCTGGGCGGCCGTCGCGCCGAGCAGCGTGGTGCCGAGTACGACGGCGGTGGTCAGCGCGCTGGCGCCGGTGATGATGCGGCCTCGGAGGGAAGGAAGAGCAGCGAATGTCGCCAAGGGACTTCTCCTGTTCCTGATGTGCAATGACACGCATGGGCACCGCTGAAAATACGCCGGACAATCTCCAACAACTAGGATAAATTGCCACGTTGAGCCGAACGTGCGCAGTCCTCACCCGTCTGCGGGTGCCGCCGCCACCCGGACGGCGGCCTGTGCGCGCAGCGGGTCCGCCGCCGGGGGGGCCGGTCCAGAGGTTCTAGAGGTGCTAGAGGTTCTAGAGGCGCTAGAGGTTGTAGCCGCCCGAGACCTCGATGGTCTGGGCGGTGACCCAGCGGGACTCGGGGGAGGTGAGGGCGGCGATCATGGGGCCGATGTCGGCGGGTTCGCCGAGGCGGCCGAGGGCGGTCTTCGCGGCGAGGGCCGGGATGACCTCGGGGAACTGGGTGAAGGCGTCGTTGGCGATGCGGGTGCGGGTGGAGCCGGGGGAGACGGCGTTGACCCGGATGCCGCGCGGGCTGAATTCCTTGGCCATGTAGCGGGTCAGGACGTCGAGGCCGCCCTTCATCGAGGCGTAGACGGAGTAGCCGGGTTCGAGGCCGGCGGACGCGGTCGAGTTGCTGCTCGTGTTGACGATGGCGCCGCCGTCGGCCATCAGGGGGAGCAGCTTCTGCGTCAGGAAGTACGGACCCTTGAGCAGGACGCGCATGAGCCGGTCGAAGGTCTCCTCGGTGGTGTCCTCGATCAGTGAGGTGAGGGAGAGACCGGCGTTGTTGACCAGGTAGTCGAAGGTGTCGCGCTGCCAGGTGTCGTGCAGTACGGCGGCCACGGTGTCGCGGAAGGCGGTGAAGGTGCCGGCCTCGCCGACGTCCAGGGGCAGGGCGACGGCTGTGCCGCCCGCCTTCTCGATGGCGGCGACGGTCTCCCGGCCGCCGGCCGGGTTGTTGGCGTAGGTCAGGATGACGCCGGTTCCGCGTTTGGCGATCTCGATCGCGGCGCTCTGTCCGATGCCGGAGCTGGCCCCGGTGACGATGGCGACGTTCATGGTGGTCCTCCAGAAGGGGTGGGCTTACGTGACCGGGTGGGCTTACGTGACCGGGCCGGATTACGTGACCGGGCGGCATCACCCGGCCGGGTGGGCCTACGCGGACAGGGCGCGGGCGAGCCAGTCGGTGCGGGTCCTGCGAGCGGTGGCCGCGATACGGGCCTGCGGGTACAGCGCGTCGAAGCCGTGGAAGCCGCCCGCCCAGACGTGGAGCTCGGCCTGGCCGCCGGCCGCCCAGATCCGGGTGGCGTAGTCGGTGTCCTCGTCGCGGAAGACCTCGGCGGAACCGGTGTCGATGTAGGCGGTCGGCAGATTCGACAGGTCGTCGGCCAGGGCGGGCGATACGTACGCGGGTACGTCGTCGCCGACGAGGCCGCCGAGCAGGCAGCTCCAGCCGAACTCGTTCATCTCGCGGGTCCATACGCCGGGTTCGTTCGCGTACTGGCGGCTGGAGGCGGTGGTGTTGCGGTGGTCGAGCATGGGGCCGATCAGCACCTGGGCGGCGATGGCCGGGGCCTGCCGGTCGCGGGCCGCCAGCGCCACCCCGGCGGCGAGGCCGCCGCCCGCGCTGGCACCCGCGACGACGATACGGGCGGGGTCGATGCCCAGCTCGGCCGCGTGCTCGGCGACCCAGAGCAGCCCCTGGTAGCAGTCCTCAACGGGGATCGTGCCGCCGGACTCCGGCGCGAGCCGGTACTCGACGGTGACCACGACGGCGCCGCACGCGTCGAGCCACTCCAGCGGAATGTCTATCTGGGAGAAGCGGTCGCCCATGACCATCCCGCCGCCGTGCATCCAGTAGACGCAGGGCGCCGCGGTGGTACGGCCGCCGGTGGCCGCGGGGCTGAAGACCGACAGCGCGATCGGTTCGCCGTCCCGGCTCGGGACGGTCACCTCGCGGCGGTCGATCGCGCGTCCTTCCAGGAGCGGTTCGACGGGCGCCGAGGAGAAGGGGCGGACCTGCGCGAGCACCTCCGGGCTGAGCCCGGACATCAGCGGCAAGTCGGCGAGCAGGTCGTGCAGTTCGGGGTCGAGGCCGGGGCGGGGCGTGGTCATGGGCGGTGCCTTTCTCAAGAGGTGGAGAGGGTGGTGGCGGCGGACTGGCGCGTCAGAAAGCGGGAGCCGGCGGATGAGCCGGTAAGCGGGAGCCGGCGGATGGGAGGTCGGAGCAGGCGGATCAGAAAGCGGCCTTGCCCCGTACCGGCACGTAATCCGTGTAGTCGGACTCCTTGGCCAGCAGCGGGCCGATCCGCGCCACGATGGCCTGCGCGGCCTCGCCGGCGAAGACGCGGTGGTGGTCCTCCTCGCTGGTCCAGCCCTCGGTGACGTGGACGACGTCCGGGTCGGAGGCGGAGCGGGAGACGAGGTAGACGACGCAGTGCTCGCTCGCGCCGGGGCTGCCCTCGTCCAGGCCGGTCAGCAGTAGCTCGACGAGCTGGTCGCTCATTCCGGCCTTGGCGGTCAGCGTGGCGTTGAAGCCGTAGTTCGCGTTCATGGAATCCTTCTTCTCTCCGTTGGAGTGCGGTGATTCCATTGAACTGCTCTGACCTGCGGAAATGTTAGAACGTTCCTCGCTCGTACTTGCACGATCCTCGCCGCCACGGGAGCCAGGGCGCGGCGGGGTGGTGCAATGGACGTATGACCCGTGAAGAACACCTGGACGAGCTGCGCGGCCTGCTGGCACGGCACGCGCCGCGCTCCGGCTGGACCACCGCCATCGACGGCGTCCTCGTCTCGAAGGTCGACCGCCCCGACCCGCCCGCCCCCTCGATGTCCGGCACGGTCCTGGCGGTCATCGCCCAGGGCGCCAAACGCCTGGCCCTGGGGGAGCGGGTCTTCGAGTACGGGGCCGGGCAGTACCTGATCGCGTCCGTGGATCTGCCGGTCACGGGACAGTTCCTCCAAGCCGACGCCGAGGAACCGGCGTTGGGGTTCGGCCTGGTCCTCGAACCGTCCGCCGTCGCCGAACTGCTGCTCCAGGCCGGGCCCGGCAACTCCCCCCGCACCGGGGGCGGTACGCCGTCGGGCATCGTCGTCAGCGACGCGCCGCCCGCGCTGCTCGACGCGGTCGTCCGGCTGCTGCGCCTGCTCGACGAGCCGCACGACCGGGCCGTCCTCGCGCCCCTCGTCAAGCGCGAGATCCTGTGGCGGCTGATCACGGGCGAACAGGGCGCGGCGGTACGGCAGTTCGGCCTGGCCGACAGCAGCCTCAGCCATGTCTCGCGCGCCGTGCGCTGGATTCGCGAGCACTACGCGCAGCCCTTCCGCGTCGAGGACGTGGCGCGGCAGTCCGGTATGAGCGTGTCCGCCTTCTACCGCAACTTCCAGGCGGTGACCGCGATGAGCCCGATCCAGTTCCAGAAGCAGATCCGGCTCCAGGAGGCCCGGCTGCTGCTCACCACCCACCCGGGCGACGTCACGGGGGTCGGGCAGCGCGTCGGCTACGACAACCCCTCGCAGTTCAGCCGCGAGTACCGGCGCCAGTTCGGCGCGCCCCCCAGCCGGGACGCCGCCCGCCTGCGCCGGACCGTCCGTACCGTCCGCACCCCGGCGGGCGTCCTCCCCTGAGCGGGGAAGCCGCCGGGCCGGGGCGCGGCGGGATGGCCCCCGGGTGAGGGCGCTCACCCCAACGGCGGCAGTCAGGGCGCCTGTTGGACCCAGGGCAGCGTGAAGGCGGCGAAGACGATGCCGCCCGTGTCGCCGATTTCGTAGAGGTCGGCGATCGAGCCGCCCTGGAGGACGGCCAGGGTGGAGTAACCGGCGGCCTTGGACTTGATGAGCGCCTGGTGGGGCCAGGTGGCGCCGTCGTCCTGGCTGACGCGGACGGTCAGTTCGGAACGGGCGGTGGAGGCGTTGTTGCTGAGGAGCGCGACCGAGGTGGTCGTGGGGGCTCCGTTCGCGCCGAGTTGGGAGGGCTGGAGGTAGGAGATCTCGTCGGCGTTGCAACCGGGGTCGACCAGGCCGGAGTTCCAGGCCGGGCCGAACGCGCTGGCGACGTCGGTCGCTCCGGCCGGGGAGGCGTCGCCCGCGGTGGCGTACCAGCGGTTGCCGCCCGCGTTGGAGCGGAGGTTCTGGACGACCTTGCCGTTGCCGCGCTGGACGACCTTGCTCTCGTTGACGCCGGTCGCCGCCGCCGGTCCCGCGTGCCAGGTGGCGCCGTGGACGTCGGAGTAGATGTCGCCCGCGTGGTCCACGCCGTTCTCGCGGTACACGATGGGCTGCACCAGCCGCCCGCTGGCCAGTTGGGTGCCGTGGCCCGAGGAGGCGAAGAGCCCGGCCCAACCGGTGCTCTTGACCTGGGGGTTGAGGTCGACGGGGGCGCTCCAGGTGGCGCCGTTGTCGGTCGAGGCGATGTAGCGGATGTGCATCGCGGTCGTGTCGGTCGCGGAGTTGGAGCCGGCCGCGGAACCGTAGTAGCCGATGCCGGGCGCCGGCGAGTAGTTGATGAAGGCGAACACCTTGCCGTTCGCGCCGACGGACCGGTCGACGAGCAGGCTGCTGTCCCCGTATCCCTCGTGCGTGGTGGGCGCGTGGGCGACGACGGCGGGCGCGGTCCAGGTGGCGCCGCCGTCGGAGCTGCGGCGCAGGGCGACTTGGATGTTGTTGCTCGCGCCGCCGAGGTCGGCGCTGCTGTCGACCCGCGCGTCGGCCATGGCGATGACGGTGCCGCTCCTGGTGACGGCCATGGCCGGGATGCGTACGGAGGCGGCGGTGCCGGTGTACGTCTCGTACGTGCTGCCGTCCGCCGAGAGCCGGTTGAGGCCGCTGATGGGCGTGGCCGGGCTGAACAGCGTCTGGGCGTTCAACCCCGGTGTGCCGGAGGCCAGTCCGCAGGTGGCGGTGCCGGATTCGGTACGGCTGTAGCCGGTCGGCGTGGTCGTGGTGAACGTGTACGGCGTGCCGTTGGCGACCGTCCAGTACAGCGAGTCGTCCGAGGCTCCGGCGGCGACGGTCCTGGTCCAGGGGGAGCCGCCGCGGCCGGGCCAGGCGACGGTGAAGGTCTGCTGGACGGGGGAGCGGTTGACCAGCGTCACGCGCAGGGCGTGAGTGGCGGGCGGTGAACCGTCGGCGGCGCGCGGGCAGTCCATGCCGACCTGGGAGCCCAGGGCTCCGTCGCAGTTCAGCGTGCCGGACAGGGTCGTGTCCAGGCCCTGGGGCGTGGTGACGCGGAAGGAGTACGCCGTGCCGCTCGCCTTGGTGAAGAACAGGTCCGAGCGGTCGCCCGCCGCGACGGCCGGCGTCCAGGTGCCGTTCCCCGGCCACGTCACGGTGAAGGTGGTGCTCGCGGCGGTCGGATTGCCGAGGGCGACCCGTATACGGCTGCTGACGCAGTCCTGGCTGACGACGGCGGTCTGGGCGCCCGGGGTGGCCGGGTACCCGGGCGTCGCCGTGGCCAGCGGTGCGGCCGCCGCCGCGACGACGACCGTCACGGGGAGCAGCGTCCGGCCGACCGCCCGCGCCGCTCCCCTCCGGCCCGATCCCCTTCGCGCTGATCGGGCGTACGGAGACACGGGCGGCACGACCGGTACGGACGGCACGGATGCCACAGACAGCACGGGTGCCACGGACGGTACGGGCACATCGGGGGAGGCGGGCGGCAACGGCGGCGGCACAGGGGACTCCTCAGCTCGCGGCGGACACCGCGCTCGACAGGACGTACCTCAGGTCTGACACCTGACGAACGACATCAGATGTCTGCTGTCGAGAGACCCTAGGGCCGCGGTCCGACCCCGTCAAGATCCGGAGCGCCGCCTCGGCGCGATGACCGCACGCTCCCGTGCCTCCGGCGTCCCCGCCTTCCCCTCCGCCGCCGCCCGCGCCTCGGCGATCCGCCGCCGGACCGGCGCGTAGTGGTCGGAGACGGCCGCGGCGAAGGCCGCCGCGTCCCGGTCGCGCGCGGCCTCCACGATCCGGTGGTGGTGGTGGACGGTCTCCACCTCCTCCGCCCTGCTGATCCCGGTGAGCTGCGGGGCCACGACGATGTAGACGTCCCAGAACGCCGCCGAGAGCTGGCCGATCAGTTCGTTGCCGAGCGGCGCGACCAGAAGGGCGTGGAAGGCCCGGTCGGCCTCGACGAAACCGGTCCCGTCGCCGCTGCCGGACGCGTTCATGTCGTCCACCAGCGCGGCGAGGGCGTCCAGGTCGGCGGAGTCGAGCGCGGCCACGATGCGGTCGGCCATGCCGCGCTCGAACAGCTCGCGCATGTCGGCCAGCTCCAGCATGAGCTGCATGTCGTCGTCGCGGTCGAGCATGCCACGGAACGTGAGGCTTTCCACGAGCGCGGACAGTCCGAGGCGGCCGACGTAGGTGCCGTGCCCCCGGCGCACCTCCACGATGTCGAGGACGTCGAGGGTCTTCACGGCCTCGCGGACGCTGGAGCGGCTGGCGTCCAGGGCCTCGCACAGCTCGTTCTCGGTGGGCAGGACGTCCCCCGGACGGAGCCCATTGTCCAGGATGTAACGTTTGATGCCCTCGCTGACCTCGTGCATCAGCAGGCGACGACCCCGTCCGTTGCCCGCATCGCGAGTTCCGTCCACCTCTTGACCCCTCTCGTTCCAACGACTACGGTCCAACCCTATCAGCCATCAGACATCTTATGTCTGATGTTGCACAGAGTGGTCGTCCCACCGGCATACTCTGGCCGCCCGCGCCCCACTCCCGCCCGCGGAACCGCCCTCCCGGCGCCCGCGGCGGCCCGGCCGGGCACACACCACCGGCCGGGCATACGACGGCCGCACCGCTGGCCGGGCACGCGACGGCCGCACCACCGGCCGGGCACGCGACGGCCGGTCCGCAGTCCGCCGGGCCCCGCGACCGGCTTCCGCTTCGCCCGTCTCCACCGTCCACCTCATTCCTGCTCACCCCTGCCCGGAGGTTCCCCGTGTCTTCTCGACGGACACCCGCCAGAGTCGATCGCCGCGCATTCCTGCGGTACACCGGCGCGGTCGGCGCTGCCGCCGCCTTCACCGGCGCCCTCGCCGCGTGCGGCGGACCCTCCTCGACCAACGCCCCCGACTCCGCGGCCAGCAAGGGGACCGGCGGCGGGACCGGCGGCGCCACCATCACGGCGGGGATCTCGTACGCCCTGTCCACCGGCTTCGACCCGATGACCTCCTCCGGCGCCACCCCGGTCGCGGCCAACTGGCACATCTTCGAGGGTCTGGTGGACCTCAACCCGGTCTCGCTCACCGCCCGCCCCGCCCTCGCCACGGCGCTGCCCGTCCAGGTCGGCCCGACGACGTACCGCGCCACCCTGCGCGACGGGGCCACCTTCCACGACGGCTCCCCGGTCACCGCCGATGACGTGGTCTTCAGCTTCGAGCGCATCCTCGACCCGAAGAACGCCTCCCTGATGGCGCAGTTCCTGCCCTTCCTGCGCTCCGCGCGGGCGGTGGACGCCCACACGGTCGAGTTCGCGCTGAAGTACCCCTTCGCGCTCTTCCCCTCCCGCATATCCGTCGTCAAGATCGTGCCGAAGAAGATCGTCCAGGCCGACGAGAAGGGCTTTGACGCGAAGCCGGTCGGCTCCGGACCGTACGCGCTGGTGTCGGCCACCCGCGAGGACAAGATCGTCTTCAAGAAGTACGCGCGGTACAACGGGCGCTACCCGGCCAAGGCCGAGGCGATGACCTGGAATCTGCTCTCGGACGCCTCCGCGCGGGTCAGCGCCGTGCAGTCCGGCCGGGTCGCGGCCATCGAGGACGTGCCGTACATCGACATGGCCGGCCTCAAGCGCAAGGTCACCGTCGAGTCGGCCGCGTCCTTCGGCAACCTCTTCCTGATGTTCAACTGCGCGAAGAAGCCGTTCGACGACCAGCGGGTGCGCCAGGCCCTGCACTACGCGCTGGACACCGACAAGATCATCGCCACCGCCATGTCGGGCCAGGCCACCCCGGCCAGCGGCTACCTCCAGCCCAGCCACCCCGACTACGTCAAGGCCGCCACGGTCTACGGCCACGACCCCGCCAAGGCCAAGGCGCTGCTCCGGGCCGCGGGCGTCAGCGACCTGAAGGTGACCGTCCTGACCACCGACACCTCCTGGGTGCAGGACATCGCCCCGCTGGTCAAGGAGAGCTGGGACGCCGTCGGCGTCAGGACCACGCTCAGCATCGGCCAGTCCTCCGCCCAGTACGCGAAGATCGACACCGGCGACTTCGACCTCCTCGTCGCCCCGGGCGACCCCTCGGTGTTCGGCAACGACGTCGACCTGCTGATGCGCTGGTTCTACGTCGGGACCTGGCCCGAGACCCGCTACCGCTGGTCGGGCACCGCCCAGGGCAAGCAGGTCGTCTCGCTGCTCGACCAGGCCGCCCGCACCACCGACGACGCGACCCGTACGAAGCTGTGGTCCCAGGTCACCGACATCGTCGCCGAGCAGGCGCCGCTCTACCCGATCCTGCACCGCAAGCTCCCGACCGCGTGGGACGGGCACGCGCTGGCCGGCTTCAGCCCCGTGCCCACCACCGGTCTGTCGTTCCTCGGCGTGTCCCCGGCGTGAGCCGCCAGGACCGGGGCCCGCGCGCCCGGTGCGTGAGCGCCTCGTACCTCCCGCGTACGAGCCGCCCGCGCTCCCCGCGCGGGTCCCGGACCCGCCAGTCGTCCAGGACCTACTGCTAGGAACGCCCGATGTTCGCTTTCCTTCGGCTCGCGCTGCGCCGCGTGGCGATCATGCCGGTGATGATCCTCGGCATCACCTTGCTGGTCTTCGTCGTGCTCCAGTTCTCTCCCGTGGACCCCGCCTACAACGCCCTGGGGGAGAACTCGACGGCCGCCGCCCGCGCGGCGTTCGCGCACGCCAACGGGCTCGACGACCCGCTGCCCGTCCGCTACGCGCACTTCCTGAACCAGTTGCTGCACGGCGACCTCGGAGTGACCGTGCCGCCGAGCCAGCCGGTGGTCGACCGGATCACCGTCGCCTTCCCGCTCACCTTGCAACTGACGCTGCTGGGGCTGCTGATCGCGATCGTCCTCGCCGTCGCGCTCGGCGTGGTCGGCGCGGTGTACCGGGACCGCTGGCCCGACCACGTCTTCCGCGTGGTGTCGATGGCCGGTGTCGCGGTGCCCTCCTTCTGGCTGGGCGTGCTGCTGATCCAGCGGTTCGCCCTGGACAGTTCGCTCTTCCCGACCGGCGGATACGTCAATCCCGGTGACTCCTTCACCGGTTGGCTGCGCTGCATGACGCTCCCGGCGGTCTCGCTCGCGGTCCCGGTCGCGGCCTCGCTCGCCCGGCTCATCCGCACCTCGATGGTCACCGAACTCGACCGCGACTACGTCCGCACGGCCACCGGCAACGGCCTGCCACGGCTGCTGGTCATCCGGTCCGTGCTGCGCAACGCGCTGGTCACCCCGCTCACCGTGCTGGGCGTCAAGGTCGGTTACCTGCTCAGCGGCGCCGTCGTCATCGAGACGATCTTCGACCTTCCCGGCATGGGCAAGCTCATCCTGGAGGGCGTCACCGGCGGCGATGTGGCCCTGGTGCAGGGGACCGTCCTGATGATCGCGCTCGCCTTCCTGGTCGTCAACGTCGTCGTCGACCTGCTCTATCTGCTGGTCAACCCGCGCATCAGGACGGTGTGAGATGTTCCTGTTCACTGGCCCCCAACGCGTCGTCGCCAAGCTGTCGCGTCCCGGCATCCGTTTCCGCGCGCTGCCGCTCGCCGCACGGATCTCGCTCGTCGTCCTGGCCGTCGTGGTCCTGGCCGCGGTGTGCGCGCCGCTGGTCGCGGACAATCCGCTGACCACCGGCATACCCGTCCAACCCCCCGGCTCCCGGCACTGGTTCGGCACCGACCGGATCGGCCGGGACATCTTCGCCCGGGTCGTCTACGGCGCCCGCTACTCGCTGGTGATCGGCCTCGGCTCCACGGCCGTCGCCGTCGTCGTCGGCGCGGTCCTCGGTTCGCTCGCGGCCACCTCGCCCAAGTGGGGCGACGAGTCGGTGATGCGGGTGCTGGACGTCGTCATGTCCTTCCCGCCGATCGCGCTCGCCGCCGTCCTGGTCACCGTCTTCGGCTCCAGCGTGCCCGTCCTGATCTTCACCATCGCCGCGGTGTACGTCCCCTCGCTCGCCCGCGTCGTACGGGCCAACGTCCTCGCGCAGTACGGCGAGGACTACGTCGCCGCGGAGAAGGTCATCGGCGCCCGTCGCGCCTACATCGTGCTGCGGCACGTGGCCGTCAACTGCGCCGCGCCCGTCATGGTCTTCGCCACCGTGCTGGTCGCCGAGGCGATCATCTTCGAGGCGAGCCTGTCCTTCATCGGCGCCGGGGTGAAGGACCCCGAGCCGAGCTGGGGCAACGTGCTCTCGTACGGGCGGCAGATCCTGCTGTCCGGCGGATGGTGGGCCACCCTCTTCCCCGGCCTGGTGCTGCTCGTCACCGTACTGGCCCTGAACATCCTGTCCGAGGGACTGACCGACGCCTCGGCGGCGCCGGGAGCGGCGGCCGGAGCGGCGCCGGAGGCCGTACCCGCGGCGGCGGCCGTATCGGGGGCGGCCGTACCCGCGGCCGCGGCCGGAGTCGCCCCCGCGGCCACCGCCTCCGGTACGGACCGCCCGGCCGGTGACACCGCGCCGCAGGACACGCCGCTTCCCCGCCGGACGCGGGCGGACGACGACGAACGGGCCGCCGCCGTACAGCGCAGCCTCGTCCTGCTCGCCGAACGCATGACGCGGAATCCGCCGCCGCTCGCGGCGGTGCCCGCCACCGCCGCGGAACTGCTCTCCATCCGGGACCTGTCGATCCGCTTCCCCGACCGCTACGGCGACGTGCCGGTGGTCGACGGCATCTCGCTCACCGTCAGGGAGGGCGAGACCCTCGGTCTGGTCGGGGAGTCCGGCTGCGGCAAGAGCATCACGAGCCTGGCCGTCATGGGCCTGCTGGCCCGCAACGCGCGGGTGAGCGGTGCCATCGACTACCGCGGCGAGGACCTGCTCGGCATGTCGCCCCGCCGCCGCAGGGTGCTGGCGGGGCCCGAGATCGCCATGGTCTACCAGGACGCGATGTCGTCGCTGAACCCGTCGGTCCTCATCGGCCGCCAGCTCAAGCAGCTCACCTCGCGCGGCGGCACGCAGAGCCCGGCGGAACTGCTCGAACTCGTCGGCCTCTCCCCGGAACGCACGCTGCGCAGCTACCCGCACGAGCTGTCCGGCGGCCAGCGGCAGCGCGTACTGATCGCCATGGCGCTGTCCCGCAGCCCCCGGCTGCTCATCGCCGACGAACCCACCACCGCGCTCGACGTCACCGTCCAGGCGCAGGTCGTCGAACTCCTCACCCGGCTGCGCGACGAACTGGGATTCGCGATGATCCTGGTCTCGCACGACCTCGCGCTGGTCAGCGGGCTCGCCCACCGGGTGGCGGTGATGTACGCGGGGCAGGTCGCCGAGACCGGCGACACCCGGGCGCTGCTGTCCGACCCCGCCCACCACTACACCCGCGGCCTGCTCGGCTCGGTCACCTCGCTGGAGGCGGGCGCCGAGCGGCTGCACCAGATCAGCGGCGTGGTGCCCGCGCCGCGCCAGTTCGGCGCCGGATGCCGCTTCGCCTCCCGGTGCGGCGCGGCCACCGAGGTGTGCGGGACCCGCGCCCCCGAGCTGACGGGGCGGCCGGCCCCGGCGACGGACCCGCGCGCCGCAACCGCCGTGTCCCCCCTGCCCGCCGCGGCGCACGGCGTCGCCTGCCACCACGCGGCCGAACCCGTACTGCTGCAAAGGAGCGGACGATGATCCGCGTCGAAGAGGTCCACGTCAGGCACCGGGCGCGCGGCGGCGGCCTGTTCCGGCACGACGCCGTGCACGCGCTGACCGGGGCGTCGCTGACGGTGGAGCGCGGTGAGATCGTCGGCCTGGTCGGTGAGTCCGGCTGCGGCAAGTCGACGCTGGCGCGGGTGCTGACCGGTCTGCAACGGCCGACCGAGGGCCGGGTCATGTTCCGCGACGAGGATCTGTGGGAGCTGCCGGCGGCCAGGCGCCGCCAGGAGTTCGGCGCGTCCGTCGGCGTGGTCTTCCAGGACCCGTCCACCGCCCTCAACCCGCGGATGCCGGTCGGCCGCATCCTGCGCGACCCGCTGGACGTGCACCGGCGCGGCACCCCGCGCGCCCGCGAACAGCGGGTGACGGAACTGCTGGAGCTGGTGGGCCTGCCCGGGCACACCCGGCAGGCGCTGCCGGGACAGCTCTCCGGCGGGCAGCGCCAGCGGGTCGCCATCGCCAGGGCGCTCGCGCTGGAACCCGAGCTGATCGTCGCCGACGAACCGACCAGCGCCCTCGACGTCTCGGTCCGCGCGCAGGTGCTCAACCTGCTGATGGACCTGCGGTCCCGGCTCGGCCTCGGCATGGTCTTCATCTCGCACGACATCCAGACGGTGCGCCACCTGTCGGACCGGCTCGCGGTCCTCTACCTCGGGCGGATCGTGGAGGAGGGCCCGGCCGCCCAGGTGTCGGCCGCGCCCGCCCACCCGTACACCCAGGCGCTGTTCTCCGCCACACCGAGCCTGCTGGGGACCACCGAGCGGATCGTGCTCAACGGCCCCGTGCCGTCGGCCACCCACCCGCCCTCCGGCTGTCCGTTCCGCACCCGGTGCTGGAAGGCGGACGACACCTGCGCGACCGCCTTCCCCGCCGCCACGCGGGACGGCGACCACCAATGGCACTGCGTACACCCCAGGACCACCGCGGCGGCGACCGCCGCGCACCACGGCACAAGGAGCACTTCGTGATTGCCCGTACACCCCGGTTCTCCGGCGTCGTCCCGCCCGTCGTCACCCCGCTGACCGACGACGGCGCGGTGGACGTCGCGTCGCTGGAGCGCGTGGTCGGCCACCTCATCGGCGGCGGTGTCGACGGCCTGTTCGCGCTGGGGAGTTCTGGCGAGGTCGCCTATCTCACCGACGAGCAGCAGGAGACGGTGCTCGACGTGGTGGTGAAGACCGCGGGCGGCCAGGTGCCGGTGCTGGCGGGCGCCATCGAGACCACCACCAACAAGGTGCTGGAGCGCGCCCGTACCGCCGTCGCGCGCGGCGCCAGCGCGGTCGTCACGACCGCCCCCTTCTACACCCGCACCCATCCCACCGAGATCGACCGGCACTTCCGGACGGTCGCGGCCGCGATCGAGGTGCCGGTACTCGCCTACGACATCCCGGTCTGCGTCCACAGCAAGCTCTCCCGGCAGCTGGTCGGCGCACTTGCCGCCGACGGGGTGCTGGCCGGGGTCAAGGACTCCAGCGGCGACGATGTGACATTCCGTCAACTCATTCTCGACACCAGGGACGTGCCGGACTTCGCGCTGCTCACCGGGCACGAGGTCGTCGTGGACGCGATGCTGCTCGGCGGCGCGCACGGCTCGGTCCCCGGCCTCGGCAACGTCGACCCGCACGGCTACCGGCGGCTGCACGACGCCGCGGCGCGCGGCGACTGGACGGCGGCCCGCGCCGAACAGGACCGGCTGGCCCGGCTCTTCGACATCGTCGCCGTCGCCGACCCGGCCACCGCGTCCGGTACGGCGTCCGGCCTCGGCGCGTTCAAGACCGCGCTGACGCTGCTCGGCGTCATCGCCCGCAACACCGTCAGCCCGCCGATGCGCCCGCTCACCGACGCCGAGACCGGCCGTATCGGCGCGATCCTGGAGCAGGCGGGCCTGCGATGACGCTGCTCGCCGGAGTCGACATCGGCGGGACCAAGACGGCGGCCGCCCTGGTCACCCCCGAGGGCGTGCTGCTCGACCGCGCCACCCTGCCCACCCCGGCGCGGCAGGGCCCGGCCGCCGTGCTGGACACCGCGGCCCGCGCGGTGACCCTGCTCGGCAGGCCCGTGGACGCCGTCGGCGTCGGCAGCGCGGGCGTCATCGACCCCGGTACCGGCCGGGTACGGTCGGCCACGTCCGCGCTCCCCGGCTGGGGCGGCACCGACCTGCGCGGGCTGCTCGCCGCCCGGCTCGGCCTGCCGGTCGGCGTCGACAACGACGTCAACGCCCATGCGCTCGGCGAGCATTGGCGCGGCGCCGCCGCCGGGCACGCCTGCGTGCTGCTCCTCACGGTCGGCACCGGCGTCGGCGGCTGCGTCCTGATCGACGGACGCGTCCACCACGGCGCCGGTGGCGCGGCGGGCGAGGCCGGTCACCTGCCGGTGCCCGCCGCGGCTGGGCTGCCCTGCCCCTGCGGGGGCGTCGGACACGTGGAGGCCGCGGCGTCCGGACCGGCGATGACGGCGGCCTACCGCGAACTGGCGGGCGCACGGCCCGGATACGGGACGGGCGCCGCGCCCGCGACCCTCCGTCTCGTCAACTCCCTCGCGTACGAAGGCGATCCGACGGCGCTCACCGTCCTGCGCGCAGGCGCCACCGCGCTCGGCGAAGCCGTCGGCGGCCTCGTCAACGTCCTGGCCCCCGACCTCGTCCTCCTCGGCGGCGGGGTGAGCCGCTGCGGACCCGTCTGGTGGGACACCCTGCGGACGACCGTCGCCTCCCACCTGGTCCCGGCCGTCGCCGGGACCCCGCTGCGGGCGGGCTCGCTCGGCGACGACGCCGCGCTGTACGGGGCCGCGCTCCTGGGACGGGAGGCGCTGGCGTGAACGGCCGTGAAGGTCAACCGACTTCGGGCGGTCGGCCCACGTCGGCCGCCGACCCCGGCGGCGTCCTGGAACGGCTGCGCGGCCGGCTCGTCGTCTCGTGCCAGGCGTATCCGGGGGAGCCGCTGCGCGACCCGCTGATCATGCGTCAGATGGCGCTCGCGGTCAGGGAAGGCGGCGCGGCCGGTATCCGGGCGCAGGGCCTCGACGACCTGCGCGCGATCCGCGCGGTCACCGACGTCCCCCTCATCGGCCTCTGGAAGGACGGCACTTCGGGCGTCTACATCACCCCGACCGAGCGGCACGCCCTCGCCGTCGCCGCGACCGGCGCGGACATCGTCGCGGTCGACGCCACCTTCCGCCCGCGCCCCGACGGCGAGACCCTGGAACGTACCGTCACGGCCGTGCACCGCGCGGGCCGCCTGCTCATGGCCGACGTCTCCAGCTACGAGGAGGGCGTCGCGGCGGCGGACCTCGGCGCGGACCTGGTCGGCACCACGCTGTCCGGCTATACGGGCAGCGGCCCGCACCCGGACGGTCCCGACCTCGCCCTGGTCGCCCGCCTCAGCGCGGACCTGTCGGTCCCCGTCGTCGCCGAGGGCCGTGTCCACACCCCCGCCCAGGCCCGGTCGGCCCTCGCCGCGGGAGCCTTCACGGTCGTGGTCGGCACCGCGATCACCCACCCGACGACGCTGACCCGGTGGTTCGCCGAAGGGCTCGGAGCACAGCGGCAGTTGGGGTGAAGGCCCTCTGCCGCGACGGCGCCCCCCCGGAACTCTCGGAGGGCGCCGTCGCCGCGTCGGCCGGGCCGGGTGCCTGGAACGGGTACGAGTTCAGCACCAGCGTCGCCGTGTCCGGCTTGTCGGGGCTGGTGAACGCGTCGACATCGGCGATGTTCGCCGCCGGGTCGGCCGCGACGGACGGGGAGCCGATGTGAGCGGGACGGTGCGGCCGGACGGTTCAGCGGGCGGCGCGCGCGGGGCGGGGAAGGCGTTCGTACACCGTCAACCGCCGTCCGTGGACGCGGACATCGGCCACCGGGGTGAAGTACGCCAGCAGGACTCGCATCTTCATCCGGTCCTGCGCCGCCGTCAGGGGGCGGGCGATCCAGGGGACGTCGGTGACCAGCAGGATGCGGTCCCGCGCGAGCATCGCCGTACGGATGCGGGCCGGGGCCGCCTCCAGGCCCTTCAGCGTTCCGGAGCGCTCCGGGGTCTCGGTCAGCGCTATGTCGTGCAGGCCGGAGAAGGCGCCGGGGGAGACGGATTCCGTGTCGCGGCGGGCGGAGGGGATGAAGAGGACGGCGTTGCCGGGGCGCTTGAGCCGCTGGACGTCGGAGGCCACGGCCATGACGTCGTCGACCCGGCTCTTCGGCGAGCGCTCGGCGAGCGACTGCGGGATCAGCGCCACCGTCGCGAGGGCGACCGCCACGGGGACGATCCACGCGGACGCGCGCGGGAAACGGGGCCGGGCGGCGCGCACCGCGGCGCCGATCGCCGCGCCGATGAGCAGCGCGAGGCCCAGCATGCTGAAGAGCACATAGCGGTCGAGGAACAGCGGCTGGAACAACGACACGCAGACCAGGCCGAGTTGCGGCACCGCGAGCAACGGCAGCCCCACGGCGGCGGCGGACAGCCGGTCCGTACGGGGCCCGTCCGTACGAGGCGCGTCCGTGCGAGGCGCGTGCGCATGAGGCCCGTCCGTACGAGGCCCGTCCGTACGAGGAGCGTCGGACCGAGGTGGGGCGATACGAGGCGCGCCGGTACGAGGTGGGGCGATACGTAAGACGTCCGTACGGGCGCGGCCCGCGATACGGCGGCCGGACACCACCGCGCAGACGCCGCCGATCAGCACCAGCACCCCGGGCCCGATCAGCATATGCCAGGTCAGCGGCGGAATCCAGGACACCTGCGCCGACTGGCCCCGGCTGAAGAGGGCCAGCGGAGTGACGGCCAGGACGGCGACGGCGGAGGCGGCCGTCCAGGCGGCCCACGTACGACGGTCGGCGGCCCGGGACCAGAGCAGCGTGGCCAGGTGCGCGGGGAGGATCAGGAGCGAGAACCAGTTCAGCAGCCCGCAGACGAGGACGGCGCCGCCGTATCCCGCCCAGCGCCACGCGCGGCGGCGCGGTCCGCTGTCCTCCTGGAGCGCGGCGACCAGCAGCAGGGTCGACACCCCGGCCCCGGCGGCGACCAGCGCGTACGGCCGCCCCTCCTGGAGGTAGAACTGCACAGCGGGCAGCAGCCCGAACGCCAGCCCGCCCGCGAGGCCCGCGGCGGGACCGGCGAGCCGCCGCCCGATGAGCGCGACGCAGGTGGCCGCCACCGCGCCGGCCAGCACCGAAGGCAGCCGCAGCGTGGTCGTGTGGGGTCCGAACACGCTGAACAGGGCGTGCATCAGCAGGTAGTAGAGGCCGTGCACGACGTCCACGTGGTGCAGCATGCGCAGGATCTCGGGGGTCGACCGCCCGGCCACCTGCCAGGTGGCCGCCTCGTCACGCCAGACGGTGTGCTGCCGGGAGAGTCCCCAGAGGCCGAGGGCGAGAGTCCACAGCGGCGGAATCAGCCAGATCAGCATCGCCCGACTCGGTAAAGATGCCCGAGAGGCCGTGATGGTTGCTTTGAATCCCGAACGGCTTTGAATCGAACGGGATTTGCTGTCGGTGGACGTCAAAGAGGCACCCGAGGCAGTTTGTTGAATTGTGAACCGCCTGGAGGAAGCGTGATCGACACCCACTGATGGCGGTGACACGCATCCTACTCCGGCGCGCGCGGCGGACTTTCGGAACGTCATTTCTCCGCGCGCGCACCGCTCGAAATGGCCGTCGGTACGGTGGCCGGAACGTTGTTCGGCGCCGTGTTCGGCGCGTTGTTCGGTACGTTGTTCGGCGCGGCGGCCGATGCGGCGGTCGATGCGGGCGCGGGTACGGCCTGCCGGCGGGATGCCGGTGCGGCCCCTGCTCCCGGTGCGGCCCCTGCCCCCGGTGCGGCCCCCGCGCCCCTCCCCACCGCGAACACGTTGTCGCAGCGGTCCCGCACGCCCGCGTCGTGCGTGGCGATCACCACCGCGCACCCCGACCGGCTCAGCTCCCGCAGAATGTCCACCACCACAGCCGAGTTGGCGTCGTCGAGCGCGCCCGTCGGCTCGTCCGCCAGCACCAGCGCCGAGCGCTGGACGAGCACGCGCGCCAGCGCGACCCGCTGCTGCTCACCGCCGCTGAGGTGATGGACCGTCTCCTTGCCGCGCCCCGCCAGGCCGACCCGCTCCAGGGCCTCGGCGATCGCGGGCCCTGCCTTGCCGCGCAGCAACGGCCTCGGCCTGGCCGCGACTTCGAGATTCTGCTCGACGGTCTCGCTCTCGATGAGCGCGTAGTGCTGGAAGAGATATCCGAGGGTGTCACGGCGGAATTGCCGGATGTCGCGGCGGCCGAACCGCGTGATGTCCTTCCCCTCGTACCGGATGGCACCGGACGTCGGGCGGTCGAGCAGACCGAGGCAGTTGAGGAGGGTCGACTTTCCCGATCCGCTGGGACCGACGAGAGCCAGCATCTCGCCGCGCTCCACGGTGAGGTTGACGTTGTCCCACAACGTGCGGGAACCATAGGACTTCGAAAGACTCTCGGTCTCGATCAGCTTCGTCATGACAGGCACACTCCTGCTCGGTGGAGGAATTCCGTGGGCGCGGCCGGGCTCAGGTCCCGGTCGCGCCCTCCTTCACGATGCGGCGGTGGAAGTAGGCGAGGGCGAGCAGCACGGCGGCCAGTTCGAAGACGACCAGACCGCTGATGACACCGAGGTCGAGCGCGGTCAGCCGGGTCGGCTCGAAGGTCGCGGGCTCACCGGCGGCGGCCAACTGCCGCAGGTGCTGGCGCTGTTGCCACGCCTGGAACGGCACCCGGGTCGCGAAGATCACCGCGATGGCCACCTCGACGGCCAGGAGGAAGCGGTGCGAGGCGACGTACCGCCAGCCGCTGACGTGCTGGGCGAAGATGCTCTGCGCGTTCTTGCGGGCGTAGATGAGGCAGACGCCGACCGCGGCGATGAGGAGCACCATCGCGGCGATGACCAGGTTGAAGATCTGGACCCGGAGTTCGGTGAGCGCCTTCCTGAGGTCGAGGGCGGTCTTCTCGCCCACCGGACTCATGGAGTTCACGTAGTCCTGGAGGTGTTCCGCGCGGATGCCCGCGGTCACGTCGGCGGGGTCGGGGAAGACGACTCCGGCCTGTGTCGCGATGGCGGTGTAGGCGTCGTCGGTGAGGAAGCGCGATCCGTTGGGGACGACGATGACGACCGGGTCGCGCACCATGGAACGGTCCTCGGCCGCGTCGTGGCCCGAACGGTAGGAGTACTCACCGGTGTTGTAGCCGAAGACGCGCTGGCCGCCGCGGGTCGCCGAGACCTTCATGGGGACGCGCCCGGTGAGGTCGGGATCGATGATCGCCTCGGCGGCCTTGGTGATCGCGGGGGCGTCCGACGCGAGCGTGTCGGGGATCAGCAGCCGTACCGCGCGGGCGTCCGCGGCCGTCGCGCTCCCGGCCTGCGACGCGTAGCGCCGTCCCGCCGGGTCGACCATCGGCTGCCGTGCCAGATAGGTGTCGTTGACGACGAGGATCTCGCCGGAGGGCAGGTGCTCACCGGGCGCGGACATCTGGAGGTCCCGCCGCCCGGCCACGATCACCTCGCCCCGCGCGTCGGCTCTGCGCAGCCACGGCCCGACGTGCTGGTCCAACTGGTCCATGTGCATGGCGAATGCGCCGCTGAGCCGGATCGACACGGCGTCGCCGACCGCGCGGTACGCGTCCCGGTTGTCCTCACGGGTGAGAACGTCGCGGCTCGCGAGCGTGGCGTTGGTGGCGATGCTGAGCGCGAGCAGCAGCGCCGGGACACGGACCAGGTAGACGCTCAAGGACGCGGCTCGGGACGGGAGTTCGCCCTTGAGCGCGGGCAGGACGCCGACCTTGAACGTCAGCGCGAGCGCCGCCGCGTGCGCGGCCAGGACGACGGCGGCCAGCAGGACGGCGAGGACCGCGGCCACCGCGGCGAACAGGCCGAGCCACGCGAGGCCGTTGTAGAGGCCGAGGAAGGTGAGGACCGCGGCCGCGACGACGGCGGCCGACAGCGGCCAGAAGACCGCGAGCCGCCGCAGGTCGCGCAGCAGGATGCCGGTGAAGGACATGCCCTGCATGCGCAGTACGCCGTACGCCCGCGCGTTGAGCAGCACGCTCGCGCCGGTCATCGTCAGCGCCGCGAGGGCGACGACGTAGAAGGAACGGAAGAGCGAGTCGTTCTTGTACCGGTCGATCAACCCCCGTGCGGACAGCGGGTGGCTGACCTCGACCGTCATGCCGAGGTGCGTGAACTCCAGCCGCAGGGCGTCGGCGGCGCCCGCCGGCCCGAAGACGTAGTACGTGCCGCGCGGGTCGAGTTGGCCGACGTCGGCGAGCGGGTGCACGCGGGTGGTGAAGTTCTCGCTGAACGCCGGGTAGCCGTGGTCCAGCCACTTCGCGGTCCGCGTACCGGTGCCGCCGGGCGCGAGGTACAGGTGGCGGACCGTGTCGGGGTTCTTGAGGTCGGGCACCTCGCGCGCGACCCCGACCCCGTGCCGCGCCGCGAACGACTCGACGGCCTGGACGACGTGGGGCGCGCTCGTCGATCCGTCGGAGTCGAGCACGTCGACCATGGCGGAGTTGCCCAGCACCCCGTCCTCGTCGAGTCCGCGCACGAAGAGGAAGGCCAGGACGGCGGAGAAGGCCAGAAGGGCGGCGTGGACGACTCGAATACCGCGATGCAGCATGGTGATTCCTCGGTTGAGGGCGCTCGGGAATTCAGACGGGCGTGACGGCGTGAAGGCGACGTACGGTGTACCGGCTGTTCACGGCTTACGGCTTACCGCTTACGGCTACGGCTACGGCTACGGCTCACGGAGGGCGCGGGCGCGGGAGTGGCGAGCGGCCGTGGAGGCGGTGACGTCCCCGCCTCCACAACCGCGCCGGATCACCCGGCCGTTACCACCCGGCGGCTACCGCCCGACCGCTACCGCCCGACCGGTACCGCCCGGCCGGTCAGCCATGACCGGCCCCCTCGCTGACGGAGGGTCAGCAGGACGGGTTGTAGTAGTAGCTGACCGAGTTGCCGTTCAGCCCCGCGGAGGCCAGGGACCATACGCCCTTGGCCGTGCAGCCGCTGCCGAACACGACGGTGCCGATCTTCACCGACGACGCGTGCTTGTTCGTCGGGTGCTTGTAGTTCGACCACGCGGTGTTGGCGCCGTGGTCGTAGCTCCACTTGCCGCCGCCGACGTCGACCGAGGTGGCCAGGGCCGGCGTGGCGGCGGCGAAGCTGAGGGCGACAGCGGCGACGGCGACCTTAATTCCGGTTTTCTTGTTCATGAATGAACTCCGCTTTCTCGTGGGCTTGATCGGACGAGGCAGAACCCTGGCACACATTCAGTTGCACTGGCAACCATGAAATTGCGCTCCGGGAATTGCCTGTCGCGGGCGGGTCGGAACGGTCCGCCCATGCCTGAATCCACCGGCGTCAGCGGGCGGCGACGGCGGTGGTCGGCAGGCGAATGGGAAGTAGGAATTCCGCACCACGCGATGTCCGGCCGCGGGCCGGATTTCGGGCGGTACGGGGTACGTGGACGCCCGGCGCGGGCGGCCGGGCGCCGGTGCGGACGGCGACGCGTCAGGCGGTCGCCACTGCGGGCCCGTACCGTCTCACGTGCTGCGCTGCGCCGATGGGCGGTCTTCTGATCCCACGCATGTGTGCTCCCCCGTGCCGGTGCCGGGTGGTCCGCGGCAACCCGGCCGACGATAGGCGCGGATCCGGCCGACCTCGAATCCCGTACCGAGGCTTGGCGCGTTCTCGGCGGTATGCGGCTTGAATCAGATCCGGGAAACGGCCCTCCGGCGCGGAATTCCGGATTCAACTTGATTCACGCTGCAAGTAAGGTGCGGCATTCCGTTTTCCGCGAAGTACGGCTATCCGGAACGGCGTTGCGGGAATGTGAGACCGCTCCCGCGAAACGCATTCGGAATCCTCACGGCGCGCTGTGTCGCGGGGGACGAGGCGGGCGGCCTCAGGGCAGGAGGCGGGCGAAGACGACGATGTTGTCGAGGTAGGTGTGGCCGGTGAAACGGCCGCCGCAGGTGATCAGGCGGAGTTGGGGGTCGGGGCGCGGGGCGTAGACGGCCTCGGTGGGGAACGCGTCCTTGGCGTAGCTCCGGACGGACGTCACCTGGAAGCGGACGGTCCGGTTGTCGTCGAGGGTGACGCGGATGACGTCGTTGACCCGCAGGAGTGAGAGACGGGAGAAGACGGCGGGGCCGCCGGGGGAGTCGACGTGGCCGACGAGCACGGCGGGGCCGGGGGCACCGGGGACCGGGCCCGCGTCGAACCAGCCCGCCCGGCTCGGCCGCGAGGGGGTGTCCAGGGCGCCGGAAGGGGTCAGGCCGAGCGGTTCGAGCGGGGTGTCGACGTCGATGGCCGGGATGGCGAGCGCGCGGGGCCGGGCGGCGGTCGCCTCCGTCGGGGCCACGGGCCGGCTGACGACCCGGCCCGGCTCCGGGGCGACCGCCCCGACGGCGGCGCGCGCGTGGCCGGAGCCCGGCCGCGTCCCCAGATTCGCGGCGAGGCCGACGGCGCCGCCCGCGACCGTCACCGCTCCGAGGACGGCGAGCGCCCCGGCCGCTCCCCGATGACGCGGCCGGGGCCGTGCGTGTCGCGGCGCCATGACGCCGCTCAGCCGCGCCGCAGTCGGCGTACCGACAGCACCAGCAGGCCGGAGCCGATGACCAAGGCGGCTCCCCAGCCAACCAGTTGGGGCGTACGGGAGCCTTCGGCCGCCGCCTTCCGCTGGTCGAGACCGCCGAAGCCCGCGTCCACGCCGCCGTGGGGCTGACGGCTCGGCCCCGCGGAGTCGGTGAGGTCGAGCAGGCCGGGCGCGGAGCCGGTGGAGGACAGGACGACCAGCGTGTGCGTGCTGCGGCCGGTCAGTTGGACGGTACGGGAGGTCGTCGCGGCCCCGGCCGAGACCCGTACGGTCGTGCTGCCCGCGGACACCGTGCGGTACGGGGTCGAGGCGGGGAAGCGCAGCGAACCCTGGTTCAGCGCGGCCACGTGGACCGCGACGGCGGGCTGGCTCAGCGACGCCTGGATGACCCGTACCGCGGCCTGGCCCTGCGGGGCCGACAACTGGTCGGAGAGCGTGCGCAGTTGCAGCGCCGAGTTCGGGCCGAGCCCGGCGACGGTGTACGCGCGGCCCTGCACGACCCGCACGGTCGAGGAGATGACCGGCGACACCGACGCCGGGTCGCCCGCCTTGCGCATCGCGACCGTGTACTGGCCGGTGGCGACCGACTCGTACGGCGAAGCGTGCCCGTACGACACGCTCTTGAGCACCATCGCGGCCTTCGATCCGCCGAAGGGGTAGAGGTAGACGTCCACCGGCGGCGTACCGGGCGAGAAGTGCGCCAGCCGCAGCCAGCCGCCGGACCAGGCGGGAGCCGCCGACGCACCGGCCGCGGCCGGGCCCGCCAGCACCGCGGCGCTGAGCGTGAGAACGGCGGCGGCGCCGAGCGCGGCGGCCCGCGCTGAGGATCTGGACGACGGTCTGGACGACGATCCGGTGCGCGCGGTCGCCCGCGGGAAAAGCCTCATGCGAAGTCCTTCTGACGGGCGGATGCGCCGATTGGTCCGGCGTTCAGGGGCGGGGGCGTGGTCGGGGGCGGGGGCGCGGTCTGGGCCTGCGTCGGTGCGGGGCGGGGCCGGGCCGTCTGACGGGCGGGTGTGCCGGTCGGCTCGGGGTTCGGGGGCGGGTTCGGGGTCGGGGCCTGTGTCGGGGCGGCTCGGGGCCGGGCCGCCCAACGGGGTGGGCCGGTCGGCTCGGCGTTCACGGTCGAGCCGGGGGCCGGTACGGGGTCGGCTTCGGCGTTCACGGTCGAGGTCCGGGTTCGGGCCGGGCCCGGAGGGCTGCCCGTGCGGGGGCGATGCGGCGTTCACGACGGCGAGTTGGCGCTGACGAGGCCGTCGGGCGCGGGCTGGTCGTACAGCACGGTCAGGACGGCGGGGGTTCCGGCGCCGCCGGTACGCGCCGCGGTCCGCAGCGGCCGGTAGGGCGGCTGCTGGGCGTCGACGAGGGCGCGCAGCGCGGCGGCCTGCGGTCCGCTCCCCGTGGCCGGGACGCCGTCCACGCGCGAGATCGCCACGCCGCCGCGCGGGACGTCGGCACCGGCGCCGGGCGCGGGCGCGTCGAAGGACGCGACGGTGAGGGTGTGACCGCTGCTGAGGACGGCGAGCAACGCGCAGACGCGCAGGTCGACATGACCACTCGTCAGCAGCGCGCGCGTGCCGCCCTGGAAGGTGATCCGCTGGTTGGCGGCGAGCGCCGCCCCCGAGAAGCGCCGCTCCGCGCGGTCCGCGGCGGCCACGCGCTCGTACGCCGTACGCCCGGCGTGGGCGATCGGCAGCACCTCGGCGCGCTGCGCGTCGGCTGCCGCGTCCGTCCCGCTGCCGCTGCCGGGCCCGTCACCCGCCTCGTCACCCGCCCCGGCCCCGTCACCCTCACCCCCGCCGAACACGGCGAGCGGCTGCGGGCCGGTCAGATCCCGTAGCGCGTCCCCCGCCATCGCGCGCAACGGGCCGGTGACGACGGCGACATCGGCTCCGAGCAGCTGCTGCGGAGAGGAGGTGACGGTGAGCGTGGAGCCCGCGGGGAAGCCGTGCGACACGAGCGCGGCGCAGACGGCGACGTCGCAGGCGACGACGTGGGTGGGGCCGATGTGCCCGGCCACCCAGGTCGCGACGGCGTCGCGGATCGGCGGCGGCGTGGACGGGGAGACCGACGCGGAAGACGACGCGGACGACGACCCGGACGACGACCCGGACGCGGACGCGTTCGGATCGACGGCCGCCGTCGGCCGGTCGGAGCCCTCGGTCCCGGACCCGGTCCCGGAGCCGCCGCGGTCGCGCAGGACGACCACGGCCGCCGCGGACACCACCGCCAGGACGAGCACGGTGACCGCGAGCGCCCGGCCCCGGTGCCGCCGGGCGGCCTGTTCGCCGGGCGCGGCCGGCGCCTTCGGCCTCAGCCCGAGGTGGCGCCGGACGAAGGACCGCAGGGTGTTCCAGTAGATCCGGAGCCAGGACGGCTCGTCGGGGCCGCCGGGTCTGGGAGGTTCACCAGGCCCCGACGGCCCCCCGCCCCCGGACGGTCCCGCGGCCTTCCCCTCCCGGGCCGCGGGTTCGAGCCCCGGCACCAGGCCGGGCGGCAGGCCGAGCGCCGGTCCCGGCGGCCGTGGCCGCCGTACCGGTGTGCGGGGCTCGAAGAAGTTCTGCGACATGGACCGCTCACGGGTTGGAAGGGGAACGGCGCCCGCGCGGCGGTGACGACCGCCGCCCGGACGACCGGGACCGGGGCGTCACGGGCTGGTGCCCGCTTCCGCGAAATCGGCCTCCCCCCTGAGGAAGCCGACTCCGCAGCGCCTCGGAGCGAAAGGAATCCAGCCCGAATATCAGCACACTTGAACGAAACTGACAAGCCCTCTCACTTTCCGTTCAATCTCGGACACGGAGTGAATCCCGAATATGCCAGATGCGATCAAACATGCTGGTCAGCGCGGCGAGAGTGGTGATGATCATTACGGTGATCCTTTTACTCGCGAGTAATTCACTCACGCACCACAAAGCTCATCGGGAGCGTCCCGATATTCGGGCACGACAAATTCCGGACGCGGGCTGAATGGGCAGAAATTCAGCAGATCCCGCGGTCCGGAAACGACACCTCCACAGCTCAGTGGAGGTAAGCGGCAGGCCCGGTCCTTCCCGTACGACGACCACACGGAGACGCTCTCCTGCCCCGTATTCGGAGCCGCTCCGGCCGCGGATGGGTCGCCGGCCAGGATCAGTCGGGGAGCACGACGGTTCACCGTGCGGCGGCGATCAGGGCCCGCCCGATGTCGGCCTCCGGCTCGCTCGCGGCGGTGACCGGCCGGTCTGGACGCCGTGTACGGCCAGGAACACCGTGTCCGCCGCCTGTGCCTGCGCCTCCACGAGATCCGGGCCTCCACGCTCGCCGACGAGGGCGTGGCCCTCGGCGCCCTGCGCCTGGCCCTGGACGAGGTCGACCACCGCCTGTTCGGTACGGGCCTGTCCGCCCCCCTTCCGCCGCGCCGCCACTGACCCCCGGAACCCCGGCTCGTGTTGGTCCGAGCCGGGGTCCCCCCGGAGGTCTCGCGCGCCGAAGGTCAGACGCGGTCGGCGACGATCATCAGGTACTGGAAGCTGCCGTTCTTGTACGCGGTCAGGAAGGCGTCCTCGACTCCGGTGACCAAGTGGTCGGCGGATTTGCGCAGTTCCCAGTACGGGATGGTCGCGGCCGTCAGGTCCTCGACGTGGGTGGGCACCAGCCGGTGCTTGGCCATCGCCTGGAAGTACGCCGAGCGCGGGTGGATGTCGCAGATGTAGTGGGCGTTGATCAGGGACACCTCGCGGGACGCACGCCCGTACGTGTCGTTGTAGCAGCCGGTGATGACGACGTAGCGACCGCCGCGGCGCAGCAGCCGGGCGTGCTCGGCGAAGAGCAGGTCCAACTCCACGTACATCGTCGACTCGTTGTTCCACGACGCGGCGTAACCGCCGGTCTGGAAGCCGGTGTCGAGCATGTTGCGGTGGTGGTAGCGGACCTTGCCGTCGATACCGCGCGCCCGCGCCTGCTCATTGGCGAAGTCGGCCTGCTTGGTGGAGAGCGTGACGCCGTCGGCGTGGCACTGGTAGCGCAGATTCGCGGTGACGCTGCCGCCGCCGCGCCCGCAACCGGCGTCGAAGACCCGGTCCTCGGGGCTCAGCGGGCCCAGGTGCTTGGCGAGGAGTTCGGCCTGGGCGTGTTCGAGCCGGTGCAGTTCCGTGGTGATCAGATCCCGGCGCCTGGCGGGGTCCGTCTCGTCGAGTACGGACCAGTCCACGTCGCCGACACCGTAGTGGTGGTGGTACAGGTCGTCGATCCTGCCGAGTTCGAGGTTGACCGGATTCTGTTCGGCGTTCCAGTAGTCCGCGACGCGGGTCTGGTACGTGGACTGGGCCGGAACCGGTGCCTTGGCGACGCCGGGGTGCGAAATGGTCAACGCTGACTCCTCTTGGTACTGGGATCGGTCATCGTGCCGTGGAGCGGGTGAAGCAGCCTGCGCCTACCAGTAGTTGGGCAGGCGGTATCGGTGGGTGTTGGTCGCGTGCCATTCGTGGTTGCCGGCCACCCAGTCCGACAGCCCGCGTGCGTACCGCGCGACCAGCGGTGACGTCGCCGACGCGGCGGCGGCCTCCTCCTCGAAGGAGCCCATGATCCGGTTGTGGATCTCGACGCTCTCCAGATAGGCCGCCTTGAGTCCGCATCCCTCGTTTGCGGCCACGACCTGCGGCAGATTGAGGTGCGTCGGGTCGCCTTCCAGCTCCTTGGTGAAGGAGTAGAGGTCGTTGACGATGGTCGTCGCGTTGCAGGCCAGCGCCGTGATCCGCTGGATCTCCGGCCGCGCGTAGACGGCCTCGGGCAGCTCGTACCCGTCGACCGCGTCGATGATCGACAGGCAGGGGCGGAAGTTGTTGAACTGCCGCATCACCAGGTATTCCCACACCTGCGGGACGAAACGCTTCTCCGCCCAGGCCGCTTCGGCGAGATAGCCCAGGTGCAGCCGGGCGATGTCGTGCATGAAGCGGGTGGTCTGGCTCGGGGTGGCGAACTCCGCGTAGTCCCTCATCGCCCAGTGGTACGAGCGCAGGGGCCCGTCCGCCTGCATGCCGAGCCGCCACTGTGCCTCGGACTCGGGCGTGCCGTGGTGCGGGTCGATCGCCGACTGGGCCATGAGCAGCGGCCCGCCGAGGCCCTGGTGGGAACCGCCTCTTCCTTCCTCCTCCTCGCAGTAGCAGGAGTCCACCAGGTTCTCGGCGAGCAGCAACTCGCCCGCGACGGTGAGCCGTTCGAGGTCGGCGGCGCCCGGATGCTGGAGCACCACGGCCCGGCCGAACTGGAATCCCGCGAAGTCCCCGTTCCACGCGGGCGGGAACAGGTCGAGGCCGCGCGCCCACTCCTCGAGCCGCCGGTCCACCTCGTCGACCTTCGCCTGGTCCACGGGCGGCGCGGGCTGGTACCTGAGACCGGGAACGGCCCCGGTGCGCCGGGCCTTGAGCGTCCGGGTGAGATTCTGCGGACCGGGCAGTTGCCGGGGGACGGTGGGGGTGACGGTGGCCACCGTGGTGGCCGCCGCCCGCGACACGTCCGTGTCCGGGGGCGCGCCCGTCGCGTGGTCCACGCTCGGCCCGGTCACTCGACGGTCCTGCCGAGCTGGACGTTCTCCAGGATGCCGACCGCGTCGGGCACGAGGATCGCCATCGAGTAGTAGGCGGTGACCAGATAGCTGATGACCGCCGTCGTGCTCACCCCCATGCGGCGCATGTTCAGGCCCGGTTGGAGCTGATCCGGCAGCGCGGTCGGGAGCAGGCCGACCACGCCCTGGTCGTCCTCACCGGTACGCAGCGCGATGATGCTGCTGGTGTGGTGCGCGGTGACCGGGATCTTGCCGCAGGGCAGCAGCGGCACACCGCGCCAGGCGGGCACCGCGTGCCCGTTGACGTCGGCGAGGCCCGGCATCAGACCGCGCTTGCTCACCTGGCGGAAGAAGGCGGTGATCGCCTTCGGGTGGGCGATGAGGAAGCGGGTGCCGCGCCGCATGGACAGCAGTTCGTCCAGGTCGTCCGGTGTCGGCGGCCCGCTGAAGGTGCTGATCCGCTGGTCGTACTCGGTGTTGTGCAGCAGCCCGAAGTCACGGTTGTTGACCAGCTCCCACTCCTGGCGCTCGCGGATCTCCTCGATGGTCAGCTTGAGCTGCTGCTGGGTCTGGTCCATCGGGTCGTTGTAGAGGTCCCCGACCCTGCTGTGCACGCGCAGCGTGGTCTGGGTCAGCGACAACTCGTACTCGCGCGGGGCCAGTTCGTAGTCCACGTAGCCGCTGGGGATCGACGGCTCGCCGCGGTGCCCCGCCTGCGTCGGGACGTCCGCCTCGCCGCGCCGGTTCGTCGGCCGCCGCTGCCGCTCGGCGTACGCGGCCAGGTGCGCGGCGAAGGAGGGGACGCGGTCGGCGACTTCGGCGACGACGGTCCAGGGGACGGTGAGCAGGACGGCCGCGGTGTCGGCCCGCGCCGAGGACGTCCACCGCGGCTCGTCCTGGCCGATGGCCTCGTCCCCCAACTGGCCCCCGTCGGTGACGACTCCGGTGACCGCCTCCTCCCCGTACCTGCCCTCGGTGTACCGGGTCAGCCGTCCGTGGACGACGAGGTAGGTCTCGGTGATCGGCTGCCCTGCCGTGAACAGCGTGTCTCCGGCGCGCACTTGGCGGACCTCGTAGCGGCCGGCCAGTTCCCGCAGCACGTCGGTGTCCTGGTAGCCGCGCAGCGCCGGGAGTTCGGTCAGCGTCTCCGGGATCACCCGGACGTCGTCGGCGCCGTTCTGGTCGAAGCTCACCCTGCCCTGGCCGACGTGGAGTTGGAGCCTGCGGTTGACGCGGTAGGTGCCGCTCGGGACGTCCACCCAGGGCAGCATCCTGAGCAGCCAGCGCGAGCTGATCCCGCGCATCTGCGGTTCTGACTTGGTGGTGGTGGCGAGTTGCCGCGCCCCCAGGGTGCTGAGGCTGGTGAGCCGCGCGCCGTCGCCGGGTGCGGCGGGCGGCGGCTCGTCGGTCGTGGGGCTGATGGTGCTTTCCGAAGCGGGCACTTTGCCTCCGGGACGGGGAACAGAGCTGTGCGCACAGGCCGGTCGCGGACCGGACGGCCCGCGGGACCGAACGGCCCCGGGACCGGACGGCCCCGGGACCGGACGGCCCACCGCACGGGAACCAGCGAAACAGCCCGGGGCGCCGTCCCGGTACGGCGCGCGGGGGGCGACTTCGCGCCGCGAGTGGTGCAAACCTTCCGGCCGAGGCGGGAAGGGGCGCGCGCCCCCGCGATCACCTCAGCCCGCCGCCACAACCCCGCCGCCAGGCGTTTTCCCCACCCTTCACGGGTTCGGGTGATCCCCCCGTCACAAGGTTTCACCCCGGCGCGCCCCCTGCCCGCGCGCCGTTCGCGGGAGGCGGGAAGGGCCCCCGAGGGACACGTCTCAGACGGTGTGGACCGTGACTCCGGCCGCCGCGAGGGCTTCCGTCTCCTCGGCGGGGGCCGCGCCGTCCGTGACGACGGCGTCGAGGGCGGTCGGCGCGGCGACGAACGCCAGCGCCGTACGGGAGAACTTGGCCGCGTCGGCGACGGCGATGACCCTGCGGGCGGCGGAGATCGCGGCGCGCTTGACGGCGGCGTCGGCGAGGTCGTAGGCGGTCAGGCCGTCGGCCGCGGTCAGGCCGCAGCAGCCGATGACGGCGGTGTCGAAGCGCAGGGAGGCGAGCGACGCCTCGGTGAGCGGTCCGGTGAGGGCGAGTTCGCCGGGGCGGGGCTCGCCTCCCGGCAGCAGCAGCTTGACGTGGGCGGCGCCGGTGAGGGCGTTGGCCGCGTGGAGGGACAGCGGCATGACGGTCAGGCGCCGGTGTTCCAGGGCGCGCGCGACCTCAAGACATGTGGTGCCGCTGTCGAGCACGACGGACTCGCCGTCGGTGAGCATCTGCGCGACGGCGGCGGCGATCCGCCGCTTCGCGTCGCTCCCGTCCTGCGCGCGCAGCGCGAACGGCGGCTCCTCGCCGCGCAGCAGCAGGCTCCGGGCGCCGCCCCGGTAGCGCTCGATGACGCCCTGCTCGGCCAGCGCCTCCAGATCGCGGCGGATCGTCATCTCGGAGGTGTCGGTGAGTTCCGCCAGGTCCGCGACGCTCATCCGGCCCGCCTCGCGCACGGCCTCCGCGATCCGCCGCAGCCGTTCCGCCGCCCCGGCGTGCGCCGCGCCGCCCGTTCCCTCAGTACCGCCCGCCGTACTCGCCATGACGCAATCGAACACCCGAGATGTTCGGATTGCAACTTTACAAACAGAGAATCTGTTCGTTACGTTCGAACCATGGAGAGATCCCTGCGGGCCGGACGGCTGGCCACCTTCGCCTTCTTCGCTCTCAACGGCTTCGTCCTGGGCATGTGGATCGTGCACATTCCCGCCATCGAACACCGCGTGGGCATCAGCCACGCCGTGCTCGGCTGGCTCCTTCTGCTGCTCGGCGGGGGCGCCTTCATCGGCATGCAGCTCGCCGGGCCCCTCACCGACCGGATCGGCTCCCGCAAGGTCGTACCCGCGAGCGCCACGCTGTGCGCCGCGGCCGTCGTCCTGCCGGGCCTGGCCACCAACCCGTGGGCGCTGGCCGCCGCCCTGTTCGTCTTCGGCTTCGGCAACGGCTCCCTCGACGTCAGCATGAACACCCACGCCGTCCAGGTCGAGCACGGATACGCCCGGCCCATCATGTCCGCCTTCCACGCCGTCTTCTCGGTCGGCGGCGTCATCGCCTCCCTGCTCGGCGCGCTCACCTTGAAGCTCGGCTGGAGCCCGGCGGTCACCCTCGGCGCCGCGGCCCTGGTCGGCCTCGCCGTCATGGC
Organism: Streptomyces sp. NPDC088910; assembly: GCF_044749865.1. Lineage (NCBI taxonomy): Bacteria > Bacillati > Actinomycetota > Actinomycetes > Kitasatosporales > Streptomycetaceae > Streptomyces > Streptomyces sp. NPDC088910. The sequence goes on from NZ_JBIVIV010000008.1 coordinate 161,899, forward strand.
CCTGGCCGCCCCGGCGCTGCTCCCCAAGGAAGTGGCCGAGCGGGCGGACGCGAGCGCGGCCACGGATACGGCCACGGGCGCGGCGACAGATACGGCCACGGCCACGGATACGCCCAAGGCGGCGGCCAAGTCCGCGCGCAAGACCCCCTCCCGTATCTGGATCCTCGCCGCCCTCGCCCTGATGCTCATGCTCAGCGAAGGCGTCGCCAACGACTGGAGCGTGCTCCACCTGCGCGACGTCCTCGACGCCCCGCAGGCCACCGCCGCCCTCGCGTACGGCGCGTTCGCCACCGCGATGACCGTCGGCCGCTTCCTGACCGACTCGGTCGCCGCCCGCGTCGGCACGGTCGCGGTCCTGCGGTACGGCTCCGCCCTCGGCGCCGTCGGTCTCGCCACGGCCGCGCTGTCCAACAGCGTCCCGCTGGCCCTCATCGGCTGGACGGTCTTCGGTATCGGCCTGTCCGGCTGCATCCCGCAGCTCTTCAGCGCCGCCGGCCACGCGGACAAGGACGCGGCGGGCGCCAACGTCTCCCGCGTGGCGGGCCTCGGCTACCTCGGCATGCTCGCGGGCCCGGCCGTCATCGGCCCGCTCACCCACTTCATGCCGCTGAACGCCACCTTCGCCCTGCCGGTCGCCTTCTGTGTCATCGCGAGCGTCGCGGCGGGCACCCTGAAGCCGGACGCGGAGCCTGACGCGGCGGTCGAGCCGGACGCAGCGGTCGAGACAGGCGCGGCGGCCGAGACGGACACGATGACGGAGACGGACGCCGCCAGTGCGCCGCACGGGGCCTGAGTGTCAGGCGGGGCTGACGAGCCCCCTGCGTTCTTGGACACGATCCGGTCACAATGAGCTGCCCCGCAAAGCGACATCAAATCGGGCATAGAGGACCGATTTAAGTCGTCTTGTTTGCGCTGCGTGTGACCTCGGGTAGGCGGCGACGCGGAGTCGGAAGGTTCGGCTCCGCTCTGTCCCCTGCCCCGAAAGGCCACCGTGACACAGCTCGTCGTCGAGCACGTAAGCAAGATCTTCGGCAGAAGGCCGAAGGAAGGAGTACGTCGGCTTCAGGAAGGCGCCGACCGCGAGAAACTGAGGGAGGAAGGGACGACCGCTGCGGTCGTCGACGCCTCCTTCACCGTGGAACCCGGCGAGATATTCGTCGTGATGGGCCTGTCGGGATCGGGCAAGTCCACCCTGCTGCGCATGCTGAACGGTCTGCTGGAGCCCACCTCGGGCAGGGTGCTGTTCGACGGGCGGGACCTCACGGCCCTGTCCGCGAAGGCCCTGCGCGACCTGCGCTCCCGCAGGATCAGCATGGTCTTCCAGCACTTCGCGCTCTTCCCGCACCGCAGCGTGCTGGAGAACGCCGCCTACGGCCTCGAAGTCCAGGGCCGCCCGCGCGAGGAGCGCGAGGCCAAGGCCGCCGAGGCGCTGGCGATGACCGGCCTCAGCGGCTGGGAGAAGTCCTGGCCCGACGAGCTGTCCGGCGGTATGCAGCAGCGCGTCGGCCTGGCCCGCGCGCTGGCCACCGACGCCGAACTGCTGCTGATGGACGAGTCGTTCTCCGCGCTGGACCCGCTCATCCGCCGCGACATGCAGGACCAGCTCCTCGAACTCCAGCAGCGGCTGCGCAAGACCATCGTCTTCATCACCCACGACCTGAACGAGGCCATGCGGCTCGGCGACCGTATCGCCGTCATGCGCGACGGCCGGATCGTCCAGATCGGCACCGCGCAGGACATCCTCACCGAACCGGCCGACGACTACGTGGCCAGCTTCGTGCAGGACGTCGACCGCTCCCGTGTGCTCACCGCCGCCTCGATCATGGAGGAACCGCGCGTGATGGTCAGCCCGGACGACGGGCCGCGCGCCGCGATGAGTGTCCTGCGCGACGACCACGCGTCCGCCGCCTTCGTCGTCGAGGGCGGGGCCGAGGGCGGTCGCAAGCTGGTCGGCACCGTCACCGAGGTCAGCTGCACGCAGGCTGACAACGATGGCACCGTGCGCGACCTCATGGACACCGACTGCGTGACGACCCAGGCCGACACCCCGCTGTCCGGCCTGCTCACGCCCGCCTCGCGGACGAAGCTGCCGCTGGCCGTCGTGGACGACGACGGGCGGCTCACCGGAGTGATCCCGCGCGTGGCGCTGCTCGCGGCGCTCGGCGACCACGAGGACGAGACCGCGCCCGAATCCGGGACCGTCGGTTCCGCGCCCGGAGCCGGGACCGTAGAAGCCGGGACCGTCGAATCCGGGTCCTTCGAAGGGAAGGAGGCCGCCCGTGCCTAGGATTCACCTCGGTAACTGGGCGGAGGACGCCGTCAATTGGCTGACGGACCACCTCTCCTGGCTCTTCGACGCGATCAGCAGCGTCGTCAACCACATGTACGACGGCGTGGAATGGGTGCTCGGCGGCCCGCCGCCGCTGCTCATGGCGGCCATCCTCGCGGTGATCGCGCTGTGGATGCGCGGCCTCCCGGCGGGCGTACTCGCCTTCCTCGGCTTCGCGTTGATCGACTCCATCGCGCAGTGGGACGAGGCGATGCAGTCGCTGTCCCTGGTCGTCGTCTCCGGTGTCGTGGCCCTGCTGCTCGCGGTGCCGCTGGGCATCTGGGCGGCACGCAGCCGGACCGCGAGCATGGTCGTCCGGCCGGTGCTCGACGTCATGCAGACGCTGCCCGCCTTCGTGTACCTGATCCCGGCGATCATCTTCTTCAGCCTCGGCACGGTCCCGGCCGTCATCGCCTGCATCGTCTTCGCGATGCCGGTCGGCGTCCGGATGACCGAGCTGGGCATCCGGCAGGTGGACGAGGAACTGGTCGAGGCCGCCGACGCGTTCGGTACGTCGCCGGGCCGCACGCTGATGCGCGTGCAGTTGCCGCTGGCGCTGCCGACCATCATGGCGGGCGTCAACCAGGTCATCATGCTGACGCTGTCGATGGTCGTCATCGGCGGCATGGTCGGCGCCGAAGGGCTCGGCTCGACCGTCTTCGGCGCGATCAGCCAGGTCAACATCGGCCTCGGCTTCGAGGGCGGCATCGCGGTGGTCATCCTGGCCATCTACCTCGACCGGATCACCGGCGCGCTCGGCGACCAGGTCTCGCCGCTGGGCCGCCGCGCCCTGGCGCTGGCCCGCGCGAAGCTCCCGACGCGCGGCCTGAGCGTGCTGCGCTACCGCCCGCGCCCCGCCGTCGGCCTGTCCGCCGTCGTCGCGCTCGCCCTGATCGCCTGCGGCACCGGCATCTTCGGCGGCGACTCCGACGACGGCCCCGCGACGGCCGGTTCGGCGGACGTCGGCAAGGGCCGGACGGTCAAGATCGGCTCCTTCAACTGGGACGAGTCCATCGCGTCGGCCAACCTGTGGAAGGAAGTCCTGGACTCGCGCGGCTACAAGGCCCAGGTCAACACCTACGACCCCGGCGCCGCCTTCACCGGCCTGTCCACCGGCAACTTCGACTACCTCACCGACGCCTGGCTGCCCACCACGCACGCGTCCTACCTCCAGCAGTACGGCAAGGACTACGCCGACCTCGGCAAGTGGTACGACCAGACGTCCCTGGAGGTCTCCGTCCCGTCCTACGTCAAGGGCGTCTCGTCCATGGCCGATCTCAAGGGCCGGGGCAAGGAGTTCGGCGGCAAGATCATCGGCATCGAGCCGGGCGCGGGCGAGATGAAGCTGCTCAACTCCACGGTGCTCAAGGGCTACGGCCTCGACAGCGAGTACAAGGTCGTCAGCAGCTCCACCTCCGCCATGCTCGCCGAGCTGAAGCGGGACTACGCGCAGCACAAGCCGGTCGCCGTCGTCCTGTGGTCCCCGCACTGGGCCTACAGCACGTACGAGCTGACCAAGCTCGCCGACCCCAAGGGCCTGTGGGGCAAGGCGGACTCCATCCACAATCTGGCCAACAAGGGCCGGGCGGACAAGCTGCCGCAGGTCACCGCCTGGATGAAGGACTTCCACCTCACCGAGGAGCAGCTCAGCTCCCTGGAGGCCGACATCCAGTCCGCCGGCCAGGACAACACGGCGGCGGGCGTCAAGAAGTGGCTCGCGAAGAATCCGGGGATCGCCGACAAGATGGCGCCGGTGACCGCCACCGGCTGACCCCCCGTCAAGCCGACGACGCGGAAGAGGGGTTCGCGGAATCCGTACCGCATCGCGCCCGGACAGCCGGGGGCGCTCCGGCCGGGCGCCGAGCCGGTCGACCGCGCGGACGGCCCGGCGGGACGACCGTACGGGTACTCCGCTGTCCACCGAACCGTGGACGGGGAGTCCGCGGGGTCGTCCCGCCGGGCCGTCAACACACCCTAGGGAAGCGCCAGATGGACGAACGCGCCGTCGTGGTGGATCAACGGCCGGGCGGGGGAGGGCGCGTGGGTGGCCTCGACGACCCGGCCGATGGCCAGGGCGTGGTCGCCGACCGGCACGAGCTGGACGAGGGAGACGATCAGCGCGGCGAGGACGTCGTCCAGCACGGGCAGGCCGCGCGGCCCCCGGTGCCAGGCGGTGGCCGCCCCGAATTTCGCGGCCCCGCCGTGGGCGAAGCGCCGGGCGGTGTCCTCCTGGCCCTCGGCGAGCAGGTGGACGGCGACATGGCGGGCGCTCTCCACGGCGGTGAAGGACGCCGCGTGCAGGCCGACGGTGAAGGAGACCAGCGGCGGGTCGAGGGAGACCGACGTCAGCGAGGTGGCGCAGAAGCCGACCGGCGGCCCGGCGTCCTCGCCCGCGGTGATGACGGCGACGCCCTTCGCGTGCTGCCGCATCACCGCCCGGTAGAGGCCGGGCCCCACACCTGCCTCCAACTCCGTTACGGAGGCGGGCGCCTCGGCGGACGCGGTCACGCCGCGCCCTCCCGGCCGCTCGGTACCGACTCCCGGCCGCCCGCTGCCGACTCCCCGTCGCCCGGCACGAACTCCCGCATCCGCTCGGCGATCTCCTCCACGAAGGGCGACGCCTCGCCCTCCCCGTAGGCCGCCAGGTGGTCGCGCCAGTCGGCGAAGGCGCCGTCCGTCTCGCCGAGCGCGAGGCGTACGGCGCCGCGCCGGTAGAGCAGGTCGGGGTCCTCGTCGGCGAGCGCCGGGATCGCGATGTCCAGGTCGGCCAGGGCCCGTTCGTACGCGCCCAGGTCGTACAGCGCCAGCGCCCGGTTGCCGCGCAGCACCGGGTCGTCGGCCAGTTCGATCGCGTGGTCCAGATCGTCCACGGCCTCCGGCAGCCGCCCGGCGGAGTACGAGAGCACGGCCCGGTTGACCCAGGCGGCCACGAACGACGGGTCGGACTCCAGGGCGGCGGTGAAACTGGTGAAGGCCGCGTCGACCTGCTCGGACTCGGCGAGCAGAGTCCCCTGCGCGCACAGCAGGTTGGCGTTCTTGGAGTCCAGCGCTAGGCCCGCCTCGACGTCCGCCGTCGCCTGCTCGATCTCCCCGAGCGCCATGAGCAGGTCGGCCCGGTTGACGAGGGTGTCGACGTGGCCGGGGTCGAGGATCGCCGCATAGTCCAGATCGCGCAGCGCGGCTTCCTCGTCGCCCAACTCCCGCAGCAGATCGGCCCGGTTGAAGTGCGCCTCGTGGAACGGCGGGCTGAGCCGGATCGCCTCGGCGTAGTCGGCGAGCGCCGCGTCGAACTGCCCGTTGGCGCGCCGCCCTCCGGCCCGCTCGAAGTAGTAGTCGCCGTAGTCGGGGTCGCGGCTGATCACCAGGTCGTAGTCGGCGAGCGAGCCCTCGTGGTCGCCGCGCGCGGCCAGGATCTGCGCGCGGTTGTAGCGCAGCACCGAGCGGTGCAGAAGCTGCTCGTCCGGGCCGAGATCCTCGTCCGTCATCGCGATGGCGTCGTTGACCAGCGCCAGCGCCGCGTCCAGGTCGGCGCGGTGCAGCTCGACCAGCGCCTTCGCGTTCCGCATGAAGGCGCCCACGAAGACCCGGCGGTGCGGGTCCGGGTTCCAGTCCGCGATGGCGATCGCGGTGTTGACCCACTCCAGCGCCCGCATCTCGTCGTGCATGCCCTTGGGCAGGTGGCGGGTGTAGAGCATCGCCATCATGTAGCAGCTATTCATGTGGATCTCGGGCTCGGTGCTGCCCGACCGCAGCTCGGCGAAGTACGAGAAGCCCTTCTCGCCGCGCCGCAGATACGACAGGCACGCGCCGATCTTGTTGGTGAGGTTCCAGTACGGCTTGGGCCGCGCGTCGCCGAACAGCGCCCGCCCGCGCTGCGAGATCTCCAGCGCCGCCTCGTAGAAGCCGCTGTCGAAGCAGGACTCGCAGGCGTCCACGAAGGCGGTGCCCGCCCCGGCCGCCGGGTCGGTGCCGTGCTCCAGGTGGTACAGGTGCGCGCCCAACGACACACCCGGCTCGGCGCGTTCGGCCAGCAGCTCCGCGCGGGCGCTGTGCCGGGCGGCCCGCTCGGCCGGGTCCAACGCCTCGTAGGCGGCGATCAGTCGCGGGTCCTTGCTGGTGCCGTCCGCGTCGATGAAGAGCTGCGCGAGATCGGCGCCCTCCAGGCGCTCGTCCAGGTGCTCGTCCGGCAGCTCGGCAGGCCGCTCGTCCGGCAGCTCGTCCGGGGTCCCGGCCGCTTCCGGCGCGGCCCGGTCGGCGTACGTGCGCAGCGCCTGCCCCAACTCGTCGTCGGCGAGACCGTCCGTCTCCACCACCAGCCGCAGGACGGTCGGGTCGCAGCGCCGCAGCAGGACGGAGACCAGCTCACGGTCGGTGGGGTCGGCGTCGTCCAGCTCACGGAAGCGGATCACCGTACCACCGGGGCGGACGGTACGCGCCCAGTCCGTCAGCAGCTCGGCGACGCCGTGCGAGACGCGCAGCGTACGGGCGACGGAGTAGAAGCGGGTGCGCTCGGCGCGGCTGGCGAGTGCGGTCAGCGTCTGCGGCGCGATCGGCACCCGGGGTGCCAGGTCGGGTGCGAGCGAGATCACCTCGGTGGCCCGCGCGGCGATGAACTCGTCGTGCTCGCCCGCCAGTTCGGGGATCACCGCGCGCAGCAGGGCCCCGCCCCCGGTGTACGGGCCCCGCAGCCGGCGGTGACAGCGCACGTCGATGTCGGGCTCGGGCGCGGGCGGGAGGTCGCCGTACGTGACGGAACCGGCCGGGTCGGCGGGGTCGGCGGCGGTGCAGGTGGCGGCGACCCAGCAGTGCCGAGGCGGGGACGAGGTCATGAAGTGCTCCTTGTGGTCCTGGAGTTCCTGGGAGTTCCTGAGGTTCGTGGGGTTCATGCGAGCTGAGCGGGGCGAGCGAACAAAGCGGGGTGAGCGAACAAAGCGGGGGAAGCGAGCCAAGCGCTCCAAGAGGAAAGGCGTGCTTTAAGCGACGCCTGCGATTTCCGGCTCCTGGCCGTTCGGGCCCTGCTCCTCTTCCCGTTCCGAATCCCCACGGGATTCCTTCGCGGCGCGCCGGTCCCGTACTGTCACGTAAAGCAGCAGCCCGAACTGGAGTGCGGTGAGGCCGACGAAGCTGATCGCGTCGAGAATCCCGCTGGTGGCCGTCCCGGAATCGCTGAAGCGGTTGTTGATCTGCGACCAGAAGTGCACGGTGGTCGGAATCCCCGCCCACAGCAGGCTGCCGAGCGAGAATCCGTAACCGACCACCAGCATCGGCGCGTACCAGCGCGCCATCCGCCGGTCGCGGTCGGACCATTCGGCGTCGGGGTCGGCCACCGGGGGCGGCCTGCGCGTCCAGCGGCGGAAGAGCGTACGCACCTGGAAGCGGGCGGCGTTCTGGAGGTCGGAGCAGCGCAGGGCGTTGGTGAGGACGTAGTAGAGGTCGGTCTCCAGGTAGAACATGAACTGCCACAGCAGCCGCATCACACACGTGAAGGAGATCGCCAGCATCAGGGCGGAGATCCACGCGGGGCCGTGTCCGCGCAGCGCCACGGCCAGCAGCGTCAGGCCCGAGATCAGCACGGCGTCGGCCAGCATCCCGGCCACGAACGGCAGATAGCGCCGCTTGCGCTCCACGCTGAACAGCGAGTCCAGCCGGGTCTCGGCGACCAGGTAGTACAGCCGGCGGCTGATCGTGAGCGTGGACGGCAGCCCCAACCGCCGCCCGGACAGGGCGTGATAGCCCTCGTGCACGAGGATGCAGGGGATCTGAACGACCGTCAGGGCAATGGGGATCAGCGCGAGATGGTCGGTGAAGAACACGTCGTGGTACGAGGGCCGCAGCGACGAGTCCCTGATCATCCAGGCGGCGGCGGTCACCATCAGCGCGAGGTAGACCAGCCAGGCGGGCCAGGAGAACGTCCAGGCGCCGAGCCGCTGCCATCGCACCGGGCCGGCCGGCTCGTCCTCGCCGTCCCCGCGCAGGAACCCCAGATCGGCCAGGACGTCGAGGAAGTCGTCCACGTCCAGCGGCTCGCCGCAGGTCCGTTCGTACCAGGCGGCCACCTCGGCCACCGGCACCCCGGCCTCCAGCATCCGCAGCGCCTCAGCGCCCTCCTCGGGGAAGACGGCGTACGAGGCGGTGTCCGGACGGCCGACCATCACGCCGTCGTCCTCGGGGATCATCGTGAGCTTGTGCAGCAGGACCGCGCCCCCGCCGCCGTCCGGCGCGGTCGTGGTGCCGTCCGACGAGGTCACGGTCATGCGGGGTGCCTCTCTACGGGGAAGTCGGTGACCGGAGCCGGTCACCGGAGCCGGGGCCTGCGCGAAGTGGTCAACAGGGCCCGGCTCCGGCGGTGTTGCTAGAGGGCCGAGCAGCAGTAGTACGCGGAGCTGGTCAGGCGGATGGTGCCGGCCTTGCGGATCGACATCTTCTTCATGGGGTTTCCTCCTCCCGGTTCCGTCGAGCGGTCTTCGGCCGCGGCTGGCCGCCGGGCCGAACCGGGCCAACTATGCGGTGGTAAAGCGCTCGCGCACGTCTGCAACATGACGTAGGCGCGTATGTGGGAATTGACTAGATGTACTCGTCCACGACCACCGGGTGACCCCTTTTCGGCGTATACCCGTGTACGGCCGGGGACTTCACGGATTTCTGTTTGCGACAGATACGAGACCGCCGCCGGGGCGCGGCGCGGGGAATTACGCCGGATTCCCGCCGCGTCCGGTGAGCGAACACCGTCCGCCACCAGGCACCAAACCTTCACGCGGCCTTTGCGGAACGCCCGTACCGGCCACGATGAAAATGGGCCGGTTTCGCTCCGCCCCCGATGGCAGCTTCTTCGCTTCGCCGTCGACACACCGCTGCCGCGTGCTCACACTGCGCACATGACCAAGTCAGCGCCCTTCGTCGGGCGGTACCCCGAGAAGCGCGCCGCCGTCGCCGCCTTCGACCGCGCGGCGGCCGGCCAGGCCCAACTCCTCCTCGTCACCGGCGAGGCGGGTCTCGGCAAGACCCGCCTCGTCCAAGAGCTCGCCACCCTCGTCACCACCGCCCCCCGCCACGCCCGCCTCCGCACCGGCGACTCCGTCCCCCTCACCGGCCCCACCCTCGCCTACGGCCCCTTCATCGCCGCCCTCCGCGACCTCTTCGCCTCCGGCGCGGCCCCCCACCCCACCCCCGGTGCCGCTCCCCATGAGCGCGGACCCTCGCCGGACGGCGGCGCGCGTTCGCCGGGGAGCTTCGGGGGTGCGGCCGGTCCGTCGGACGGCGGCCCGGTGGCGGACGGTGTGGGCGGTGGGCGCGGCCGTTCCGGCGCGGGGAGGGGGTCCGGCGATGCGGGGGGTGGCCCCGCGCCCGCAGTCGCGGGTGCTGCGCGCGGGCGCGGGGGCTTTGACGGGTGGGCTGAGACCGGGCCGGCTGGTGGACGGGGCGCGGCGTACGCGTTTGGTGGGGGGCGGCCGGCCACGCGGCAGCGGGTGTTCGAGCGGGTGCTGGGGGTGCTGGGGGAGATGTCGGCGCGTACGACGCTGGTGCTGGTGCTGGAGGACCTGCACTGGGCGGACGCGTCCACGCGCGATCTGCTGGCGTTTCTGGCGGTGCGGCTGAGACGACAGCCGGTGCTGATCGTGGCCACGGTGAGGGAGGAGGAGCTGACGGCGGACGCGCGGCGCTGGTTCGCGGAGCTGGGCCGATGTCCGAGGGTGACGCGGCTGCGGCTGAGCGGCTTGGCGGACGCGGAGGTCGCCGAGCTGGTGACCGCGCTGCTCCCGGCCGACGCGGACGCCGCCGACGTGGCGGCGGCCGTATCGGCGGCGGAGGGAAACCCGCTGTACGCACAGGAGTTGGCGCGGGCGGCCCGCCCCTGGCCGCCCGCGTCCATCGCGGAAGTGGTCCTCGCCCGCGTGAGCTGCGTGGACGCCGACGTCCGCGAGGTCATCGACCAGATATCCGTGACCGACGACGGCATGACACATGAACTCCTCGCCGCCACCGTCCCCTTACCCGAGCGAACGCTGCTGGCCGCCGTGCGCCGGGCCGTCGAGCAGCGCCTGCTCACCTCCACCGAGGACGGTTACGCCCTCCCGCACGGCCTGATCCGCCAGATCCTGTACGCCGACCTGCTCCCGGGCGAGCGCCGCCGCCTGCACCGCCGTTACGCGCACGCCCTCGCCGCCCGTACCGCCTCGGACCCCGCCCTCCTGGCCCGGCACTGGCACCTCGCCGACTGCCCCGCCCGCGCGGCCACTTCGGCCCTGACGGCCGCCCGCCTCGCCGTCAACGCCCGCGCGTACCCCGAGGCCCACCGCCTCTACGCCCTCGCCGTCACCCTCTCCGACCACCTCTCCGAGGCCGCCGCCACCTCTCTCTGGCCGGAGGCCGCCCGCGCGGCCAGCTACGCGGGAGAGCCCCAGAGCGCCACGGAGTACGTCACCCGCGCGCTGGCCCTGTCGGCGGGCGGCGGCCCGGCCACCCTCGACACACCACGCCACGGACCGCGTTCGGCCGAGGCGTACCGCGCCGACGGAAGCCACGCGGCAGCCGCCGTACAGGGGCAGGCACAAGCACACGCAGAAGCGCAGGCACAGGCACACGCACAAGACCGCGCCCGCCTGCTCGAACGCCTCGGCGCCTACCGCCGCGAGGCCGGAGACCCCTGGGGCGCCATCGCCGCACTGGAAGAGGCGCAAGGGCTCCTGGCCACGGCGCCCGAGGCGACCGGCGCCCTCGAAGCCAGAGTCCTGGCGGCGGCGGCCGACATGCGCGTCCAGGTCGGCGACCCGGACGGCGCGCTGCCGCTGGCGCAACGGGCCTTACGGATGGCCGAGCGCATCGGCGCCCTCGCCGAGCACGCCCACGCCCTCACCACCCTCGGCATCGTCCGCGCCCAGCGCGGCGACCTGGAGGCGGGCCTCGAAGCCCTGTGCGCCGCACGCGACTTGGCCCGCCGTACGGACTCCGTCGAGGACGTCCTGCGCGCGGCCAGCAACCACATGTACCTGCTCTGTACGGGGGGCCGCTTCGCGGAGGCGCGCGAAGTGGCCCTGACCGGACGCCGCGCGGCCAGCGAACTCGGCGCGCCGCCCCCGCTCACCGCCGTCCTGGACTTCAACACGGCCGCGGTCCTCGTCGCCACCGGCCGCTGGCCGGAGGCCGACCAGCTCCTGGCCGAACTCGTCGGCCAGTCCAGCGCCCACATCACCCGCTATCTGCACCTGCTCCAACTGGAGTTGGCCGTCGCCCGCGGCGACCGCCGCCGAACCGCGGAACTCACCGCCGTACTCGCCGAAGCCCCCGACGACCCCCGCCTGCTCGGCCCCTGCCACGCCTGCCAGGCCGAACAGGCGCTGGACGCGGGGGAGTTGGCGACAGCCGCCGACCACGTCCTGCACGGCCTGCGGGCCGTCGGCGGCGGCGCCCTCGCCGAGGAGGAGATCCGGCTGCTCGCCGACGGCGCCCGCCTCGCCGCCGAACTCGCCCTGCTGCCGGGCCCGGTACGCCCCCACGGCCTGCCCGCCGCCTGGGACGGCTCCGCCGTGACCTTCGCCGAACGCGCCGCCGCCATCGCCGCCCGCCACTGCGGCGAACCCGTCGTCGCCGCCTTCGGCGCCCTCGCCGCGGCCGAACACTCCCGCGCCGACGGCTCCGACGACCGGGCGACCTGGCGGCAGGTCGCCGACGCCTGGCGCGCCGCCGACCAGCCCTACCGCGAGGCGTACGCACGCCTGCGCGAGGCCGGGACCGCGATCCGCGCGGGCCGCCGCGAACAGGCGGGCCGCGCCCTGGCCGCCTGCCTCGGCCTGGCCGAACCCCTGTCCGCAGCACCGCTGTTGCGCCTCGCCCACGAACTGGCCACCCGCGGCCGTCTCACCCGGCCGCCCGACCCCACGACCCGGTCCGTCGCCGCCCAGGCCCGCCTCGACCTCACCGAGCGCGAGGCCCAGGTCCTCGCCCTGCTCTCCCGCGGCGAGAGCAACCGCCAGATCGCCCGCTCCCTCTACATCAGCGACCGCACCGTCGCCGTCCACGTCTCCCACATCCTGGAGAAGCTCGGCGTCCGCAACCGCACCGAAGCCGCCCTGGTCTACGCGCGTACGGACCGCCCCCGCCCCGAGCCCGCCCCGTAACCAATCGCGCCCGGAACAAACACACCTTCGCTCGATCGAGTCAAAAACCGACGACATCGCTCCGCTTGCCGCATTTGCCAGAGGCATCACGCCAGGATCAGCGGCGGGCCGCCGTCCGGCCCGGAGAAGCGAGCGAGCCGGGCCGGGTGCCGGGCTCCGTGTGAAGGGGATTTGCGTGATCTCGAAAGCCAAGAAGGTCATCGGCTCGATGACCATGGCGCTGGCCGCCGCCGCCGCGCTGACCGTCGCCGTGCCGAGCGGCCCCGCCTTCGCCATCGACCACGTCGAGTGCGTCGGCGGCGCGGACTACCTGAAGATCTACTCGCACCTCAACGGCCGTGACAGCGTGGACTGTTACGCGAATTCGGGCCGGACCGACTTCGGCGGCTGGTGGGTCGACCGGATCGTCACGGGCAACAACGACCTGATCTACTACGACGTCAACGGCGACTCGGTGCGGATCAACCGCTGGACCGACATCACGTTCCCGAACCGCCCTCCGCGGGTCAAGAGCATCCAGATCCTCTGAACCCGCGAGTCTGCGAGTCCGCGGGCCCGCGAGCGCGCAAGGGTACGAACCGGCGGCCGGGCGACGTACGGCGCCCGGCCGGGGTACCGGCTCCTCGGATCAGCCCGCGCGGACGCCGTCGAGGATCGCCAAGGCCCGCTCCACGGACTGGTCGACGCCCGCGTCGCTGTACATCGTGTCGACCATCACATGGTCGATGCCGGTACGTTCGCCCGCGGCCTTGATCACCGTCACCACCTGCTCCGTGGACGTGCCCGCCTCGATGTTGACGCGCAAGACCGCGTCGATGACGCGCGGATCGCGGCCCGCCGTCCGCGCCGCCTCGTCCACCCGCGCCCGCTGCCGGACGATGCCGTCGAAGTCCACGAAGCCCGGCACCACGCACACCGGCAGCCAGCCGTCGGCGCGTTCCCCGATCCGGCGCAGCGCCCGCCCCGAGCGCGCGCCCAGGTACACGGGCGGCCGGGGCCGCCGCGCGGGCTTCAGCGGCGCGTGGTGCAGCGGCACCGACAACCGCGCCCCGCTGTACCCGGCCGGGTCCTTCGTCCAGATCTCTTCGAGTACGTCCAGGGTCTCGTCCATCCTGGCGCCCCGCGTGGCGAAGTCCACGCCCGCGGCCTCGTACTCCTCCGGCGACCAGCCCACGCCGAACCCCGCGAGCAGGCGTCCCCCGCTGATCAGGTCAACGGTCGTGAGCGACCTGGCCAGTTGGACCGGCGGATACAGCGGCGCCACCAGTACGTGGCTGCCGAGCAGGACGCGCTCGGTGGCGCTCGCGGCCACGCCGAGCAGGACGAACGGATCGGCCGCCGCGTTCAACTCCGGCGGAATCGTGCTCCCGCCGCCGTACCCGACGCTCGGATCGACGGCGGCCAGATTCCGGTCGCCCACCCACAGGCTGGCTCCGCCCGCCGACTCGATCCCGCGCGCGAACTCGGCGGCCCGCGCGACCTCGAAAGCCTGCTTGTTGAACTGCGGCAGTGCGAATCCGACCTTCATGGCCTCCTCCTACCCCGCCAGCCTCAGAGTTGGCTCGCAAAGCTCAGGAAGTCCGCCCACTGGGCGGGGGAGAAGGCGAGTTGGGGCCCTTCCTTGTCCTTCGAGTCCCGCACGTGGACGGTGCTCGGGCAGGCCGAGACCTCTACGCAGTTGTCGCCCTGAGATCCGCTGTGGCTGGACTTGTGCCAGGTGGCGGCCACTTCGATGCAATCGCCTTCGCTGCCGCTGCTGTAGCTGCTCTTGAACCAGGCCAGATCCGATGTGTTCATAGGGCTCCTCGCATTCGCTCCAGCAGGCCCCGCGAGTCTTCGGGGGTCAGAGCCTGCGAGCGAAGTTTTGCATACCGCTGTTGGAGCTCGCTGATCTCTTTGAGGTCTCCGATCAGCCGACCGTTCTTCTGCCCCTCGGAGTATCCGAACCACCTGTTCTGGCGCGTCTCCAGCAGTTGCAAGGGACCGTCTACGCCAGCATGCGAGGGGCATCGCAGCGGCATGATCTGCAACTCAACGTTCCAGTGCCGCGCAGTGAGATCCAGCAAGTGGTCGAGCAGGTCACGCGTGATGTCCTCGCCACCTGTGTGCCGCTCCAAGAGGGCCTGTTCGATGATGAAACTGAACGCACAGGGCGGTTCACGCTTGGTAGACAGCAACTCTTGCCGCTTGAGTCGCGCTGCGACCCGCTCGGCGACGGCCTTCTCACTGGCGAGCGGCGGGACGCTCTCCGACACGGCACGGGCGTACGCCGCCGTCTGCAACAGCCCTGGAATGAGGCGGCATTCGTACGTGTACAGGCTGATCGCCGTCTTCTCCAGGCGCGCCCACTGGTGGAACCAGGCCGCGAGGCCGGGCTGCCGCCCGACATGGTCCAGCGCCTTGCGTAAGGCCCCGGTGTTGCCGAGAACCGGTTCGGCGCGGTCCACGAAGTCGGCGTCGGGCATGCGTCGCCCCTGCTCGATCGAGGCGATCGTGTGTTTGGAGAAGCGCACCTGGTTGCCGAACTCCTCGCGGCTGAGGCGCGCGTGTTCCCGGAGTGCCTGGACAAACGCACCGAAGGTGCGCAAGCTGTCCGAGGTCTCGGGCTCGCTGCCGGGAGTGCCGGCACCCGTACCGGCGGAAGTTTCCGCCTCTCCCGCACCGTCCATGCCATCGGCCATCCTCGGCCACCTCCCGCGCGCCCGCCCGTTTGACCACATCGAGTCGGACAATGCTCACAGGGGGTGACGGGTACTGTCTACGTTTTGTGCGCGTACGCTGGCGCAGCGTACGCGGCGGGACCCTGGTGGGAGGGGCGGGGCCGGGGTCACATTGGGCGGTATGACAGCACCAACGATGCACGAACTCCCCGTGACCGAACGTGAGTTCAGCCAGCGGTTCAGCGCCACGCGGCGCGGGGCCCGGCTGGCGCGGCACGCGGCGTCGAACGAGCTCCACCTGTGGGGTGTCGCGCACGGCACCGAACTGGCCGAGACGGCCGCCCTGTTGGTGGCCGAGCTGGCGACCAACGCCGCCACCCACGGCCGCGTGGCCGGGCGCGACTTCGAACTCCGTATCCGCCTCACGGCGACCCTGCTCCGTATCGACGTCTCCGACGCCCGCGGGGAACGCCGTCCCCCGGACCCCGGCCAGCTCCGTCCCGCCTCCCCGCTCTCCGACTCCGGCCGGGGGCTCCTCCTGGTCGAAGCCCTCGCCACCCGCTGGTCGGTCCTCCCCCGCGACCCCGTCGGCAAGACGCTCCGCGCCGAACTCGACCTCCCCCTTCCCCTGGAAGCGGCCCCGTAGCGAGAGCGTGCCAAAGTGGGCGTTATGACGGCTGACGCAACAGACGTAACAGCGGATGAGGTCGAGGAGTTGTCGGCGGACGCGCTGCGCTGGCTGCTCGGGAACGCGCGGGAGGGCGAGGACGGCGGGCTCGCCTGGACCACCACGCCCTCGGACGACGAGCCGAACGCCTCGCTCTACAGCGGTACGGCCGGTGTGATCCCCGTACTCCTCGAAGCGCGGCGGCACTTCGGGGACGACCGGTACGGCGACGCGGCCGTGCGCGCCGCCCGCAGTGTGGCCGCCGCCGTCGACGGCTGGGACGGCAGCTCGCTGTACTTCGGCCTGACCGGCATGGCGTTCGCGCTGCGGGCCGTCCACGACGAACTCGGCGCCCCGGAGGCCGCGGCAGGCGCCGCGCGGGCCCTGGACCTGGTGCGCTCCCGTTTCGACGGGACGCGCTGGGGCGTGCTGTTCGAACTGCTCGGCGGCAACGCCGGTATCGGCCTGGGCGCGTTGGCGATGGGCGACGCCGACCTGGCCGTGCTCGCCGTGGAGCCGTATCTGCGGACGGCCGAGGAGACCCCGGCGGGCGTCCACTGGGAGGTGCGCACCGACGCGGCCCCGCGCCTGCACCACATCTCGCACGGCACGCTCGGCATCGTGTACGCGCTGGCCCGCGTCGGCTCGGCGACCGGCCGCACCGACCTGGTCGAGCTGGCGCGGGCGGGCGCCGCCGACGTCGTGGCGCGCGACGAGGACGGGCCGGACGGTTTCCTCGTACCCCACTCCGACCCGCAGGACCGGCCCGAACTCATCGAGCGCTACAGCTACGGCTGGTGTCACGGACCGGCCGGTGACGCCCAGGTCTTCCGGCTGCTCCGGGACGTCCTCGACGAGCCCGCCGCCTGGCAGTCGCTCGCCGACCGCTGCTGGCACACCGTGACCCACTCCGGCCTGCCCCGCCGCCTGCGGCCCCGCTTCTGGGACAACAACGGCCGCTGCTGCGGCACCGCGGGCGTCCTCGCCCTCGCCTGCGACCGGCTGGCGGAACAGGGCGACCCCCCGGACTTCGCCCGACTCCTCGCCGCCGACCTCTCCTCCCGCGCCACCCGCGACCGCGAGGGCGCCCGCTGGTCCAACATCGAGCACCGCGCCACCCCCAGCACCCTCGAACCCCACCCCGGCTGGGCCATGGGCACCGCCGGCATCGTCCGCGAACTCCTCCGCTTCACCCGCCTCACCCGCCCCGCCACCCCCACCTCCGCCTACGCCCTCCCCTGGCCCGACCACCACCCCACCACCCCGGCCCGCTGAGGCGGGGGTTATGTCGGGGGGTGGAAGCCGCCGGTCAGTGGTTCGAGCAGTTCGGCCAGGCGCAGCGGGGTGCGGTCCTCGAACATCGGGCCGACGAGCTGGACGCCCACCGGCAGGCCCTCGGGGGATCGGCCCGCCGGGATGGCGGTGGCGGGCAGGCCGGGCATGGTGGGCAGACCGGCCCAGACGAGCTGGTCGAAGTACGGGTACCCGGCGCCGTCGATGTCGATCCGGCGTCGCCTCGGGTCGGGGCCGTGGTCGTGCGGGAAGGCGGGGGTGGGCGTGATCGGGCAGACCACGGCGTCGAATTCGGCGAAGAACCGCCGCCAGCCGTGCCGGTGGAGCTCGCGGCGGCCGTTCGCGCCGAGCCAGTCGCGGTGGCTCAACACCATGGCGCGCAGCCGCGTCGCCTCCAGACTCTGGTCGTCCGGGCTCAAGTCGGCGGCGAGGGCCCGCAGTTGCTCCTGGGCCTCGACCGGGAAGTGCGCGGTGGAACTCGACATCAGGAGCTGTGTGTAGACCACCGCGGCTTCGGCCAGATCGGGCAGCAGCGGGCTGTGCCGTTCGACGCGGGCGCCGCCGTCGGCCAGGGCGTCGGCCACCCGGCCCACGGCCGCCCGTACCGCGGCCCCGGTCGGAATGTGCGGGTGCTGGTCGAGGACCAGGACCCGGAAGTCGCCGAGCCGCTCGTGGCGCGCGGGCGGCAGCCTCACCTCGTACGCCACACCGGACGTCAGCGGGTCGGGCCCTGCCATGACGTCGAGCAGGAGCGTGAGGTCGCGCGCGGAGCGCGCCATCGGGCCGACGACGGCGAGGTCGAGGTCGACCGGCAGCGCCGGTGCGGGCGGCTGGGCCATGCCGCGGTTCGCCGCCAGCCCGAGCGTCGGCTTGTGCGCGTAGATCCCGCAGAAATGCGCGGGGGTGCGCAGCGAACCGGCGATGTCCGAGCCGATGGACAGCGCGCCGAAGCCGGACGCGAGGGCCGCCGCCGATCCGCCGGAGGAGCCACCCGACGTGCGGCCGTGGTCCCACGGGTTGTTGGTGGTGCCGTAGATCTCGTTGAAGCTCTGGATGTCCTGGAGCCCGACCGGCACATTGGTCTTGCCGAGCACCACCGCGCCCGCGGCCCTGAGCCGCGACACCTGCACCGCGTCCTCGGCCGGCAGGTGGTTCCGGTGCTGCGGCATGCCCCAGGTCGTGGGGAGCCCGGCCACGTCGTACGACTCCTTGACCGTCACGGGAATGCCGAGCAGCGGCCGGTCCTCGCCGCGGGCCCGCGCCGCGTCGGCCTCCCGCGCGGCGGCCCGCGCACGGTCGAAGTCCGGCACGCAGATCGCGTTGACCGCCTCGTCGTCCCGCTCGATACGGGCTATCGCCTCGTCGGTCAGTTCCGCCGAGGTCACGTCACCGGCGCGCAGGGCGGCACGGAGTTCTTCCGCCGTCTGAAAGCTTCTGTCCATGCCAGGGACCGTACGGGCGGTCCGCTGGAGCCACGAAATGTCGATTCGGGCAAGGGAAAGTCGCCCCGATCTCCGGGGTCCGGGGGCCACTTCGCGGCCGGCCCCGGCGCGCCCGGAGCCGTAGCCTCCGCAATTGTCGCAGCGCTGTTATATTAGCGCTGTGACAACTTCTGATCCCACCGCGCTCCCCGACCCCTGGCACACCCTGCACGAGCTGCTGGCGGCCATGGACGCCGAGATCGAGCAGCTCTACGTCGAACGCGGCATCACGGGCGTACGGCCCCGGTTCGCGTATCCGCTGATCCGGCTCGCGCACACCGGCCCGCTGACCATCCGCGAGCTGGCGAAGTCCCTGAACCGCTCGCACTCCGCGATCAGCCAGACCGTCGCCGCCATGCGCAAGGAGGACCTGGTCACCTCGGAGCCCGGCCCCGACGCCCGCACCCGGCGGATCGACCTGACCGAACGCGGCCGGTCGCTCGTACCGTTCCTGGAGGCGGAGTGGCGCGCCACCCACGAGACCGTCGCCGAACTGGACGCCGAGGTGCCGTACGCCATGACCGCCGTCGTCGAGGAGGTGCGGCGCGCGCTGGAACACCGGTCGATGCGCCAGCGCATCCTCAACCGCCTTGTCGAGCCGCAGAAGTGAGCGGGTCGAAGTGAGCGGGTCGAAGTGAGCGGACCGAAAGTGAGTGAGCGGGTCGAAGTGAGCGGGACGACGTGAGCGGACGGATACGCGTCCGGTTCCTCGACACCCGTCCGCTGCGCGGCAGTCAGCCCTTCCGCGACCTGTGGATCGGCACGTCCGTCTCCCAACTCGGCGGCCAGATAGCCAATGTGGCCGTCCTCGCCCAGGTCTGGGACCTCACCGGCAGCCCGGTCGGCACCGGCGCGATCGGGCTCGCCACCGGCCTGCCGATGCTGCTCTTCGGGCTGCTCGGCGGCGCGTTGGCCGATACCGTCGACCGCCGCGCGCTCGTACGCGCCACCACCACGGGCCAACTCCTGGTCGCCGCAGCCCTGTGCGCCCAGGCCCTGGCCCACAACAGGAACGTCCTGCTCCTGCTCGCCCTCGTCGCCCTGGCCACCGTCTTCAGCGCGCTCGGCGCTCCCGCCCGGCGCACCTTTCCCGTCCGGCTGCTGCCCGGCGACCAGGTCGCGGCCGGTCTCGCCCTCACCAACGTCTCCTTCCAGGCCGCGATGCTGGCCGGGCCCGCCGCGGCCGGACTGATCATCGCCCGTTGGGATTTCCCCGCCGCGTACGGGATTCAGGCCGTGGCCATGGCGGTCTCGATGCTCGCGGTGATTCGTCTTCCGGCGATGCGGCCGGAGGGGGGTGAGGGGACGGCGTCCGAGAGGGGCGGTGGCTGGCGTCGGCGCGCGAAGTGCGGTGGGCTTGGGCGCGCGCTCGGGAAGGGCGGTGGGCTTGGGCGCGCGCTCGGGAAGGGCGGCGGGCGGCGGCGTGCCGAGCGCGGCGGGCGGCGGCGTGCCGAGCACGGCGGGTGGCGGATCGTCCTGCGCCGACCCACCCTCTGGGGCTCGATGGCCACCGACCTGGCCGCGACGCTCCTCGCCATGCCCGTGGCGCTCTTCCCCCTCGTCAACGAGATCCGCTTCGGCGGCAACCCGCGGACCCTCGGCCTGTTCCTCTCGGCCGTCGCGGTCGGGGGCATCACGGCCGGTCTGCTCTCCGGCACGGTGACCCGCTGGCGGCGCGGCGGCCTCGTACAGCTCTCCGCCGCCGTGGTCTGGGGCCTGGCGCTGGCCGGGTTCGGGCTGGCGGGGCCTTTGTGGCTGGCGCTCGGCTGCCTGGCCGCGGCGGGGGCCGCCGACACCGTGTCCGTCGTCACGCGCAGCGCCCTGGTCCAGTTGGAGACGCCGGACGCGTACCGGGGGCGGGTCTCCTCCGTGGAGCACGTGATCGGTGTCGCGGGGCCCGAACTCGGCAACTTCCGGGGCGGTCTGCTGGCCTCGGCCACCTCCGCCCCGTTCTCGCTGGTCCTCGGCGGGGTGTCCGCCGTCCTGGCGGTGCTGGCCGTGGCCGCGACGAACGCGCCGCTCCGGGCGTACCGCACGCCGTCCCACGGCGGTGCGGACACCGACGCCGGGCCGGTCCCGGACGCCGACCTGGCGGTGGCCTCCGGCCAGGTCCCGTGAATTCTCCGAATCCGATCCGGCCGCCGTGTCGATCCGCTCCCGCGCCGTTCGACCTTGGGGGTGAGAGGGTCGGAAAACGGCCCCGGAGCGCGTCAGCGCTGAACGCACGGAACAGAACAGAGTGGAGACAGCCGTCATGGCGAAGTACATGCTGATCATGCGGGGTACGGACGAGTCCGTCGCGAAGATGATGGAGACCCCGTTCGACGAGATGCTGGAGACGGTCGGCCGGTTCAACGAAGAGCTGATCCGGGCCGGGGTCCTGGTGGCGGCGGAGGGGCTCGACGACCCGGGCCAGGGGGTCGTGGTCGACTTCAGCGGTGAGGCGCCGGTGGTCACCGACGGCCCGTACGGCGAGACGAAGGAGCTGTTCGGCGGCTTCTACCTGATCGACGTGGCCTCGAAGGAGGAAGCGGTCGAGTGGGCGAAGCGGCTGCCCGCCGTCGCCGGTTCGAAGTGCGAGGTGCGCCGGGTGCCGAGCATCGAGGAGTTCCCGCAGGACAACGAGTGGATCACCAAGGAGCGGGCGTGGCGCGAGCGGACGGGCCAGATCTGAGCGGGTCGGATCTGAGCGGGACGGTTCCTGACGGGGTGGCTCGGGGCGGACCGGTTCCTGACGGGGTGGCTCGGGGCGGGTCGGTTCCGGGCGGGTCGGCTCCCGGCGGGTCGGCTCCCGACGGACCGGGGGCCGACAGGTCGGCTCCCGGCGGACCGGCTCCCCGCAGTACGGAGGCCGCGCGCCGCGCCGTCGAGGCCGTCTGGCGGATCGAGTCGGCCCGCGTCGTCGCGGCCCTGGCCCGTTATACCGGGGACTTCGAGCTGGCCGAGGACGTGGCGCAGGAGGCCCTGGCCGAGGCGCTGGTCGGCTGGTCACGCGACGGCACACCGGCGAACCCGGTGGGCTGGCTGCTCGCGACCGGGCGGCGGCGGGCGATCGACGCCTTCCGCCGCCGCTCGGCGCTGGACCAGCGGTACGCGCTGCTCGCGGGGGAGGCGGCCGAGGACGCGGGTACGGGCGTCGCCACGGGAAGGGCTGCGGGCCCGGATACGGGTGTGGGCTCGGCGGCCGACGCCGACCTGCCCTGGGACCCGGACTGTATCGATGACGACATCCTGGCCCTGATGTTCATCTCCTGCCATCCGGTCCTCTCGCCCGAGGCCCGCGTGGCCCTGACCCTGCGCGCGGTCGGCGGCCTGGCCAGCGAGGAGATCGCGCGCGCCTTCCTGGTGCCGGTGCCGACCGTCCAGGCGCGGATCACCCGTGCGAAACGTACGATCGCCGCCGCCGAGGTCCCGTTCGCCCTGCCCCCGGCCGAGGAACGCCGGGAACGGCTCGGCGGCGTCCTCAGCGTGCTCTACGTCGTCTTCACCGAGGGGTCGACCGCGACGTCCGGCGACGACCTCCTCCGCCCCGACCTGGCCTACGAGGCGATCCGGCTCACCCGCGTACTGGCCGCCCTGCTGCCGCGCGAGCCCGAGGTGCACGGTCTGCTCGCCCTCTGCGAACTGACCGCCGCCCGCTTCCCCGCCCGCACCGGCCCCGACGGCGAGGCCGTACTCCTGGAGGACCAGAACCGGCGCCTGTGGGACCGCTCGGCGATCCGCCGTGGCCGGGCGGCTCTCGAACGCGCCTCCACCGTCGGGCGCGGCCTCGGCCCGTACGGCCTCCAGGCGGCCATCGCGGCCTGCCACGCCTCCGCGCCCTCCGTCGCCGCGACCGACTGGGAACGGATCGTCGTGCTCTACGAAGCCCTCGGCCGTATCGCCCCCTCGCCGGTCGTGGACCTCAACCGCGCGGTCGCCGTCGCGATGGCCCATGGACCGCAGCCCGCCCTCGACCTCGTCGACGAACTCGCCGCCGCCGGTCACCTCTCCCACTCCCATCTCCTCCCCACCGTGCGCGGTGAACTCCTCGCCCGCCTCGGCCGCACCGCCGAAGCCCGCGCCGCACTCCAGCTCGCCGCCCGCCACTGCCCCAACACCCGCGAACGCGCCTTGCTGCTCCGCAAGGCCGATGCCCTGCCGATGCCGTGACCCCGTCCGGGCGTCAGCGGCGCGTCGGTGCCGGTGGCGGTGCTTCGGTGGCGGTGGCGGGGTGGGTGCCGGTGCCGGTGCCGGTGCCGGTGCCGGTGCCGGGGTCGGTGCCGGGGTCGAGGGGCGGTGCCGGTGCCGGACCGGCCGGGCCCGTGCTCGACCGGGGCGGCGGGCGCGTCACGCCGTGAGGACGACCTTCCCCGCGACCGTCCCCGACTCGGCCAGCCGGACCGCCTCCGCCACGCGTGCCAGCGGCAGTTGGGCCGCGACCCGGGCGGTGACGTCGCCGCGCTGGAGCGCGGCGAAGACCTCGGTGAGGTCGGCGCGCAGCCGGGCCCGGAAGCGGTCCTTGGCCAGGGCCTTTCCGGCCCAGAGGTTGTAGAAGTAGGCGCGGCGGCCGTTGGGCAGCGTGTTCCAGACCCAGACGCGGGCGATGATCTTGAGCACGGGCCACTGCTTGGAGCCCTCGTCGTTGAGCGTGGACGCGGTGCCGTAGGAGACGAGCGTGCCGCCGGGCGCGAGCAGCCGCCACGAGTCGACGACGCCCCGGCCGCCGACGTGGTCGAAGACGGCGTCCACCCCGCCGGGCGCGAGGGCGCGGACCTGGGCGGCGACGTCACCCGCGCGGTAGTCGACCGGTGTGACGCCGCGCTCCCTGAGCGCGTCGTGGTGCCGTACGGACGCCGTGCCGATCACCTGGACGCCCGCGACCCGCGCCAGTTCGACCAGGACGGAGCCGACGCCGCCGTTCGCGCCGAGCACGAGGACGGTCTGTCCTGCGCGGACGCGCGCCTTGCGGTGCAGCATCTGCCAGGCGGTGGCGCCGTTGACCACCATCGCCTCGGCCTCCGCCGCGCCGACCCCCTCGGGCACCGGGACGGTGTCGGCGGCGTCGACCACCACGTGGCTGGCCCAGCCGCCGGTCTTGGTGAGCGCGGCGACCCGCGTGCCGACCAGGTCCGCGCCGACGCCCTCGCCCGCCGCCTGCACGGTGCCGACCAGGTCGTAACCCGGCACGAAGGGGAACGGCGGCTGGTCGTAGTAGCGGCCCCTGCGCATCTGCTGCTCGGCGAAGGAGACGCCGGTGGCCTCCATCCGCACCACGACCTGGCCGGGGCCCGGCGTGGGGACGGCGCCGTGCCTGACCTGGAGGCCCTCCGGCTCGACCTTGCCGGGCAGGACGACCTCGGTGAGTTCTTCGGTGGTGTTCATGGCGGCCTCCGCTGCGAGCTGCTCGTTACTGACGTTTGCGTTCGTTAGAAGTTCTAACACCTCACGATCGGGAGTGTCAATAGCGTTCGTGATAGCCTCTAACTAAAGGGAACATGGGCACGACGTACGGGCACGACGTACGGGAAGGAGGCAAGGCCAGTGGCTGAACCGGGTATGAGCACCAGCACCCCGCGCGAGCGGTACCGGGCCCAGGTCCGCGAGGAGGTCAAGAAACACGCGTGGGAGCAGATCGCGACGGCGGGCGCCTCAGCGCTCTCCCTCAACGCCATCGCCAAACAGATGGGCATGAGCGGCCCCGCGCTCTACCGCTACTTCGCCGGGCGCGACGAACTCATCACCGAGCTGGTCAGGGACGGCTACCGCAGCCTCGCCGACACCTTCCTCAGCGTCCACGCCGCCGCCTCGGCCTACGACTCCCGGCCCGAACTGGTCGCCCTCGCCCACGCCCTGCGCGGCTGGGCCCTGGAGGACCCGCACCGCTACTTCCTCCTCTACGGCACGCCCGTCCCCGGCTACCACGCCCCCGACGACATCACCGGCATCGCGTCCGAGATCATGGCCGTCCTCCTGGACGCCTGCGTCGCCCTCGACCCCGACGCCACCGCCCCCGTCACCCCCTTCGACACCCACCTCGCCACCCACCGCGCATGGGCCGACCCCCACCCCGCCCCCACCACCGCCCTCCACCGCGCCCTCACCTGCTGGACCCGCCTCCACGGCGTCCTCTCCCTCGAAGCCGCCGGCCACTTCACCGGCATGTCCCTCGACCCCGCCCAGCTCTACGAAGCCGAACTCCACGCCCTCCTCAAACCCTGAGCTCACCGCCGCGCCAGGGCAGTTGGACCTATTCTGGGAATCGGCAGAGGCGCAACACGAAGACGCGATACGGACGGGGGGCCGGATGTCTTTTCTGCGGTTCGCGGGCGACGAGGTCAAGGACATGGCACGCAAGCTGGAGACCAGCGGCGACCAGATGAAGAGCGCTTCGAAGGAGATGAAGCACGCCAACACCAAGGAGATCGGCCACTCCGGCCTGGAATCGGCGTGTGACGACTTTGCCGACTCCTGGGACTACGGATTCGGCCAGCTCTCCAAACTCACCCGGGGCGTCTCGGAGTTCGCGAATCAGGCCGCCGAGGAGTTCGCCAAGATCGATCAGAAGCTCCGCGACGAACTCAAGAAGGCGGGCGAAGGCGGCGGCGAGTAAGCCGTCCGCCGCTCGCCCCGCGGGCTCACTCCCCGCGCCTCGGCCTCAACCGTCGTGCTCCTGGGACGGATTGAAGGTGAACGTCCGCCCGATGTGTGCGAGCCGCCCGCTGTAGGAGTCCAGCAGGAAGAGCGACGGCGTCGAGATCGTCACGTAGACGCAGTAGTCGCGGGGCGCCGGGACGATCAGTTGCAGCGCCGCCACGGGCAGCGTCGGCCGTATTGTCGCCGCGGCGCCAGTAGGATCCTCGACTCCGGCCGCGGCGGCCATGCCCGCGGGGAGCGTCAGCAGCCGCAGCGAGGTCGACGGTGTCCCCGCTGCCCGCTGCCCGCTGCCCGCTGCCCGCTGCCCGCGGCCAGACCCGGCAGACTGGCACGCATCTGCGCTCCCGCAGAGGCCAGTTGCTCCTCGTCGGCGTCGGGCATCAACGTGGCCAGCGCCTCGTGCCAGCCTTCGGACTCAGTGGGTTCCGGCAGCCGGATGAACTCGTCGGGTACCTGGTATCCGAACGCGTACGGGATCTCCCGCCCCGCGCCCTTTGCCGTGCCTTGGGCAGTCGGGCCGCTCACGCCGCTGTCCCGTACTGCCCCTGCTCCAGCCCCTTGGCGAAGCTGTTGCCCGCTGACGTCAAGGTCGTGGGGACGTCGAACGTCGGGCCGAGCGGGCCGGGCGCCATGACCGTGGGACTGTTGTCGGGCGCCTTGTAGTTGACGAATCCGGCGATCGGCCCGGCTACGGGGATGTCGGAGATGTTCCAGTCGCCGTCGGTCCACCGGCCGTCGTTCGCGTTGGACCCGAGCGCGAAGCCCGCGCCGGTGACGGTGCCCACGAAGTCGAATACCTTGCCCGTGGCCACATACGTCCAGCCCTGCCCTGCCATGCTGAAACCGCGCAGGGTGTTGGCGACACCGCTGGGTATCTTGGCGATGTTGCCCAGCGCGCCGGGCCGGATCTTGCCGAGCGTCGCCACGATGCCTTCCGCGACACGCAGTTCACGCCCCGCCTGTACCATCGCGCGCCCGGCCTTCATCATGCTGCCGCCCGCCAGACCGATACCGCCCGCGATCACACCCGCGGCGTCCCAGGCCAGAGTCTGCCAGGTCACACCTTCGGCGCCGCCGATCATCGCGGCGCTGTGCGCGGCGAGCGCGCCCACGCCGACGATGAAGCCGATCAGGCCGAGCGCCCCCACTCCGGTGCCGAGAGCGAGGGCGACCAGGCAGATCACGCCGATGACCATCGCGATGTCGGCGAGTATGTCGCCGACCAGTTTCCAGAAGTTCGGATCGGACAGGACGTTCCACGCGTCGGCGAGGAAGTCGGTGACGCTGTCGACCAGATTGTCGAACCAACCCGGCTTCGGCGGGGCGTCGTCGGTGGCGTCCTTCAGCGCGCGCGCCGTCGAGTCGGCCGCGGTGGTGTACTCGACGTGCAGAGTACGGGCGCGCCCCCGGACCGACTCCAGTTCGCCGTGCGCCGTGTCGTACGCCTGCTGCTTGCCCTTCTTGTCCCGCTCGTGCGCTTCCTTCTCCGTGTCGGACATCGTGGAGGTGTCCGCGGGAAGACCGGTCAAGGAACTCTTGGTCGAGTCGACCTTCCGCGCCGCGGCAGCCGCCTCTTCCTCCAGCCCGCGGGCCCGCGACTGGAAGCCGTCCAGACTGGTCTCCCAGCCCGCCAGGGCCCGGTGCGCCGAATTCACCGCGTCAAGGGCCTTCTTGAGATATGGCGGAATCTTTTCCACGGACTCCGTGAAGGCGTCGGCGGACTTCCCCACCCATACACCGTCCGAGGTGCCGATCTTGCTCAGTTGGCTCTGGGCGCTGCCGCTATTGTGGGCCACTTGCCCCACCGCGGAGACCATCAGACGGACGTTTTCCAGATCCCCCGGAGCCGGATCGAAGCCAAGGTTCGGATACTTCAACGAGCCCACGCTCGCCCCCCATCCGCATGACGAACTCATGCCGCTTCGTTCAGAGATGACTTTTTCTTGACCAAGCTATAAGAAGATCCTTGCGGTATGGATGGTTCCGCCGAGTCCCGGATGCGGGTCCGCCGGCGGGGACCGGACAGAAGGTCATGCCAGACCACGGAGGCCGGAGGTCGTGATGTTCGTGGAGGCTCAACTCAAGGCGCTGATGCGGGACGGGGCGCGGGGAGCGGCGCGGCATGAGGCGCGGAATCTGGTGGGGTCGTGGCGGAGATTCGCGGCGTTCGCCTTTGTCGCCGAGCAGTACGGGTACCGGTACGAGGGGATGGCGGCGACATCGCCGAAGGGGAGTCCGAATCCGTATTTCGGGTTCCGGCGGGAGGCGGACGCGGCGGAACGGGCGACCCTGGCCGCCGCGCGGTATCCCGAGGGACTGCGCGGCGGCCAGTTGCCGGGAATGCGGCCGGGACGGCGGCGGCTGCGGCCGTCGCCGGAGGTGCGAGAAGAGGTCGAGCTGCTGCACGCGCGTATTCAGGTGGACTACGCGCGAGGCCATCGCAGGCGCGGCCTGATCCAAGTAGTGGTGCTGCCGCTGGCGTTGCTGATCCCACTGTCCCAGTTCGGCTTCACGGCGGGGCCGTTGCTCGTCTGCGGCGGTGTCTGGGCGTTCTTCGTCGGGTTGTGGGGGCTGGGGGTGCTGCTGTCCCGGCGGCGGTTGGTGAAGTACGGTGCCGTGTTGCGGGCCGCTGAGCGGGCCTAGGAGGTGGGGGCGGGGAGGGCTATGCGGGTGGTGGCGGGGGTGTGGGGGAGGGGGTGGCGGCCGGTGAGGACCGGGAGGCCGGTGGGGTCGGCGTACAGCTCGTAGCGGTAGAAGGCGACGGCGTACGCGGTGAGGGCGTCCTGCTGGTGGGCGGGGGTCAACTCCTGCGCGGGGCAGGTGCTGTCATCCTCGCCGAGCGAGGCCGGCGGGGTCCAGGACCGGTTGTAGTAGTTGTGGTTGGCGTGCTGGAGAGAGACGGAGAAGTCCGTCACGGTGTTCAGGCCCGCGATGTCGTCCAGATACTCCTGGCCCTGCTCGTGGACGGCTCCGTCACAGGTACTGGTGACGACCGCGAACGGCACCTTCGTATCGAGGGTGTCGCTGTTCTCGCCCTCCGGGTAGTCGAACTTGACCGGCGCCAGCGCGAGAACGGCCTTCACCCGTACGCCCGTCGGCCACTCGGCGCGGTGCTTGTCGGACGCCTGCCACATGGCGCCCTTGCCGCCGCGCGAGTGCCCCAGGGTGCCGACGCGCGTCATGTCAACGTGGCCGGTGAACGCGGGCGCGACCGCGCGGCCGGTCGCCGGGTCGGTGAAGCGGCCCTTCAGGGCGCCGCCGCCGTTGGCCAAGTCCCGCCACAGCCGCAGGTGTTCATTGATCAGGCGGGCGCGGTCGCCGTAGTCGAAGGACGTCATGTTGATGGCGTCGGCGCTGAGCGAGACCACGACGAAGCCGCGCTCGGCCAGCGCGCGGCCGAGGTAGTCGTAGCCCCGGTAGCTCGGGTACGGGTGCGAGCCCGCCGGGCACGGCCAGGTCTGCGCGTCCGCGTCGTCGCAGGCGTACCAGGAGCCGTGCGACATGACGACCAGCGGCAGCCGCCCGGTCAGATGACGCGGGTAGTGCACCACGGCCCGCACCTCGCTGACCGTGCCGGACTCCGGATCGGTGAACGCCGTGTCCCCGAGGTCGTATTCGGCGGTCCCGACGCCGGCGGCGGTCGTGGCTGCGGTCGTGGCGGCGGTCTCGGCGGTCGCATGCGGTACGGCGGCGACGGCCGGTGTCTGCGTGCCCGCCGCCAGGAGCCCGGCGGCCAGCAGCAGCGAGGCCGCCGCCGTGCGGACGGTGGATCGAAGAGGAGATCTCATACTCCGGTCAACACGCTGGAGCACCGCCCGAGTTGCCTCACCGGCCCCAGGCGTGTCAAAGACGATCACCAGCGCCCTACTTGCCCTTCAGGATCTTCGCCAGCGACCGGTCGAGGGAATCGGCGAGCGGCCCCGGGTCGATGGACGAGCCGCCCCCGCTGAACGGACCGGTGTCGGAGATCCAGTCGTGCAACTGCGCCTGGAGAAGCTGCGTGAGAGCGCCGTAGTACGGGGTGCGGGGGCGCTGCACCGCCTGGGTCAGCGCGGGCAGCAGCGTGGAAGCGGCGTACGCGGGGCGGCCGTCGGCGTCGCGCGGCATGTCGAGCGACTCCGACGACGCCGAGGCCCCCGGACTCGGAGAGCCGCCGGAACCCCCGGAACCCCCGGAACCCCCGGACCCGCCGGAACCCCCGGACCCCTTCGTGCCCGGCGCGAGCGTGCACCGCACCTTCGCGTCCTTGTACGCCGATTCCCGCGTCGCCGCGAATCCGGCGTCCAGCAGGCACCGCTCCGACTGCGCGTCCGTCAGGTACTTGACCAGGTCCAGCGCGTACTTCGCGCGCGGCGACCCCGCCGCCACGGCCAGATTCTGCCCGCCGAGCACGGCCTTCCCCGGCAGCCGCGCCACCTGCATCCGCGACGGGCCGAAGGTCCGCGACAGCGCGCCGTACGCGTACGGCCAGTGCCGCAGGAAGACGGTGTGCCCGGCCGCGAAGTCGCCGAGCGATGTCGACTCGTCGGAGGTAAGCGCCTCGGGCAGCGTCTCGTCATGGCCCGCGCGGGACTTCAACTCGCTCAAAGCTGCCCGCAGTTTCGCCGGGTCGGCCGTGTAATGACCTTCGGCGTCCGCGAGTTGGACCCCCACCGAGGCGAACGCCTCGATGGCGTTGACCGTCAGCCCCTCGTACGCGCCGAGTTGGCTCGTCCACCCCGCCATGTAGCCCTTGGGCTGGTGGTCCTTGTCGGCGTCGACATCGCTGATGAGCGTCTGGAGCTCCTGCCAGGTGGTGTCGGCCTTCGGGAAGCTCGCCGGATCGATGCCGATGGCCTTGATGGTGTCGGCGCGGTAATAGAGCAGCCCCACATCGCTGTTGAAGGGCGCCGCGTAGGTGTGGCCGTCCCACCGCGCGGTGCCCGCGACGGACGGGATGACGTCCCCGTCGTCGAGATTCATCTGGTGGTCGAGCGGGCTGATCAGCCCGGCCTGCGCGAACTCCGGCACCCAGGTGACGTCCAGATTCACCACGTCGTACGCGGAACTGCCGGACTGGAGCGCGCCGAGCAACTGGCTGCGCTGCTGGTCGGCCTCGCCGGGCAGCTCGACCAGCCGCGCCGGGTGCCGCCTGCCCTCCGGCGTCCCGTTCCACTGCTCGATGAGCTGCTGGCGCACCCCGTCGCTGCCGGTCACGTCCAGACCGCTGGCCACGATGATCTCGCCGCCGCCGGTCGTCGTGGGCTGCGCGGCACGGCCCCCGCCGCCCCCGCCGGTGCACGCGGCGGCGGCGAGCGCGAGCAGGCACAGGGCGGCGGCGGTCGCCGCGCGACGCCGCCTCACCGGGCGTTCCCCGTTCCCGCGCGGGCGACGTCGTCGCGCAGCTCCGAGACCTGGCTGCTCGACGCGTTCAGACAGCGCCCGCCGCTGGTCCTGGCGATCTGCGCGCCGACCGAACCGGCAGCGCAGCCGCCGCCCGGCGCCAGGGACACCCACTCCACCGGTACGGGACGGGCGGCGATCCGCGCCAGCAGGTCGGGGAGATCCCGGCCCTTGAAGTGCTCGTCGTCCTCGTCGTCGGTGATGTAGACGATCAACTGCGCCCCGCCGGTGGCCTTCTGGCGCTCCGTCATCTCGGTGAGCGCGGCGTCCAGCGCGGGTCCCGGGTAGGACTCCTCGTCCACCAGCTTCGTCGCCTTGACCTCGCGGCGGATACCGGCGAGGTCGGAATGCCTGCCCAGCGGCACCAGTTGCTGCGTCGGCGGCTTGTCGACCACCGTCCACACGCCGTACGCGTCGTCCGGCCCGAAGGTGTCGAGCGACTGCGACAGCAGGTCGAGGGCGCCCGCGGAATTGCTCCAGTAGGTGTCCATCGAGCTGGACTTGTCCAGCAGATACAGCACCCGGCCGGGGCCGAGCGCGTGCCGGTAGCGGTCCAGCGCACTGCCCACGGCGGCGGCGTACCTCGCCAGCCACTGGGCGTCGGGCGGGTAGGTGCCGGGCATGACCGTACTGCCGGGAACGACGGCTCCGGAGCCCGTGTCCGTCGCCGTGCCGCTCGCGGAACCGCTGGTGGTGCCGGTCGCGCCCCCGACCGTCCGGTAGCCGTCGTCGGTGAAGACCTTCTGCCCGGCCGTTCCGGTCAGCCAGGTGTGGAAACGGTCGACGGCGTCCTTCCTGGCCGTCGCGTCGCGGTCCGCGCCCTTCCACGTGACGTGCACGAACGGCAGGTCGAGCGGCGCGACATCGGCCGGATACTGCGGCGCGCGGGGATGGAGCCTGTTGTTGTCGCAGCCCACCCGTGCCTTGGCGTCCGCGTGCGTGTTGAACTGCGTCATCACCTGCTCGGGCACCAACACCGCCGCGTTGTCCTTCAGTTCGGGGTCCGCCCCGGCCAGCGCGCACATCAGCGCGTACGAGTCGGGCTGCGCGGGCCGCAGTTGGGCCGCCTGCCGCTCGAACTGCCCCACGACCGCGTCGCTCACGGGCGCGACGCCGTTCTGCCCGTACACCCCGACCGTCGCGAGCTGCGCCGAATCCGTGGACTCGGGATCGGCGCGGAGCACCGGCACCGTCTTGGGGTTGTTGCGCTTGAGCTGGTCGAGGAGCTGACCGAGCGGGGTGCCCGTGACCGAGGCCGGGGTACTGGCCAGGGTCGTCGGGATGGCCAGCACGACCGGGGTGTACGCGACCGGGCCGAGCGAGCCGAGCTCCACGTCGTCGCCTTTGCCGACAAGGGACTTGGCGCGGGCCAGGGTGACGTCGGAGCCCGGTATCCAGATGTCCGGCTGCGCGCCGATGTCGCGCTGCGGGCGCAGTTCACCGGTCGAGCGCGGCGTACGCCAGTCGGCCGCGTGCTGGAAACCGGTCACCGCGTCGGCGGACTTGGGGTCGACCAGGCTGATCCCGGAGCGGCGGCAGCCGCTCCCCGTGTGGTTGGCGCCCGAGGTCAGATACGCGGCCACGGCCTTCTTCACGGTCGGGGCCGCGTCCGGGTCGGTGAGCAGCCGCAGTTCGACCGGCGGCGCGCAGGCCGTACTCCCGCCGACCCAGGTGTAGACGCCGTAGCCGCCTCCGGCGAGGAGCACCGCGAAGGCGGTGAACAGCGGGATCAGGACCTTGGGATTGTGGCCCTTGCCGGGACCGGCTGTGCCCGAACTCTCCTTACGGGGACGGCCCTTGCGCTGCTCGCGCTCCCCAGGACGGCCGCGCTCCCCACGGCTTCCCCGCTCCCCGCGACCACCCCGTTCTCCACGGCTTCCGCGCTCTCCGCGACGGCCCCGCCCCGTACGCCCCTCGCCCGCGCCGATCCCGGCCGCCGCGAGCGCCGCCCGCCACCAGGCCGCCCGGCCCGCGGAGTTCCGCCGGTCGATCTCCTCCAGCAGCCGCGGCGAGAGCCCGAGCAGTACGTCCTGCCGGGACTCGGCGGCGTGGTGACGCGGCACCCACGGGTCGTCGCCGCCTTCCGTGAACTTGTGCCGCATCGCCTCGTACAGCGCGGCCGACAGCGGGATCAGCTCGATCCGCGCGGCCTCTTCCGGCCCGATGTCCTCATCGGTCCTCGGCAGCCCGTCGTGCAGCAGCCGGATGAGCTGTTTGGTGTACGGCGTCGGCTCGTGCCCGTTGCCCCCCGGTATCCGGCGGTTGATCTGGACGGCGGTCAGCACCGAGATACGGTCCCTGCCGCGGTGCAGCGTGCCCGGCTTGAATTCGAGCAGCGCGTTGCCCGCGTAGCAGCAGTCCAGGATCACCACGATCCGGTCGACCAGCCGGCGTTCGGCGATGTCCCTGAGCCTGGGCAGCACATGGCTGCTCCAGGACACCGCCTCCGCGTAGTCGTCGCGGCCGATCCTGCGGGACTCGCCGACCAGCAGGTGGAAGTTGTCGCCGTTGCGGTCCACTCCGCCGTGTCCGGCGAAGTAGAGCAGGAACAGGCCCTCGGCGGCCTTGGCCTCGTTCTCCAGGTGCGAGAGGAATTCGAGCTGGGTCCTGGGGAGCACCTGCCGGACCTCGTTGGCCCCGAACACCCCTCCGGCCATCAGGGTTTCGACCAACTGGCCGAGGTTGTGCCGCACGCCCGGCAGGTCGTCCAAGTGGTCGTACCGGTACACCCCGAAGAGCAGTGCGCGATTGGCCTTGCCGCGTGGGTCGTAAGCATGCGAGGGCACGATGGCTAGGTGTTCCTTCCGCCTTCGTCGTCCTCCGGCTCCTCGTCGGCGTCGTCCGTGTCGTCCGCCCCGTTGCCCCCGTCGGCTGCGCCGTCCCCGTCCCCGGCCCCGTCCCCGCCGCCGTCGCCGCCGTCGACCCCGTCGCCCGCGCCGTCCGCCTGGACGTCGGTCACCATGGGGTGGTCGTCGCTGCTGCTGTTGGCCGCCCACGCGTGGGCGGCGACCTTCGCGCGGTTGTAGAGGTCCTCGAAGACCGGGGTGATGGCCGCGCCCGCGATCACCAGCACCAGTTCGACGAGGCCGCCGCTCATCGGCGGGCCGTCCCGCCGCTCCTCCGGGTCATGCCGCCCGCCGTCGTACTCGCGGACCTCCGCCGTGAGCTGATGCGCGGCCTCGGCCTGCGCGAACCAGTCCTCCAGGCTCAGCCAGCGGTACAGCGCTTCCAGATCCTGCGCGTCGTCGCCAGTGACCCGAATCCGGATCCTGCGGCCCGGCTCCCCGTCCCCATGAGTCATAACTCACTACTCTTGCACGGACGCTGACACTCCGTCACTACCTTGCGCCGACGCGCCCCCACGGGTGATCCGCCGGCCCCCACGGGCGATCCGCCGGCCTCCACGGGTCGCCCGCCGGCCCCCGCGGGGCCGGTGCCCTGGGCACGACGGCGAGCCGGCCCTTTCGGGGGCACGGGGAACCGCGCGCTCAGCCACGGTGTTCGCGCAGGTCACCACCGGCCCCAGCGGGGTAGTCCGGCTGTCGTCGGGCCACCGGCCCGGTGGTGGGCTGCTCGCGCGGTTCCCCGCGCTCCTTCGGGGCGCGCGCGGCCGTGACGCTTCCCGGCCGTCGGCCGGAGGGGGCGGAGCCGCGGCCGAGGGCGGCCGAGGTCACGGCCAGCGCCAGCGCCGCCGCGGCGAGGGCCGCGCCGAGCCAGTTCGGGGCGGTGTAGCCGAGCCCGGCCGAGAGAAGGAGCCCGCCGAGCCACGCGGCCAGCGCGTTGCCGAGGTTGAAGGCGCCGATGTTGACGGCGGAGGCGAGCGTCGGGGCGCCGGACGCCTGGTCGAGCACCCGCTTCTGGAGCGGCGGGACGGTCGCGAAGCCGAGCGCGCCGATCAGGAAGACGGTCACGGCGGCGGCCACCTTGTTGTGCGCGGTGACGGTGAAGAGCGCGAGGACGAGCGAGAGCCCGCCGAGCGTGGCGTAGAGCATCGGCATCAGCCGCCGGTCGGCGTACCGGCCGCCGAGCAGATTCCCGCCGACCATGCCGAGCCCGAAGAGCACCAGCAGCCAGGTGACGGACGAGTCCGCGTAACCGGTCACGTTCGTCATCATCGGCGCGAGATACGTGATCGCGGCGAAGACGCCGCCGAAGCCGAGCACGGTCATGGCCATGGCGAGCAGCACCTGGACGTTGCGGAAGGCGGCCAGCTCGTGCCCGAGGCGTACGCCCTCGGGCCGGGGGATCTCGGGGACGAGCTTCGCGATGCCCGCGAGGCCGAGGACGCCGAAACCGGCGACGACGAAGAAGGTGACGCGCCACCCGGCGGACTGCCCGACGAAGGTGCCCAGCGGTACGCCGACCACGTTGGCCACGGTCAGGCCGGTGAACATCATCGCGATGGCCCCGGCCCTCTTCTCCGCGGCGACCAGACCGGCCGCGACGACCGAGCCGATGCCGAAGAAGGCGCCGTGCGCGAGGGAGGCCACGATGCGGCCCGCCAGCATGAGGGCGAAGGTGGGCGCGACCGCGGAGACAAGGTTTCCGGCGATGAAGAGCCCCATCAGGAGCATCAGCATCCGCTTGCGGGAGATCTTGGTGCCGAGCACGGTCATCAGCGGCGCGCCGACGACGACGCCGAGCGCGTAGCCGGTCACCAGGAAGCCCGCGGTCGGGATGGACACCCCGAAGTCCCCGGCGATGTCGGGCAGCAGCCCGATGATCACGAATTCGGTCGTGCCGATGCCGAAGGCCCCGAGGGCCAGGGCGAGCAGCGCGAGCGGCATGGGAAACACCTTCCGGAGGAGAGGGGACGGAACCGGCGGTACGGACGGGTACGGGACCGGTGTGCGGTTAACCAGCGCCCACAATAATTGCAGACGCGGGATAAGTGCAAACGCCGCCTATTGCGGAAGCGGGCTATCCTGAAGACGCGGCCGACGACGACCGCGGGACCGGCCGGCGCGAACCGGCCGGTCGGGGACGAGGGTGGTGCGAGCCGCCGCGAGGCCGGTGGAGGAGCCGAGGATGACCGAGACCGTGGCGCTGGCCCAGGGCTGGTGCGCGCTGTCCCTGCTGCACGGCAGGATCGAGGCGCACATCGAGCGCGCGCTCCAGGCGGGGCACGAGCTGAGCGTGCGCGAGTTCTCGCTGCTCGACGTGCTCAGCAAGCAGCACAACGGCCCCGGCGGCCACCTCCAGATGAAGAAGGTCGCCGACGCGGTCGTGCTCAGCCAGAGCGCCACGACCCGGCTGGTCAGCCGCCTGGAGGACCGCGGCCTGCTGGTCCGCTACCTCTGCGACACCGACCGCCGCGGCATCTAC
Organism: Streptomyces sp. NPDC088910; assembly: GCF_044749865.1. NCBI lineage: Bacteria > Bacillati > Actinomycetota > Actinomycetes > Kitasatosporales > Streptomycetaceae > Streptomyces > Streptomyces sp. NPDC088910. Next base: position 197,787 of record NZ_JBIVIV010000008.1, read on the forward strand.
ACCGACGTCACGGAGACCGGGCTCGCCCTGCTCGCCGAGGCCCGCCCCACCAACGACCGCGCCCTGCGCGAAGCCCTCGACGAGGCCGCCCGCGAGCCCGAACTCGCGCCGCTGGTCCGTACGGTGGAGGCGCTCGGCGCCCGCTGAGCCCCGACCGCCTGACGCGTACGGCCGGGGCGACGAGCCATCAGCCGAGCCGAGCCGGGCCGGGCCGAGGCCGTGCGCCCCGGCCACCCCTCGCCCGCACCCCTCACCCGTGATCCGCCGGGTCCGAGGCCGTGCCGCCCCCGCCCGCACCCCTGCCCCGTGATTCGGTGAGGAAATCAGCGAGGAACGCCCTTGGGCGGTCGTCGCAAGGGTCCGGCGGGGGGCGGCAGGGCGATATGAGGAGATATGTACGCCATCCGAGTGGCCTGAGTGGTATCAGGCGATTTACGCTGTGTGAGGATGCGGCAGCTTCGGGGCGGAGACCCGAAGGACATCCGGTGGTAGAAGCGACTGCACTCAGCAAAGGAGGTGGCTGGAATGGCCACCGAATCGACCAACCCGACGACGGGAATCGATACCCACCCGGACCTGATGGCCCTTCGGGGCCGGTACGAGGAAGCGGCGGCGAAGCCATGGGCCGGTCTCGTTGAAGGTCTGGCCCTGCTGGCCGGGCTTTACCTGGCGATCTCGCCGTGGGTGGCCGGATTCACCGGCTTCCACGCTCTCACCGTGACCAACCTGATCCTCGGCATCGCCCTGGCCGTCCTGGCCCTGGGCTTCGGCTCCGTCCTGGAACGTACGCACGGACTGGGCTGGGCCGCCGTGGTGATCGGCGCGTTCACGATCGTCGCACCCTGGGTGGTGTCCGGTAGCCCCCACGTGCACAAGACCATCCTCAGCAACGTGATCACCGGAGCGGTGATCTGCCTGGTCGGACTCGCCACGATGGGCATGGGCATGCTCGGCCGTAGCCGGTCCAGGAGCCGCGGGCTCCCGGCCGGCGGCGGCCGGATGGGCTCGGACCGCGCGGAGCGCGGCTTCAGCTCGGACCGCGCGATGAGCACGGACCGCGGTGCGCGTTCCGACCGTGGGCTGGGCGCCGAGCGGAGGATCGACCCCGAGCGAAGGATCGATCCCGAGCGCTGATCCGGTACTGAGTCCGGAGCACCGACTCCGGAACCCGGTGGTACGGACGACCGCGAGGCCGCCCGTACCACCTTCACGTACCATCCGCCCCACCTACCACTCCTGAGCGCTGTTGTGAAGGGCTCGGGGAACTGAGATGCCGTGCGCTGTCCGTATGAGTGACAATGCGCCGTATGAAGATCGGCACCGACGGTGAACTCCCCGCCCCCGAGCGGGATTTGGGCTCGGACCCGGCTGTCTCGGACCCGGCTGTCTCAGGCCCGGCCGCCCCGGACCCGGCCGCCTCGGACTCGGCCCCCGACGTGATCGTGCGCCGCGCGACGGCCGCCGACGCGGACGCCCTCGTACGCCTCAGAGCCGTGATGCTCGACGCGATGGGCACGCGGGTCGGCGGGGACGACGCGCCGTGGCGGGCGCGGGCCCGTACGTGGTTCACCGAACGCCTCGCCGCCACGGGCGAGTTCGCCGCCTTCGTCGTGGACGACCCCGAACTGGGCGTGGTGAGCAACGCGGTGGGCGCCTGCGACCGGCACGCACCGGGCCCGACCAACCTCAGCGGTCTGCACGGCCACATCTCCAACGTCTGCACCGACCCGCGCCGCCTGCGCCGCGGTTACGCGCGGGCCTGCATGGAGGCGGTGCTCGACTGGTTCGCCGACGAGACCCAGGCGCGGGTGATCAACCTCAACGCGACCGCGGACGGCGCCGGTCTCTACACCGGCCTCGGCTTCGCGACCCCGCCGCACCCCGCCCTCCAGGTCCGCCTCGACGGCACCATCGCGCCGGTCCCTGTCATTCGTCAGGAGCGGACCGGGCCCGGCCTCTCCTAGCGTCAGGCGGTGACGGCGGCCGGCGGGACCCGGCCGCCGACACGACGGCCGGCGGGGGTCCGGCCGCGGACGGAGGGACATCACCATGCGCAGGATCACGCGGGGCGCCGCCGCGCTCGCAGCTCTGCTGGCAGTACAACGGCGGCGACTGCCGGATCACCCTGGAGCTGAACGACCACTGGTCGTACAACCTCACCCCGGTCAACTCGATCGTCTTGAACCGGCCCTGACCTGGGGCGGCGTGGCCTCGGCCGTCACCGCCCGCGTCGCGGGTCCACCGCGCAGCAGCGACGCGGTGGCGGCCAGCAGGCCCATCCCGGCCGCCGTCGCGAAGACGATCACCAGCCCGTGGTGGAAGGGCGCCGAGATCAGGTGCGGGAAGAACTCCTTCCCGGTCAGCACCGCCCTGTTGTGCGCGGGCAGCGTGTCCAGCACACCGGTCGGCCCGAGCAGCGTCTGCACCGGGTTGACCCCGAGGAAGGCCGAGAAGACCGTCGAGACCGGCGGCAGCGACGCCGCGTGGTGGGCCACGTCCGGGGGCACGCCCTGCGCCCGCAGCCCGCTGTCCAGCGCCGACGGCAGCCGGTCGGCCAGGCCCGCGATCAGCAGCGAGAAGAACACCCCGATCGACAGCGACATCCCGGAGTTCTGGAACGTCGAGCGCATCCCGGACGCCGCGCCGCGGTCGGTGGCGGGCACGCTGCTCATGATCGCCGAGGTGTTCGGCGCGGAGAACATCCCCGAGCCGATCCCGTTGCACATGATCAGCAGCGCGAACGCCCAGTACGAGAACGTGATCGGCAGCAGGAGCAGGCCGACGAAGCTGAGCGAGAAGACCAGCAGACCGCCGGTGGTGAACGCCCGTACGCCGTACCGGTCGGACAGCCACCCGCACAGCGGCCCCGCGATCAGGAACCCGGCGGTCAGCGGCAGCAGGAAGATCCCGGCCCACAGCGGCGCGTCGTCGAACGCGTAGCCGTGCAGCGGCAGCCAGATGCCCTGGAGCCAGATGATCAGCATGAACTGGAGGCCGCCGCGGGCGACCGCCGCCAGCAGCGAGGCCGCGTTCCCCGCGGCGAAGGCGCGGCTGCGGAACAGCGCGAGCCGGAACATCGGCTGCGCCACCCGCGTCTCGACGACCACGAAGACGATGAGCAGCACGACGCCGGAGATCAGCCCGGTCAGCACCTTCGGGCTCAGCCAGCCCATGGTGTGGCCGCCGTAGGGCTGGATGCCGTAGGTGATGGAGACCAGCAGCAGACCGAGGCCGACGGCGAAGGTGAGATTGCCCCACCAGTCGATACGGGACTGCCTGCGCGTGGAGGTCTCGCGCAGCGAGCGGTAGGCCCACACGGTGCCGAGGATGCCGAACGGCAGATTGACCCAGAACACCGCCCGCCAGTCCCACGCCGACAGCAGCCCGCCCAGCACCAGGCCGACGAACTGGCCGGACAGCGCCGAGATCTGGTTGATGCCCAGCGCCATGCCGCGCTGCTCGGCGGGGAAGGCGTCGGTGATGATCGCGGCGGAGTTCGCCATCAGCATGGAGCCGCCCACGGCCTGGACGATCCGCCAGCAGATCAGCCACATCGCGCCCGCGCCGCCGTGCGCGGGGTCGAAGGAGAGCGCGACCGAGGCGAGGGTGAAGACGACGAAGCCGAGGTTGTAGATCCGCACCCGGCCGACGATGTCGCCGAGCCGCCCGAGGGTGACCACCAGGACCGCGGTGACCAGCAGATACCCCATGATCATCCACAGCAGGTAGCTGATGTTCCCGGCCGCGAACGGGTCCAGGTGGATGCCGCGGAAGATCGCGGGCATCGAGATGATCACGATCGAGGAGTCCACGGTCGCCATGAACATCCCGAGGCTGGTGTTCGACAGCGCGATCCACTTGTAGCGGTCGGGGCGGGGGCCCGCGGGGCCGGGACCGGGCGGGGCGGCGCGGGCGGGTATGTCCGAGGGGTCGGGCTCCGCGGGGTCAGACACGGCGGGTGATCCTCTCCAGCAGGGGAATCGCGTCGGCCAGCAGCCGCTGCTCCTCGGGGGTCAGCTCCTCGTCGATCGCGCGGGCCAGACGGCGGGCGCGCTCGGCGCGGGCGCCGTGCAGGCCGTCGAGACCGGCCTGGCTGAGGGAGACGACGATGCGGCGGCCGTCGGACGGGTCGGGGTCGCGGACGACCAGGCCGCGCTCCTGGAGCACGCCGATGATCGTGCACATCGACTGCGGCCTGATGCCCTCGCCCGCGGCCAGCTCCGTCGCGGTGGCCGGGCCCTCCCGGTCCAGCCGGACCATGGCCGAGATCTGCGAGAAGGTCAGCTCCCCGTCCGGCTTCACCTGCCGCAGCCGCCGCACCAGCGGGCTCAGTGCCACGCGCAGGTCCACCGCGATGCGTCCGGCCTCGGCCGGACGACCCGGACCGGCCGGGTCGTCCGGGCTCGCCGCCGTACCGGTCGCGTCGGCCGCGGTGCCAGCCGCGTCGCTGCTGGTCGTCATGATGATCAGTATAAACTTATCAGTCCAGGCTTATGGTATAGCTGGCGCATGACTGTTTCCCCCAGCGGTTCGCTGACCGCCACCACCGTCACGATCACCGGCCACGGCGGCGACGAGATCGAGGCGTACGTGGCCCGACCGGAGGGCGACCACCGCCGCGGCGGTGTCGTCGTCATCCACCACCTGCCCGGATACGACCGCCCGACCAAGGAGATGACGCGGCGGTTCGCCGAGATGGGCTACGACGCCGTCTGCCCCAACCTCTTCCACCGCGAGGCCCCCGGCGCGGCCCCCGACGACGCCGCCGCGGTCGGCCGCGCCAACGGCGGGGTTCCGGACGAGCGGCTGGTCGGCGACGTCGAGGGCGCGGTCGCGTACCTGCGCGCCCTGCCCACCTCCAACGGCAAGGCCGGCGTCATCGGCCACTGCTCGGGCGGCCGTCAGGCCGTGCTCAGCGCCTGCCACCTCGACGTGGACGCCGCCGTCGACTGCTACGGCGCCTTCGTCACCGGCACCGTCCCCGAGGGCTTCGTCCTGCGCATCACCAACCTCGTCGACCAGCTCCCCGGCCTCCGCGCCCCGCTGCTCGGCCTGTTCGGCGCCGCCGACAGCCACCCCAGCCCCGCCGAGGTCGCCGAGCTGGAGCGCATCCTCACCGACCTCGGCAAGGAGTACGAGTTCCACAGCTACGAGGGCGCCGGGCACGGCTTCTTCGCCGTCGACCGCCCCAACTACAACGTGCCCGCCGTCCAGGACGGCTGGGAGCGCATCGCGGACTTCTACGGCAAGCACCTGGAGGGCTGACCATGTGCACGTACTCCACCGTCAAGGCCGAGGTCGAGGGCAGCGCCAAGGGGCCGGGCGGCTCCTGGTTCCACGTCACCGACGTGACCGTCTACTTCGACCACCCCGTGCACGCGCTGGCCGAGCACACCCTGAACATCGACTTCGCCGCCCCCGCCAAGGGGCCTTCGGCCCGCGTCGCCCTGGAGCTGACCGCGGACTCCGCGCGGGCGCTGATCACCGCGATCCAGGACGCGCTGGCGGCGGTGCCGCGCGAGATGGCCGTCTGACCACCGGGCCCGCGGGCCCAAGGCCCTTGCCGCGCGGCGGAGTTCGGGCCGGGCGCCCGGCCCCGCTGTTACGCGACCCCGTCCTCTGTTACGCGACCCCGTCCTCGCTCTGCCGCACGCACGCCGACTCGCACGCGTCCAGTCGCGCCAGGCCCGCCAGTATCGTCCGCGCCTTCGCCTCCAGGCGGTAGGTGCGGGCGAGTTCCAGGGCCCGGTCCCAGTGCTTGCGGGCGGAGGCGGGGTCGCCGCGCTCGAAGTGCGTACGGGCCAGCACCTCCAGGGTGTCGGCCGCCGTACCGCGGTCCCCGAGCCGGTCCAGGATCGCGACCGTCTCCTCCAGCGCCGCGACCGCCTCGTCGTACCGGCCCACGGTGCGCAGCGCCTCGCCGAGGCTGGTGAGGCTGCGCGCCGTGCTGGTCAGCAGCCCGCGCTCGCGCCACATCCCCAACGCCCGCCGGTAGCAGGCGATCGCGGCGGCCGGGTCGCCCGCGCCCAGGTGCGCGTCACCGAGATTGCCCAGCACGGTCGCGACCCGGTCGGCGTCGCCCACCGCGTAATGCAGGTCGAGCGACTGCCTGCCGTACTCCAGCGCGAGATCGTGGTCGCCCAGCGCGTGGTGCAGCCCCGAGAGGTTGTTGAGGATCGCCGCCTGCCCCTGGAGGTCGCCCGCCGCCTCGAAGTACCGCCGGGCGACGCCCAGATGCTCAAGGCACGGGTCCACCCGGTCGGCCATGCCGTGCGCGACGCCGAGCCTGCTGTGCATCCACGCCCGGCCCTGGACGTCCCCGGTCTCCTCCACGCAGGCCATCGCCTCCTGGAGGCACAGGTCCCACTCACCGGTCCACCAGTACGCCTGCGCGTAGCCGAACAGACCCGCCGCCAGCCGCCACGCCACGTCGGGCCAGCGGCGCGCCGCCGCCAGCCGTATCGCCTCCTTGATCGCGGGCAGCTCCTTGACGCACCACCGCAGCGCGGCCTCCTCGCTGTCGAACTCCAGCGGGGGCACGGCCGGTTGTTCGTGCAGCGGCGGTATCGGATGGCCCTCGGGCGCGAGCAGGGCCGCGGTCCCGGCGACCGTGACCGTGTACCAGACCAGCAGGCGGCGCAGGCCGTTCTCGCGGACCCGCGGCGGCACCTCCTCGGCGGCGCGGGTCGCCGCGTACTCGCCCAGCAGATCGTGGAAGGAGTAGTGGCCGGCCCGCGGAGTCTGCAACAGGTGCGTGTCGACCAGCGCTTCGAGCAGGTCCTCGGCCGGGGCGGGGTCGCGGCCGATCAGCGCGGCGGCCGGGACGAGGTCCAGCGGGTGGCCTGGCCACAGGCCCAACAGCCGGAAGGCGCGGGCCGCTTCGCGCTCGGCGGCCTGCGGGCTGTCACGCATCGCGAGATAGCTCATCGCGAAGGTGTCCTGCACGGCCAGGCCGCCCGCGGACAGCGCGTGCAGCCGGTCGCCCGCGCCGTCCAGCCGCTCCGCCAGCGCGGTCAGCGGCCAGTTGGGGCGGGCCGCCAACCGGGCGCCCGCTATGCGCAGCGCCAGCGGCAGTCCGCCGCAGGCCGCCAACACCCCTGCCGCCGCCGCCGGTTCGGCCGCCACCCGCTGCTGCCCGCACACCGCGACCAGCAGCCGGTGCTGCTCCTCCGCGCCCAGCGGCTCCAGCGGCAGCCGTACCGCTCCGGGCAGATCCGCCAGCGTCCTGCGGCTCGTCACGATCACCGCGCTGTCGCCGCGGCCCGGCAGCAGCGGCACCACCTGCGCCGCGTCGCCCGCGTTGTCCAGCACCAGCAGCACCCGGCGGCCGTGCAGCGCCTGCCGCAGCAGCGCCGACAGGTCGTCCGGGTCGTCCGGCAGCGGCAGCGCGCCGCCGGTGCCCGGCGCGCCGCCGTCGGCCAGATCGCCCAGGAACCGGGCCAGCAGGTCGCGCGGGCGGCGCGCGTCACCCGCGCCGAAGCCGCGCAGGTCGGCGTAGAGCACGCCGTCGGGGAAGTCGCAGCGCGCCCGGTGCGCCGCGTGCACCGCGAGCGCCGTCTTGCCTATGCCGCCCATGCCGGTGACGACCGCCACGCGCGGGGCGTCCGGGTCGCAGGGGCGTATCACCCCGAGCAGCGCGGCCAGTTCGTCCGTACGGCCGGTGAAGTCGCCGGTGTCGGCCGGGAGTTGAGCCGGGGGAGTGGACGGCTGGGATTCCTGCGGGGCCGCTTCGTCCTCGGGGGCCGCCAGGATCTCGCGGTACGCGGCCTGCACCGAGGGGCCCGGCTCCACGCCCAACTCGTCGACCAGCGTGCGGCGCAGGTCGTGGAAGGCGGCAAGTGCCTCCGCCTGCCGGTGCGTTCGGTGCAGGGCCAGCATCCACTGGCGGTGGAACGGCTCGCGCAGCGGATGCGCCGCCGTCAGCGCCGCCAATTCCGCCGCCATTCCCTGATGGCGGCCCAGCGCCAACTCCGCGTCGAACCGCCACTCCAGGGTCTGGAGCCGGGCTTCCGCCAAATGCGCCGCGTACGCCCGCAGCGGGTCCGACAGCGCCGGTACGTCCGCCAGCGGGTCGCCGCGCCACAGCGCCAGTGCCGCCCGGCACTCGGCCAGCACCGCCGGCCAGTCCCCGTCCCGGTGCGCCGCCCGCGCCGCCGCGTGATGCCGTACGAACACCTCGGCGTCCAGCTCGCCGACCGCCACGTCCAGTACGTAGCCCTGCGGGACCGCCCGCAGGCGCGAACCCGGGCGGTCGTCCTCGGCCAACAGCCGTCGTAGCCGGGCCACATGATTGTGCAGCGACGCCGTCGCCGTCGGCGGGGGCTCCTCGCCCCACATCGCCGCCTTCAGGGCCTCCGGGCGCACCGCCCGGCCCGGACTGCTCAACAGCGCGGCCAGCAGTGCCCGCGCCTTCGCCGAGCCGACGCCGCCACCCTCCACGGTCACAGCTCCGAGCAGCTCGAACCGCATCCGTGGCCCTCTCTGGCCGTTCCCCCGAACGGCGCGTTAGCCCCATGTTAGCGGCCGGTTGGCGCCCCCCTCCATGCTTGACCTCCGGGTCCGGCCCGGCGGCGCGGGTGGGTCCATCCACCGCCGCAACGGGGGCGCGGCACGCCGCGGCCGGACCCGACCACTTCGCCCCCTCCCGCCCTCCGGGCGCGGGAAGACCGCCTCGCCTCTCCGCAAGGCCGTGCCCCTGCGTACGCCGCAGATGCGGTCGCCTTCGGGCCGGCAGCCCGGTGGGGGCGTGTCGCGCAGTTCCCCGCGCCCCTGAAATCCCCCGCCTCGCGCAAGGCCAGCGGCCCTCGTCCTCATCCGCGAGGGCTTGTGCCCCTGGTGGGGCGGACCGTTTTTTGCCCAGGGCGGCACGCCGATCTTTTAGGGGCGCGGGGAACTGCGCGCTCAGCCACGGCGGTGGCGCGGGTGAAGAACCGGCCCCAGTGGGGCAGATGCGGTTGTTTTCGGGCTGGCAGCCCGGTGGGGGCTTGTCGCGCAGTTCCCCGCGCCCCTCAAAAGATCGGCGTGCCGCCCTGGGCAAAGGGCGCTGTCCGGGGGCGCGGGCCGGGAAGGATCGGGGGCCGTCCTCAGAAAAAGGGTGTCGTCCGGGGGCGCGGGCCGGGAAAGATCGGGGGGCCCACAGCGGGAGCGTGTCAGTGGGGTGTGGGCGGCGTGTCAGTGGGCGGGGGGAGGGTGGGGGCATGGAGAAGACGGTGGGCGGGGAGAGAGCGGCAGCGAAGGCGGCGGCGTTCGGGAAATTCGTGGTGTGCGGCGGAGGCGTCGGCCTGCTGTCGAGCGCCGTGCTGGTGGCGGCGGCGGGCCACGCCCCGTTCGCGTTGGTGAACGCGTTGGTCACCGTGGTGTCGACCCTGCTGGCGACGGAGCTGCACCACCGGATCACGTTCAGGTCCGCCGAAGGCGGATGGGCGGGGTGGCGGGTGCACAGCAAGTCGGCGCTGACGCTGCTCGGGGCATACCTGTTCACGACGGCGGCCGTCCTGACGCTGGACCACGCGCACCCGCACCCGGGCGCCCTGCTGGCGCAGGCCGTGTACCTGGGGGCCTCCGCCCTGGCGGGCATCGCCCGCTTCGCGACGCTGCGCCTTCTGGTCTTCCCCACCCGGAACCCGGCCCGCGAGGGCACCCGCGAGGCCGCCCGCGAGGCCGCCCGCGAGGCCGCGAAGCCGCTGGACCGGGACGGTGTGGCGGCAGCCGCGTAACGGCCCGGAGACGTCCCCGGGCGCCCCGTAACATTCCCCGTTCCCCGCCGCGTCGAAGAGGTGAAGGGTCGGACGGGGGAAGGGGAGCGGGATGCGAGAGGGGGAGACGGCGGCGTATCTGGAGTTCGCGGCGGTCCGCGCGAGCCACCTGTACCGGTCGGCCTGTCTGCTCGCCAGCGGCGACACGCACCTGGCGGAGGACCTGGTCCAGGAGACGCTGGGCCGGATGTTCGTCGTCTGGGGCCGGATGGCGAAGGTGGGGAATCCGGCCGCGTACGCCCAGACGGTTCTGGTCCGCGCCTTCCTGACCCACCAGCGGCGGCGTAGCAGCAAGGAACGCCCGAGCGCGGAGCTGCCGGACAGCCCCACGCGGCACGGCGACGACGCGACGCTCAGGATCACGCTGCTCGACGCGCTCGGCCGGCTCTCGCCGAAGGACCGGGCGGTCCTGGTGCTGCGGTACTGGGAGGACCGCAGCATCGAGGAGACCGCCGAGGCCCTGCGCTCCACACCGGGAGCCATAAGGACCCGCACGGTACGCGCGCTCGCCCGGCTCAGGGCGGACCTCGGCGGCAGCCTCGCCGATCTCATCGCCCGCTGAGCCGCGTCGGCTGAGCCCCCCCCGTAACCGATAGCCGCCGAACGACCGAACGACCGAACGACCGACAGACCAACCGGCCGCACCCGTGGCCGTACCCCCCCCACGTAGACCGCATCCGTACACACCAAACCGAGACGGTGGTTCCGCCATGCCCATCGAACCGATCGAATTCGAAGACGAGCTGGGCGACGCGCTGCGCCGCACCGCCGACACGTTCCAGCCGGACGACTCCCGCGGCCTGGTCGCGCAGGGGCACGCGCACGGCCGCAGACTGCGCCGCAGGCGTACGGCCGCGATCACCGCGGGCGTCGCGGCCTTCGCCCTGGTCGGGGTGGGCGGCGCGCTGGTCGGCGGCCTGGCCAAGGGCGACGGGGGCAGCGGGGTCGCGTCGGCGCCCACCAAGCCCGCGGTGTCGTCCGCGGCCTCGGACAAGGCGAGTTCCGCGGCGAAGCCGGCCAGGCCCGCGATGACGGCCAAGCAGGTGATGGACCTGTTCCTGGCGACGCTGCCCAAGGGTCATGTCACGAAGTCCACCTGGCCCAGCCGCGGCACCGAGGAGGGCATTCCGCTGGCGGCGGTCGTCTTCAACAAGGGGCTGGTGACGCTCGGCATCGGCGCGGGCGAGGCGGTGCCGTCGTGCCCGGACTTCCCCTCGCAGGACCCGGACACCTCGTGCACGTCGACGCACGTGCACGGCGGCACACTGACGATCTCCAAGGGCTTCGAGTACTCCGACCACCGGGCAGAGACCAAGGAGTGGTACGCGACCCTCGTCACACCCTCCGGCGCCGTGATCAGCCTGAGCGAGTGGAATTCCAGGGATGAGAAGGACGCCCCGATCTCACGTCCGAATCCGCCGCTCAGCTCGGCCCAGCTCGCCAAGATCGTCACCGACCCGCGCTGGCAGCGGGTGATCGACGCGCTGCCCGACCCGGACAAGGCGACCAGGGACAACGCGGCCACGGACCCGTCGGCGAAGGACAAGGCGTCCGCCCGCATGGCGGGCACGTACGGCGGCTGACACCGCCCCCCGCCCGGACGTTCCCCGACCCGTCTCCCGGCCCGTCCCCCGGTGCCTCGCAGGGCCTTCCCCCCGCCCCCTCCTCCGGTCCGCCGCCGACCGGACCGGGGGAAGGGGGGCTTCCCGTTCACAAGCTTTTTGCGCATGCTTTGAGTACCCGGGTGCCGTCGGCGACGGCTTTCGGGTGACAATGCGACAGTCGAAGCTGAAGTATTCGGCACAGTTGGCCCCCTGAAAGAAGCGAGGATCTCCATGTTGCGAAACGGGCTGGAGCCGTGGCACCTGATCGTGGTGGCGATCGTCGTCATCGTGCTGTTCGGTTCCAAGAAGCTGCCGGAGGCGGCCCGCGGACTCGGTAAGTCGATGCGCATCCTCAAGTCCGAGGCGAAGGCGATGAAGAGCGACGACACGGGGCCCGCGAGCCCCGAGCCGACCGCCACCGCCACCCCGGCGCCCGAGGCCATCACCCCGAGCGACGTCGTGACCGCGAGCGAGACGACCCCGACTCCGCAGCCGACGACCACGGCCAAGTAGCCGCCCCGCGCGCGGCGTTCACCGCCGCGTCCGCCGGGTATCCGGCCGAATCACCGCGAAGCGCCCGTCGGCCCCCCGCCGGACGCCGCTGGGACGCGGCCTGCCCCCGCCCCCCGTTTCCGGGATCCGGCAGCCTTGATACGTTCCTGATGTCCAGGAACCGGAAGGCCGGATCCGGTGGAGTGACGGGGGGCCAGGGGTGACCACGGGTACGGGCAGCGCCGCGGAAGCCGTACCGCCGGAGTTTCTGACCGGTTTTCCCGAAACGCTCGCCGAGGTCTCCCGCAGTTGCCGCCCGCTCAGCCGCGCCGAGCGCGAGAGCCGCCGCGCGCTGGGCGAGCAGGCGGCGGACTCCGGCATAGCCCTGCCGTCGCTGATCGGCACCCACCTCACGGCCGTCCGCGAGACCTGGCCCGTACTGCCCGGCGTGGCGGACGCCAGGAGCACCGCCGAGCTGCGGCAGGTCGGCGCCGCCGTACTGGCCGCCCTGGAGACCGGTGTCGCCGCCCTCGCCGAGGGCCACAGCCGGGCGCAGCGGCACTCGGTACGCCGCGCGGCCCTCGCCCGCCGCGCCTTCGTCGACGACCTGCTCTACGGCCGCAGCGACCCCGGCCGCCTCGCGGAACAGGCCGAGGGCTTCGGACTGCGGCTTGCGGGCCAGCACGTCGTGGCGGTCGCCGCGGCGCCCGAGGACGGGCCGTACGACGAGACGCACCCCGCGCTCAGCCGGGTCGAGCGCGAACTGGCGGGCCGCTTCGGCGACCACGACGCGCTGGTCGCGCCCAAGGACGGCCGGATGGTCTGCGTCGTGCCCGGCACGCAGCGCCAGGTGCTCGACGCCTTCGTGAAGACCGTCGCCGCGCCCAGGACCGCCGTCGGCCGCTCGCACAGCGGCGCCTCCGGCGTGGTCCGCTCGTACGAGGAAGCGCTCAGCGCCCTGGACCTCGCCGACCGGCTCGGCCTGGAGGCGACCGTGCTCAACGCGGCCGACCTGCTGGTCTTCCCGGTGCTGATGCGGGACCGCGCGGCGATGCTCGACCTGGTCAAGACGGTGCTCGGCCCGCTGGAGGAGGCGCGCGGCGGGGCGCTGCCGCTGCTGGAGACGATCACCGCGTACGCCGCCGCCGGGTACGTGAACGCCGAGGCCGCCCGGCGGCTCGACCTGAGCGTGCGCGCGCTGTCGTACCGGCTGGAACGTATCGCCGCCGTGACCGGCTTCGACCCGGACGACGCCTTGCAGCGCTACACCCTGGAGACGGCCGCGATGGGCGCGAGGCTGCTGGACTGGCCGACCAAACCGCTGTGAGCCGCGCGCCGACGCGGCGCGTGCGCTGACGTGGACGCGCACGCCCCAGTGAGGGCCGTGCCCACGCGGCGGGCGGGACGGTTCGGCGCGTGCGCTGACGTGGACGGGCGCGCCCGAGCCAGGGCCCTGCCCACGCGGCGGGCGGGACGGCTCGGCGGGTGCGCTGACGTGGCCGGTGTGCCGACGCGCGGGCCGGGGCTACGCGGCCGGCGGGGGCGGTGTCGCGCCGGTGGGTATCGCGGTCGCTCCGGCGGCGCGGGCGGCGGCCACTTCGGCGGCTTCCGCCTCCTGCGTCGGGCAGCTCCGGTCCTCCTCCGAGCGGGCCTCCTCGCACTCCGTCTTGAGCCCGGCGCTGATCGCCCGGCCCGCGTCGCGCAGCGTGGCCAGCTGCTCCGGGGTCAGGACGTCGAAAAGGTGCTCGCGGACGGCCGTCACATGCCCGGGGGCCGCCGCTTCCAGCGCGGCGAACCCGGCGTCGGTGAGCGTCGCCACCCAGCCGCGCCGGTCGCAGTCGGCGGGGCTGCGTACCACCCAGCCCTGTTTCTCCAGCGCGGACACCGCGTGCGAGAGGCGGCTGCGGGAGGACTGCGAGGCTTCCGCCAGCTCGCTCATCCGCAGGCTGCGCCCGGACGCCTCCGAGAGCCGCACCAGAATCTCGTAGTAGGCCATGGGCATGCCGGACTCGCGGCGGAGCTGGCGGTCGATATACGCCGAGAACTCCACGCTGGCGGTCATATACGCACGCCAGATCTCCTGCTCGTCGTCGCTCAGCCAGCGCACATCGTCCATGCCCACCAGCATACGGGTGGTTGAACTCTCAACACCATGGCGTTATGGTGGGTGAGCGCTCAACCAAATACCCCGGTTCACCGCTCAAGGAGCCCCACATGTCCTCCCAGACCGAAGTGATCGACGGCTACGTCGCCGGCAAGTGGACGATCGACGCGGTCCACTCCGATGTCTCCTTCTACGTCCGTCACCTCGGTGTCTCCAAGGTCCGCGGCAGCTTCGACAGCTTCGAGGGCACCATCGAGACCGCCGAGAACCCGGTGGACTCGAAGGTCTCCGCGGTGATCAAGACCACCTCGGTGAGCACCAACAACGAGATGCGCGACAACCACGTCCGCAGCGCGGACTTCCTGGACGTGGAGAAGTTCCCGGAGCTGACCTTCACCTCCACCGCGATCCGCCCCAAGACCTCCGAGCTGTTCGAGGTCGACGGCGACCTGACGCTGCACGGCGTCACCAAGACCGTCACCCTCCAGCTCGAACTGAACGGCTTCGGCACGGCCCCCCAGGGCCACGCCATCGCCGGTTTCTCGGCCGCCACCGAGATCAGCCGCAGCGACTTCGGCGTGACCGGCGGCGCCGCCGGCGCGGCCGTCAGCGACAAGATCCGCATCGCGCTGGAGATCGAGGCCGCCCAGGGCTGAGGCCCCCGCGCCCCGCCCTGCCACGGCACCGCAGATCACGCGTTCTCGCGCCTTCGCGCGGCGTATTCCACGGCTCCGGCCGCCCTCCGTACGGGTCACTCCGCGCGGACGGCGGCCGGAGCCGTTTCGGTTGCGGTCGGTTCAGGACGTGTAGACGCGGTGAAGACTGCCGGGAACCGGCAATGCGACAAAGGTTCCCGGACTGCGACAATCATCGCGGGGCGGGGGAGAGCCGCACAGGGGGGAGGTGTTGGGGATGGGGGAGTTCACCAGCATCGTTCTCGGCTTTCCGACCGTCCTGTTCGGCGGGGCCCTGGTGGTCGTGGTCTGCTTCTGGCTCGTTGTGCTCCTCGGGGGGGCCGATGCCAACGGACCCGGACACCACGGCCCCGACGCCGACTTCGGGGGCGCCGGACACGGCGGTCACGGCGGGCTCGACGCGCACGCGCACGACGCCCCGGACGGCGGCCACGAGGGCCACGGCGGACTCGGCGGCCTGCTGGCCGCCACGGGACTGGACGGCGTGCCCGTCACCGTCGTCTTCTCGCTGCTCACCGCGCTCGCCTGGTTCCTGAGCCTGGCCGGCTCCGCGGCGCTCGACGGCGCCGGCCCGCCGGGCCTGGTGCGCACGCTGCTGTCCTTCGCCGTCCTGTGCGGCGCCGTGATCGGCTCCTGGTCGCTGACCTGGGTGCTGGTCCGCCCACTGCGACGGCTCTTCCCGCACGAACGCCCGCCCTCACGCGAGGACTTCGTCGGGCAGCCCTGCGTGATCCGCACCGGACGCGTCACCGGCGCCTTCGGCCAGGCCGAGGTCACCTCGCCGGACGGCTCCACCGCGGTGGTCCAGGTCCGGCAGAGCGGTGAGGACAGGTACGCGGCGGGCAGCACCGCGCTGATCTACGCGTACGAGCCCGACGGCGAGTTCTTCTGGGTCGCGCCGTTCGACCCTTACGAACGCATCGGCCCCGCGACGGTCTGAGCGGTTCAACCCCTGAAGGCCGCGACGCCCGAAGGCTTCACCGCCTCGGGGCCGCGACGCCTCGCCGCGCCCGCCCGTCCGCACCCCCACTGAACGTCCCCGCTGAACGTCCCCGCCGGCCGGACCACTCCGGCCGGTCCGCCTCGCCGCGCGGCACCACCCCGCCGTACGGCGGCACATCGTCCCCGCACCACCAGACCCGTAGAACCTGAGGATCTGCCATGGATGCCACCGCCATCGGAATCGGCGTGCTCTTCGGAGTGCTTCTGCTCATCGCCCTCGGAACGCTGTTCACCGTGAGCCGGCTGTTCCGAAAAGTCGCCCAGGGCCAGGCGTTGATCATCTCCAAGGCGAAGCATGTCGACGTCACCTTCACCGGCGCCGTCGTGCTGCCCGTCCTGCACAAGTCCGAGCAGATGGACATCTCGGTGAAGACCATCGAGATCCAGCGGACCGGCCGCGAGGGCCTGATCTGCCAGGACAACATCCGCGCCGACATCCACCTGACCTTCTTCGTCCGCGTCAACAAGACGAAGGAGGACGTGATCAAGGTCGCGCAGGCGATCGGCACCGAACGGGCCAGCCACCAGGGGACGTTGCAGACGCTGTTCAACGCGAAGTTCTCCGAGGCGCTGAAGACCGTCGGCAAGCAGCTCGACTTCGTCGACCTCTACACCCACCGCGAGAACTTCCGCGACCGGATCATCCAGGTCATCGGCACCGACCTCAACGGTTACCACCTGGAAGACTGCGCGATCGACTTCCTCGAGCAGACCCCGATGACGCAGCTCGACCCGGCCAACATCCTGGACGCGCAGGGCATCCGGAAGATCACCGAGCTGACGGCGATCGAGCACGTGCGCACCAACGAGTTCCAGCGCACCGAGCAGAAGGAGATCACCCGGCAGAACGTCGACGCGCGCGAGACCATCCTGGAGCTCGAACGCCGTCAGGCCGAGGCCGAGATCAAGCAGCGCCGCGAGGTCGAGACGCTGCGCGCCAAGGAAGAGGCGGCCACCGCCCGCGTGCAGGAGGAGGAACGCCTGGGCGCGCAGGGCGCGTTCATCCGCACCGAGGAAGTGCTCGGCGTCCAGCGCGAGAACCAGCAGCGCGAGATAGCGGTCGCGCAGAAGAACCGCGAGCGGGTCATCGCCGTGGAGAACGAGCGGATCGAGAAGGACCGCGTCCTCGAAGTCATCGCCCGCGAGCGGGAGACGGAGCTGTCCCGGATCTCCAAGGAGAAGGAGGTCGAGTCCGAGCGCCGCGAGGTCGCGGACGTCATCCGGGAGCGGATCGCGGTCGACCGCACGGTGGCCGAGCAGGAGGAGTCGATCAAGGCGCTGCGGCTGGTGCAGGAGGCCGAGCGCGAGCGGCAGGCGCTCATCATCACCGCGGAGGCGCAGGCGCAGGAGCAGCTCGTCAAGGACATCAAGGCGGCGGAGGCGTCCGAGCAGGCCGCGCACCACAAGGCACGCGAGTCGCTGACCATGGCCGAGGCCCGCAAGCAGGCCGCCGAGCTGGACGCCGCCGCCAAGATCCGGCTGGCCGAGGGCATCCGGGCGGAGGCCGCGGCGGCCGGGCTCGCCGACGTCGAGGTGCGCGAGCGCAGCGCGGAGGCGATCACCAAGGTCGGTCACGCCGAGGCCGAGGCCACCGAGGCCCGGCTCAAGGCGGAGGCGGAGGGCTCGCGGCTGCTGGCGCTCGCCAACGCCGAGGGCACGACCGCGCAGGCGAAGGCCGACGCGGCGATGATCGGCGAGAAGCTGAAGGCGGAGGCCGAGGGCCTGACGGAGAAGGCCGCCGCGATGGCGGCGCTCGACGACGCCTCGCGCGGCCACGAGGAGTACCGGCTGCGGCTCGCCGCGGAGAAGGACATCCGGATGGCCGGGCTCGACACGCAGCGCTCCATCGCGGAGGCGCAGGCGACGGTGCTGGCCACCGGCCTGGAGCACGCCGACATCCAGATCGTCGGCGGCGACAGCGTCTTCTTCGACAAGCTGCTCGGCGCGGTCTCGGCCGGGCGCAGCGTCGACAACTTCGTGGCGAACTCCGACACCGTCAAGACGCTCGCGGGCACCTGGCTCGACGGTTCGGGCAACAGCTTCACCGAGGACGCCACGCGCGTGCTGTCCTCGCTCGGGTCCGGTGACGTAGCCAACCTCACCGTCTCCGCGGTGCTCGGCCGCCTGATCGCCGAGGGCGGCCCCCAGGCGGGTTCGCTGAACAAACTCCTCGACCAGGCAAGGTCGTTGGGCCTGGCCGACGCGCCGCTGAGCGCTCTGCGCGGTGCCGCGCCCGACGCCCAGCCCGCGGCCTCCTCGGCCAACGGTCTCGTCAAGAAGTGAGGGGGCCGGGCGTGAGCGGGGCGCAGGAGTCGCGGGGCACGGCACCCGAGGGTTCGCCGGGCGCGGCCTCAGGGGGGCCGCGCCCGGCGGGCGGGTCAGCCGCGGGCGGGCTGGACGGGGACGCGTACGAGGTGCTGCGCGCACGGCTCACCGCGTCCGCGCGGCTGCTCGCGGACCGGGCGGGGGCGCTCAACTCCCGTCGCCAGGAGGTGTTCGGCACCACCGAGCTGCGCCTGGACGGCACCGAGCGGCTGCGCACCGCCCACCCCGCGCAGGCGGCGGACGTGGCCGCCGTCGGCCCGTATCTGCTCTTCGCCTCGAACCCGCCGGAGGTCACCTCGGTCGGCGACGTCTTCCAGGCGCTCCCGGCGGCGTCGGTCGGCGAGGGCGGTGGGGGCGGGCAGGGCAGTGCGGGCGGCGAGGGCGGTGCGGGCGGCGGCGACGCGGGTCCCGCCGGGCTGCTCGACGACCCCGTTTTCGTACGGGAGTTCGGCGAGCTGTACCGCTACTACCGGCAGACGCGGCTGCTGCGGCTGCGCGTCGCCGAGGGGCGGTTGCTCGCGGTCTTCAGCACCGGGCCCGGCGTCGGCGACGTCCGCGTGGTCGGCTGGCGGGTCGCGCCCGACGGGAGCTGCGCGTACGAGGGGACCGCGCGCGAGGAGTGGGCCGACTCCGACGGCGGCGTCTACACCGTCACCTGGGCGGCCGTCACCCGCGAGGACCAGGTGGCGGGGCGCGACCCGCACCTCGCGCTGACCGCGGCCGACGGCGGCACCGTCACCGTCGCCACCTCCGGCGGCACGCTCGCCATCGGCGCCGACGAGGCGTCGTACGAGGAGCCCGTCGAGGACGCGCTCCAGGCCCTCGCGGACGCCGACGTCGCCTACGCCACCGTCGGCCCGCTGGTGCTGCTGCGCGTCCGGCCGTACCGCGAGAACGCCGACCGGCACTTCGCGGTCAACACCAGGACCGGCGAGATCGAACGGCTCGACGCCCTCGGCCAGGCGTGCCTGCGGCTCCCCGACGACCAGGGCGTGGTCTTCCCCGGCGGCTACGCGCTCGCCACCGGCGGCACCCGCGCGTACGAAACCGGCCCGGAGGAGCTGGAGTTCGAGCGGATCGTGCGGTCCGCGAACGGCGAGGACGTGCTGTACGTCTTCCTCGCCGCCGACGGCCGCCGCCTGCTGCTGCCGTACAACCTCATCCGCAAGGAGGCCGCGGCGCCGCTGCACGTCCAGGGCGCCGCGCTCTACGAGGACGGCACGCTGCTGACGCTGCGCCCGGCCGACGGCGGCGAGGCGGCCCGCGTGCACATGGTGCAGCGGTGGGAGACGCCGTTCCTGTCCGACGCCTACGCCGCCGCGCAGCCGGTCGGCGGCGGCCCGCTGGAGCGGATCGGCAACCCGGACCTGGTGCGGGCCGTCGCGGACACGCTGTCGGTGGCCCGTACCGCCCTGGCCCTGGAGGCCGCGCCCGCGCTGCCCGGCTACGAGGCGCTGGTCGGCGAGTGCGAGCGGGTGCTCGACCGCTACCACTGGCTCGGCGACATCGAGGAGGACGCCGCTTCGGCGGACGCGGCCTCCGGCGACCTGGTCGCGCCGCTGGCCCAGGTCCGCGACACCGGACGGCAGGTGCTCGCCGAGTACGCGCGGGTACGCGACCTGACCGCGCGCGCCGCGACCGCCGTCGACGAGAGCGCCGCCCGTATCGCCGTCCTCGTCCGGCAGACGCGCGGCGAGGCCGTGAAGTCCGCGGACGAGTGGGTCGAACGGCTCACCGAACTGCGGCGCGCGCAGGGCCACTTGATGTCCCTGCGCGAGATGCGGTACGTCGACGCCGAGCGCCTGGACGCGCTCACCGCGAGCCTGGCCAAGGACCTGGCGGACGCCGCGCGCCGCGCGGCGGGGTACTTCGCCGACGAGCACGCCTTCGACGGCTACCGGGACCGGGTCGCCGCGACCGCCGCCGACGCCGAGGCCATCGCGGCCGCGGCGGACGCGGCCGAGGTCGCCGCCGTCCTGGACGAGCAGGCCACCGGGCTCGCCACCGTCACCGAGATCGTCGGCACCCTGGAGATCGACGACGCGACCGTCCGCACCCGCATCCTGGCCGCCGTCGCCGACGTGCTCGGCGCCGTCAACCAGGCGCGGGCCGTGCTCGACGGCCGCCGCAGGGAGCTGGCAGCCGCCGAGACCGAAGGCGAATTCGCCGCCGAGAGCGCGCTGTTGGCGCAGAGCGTCAGCGGGGCGCTGGCCGCCGCCGACACCCCGGAGAGCTGCGAGGAACAGCTCGGCCGGCTGCTGGTCAGGATCGAGAACCTGACCACGCGCTTCGCCGCCGACGACACCCGGCTCGCGGCCCTGGACGAGCGTCGCGAGGAGATCCACCAGACCTTCGCCGCCCGCAAGCAGGCGCTCGCCGACGAACGCGCCCAGCGGGCCCAGCGGTTGGCGGCCTCCGCCGAGCGCGTCCTGGCCGGGGTGCGCCGCCGCGCCGCCGCGCTGCCCAGCCTTGACGACGTCAACACCTACTTCGCGTCCGACCCGATGGCCGCCCAGCACCGGCGGATCGCCGCGCAGTTGCGGGACCTCGGCGACCCGGCGCGGGCCGCGGAGGCCGAGGCGGCACTGGCCGCGGCCCGGCAGGACGCGGGCCGCTCGCTGCGCGACCGGCTCGACCTCTACGACGCGGACGGCACGGTGATCCGGCTCGGCCGCCACCGCTTCGCCGTCAACACCCAGCCGCTGGAACTCGCCCTCGTCCCGCACGCGGACGGCCTCGCCTTCACCATCTCGGGCACCGACTACCTCGTGCCGGTCGCCGACCCCGCCTTCGCGGCCACCCGCCGCTTCTGGGACCGCCCGGTCGTCTCGGAGTCGCCCGACCTCTACCGCGCCGAATACCTCGCCGCGACCCTGCTGCTCGACGCCCCCGGCGCTCTGACCGACATTCCCGCGCTGGTCAAGGAGGCCGCCGCGGCCCGGCTCGACGAGGGTTACGAGCGCGGTGTCCACGACCACGACGCGACGCTGCTGCTGACCGCGCTGCACGAGCTGGACACGGCCGCGGGACTGCTCCGCCACCCCGCGGCCGACCGCGCCCTGGCCCAGCTCTTCTGGACCCATGGCGCCGCCCCGGCCGCCCGGCCGGCCTGGACCACCAGGGCCCGCTCGCTGAGCAGGGCCGCGTCCGCCTTCGGGGACTCCGCCGCCGCCGTGCCCGCGCTGACCGAGCTGGCCGCCGAACTCGACTCCGCCGTACGGGACTTCGCCGCCCGTGCCGGACTCGGGCGGATCGGCGCGGTGGGGGAGGGGACGCCCGTCGGCGACTACCTGGTGGCCGAACTGGCCGCCGACCGGACCGGTTTCGTCGGCGGCGCCGAGGCGCGGGCGCTGCGGGAGCGGTTCGTCTCCGCGCTCGGCGGCGCGCAGGGCGTGCCGTACAAGGAGTTCCTCGACGACCTCGGGGCGCTCGGCGACGACCTGGGCGCGCGCTGGCAGCTCGTGACGGGCTGGCTCGGCGCGCATATCACGAGCTCCTCGGCCTCTTCGGCATCTTCCGTCTCTTCCGAGGACGGTGAACTCGCCGAGGCCGCCGCCGCGTTCGTCTGCGGTCCCGACCTCGCGGTCTACGCCTCCGAGGCCGCCGTCGGCACCACCGTGACCGGGCTGCTGGGCACCCACCCCCGGATCACCGCGCGGCGGATGGCCGTACGGCTGGACGAAACCCTCACCCGCGTACGGCGGTTCAGGGCCGAGGACGTCCCCGCCTACCGCGCCTACCAGCGGCACCGCACCTCCGTGGTGGCCGCCGAGCGCGACCGCCTCGACCTGGACGCCTACCGCCCGCGGCCGTTGACCGGCTTCGTCCGCAACCGGCTGCTCGACGAGGTGTCGCTGCCGCTCATCGGCGACAACCTCGCCCGCCAATTCGGCCCGTCCGGCGGCCTGTTGATGCTGATGTCGCCGCCCGGCTACGGCAAGACCTCGCTCGTGCAGTACGTGGCCGCCCGGCTCGGCCTCGCCCTGGTGACCATCGACGGGCCCGCGCTCGGCACCGGCGTCACCTCGCTCGACCCCGAGCGCGCCCCCGACGCCACCTCGCGCCGCGAGGTCGAGAAGATCAACTTCGCGCTGGAGCTGGGCTCCAACGTCCTGCTCTACCTGGACGACATCCAGCACACCTCGCCCGAGCTCCTTCAGAAGTTCATCACGCTGTGCGACGCGCAGCGCCGCGTCGAGGGCGCGGCGGGCACGTACGACCTGCGGGGCAAGCGGTTCGCGGTCTGCATGGCGGGCAACCCGTACACCGAGTCCGGCCGCCTCTTCCGCGTCCCGGACATGCTCGCCAACCGCGCCGACGTCTGGAACCTCGGTGACGTCCTGACCGGCCGGGAGGCGCTCTTCGCGCTGAGCTACGTGGAGAACGCGCTCACCGCCAACGAGACGCTCGCGCCGCTGGCCGGGCGCGAGCGCGGCGACCTCGAACTCCTCATCCGGCTCGCCGAGGACGACCCCACCGCCCGCGCGGACGACCTCGCCCACCCCTATCCGGCCGCCGAGCGCGAGGACATCGTGGCCGTCCTGCGCCATCTGCTGCGCGCCCGCGCCACCGTGCTGGCCGTCAACGCCGCCTATATCGCGTCCGCGGCCCGCACCGACGCCTCGCGCACCGAGCCGCCGTTCCTCCTCCAGGGCTCCTACCGCACGATGTCCCGCCTCGCCGCCCGTATCCAACCCGCCATGAACGAGGCCGAGTTGGAGGCCGTCATCGACGACCACTACCGCGCGGAGGCGCAGACCCTCGCCTCCGGCGCCGAATCCGCCCTCCTCCACCTCGCCGCCCTCCGCGACCGGCTCACCCCCGCCGAGGCGGCCCGGTGGTCCGCCATCAGGTCCGCCTACGCGGGGGGCGGTACGGCCGCGGGGTAGCGGGACACGGCCGGCCGCGTCGGCCCACGCGGCAAATCCGGTGACGCCGGGGCCCTCCCCCCGGATACTGCCGCCCATGGACGAGGTCAATGTGGTGGTCGCCCACTCCGAGCGCGCGACCCTGCGCGTCGGCGACGTGTTCTTGAAGGTGGACGCCGATCAGGCGCGTATCGACGTCGAGGTCGAGGCGATGGCCCTGGCGCCGGTCCCGACCCCGGAGATCCTGTGGCGCGAGCCGCCCGTGCTCGCGCTCGCCGCGGTCCGGGGCACGGCGCTCGGCCGCCTCGGTGAGCCGTCGCCCGCGTCCCCGGCGGCGTGGGCCGCGGCGGGCGCCGCCGTCCGGCGGCTGCACGACGCGCCGTTGCCGCCCTGGCCCGGCCGGCGCCGCCGCGACCCCGGCGAGTTGGCGGTGGAACTCGACGGCGAGTGCGAGGCGCTGGTGACCAGCGGCGTCCTGCCCGCCGCCCTGGTCACCAGCAACCGCCGGGTCGCCGAGGCCGCGCTCCGGGCGTGGACGCCGGTGTTCGCGCACGGCGACCTCCAGATCGATCACGTCTTCGTCGACGGCGCCGAGGTCACCGGCGTCATCGACTGGTCGGAGGCGGGCCGGGGCGACGCCCTCTTCGACCTCGCCACCTTGACCCTCGGCCACGAGGAGCGCCTCGGCGACCTCCTCACCGGCTACGGCGCCGACGTCGACCTCGACGCTCTGCGCGCCTGGTGGTCCCTGCGCGCCCTCCTGGGCGTCCGCTGGCTGACCGAACACGGCTTCGACCCGTTCGCCCCGGGCTGCGAGGTCGACGTCCTGAAATCCCGCATGTAGCCCCGTACGCAGACCCCCGACCCCCGAGCCCCGGGCCGCGCCACAGCGCGGCGCGGTCAACCGACCGGGGCCGTACCCCGGAAGGCTATTCGGCGGCGGGACGCAGGGCGTGGACCAGGGGGCGGAGTCTGGTGGCGCGGAGGCGGTCGACGGCGGGGGCGGCGCGGGGGGCCAGGAGGGAGACGGGCCAGGCGACGAGGGCGCCGACGAAAAGGCCGACGACGACGTCGTGCGGGTAGTGGACGCCGATCCAGACGCGGGAGGCGGCCATGAGGAGGGCGAGGGGGACGGCGAGACGCGGTCCCAGGCGCCGGTCGGCGAAGAGCAGGCCGACGGCGGCGGCCGCGGCGATGGCGGAGTGGTTGCTGGGGAAGGACCAGTCGCCGAGCGCCGGACACGTCTCGACCGTGACGGTGTGCAGTGTCTGACAGGGCCGCTGCTCGTCGAAGACCGCCTTGACCCCGTCGTTGACGAGGAAGGCGACCACGACGGTGAACGGCACGGCCAGCGCCGCCGCCATCGCGGCGGACCCGGCGGGGCGGGCCCGCCACCAGACGATCAGCATCAGGACGGCGAAGAGGCCGAGCCCGTAGTCGCTGAAGAAGCGGACGGTGTCGTCCACGGGCTGCGGGGTGCGCCCCGCGAGGTCGGTGATCCAGCGGTACAGGCCCGCGTCGAATTGCGAGGTCACGGGCGCTCCGGGTCAGAGGCGGCGGGGGTCGTCACGGCGGGGGCGGACGCGGCGGGTACGGGCTCGGCGTCGGCCGCCTTCGCGCCGCCGCGGCGGCTGCGCCGCACCTCCAGGACCAGCGGCGCCAGCGAGACGACCACGATCACCGCGACGATCGGCAGCAGGTACGTGTCCACGTGCGGGATCGACGAGCCGAGCCCGTAGCCGCCGAGCACCAGGCCGACGGTCCAGACGGCGCCGCCCGCGATCTGCCAGACGGTGAAGGTGCGGACCGGCACGTTCAGCGTCCCGGCGAGCGGGTTGAGCACCGTGCGCACGATGGGGATGAAGCGGGCCAGGACGACGGCCTTGGCGTGGCCGTACCGTTCGAGGAGTTCCGCGGCTCTGGCCGCGCCCTGGTGCAGCTTGGCGTTCTTCGTGCGGTTCAGCAGCGCGGGGCCGCCGCGCCGTCCGATCACGTAACCGGTCTGCGCCCCCAGCAGCGCCCCGGCCACGGCGGCGAGCAGCACCTGCCACAGCGAGAGATGCACCACATCGGAGGCGCCGGGCACGCACAGCAGCCCGGCGGTGAAGAGCAGCGAGTCGCCGGGCAGGAAGAAGCCGATGAGCAGGCCGGTTTCGGCGAACATGATGACCGCGATGCCGATGGCCCCGAAGGACGACAGCAGGGAGGTCGCGTCCAGGACGTTCACGGCCTGATCGAGCGCGGGCAGGGGCATGACGGTGGGGCCCTCCCATAATGGGTCCTGGGGTGCCGCGCGGCACCCTCCCCGACTACAGTCGTGTAGTCGGTCTACAGAACTGTAGACGAACGAGCCGGAAGGGGCGATCCATGACGGAGGCCAACGCGTCGGCCCGGCGGCCTTCGGGTGAACTCGAGGCGAGCGTGCTGGCCGCGCTGTGGGCGGCCGACGGCCGCGCCCTGACCCCCGCCGACGTCCAGCGCGACCTGGGCACCGCCCTCGCGCGCACCACCGTCACCACGATCCTCGCGCGCCTCTACGAGAAGGGGTCCGTCAGCCGCACCCGTTCGGGGCGCGGCTACGCCTACCTGCCGGTCCAGGACTCGCCGGGCCTGGCCGCCCGCCGCATGCGCACCGAGCTGGACAAGTCCGGTGAGGACGACCGCGGTACGGTCCTGGCCCGCTTCGTCTCCCAGCTCGACCCGGACGACGAACGGCTGCTGCGCGAGCTGCTGGTCCAGGCGGAGGAGGACGACGGGCCGTCCCCGGCCTCCGGCCCCGCCGGTCCCGCCTCGGAGGGCCGCCGCCCGTGAACCTCGCCGTCTGGGCGCCGCTGCTGCTCCCGCTGCTCGCCGTGCCCGCCGCGCGGCGGCTGGCGGACGCGCTGCCGCCGCGCGCCGCGGCCTGGCTGCTCGCCGGGTCCGCCGTCGCGCTCGCCGCGTGCAGCACCACCGCGCTGCTGCTGCTCGCCGGGGCGGGCGCCCTGCGGCTCCCGCCGGTCGCCGCCTTCGCGCACTTCGTGCTGCCGGTGGTCGGCGACCAGGTGACGGTGGCCGCCGCGTGCGTCGCCGCCGTGCTGCTGGCCGCCGTCGTCACGGCGCTGGTCCGCACCTCGCGCCGCCACCTCGTGCTCGCCGCGCGGGCCCGCAGGCGCGCCGTCGCGGCCGGTACGGCGGCCGGTGACCTCACCGTCCTCCAGGACCCCGGCCCCGACGCGTACGCGCTGCCCGGACGGCCCGGCCGGATCGTCGTCACCACCGGCATGCTGCGTGCCCTCGGTCCCGCCGAGCGCGAGGCGCTGCTCGCCCACGAGCGGGCCCACCTCGCCGGGCGCCACCACCTCTTCCTCGCCGCCTTCGCCCTCGCCTCCTCCTGCCACCCCGCCCTGCGCGGCCTGCGCGGGCCGCTGTCCTACGCCCTCGAACGCTGGGCCGACGAGTCCGCAGCCCTCGCCGTCGGCGACCGCCGCCTCGCCGCCCGCGCCATCGGGCGCGCCGCCCTGGCCTCCCGGCCCGGCGTCCGGCCGCACGCCGCGCTCCCGGCCGCCACCGGGCCCGTGCCGCGCCGCGTCGCCGCCCTCCTGGCCCACCCCCCGACCACCCCCCACCTCCGCGCCCGCGCCCCCCGCGCCATAGCCCTCGTCCTGGCCTCCTGCCTCGCCCTGTCCGCCGCCAGCGCCCTCCAGGCCGCCCACGACCTCCACGGCTCCATCGAGGTCGCCCAGGGCGAACGCTGACCCCGTCGCCCGTCGCCCGTCGCCCGTCGCCCGTCGCCCGTCGCCCGTCGCCCGTCGCCCGTCGCCCGTCGCCCGAGGCCCCCGGCCCCGGGAGGGGGCCGATGTCGCGCGGCGCCGGCGCGCGGTGACCCATGCCTTCCGCGTTCACGCGAACGGCACCCCGGCCGGAGGAGCGCGGCCGGGGTGCCGTACCGGGATCGCGGGTGCTGCCGCTGTCCGGTCAGGGTGCGCCGAGGGTCAGGAGACCAGGGCCTGCCAGGTGTTGGGGCCGACGATCCCGTCGGCGGTGAGGCCGTGGGCGGACTGGAAGGAGCGGACGGCGGTGTTGGTGCCCGCGCCGAAGGCACCGTCCACGGCCAGGGACGAACCGTGCGCGTTGAGCTGGCTCTGCGCGGCCTGGACCGCGGCGCCCGACGAGCCCTGCTGCACGGTGACGATCAGGGCCTGCCAGGTGTTGGGGCCGACGATCCCGTCGGCGGTGAGGCCGTGGGCGGACTGGAAGGAGCGGACGTCGGTGTTGGTGCCCGCGCCGAAGGCACCGTCCACCGCCAGGGCCGAACCGTGCGCGTTGAGCAGGTACTGGACCGTCTTGACCCGCTCGCCGCTCGCGCCCTGCTGGACGGTCGGCCAGCTCGTGGTCGGCGGCGGGTTGTAGCCGCTGCCCTTGGCGAAGTTCTGGAGGTCGGTGAGGGTGCCGTTGAAGGTGTCCTGGTCACCGGGGAAGGTGCCGGAGTCGGCGTACTGCCAGATCGTCTGGGCCGACCAGCCGGCCGGCAGCGTGCCGGGGCCGCTGCTGTAACGGGCCACCCACAGCGGGTTGGTGGCGCCGAAACCGCTGTTGTTGCCGGTGCACGACGTCCACCAGTCGGTGGTGGTGTAGATCGTCGGGTAGCGCCCGGTCCTGGTGCGCACCTCGTTGCTGAAGTCCCGGATCCAGCTCACCATCGCGCTCTGGCTCAGCCCGTAGCAGGTGGCCCCGTACGGGTTGTACTCGATGTCGAGGGCGGGCGGCAGCGTCTTCCCGTCGGCGCTCCAGCCGCCTCCGTGGCCGACGAACCAGTCGGCCTGCGCCGTACCGCTCGAATTGTTCGGCAGCGCGAAGTGGTAGGCGCCGCGGACCAGCCCGGCGTTGTAGGAGCCGCTGTACTGCTGGGAGAAGTTCGGGCTCGTGTACGTGGTGCCTTCGGTGGCCTTGACGTAGGCGAAGGCGGCGCCCTTGCTCTTGACGGACGCCCAGTCGACGTTGCCCTGGTAACCGCTGACGTCGAGACCGGCCGGGCCCGTGCCGACGGCCGCCCGCGCCGCGGCCGACAGCGTTCCCGCGCCCGGGCTCCCGAGCCCCGATCCGGCGTGGTCCTGATCCGGGTGCGTCATACGGGTCGGGGTGCCGCGGCCGTCGTCGGCGGCGGTCGACGCGGAGGCGGTGCCGGGCAGGACCAGCAGGGTCACGGCGGCGGCCAGCAGCCCGGCCGCGCAGGCCGTCTTCCGGCCCGAGCCCGTACCGCGGGTGGCTGGCCTGAACCGCGAGGGGGTGGTTGCGGACATGATGCTCCCAGGGGTGTGTGGAGGGGGACACGCTCTGACGCGCTGAGCCGGGGGTGTAGCGGTGCGGTCGTCGGCGGTGGGAGTCGGGGTGGGGGTGCCGGGACTGTGAGCGGCCGGTGAGCCCGGTCCGGGCGGCGTCACCAGAGCACGGACAGCACATCAACTCCTCTGCGCGCAGGCTGTGTCGACGCGCGTCAACCTAAGGGACGGATTGACATGGCCGCAACACGTTCCGGCTCTCGGGGCCCGTGCGGGGGACCGCGTACGCGCTCGGCCAGCGGGGGCCGGCGAGCGGCGCGCGCCGCGTCGGCGACCATGGATCCGTGGACGAGTTCGAGCGGGCGTATGCGGCGGCGGTGGTCTCCGGCGCGGGGGCGACGGCGGAGGAAGCCGCCGTGGACGCGGCGGCGTCGGTGCTGGCCGCCGCGGGTGAGCGGTGGGAGGGCGCGGCCGGGAAGCTGGCCGGGCGGGTGGTGCGGGAGTGCGGGGCGCGCGGGTGGGAGCTTCGGGACCTCGTACGGATGGCGGGGCGGGAACTCGACGCGCGGCACGAGCGGTTGGCGCGGGCCGCGGGGGACGGCGAGGAACCCTTCCTCGCGGAGTTCGCCCGCAGCGAGCGGCTCGACCGCTTCAGTACGGCGACGGCCCTCGTGGAACTGCTCTGCCTGTACGGGCGGCTGCCGCGCATCACCCCCCTGACGCCGGGCCCCGCGTCGGCGCCCCCGGCCACCGGCCCGCACTCCAAGATGCTCGCCCGCATCCGGGCGCTGCTGGCGAAGGCCGAGTCCACCGGCTTCCCCGAGGAGGCCGAGGCGCTGTCGGCGAAGGCCCAGCACCTGATGGCCAGGCACAGCATCGACGAGGCGCTGGTCGCGGCCACGGGAGCGCCCGGGGCGCCGGGCCGGGGCCCCGGCGCGTGCCGGATCGGGGTGGACCGCCCGTACGAGGGCGCGAAGGCCCTGCTGCTGGACGCCGTCGCGGCGGCGAACCGCTGCCAGGCGGTGTGGGCGGCCGACTTCGGCTTCTCGACGGTGGTCGGTTTCGCGACCGACCTGGAGGCCGTCGAACTCCTCTACACCTCGCTGCTCGTCCAAGCCGACCACGCCCTGCGCGGCGGCACCTCGCGCTCGCGCGACTTCCGCGAGTCCTTCCTGATCGGTTACGCGGGCCGCGTCCGCGAACGCCTGGCCGCCGCCACCCGGGAGGCCCAGGCCGAGACCGCCACCCCGCCCGCCGACCTGCTGCCCGTCCTCGCCGCCCGCGAGGTCGACGTACGCGACGCGACCCGCCGCATGTTCCCGTCCACCACCACCTCGCGGCTCAAGGGCCGCGACGCCGAGGGCTGGCGCCACGGCGAGGCGGCGGCCGACCGCGCCCGCTTCTGAACCCCGGCCCCACCGCTCGTCCGAGGAGAGCCCGCGCCCGGCCCCCACGGTCGCGCCCCCGTGGACGCCCTCTCACCGCCGGTGACCGCGTACGCCCGCCGTCCGCTCACTGATCGGCGGTGTTCAGCCGGCCGGGCCCGTCGCCGCGCGCGGCCCCACCGCCGGTTCGAGGAGCGACAACGTCCGCCGTCGCGCGTCGAGGCCGACGCGAATGCCGACCGGCATCGGCAGATTCGGACCGGCGTGCCCGAACTCGACATTGCCCAGGACCGGGATGTCACGGTCGCCGAGGACGTCGAGGACCAGCTCGGGCAGGGTCGGGGACGCGCCGGGCTCAAGTCCGCCGATCCCGCCCGGTACGCCCACGACCATGCCGGAGATCCGGTCGAGGACGCCGGAGTGCCGCAGCACTTGCAGATAGCTCCACACGTGCGAGGCCAGGCCGCCCGTCTCCTCCCAGAACAGCACCGCGCCGTCGAACCGTTCGAGCGGCAGCGCGAACCGCGTCGCCTGCGCCAGCACGACGCGGTTGATCACCCCTCCGATCAGACGGCCTTCGGCACGGCCGGGACGCCAGCACTCCCACGACGGGCTCGCGGGCAGCGCGCCGATCGCCTCGGTACAGGTCAGCAGCCTGGAGTAGAGCTTCTCGAGTTCCGCCTGGCGCGCAGCGGGCGCGGACCGCCAGTGCCCGCCGAAGCCGGGGACGGCCATGTCGGCGTGGAACCCGACCAGGCCCGTGCGTGCGTGGAGCACCAGATGCAGCAGCGAGATGTCGCTGTAGCCGAGGATCGGCTTGGGGTCGGCCCTGATCGC
The DNA here is from genome assembly GCF_044749865.1 of Streptomyces sp. NPDC088910. Taxonomy (NCBI): domain Bacteria; kingdom Bacillati; phylum Actinomycetota; class Actinomycetes; order Kitasatosporales; family Streptomycetaceae; genus Streptomyces; species Streptomyces sp. NPDC088910. Next base: position 228,112 of record NZ_JBIVIV010000008.1, read on the forward strand.
CTCGACGTCGATCAGGTCGAGGTAGCCGAGCACCGTCTGGCCGCCGTCACTCGCGACGATCGCGCGCACCTCGGGATCACGCAGAAGGCCGTTGAGCTCTGCGGCGATCTCCGCCGGTGCGGCCGCGCTCCACCAATGGCTTCGGCCCGCTTCGAGCAGCGGAGCCCGGCGCACGCGGAATCCCATCCGTTCGAGCACCGCCACCGTCCGCTCGACATGGGGCTCGTGCGCGGCGGACAGCGGACCGGACAGCGCCGCGAGGACCACGAGATCCCCGGGCCCCAGCGCGCGCGGTCGAAGCGGGTGAGGCGGTGCGGAACCGGTCATGGCGTCAGTCTCGCCGCTGCCCCTGGAGGCGGTCACGCGATTTACGCCGGTCGTCCGCCCGAGGCGGCCACTGCTCGGCGCGGTCGACACCGGGTGCCGCTCAGGACGACCGGCCGCCCCGGCGCGGGGCCACCGCGTACGCCACCGCGCCGACCGCCGTCACGCCGAGACCGGCCAGCACCGAGGCCGGGGGGAGGCTCGCGGCCAGCACCGCGCAGCCGGTCAGGCCGACGACCGGAACGGCCGGGTGCGGCCGGTGCTCGTCCGCGCCCAGCCGCAGGGCGCTGGCGTTGGCGACGGCGTAGTAGACGAGGACGCCGAAGGACGAGAAGCCGATCGCCCCGGTCAGATCGGTGGTCGCGGTGAGCGCCACGACCAGGGCGCCGACCGCCGCCTCCGCCCTGACCGGGGTCCCGTGGCGCGGATGGACGGCGGCGAGCGCGTACGGGAAGTGCCGGTCGCGTGCCATCGCCAGGGTGGTACGGGAGACGCCGAGGATCAGCGCCAGCAGGGAGCCGAGGGCGGCCACGGCCGCGCCGACGCGGACCACCGGGGCCAGACCCGGCACCCCGGCCGTACGGACGGCGTCGGTGAGGGGCGCGGCCGAGCGGGCCAGGGCGTCGGGCCCGAGAACGGTCAGCAGGGCGACGGCGACGGCCGCGTAGACCACGAGGGTCACGCCGAGCGCCAGCGGGATCGCGCGGGGGACGGTCCGCGCCGGGTCCTTCACCTCCTCGCCGAGCGTGGCGATCCTGGCGTACCCCGCGAAGGCGAAGAAGAGCAGACCGGCGGCCTGGAGCAGGCCGTGCGGGCCGGAGGCGGCACCATCCCACGCCAGCCGTCCCGCGTCGGCCCGCGTACTGGTCAGGCACGCGGTGACCGCCGCCGCGAGGACCGCGAGGGTCACCGCCACGATCAGCCGGGTCAGCCAGGCGGCCTTCCGTACGCCCAGGCAGTTCACGGCCGTCAGGGCCACCACGGCCGCGACCGCCACCGCGCGGCGGTGCTCGGGCCACGCGTACGCCCCCACCGTCAGCGCCATCGCCGCGCACGAGGCCGTCTTGCCCGCCACGAAGCTCCACCCGGCCAGGTAGCCCCAGAGGGGGCCGAGCCGCTCCGTGCCGTACACGTACGTCCCGCCGGAGCGCGGGTGGCGGGCCGCCAGACGCGCCGAGGACGTCGCGTTGCAGTACGCCACGACGGCAGCGACCGCCAGGGCTGCGAGGAGCGCGGTGCCCGCGGCGCGGGCCGCGGGAGCGAACGCCGCGAAGACCCCGGCGCCGATCATCGCCCCGAGGCCGATCACCACGGCGTCCCCCACACCGAGGCGCCGCCTCAACTCTCCCGCCGCCGCACCCGTCACGCCCGCATGCTCCCAGCCCCCTGGCGCCCCCCGCGATCCCCGCCGACCACATTTCCGCCCCCGGCCACGCCGTGTTCACCTCCGGCGGCCGCGGCGGCGGGAGCCGCGAGGTCCCGCGCCGGTCAGTGGCGAGCGGCGGGCCCGGCTGCTGCAACTGGCGGGAGGTCGGGGGGCGTCCTGGGGGGAGGGGGCGGGTGGGAACACCGGGGGGTGGCATGGGCCGACGGGTGCCGGACGGGGTGGCGGACTGGCTGCGGGCGAGGGACCCGGCGCCGGGCGGGTCGAGGACGACGGGGCCGAAACCGTGGCTGCGGGCCGACGTACCGGGAGCGTGTCCCGTACCGGACAGAGAGCGCGCCTGGACCGAGCGGTGGCTGCGGTGGTGCGCCGAGGAGTTCGGGCCCGCGACCGCGCACCGCGAGATCGCGCTGCCGGGCTTCGTCCCCGCGGACTTCAGCGGCACGCGGGAGCGGGTCGAGCCGCTGGTGCGGCGGATCGGCGCGGTGATGGGCGCGGACGTCTCCGGCGTCCGTGTGCTGCTGGTGGACTTCCCGGAGCGGGTCCCGGGCAAGAGGCACCAGGTCGGTGAGTACCGCAAGGTGCTCGGCCGGGCGGTGATCGAACTGGACCGCGGTGTGGCCGCGCGGCCCGACGCGTTCGCGGGGCTCGTCGCCCACGAGCTGGCGCACGCCCGGCTGGTCGGCGAGCGGCGGGTGGCCGGGCTGGGCATCTCCCGCGCGGAGGAAGAGCGCCTCACCGACCTGGTGACCGTCCACCTCGGCATGGGCGTCCTGACGGCCAACGCCGCGGACGACTACGTGAAGGCGGCCGGGTACTCGGTGGTGCCGGTCGGCGATCTCACCGACCGGATGCTCACCGGCCGCGGGGACGAGCCCTGGTACCGGATGGGGTACCTGAGCCCGGCGGAGTACGGCTACGCCCTCGCCTGCTGGAGCACGGCGCGCGGCGAGACGGACCCGCCCTGGGCCCGGCAGCTGAGGGCGAGCGTGCGGGACGCCTTCGTACGGGGCCTGGCGTACCGGGCCGCGCGCTGAAGGCGCGTCCTGGGAGGGCACCCGCCATGGGGGAGGGTGCCCTCGGACGGCCCTGGGTGTAGGGACCCGGAGGGTTGTCGACGCGGGTGACCGGGGCTGGTGGTCAAGACACCTAGACCGTCAGGGGGTCGAGGACCATGGGGCGGACCCGGCCCTCGATCATGGCGCCGAGGCCCTGGACGGCGACGGTGTCGGGGCGGGGGGCGATGTGGACGGGCATGCCGGTGGCCTGGCCGAGCATGAGGTCGAGGCCGGGCATGAGGGCGCTGCCGCCCGCCAGCATGATGCCCCGGTCGGCGAGGTCGGCGACCAGGTCGGGCGGGCAGGCGCGCAGCACGGTGGTGATGGCGTCGAGCACGGAGGTGAGCGGGGTGCGCATCGCGTGGCGCACGCCCTCGGTCTCGACGAGGACGGAGCGGGCGAGGCCGCTGACGACGTCGCGGCCGTGGACCTCGGTGGTGACCGTCCCGCCGGTGCCGGGGGAGCCGAGCATCTGGTGCAGCGGCCGTACCGACTGGCTGGGCAGCATCAACTCGTGGTGGTTGCGCAGGTGCTGGACGACCGCGCGGTCGATGGCGTCACCGCCGACCGGCACCGTCTCCGCGGCCACGATGGACCCCAGCGACAGCACGGCGACCTGCGTCGTACCGGCGCCGCACACCACGATCATCGTGGCCTCGGGGTGCTCGACGGGCAGCCCGCAGCCGACCGCCGCGGCGATCAGCGTGTCCACCAGCTCGACCTTGCGCGCGCCGAGCCCGTACAGCGTCTCGATGGCCGCGCGCCGCGCGATCGGCTCGCTGCCGTGCGGCATGCACACCGCGGCGCGCAGCACCGGCATGCGCCGCCACCGCTTGCCGAGCTTGTCGCCGAGCACGTGCTTGAGCATGCGCCGCGCCATCTCGATGTCGACGACCGCGCCGCCCGCGACCGGCCTGGCCACCCGGATGTGCCCGGGGGTGCGCCCGGCCATCTGCTCGGCGCGCTCGCCGACCGCGATCAGCGCGCCGGTGCGTACGTCGACCGCGGCCACGCTCGGCTCGTCGGCGACGACGCCGACGTTGCGGACGTAGACGCGGGTACGGGCGGCGCCGATGTCGACGGCGACCGTGCAGCGGCGGAGCTGTTCCAGTGTGGGGCTCGTGTACGTCACAGCCGGCCCCCGGCGCCCGGGGCGGAGGTGCCGTGCCGCCCGCCGTGCGAGCCGCCGTGCGACCCGTGACCGTGCCCGGCCGGTTCGTACGTGGCCAGCGCCCAGATGATGAAGACGTCGATGGCGATCATGACCACGGCCCAGACCGGCTGGTACGGCAGGAACATGAAGTTCGCCACCAGGTTGAGCCCGGCGATCAGGATGCCGCCCCAGCGCGCCCAGGCGGAACCGGCCAGCAGGCCGAAGCCGACGAGGACGGCGACCACGCCGAGCGCCAGGTGGATCCAGCCCCAGGACGTGACGTCGAACTTGTAGACGTAGTCCCGCGTGGAGACGTACACCGAGTTCTTCCTGATGCCGACGATCCCCTCCAGGATCGCCAGCGCGCCGCCGAACACCAGCATCATCCCGGCGAAGACGGTGCCACCGGCGGCCCACGCGGACTCGCGAGGCGTGGGCGGCGGGGGTGTGTACCCCGGCGTGGGCGGCGGGGTGGGCGTCTCCTGGCTCATACGGGCTCCCGAGAGTGCGTCAGCGTCCACGGCGGGGCCGAATCCGGCTATGACCCGCCTTAATGACAAAAGGATCTGACGCCCTGTCGGATACGGCGACCGGTGATACGCCGAACGGGGGCGGGGCCGCGCCGAGCGGGTGACACCGTACGGCCGACCGGGGCGGTGCCGCAGCGCCCGTCGCGGGCCCGGCGCCCCTGACGGGGCGCACCCCGTGCGGCGGGCGCTACCCGGCGGAGCCGTCCGTGTCCTCCAGACGGAACCCCACCTTCAGCCCCACCTGGTAGTGCTCGACCTCGCCGTCCACGATGTGCCCGCGGACCTCGGTGATCTGGAACCAGTCGAGACCGCGCAGCGTTTGCGCGGCCCGCTTGACGCCGTTCCTGACGGCGGCGTCCACGCCTTCGTGCGAGGTGCCGACGATCTCGGTGACCCGATAGGTGTGCTCGGCCATGACGGACCTTTCCTTCGGAGGTCCCTCCACCGTGCCGCAGACGGGCGCGGCCCGCATCACCGCGGGACGCATCCGTCCCGTTCCGTCCCGGACGGCTCCGCCGGGGCATCCCCTTCACCCCGAATCGGGCATATTATCCTCAAGTGGACGATGTGCGGACTGTGACCCCTTGGCCCACCGCCATGATGCGCTGGGTTCCGGCCGCCATGATCGTCGGCGGACTGGTCTTCGACCTCGTCACGCCCAATCCCTACACCGGCGACACGATGCTGGCCGGAGCCTGTGTACTGGCCGGCGCGATCCAGTCCGCCCGCATCGCGGTCCTCACCTGTCTGGCGTCGCTGGTGGGCGTCTTCGTGCTCACCGTCCACGGCGGCATCATCCGCGAGGGCGTCGGCGTGGCCGAGATCCTGAACGTGGTGCTCTCCGCCGTCATCGGCCTCGCCGTCAACCGGGCGCTGACCCGCTCGGGGCGGCGGCTCGCCACCGTGCGGGACGTCGCCGAGTCGGCCCAGCGCGCCCTGCTGCCCGACCCGCCGCCCCGGATCGGCCCGCTGGACATAGCCGCCCGGTACGAGGCCGCCCAGAGCGGGGCGCGGATCGGCGGTGATGTCTACGCGGCCGAGCAGACCCGCTACGGCGTACGGCTGCTGATCGGGGACGTGCGCGGCAAGGGGATGGGCGCGGTCGCCAGCGTCGCGGTGCTGCTCGGCGCCTTCCGCGAGGCGGCCGACGAGGAACCCGACCTGCCGGGCCTCGCGCGGCGCCTGGACCGGGCGCTGGACCGGGACCGGGAGCGGCGCGGCGGCGGCAGCGGCGAGGAGTACCTGGAGGGCTTCACCACCGGGCTGCTGGCCGAATTCGTCCACCGCCCCGAGGACCCCGAGGAGGTGTGCGACACCCTGCGGCTGCTCAACCGCGGCCACCCGCCGCCGTACCTGCTCGACGGCGGCACCGTACGTACCCTCGAAGCCGCCGCCCCCGACGTGCCGTTCGGCATGAGCGACCTCGGCGGTGTGCGCACGGTGCCCGAAGAGCTGGCCTTCCCGCCGGGCGCCACACTGCTGCTGGTCACCGACGGCGTGACCGAGACCCGCGACCGCGAAGGCGTCTTCTACGACCCCGAGATCCGGCTCTCCGGCCTCGGCCCGGTGACCGGCCCGCAGCACGCCATCGACGTCCTGCTGCGGGACCTGGTCACCTGGACCGGCGGCGCGCCCGTCGCCGACGACCGCGCGGTGCTGGCGGTGAGCCTCAGCCAGCCGTGAGACCCCCGGACAGCTAGTGGTGGAAGGCGGTCGCCACGTTCTCCGGGCGGTTCAGCGGGTGCGGCTGGCGGCGCAGCTCCGGCAGCAGGCGGCCCAGGTCCTCCATCAGCAGGTCCGCCAGGTCCTCGGAGAAGCCGTTGCGGCAGACGATGCGCAGCACCGCGAGATCGGTGCGGTCGGCCGGATAGGTGTACGCCGGGACCAGCCAGCCGCGTTCGCGCAGCCGCCGCGACACGTCGAAGACGTCGTAGTTCTCCACCCCCGGCGCGGTGGTGAAGGCGAAGACCGGCAACTGGTCACCCGCGCTGACCAGCGTGAAGTCCTCCAGCTTCGCGATCCGCGCCGCCAGCGACATCGCCACGTCCCGGCTGGCCTGCTGCACCGCGCGGTAGCCGTCCCAGCCCAGCCGCAGGAAGGAGTAGTACTGCGCCACGACCTGCGCGCCCGGCCGCGAGAAGTTCAGCGCGAAGGTCGGCATGTCACCGCCGAGGTAGTTCACCCGGAAGACCAGCTCCTCCGGCAGCGCCTCGGTGTCCCGCCACAGGGCCCAGCCCACGCCCGGGTACACCAGGCCGTACTTGTGGCCCGAGGTGTTGATCGACGCCACCCGCGGCAGCCGGAAGTCCCACACCAGGTCCTCGTCGAGGAACGGCGCGATCATGGCGCCGGACGCGCCGTCGACATGCACCGGGATGTGCGTACCGGTCCGCTCCTCGTACGCGTCCAGCGCCGCGCAGATCTCCGCGACCGGCTCGTACGACCCGTCGAAGGTCGAGCCCAGCACGGCCACCACACCGATGGTGTTCTCGTCGCACAGGGCGAGCGCCGACTCCGCGTCCAGGTGCAGCCGGTCGCCCTCCATCGGCGCCAGCCGCGCCTCGACCTCCCAGAAGGCGCAGAACTTCTCCCAGCACACCTGCACGTTCGCGCCCATCACCAGATTGGGCCGCGCGGTCGCCGGATAGCCGGGCGTGCGCCGCATCCAGCGGCGCTTGAGCGCCATCCCCGCGAGCATGCACGCCTCGGACGAGCCGGTGGTCGAACAGCCCACCACCGAGCTGGGGTCCGGCGCGTTCCACAGGTCGGCGAGGATCGCCACGCAGCGGCGCTCCAGCTCCGCCGTACGCGGGTACTCGTCCTTGTCGATCATGTTCTTGTCGGCGCACTCCGCCATCAGCACACTGGCCTGCGGCTCCATCCACGTCGTGACGAACGTCGCCAGATTCAGCCGCGAATTGCCGTCCAGCATCAGTTCGTCGTGCACGATCTGGTACGCGGTGTGCGGCGGCATGGGTCCGTCCGCCAGCTTGTGCTTGGGCGGAGCCGTCATCCGGCCGTCGACCGGGTCCGCCTCACCGAAGAACGGGTTGACGGCGATGTTGCGGGCGGAGTCCGTGCCTTTGTGCAGTGACATGTCAGCCTTCCGTGGCGAGCCCGGCAGCGCGTGCGCGGGCGTCTTTCCCGACCCGCCCAGCCTGCACCCGCCCGCCGCCCCGCGCCCGCTCCCGCCCCGGAACTTCCCCCAGGAGACTGGGCCGGGCGTCCGGCTCAGGACTCGGTGAGCACGAGCCACTTCCTGCCGTCGATCAGCTCACGGACGGCGTCCAGGTGACCCGCGTGGCAGGCCGTCTCCACCGTGACGTGCAGGATCGCCTCGCGCAGGTCCAGAATGCCGCCGTCCGGCCCGAAGAGTTCGGTCGGCCACCAGGCCGGGGCGGCGCTCGGCGCCGTCGAGGTGATCACGGCGTCCGCGAGCGCCGTCTCCTGGCGGTAGAGGTCGAGCACGCCCTTGGCCGAAACCTCCGGGCCCACCTTCCAGGCGTCGTCGGGGCCGGTCAGCGCCGCGTCGATCACGGCCTTCTCCCCGGCCACCACCCCGCGGAACCAGAAGCGCTCCACGTCCAGCGCGAGGTGCCGCACCAGCCCCGCGCAGCTCCACCCCGACGGCAGCACCGGCCGGTGCAGCGCCTCCTCGTCCAGCCCCTCCAGAATCCCCAGCACGTGACGCCGCTGGGCGTCCAGGTACGACAGCAGCATCGTGGTCTCGGGGTCCGGGGACGAGGTGTCCTGCACGGCATCCTCCTTGAGGTCGGCGACGCCCAGCATTCCACCGGGGTACGACAGGACCCCGGACCGGGCGCCGCCCCTCAGGTGCCCCGGACCTCATGCGCCCCGCGCGGCGGCTACTCGCGGGCGAGGACCACGGCGGTGCCGTACGCGCAGACCTCGGTGCCGAGGTCCGCGGCGTCGGTGACGTCGAAGCGCATCATGAGGACGGCGTTGGCGCCGCGCGCCTTGGCCTGTTCGACGAGGCGCTCCATGGCCTGGTTACGGGTCTGCACCAGCGTCTTCGTCAGGCCCTTGAGCTCGCCGCCGATCATGGACTTCAGCCCGGCGCCGATCTGACTGCCCAGGTGCCGCGAGCGGACGGTGAGGCCGAAGACCTCACCGATGACCCGCTCGACCCGGAAGCCGGGCACGTCGTTCGTCGTGACGACAATGATCTCGGCGCCCTGCTCCTGGCCGCCGCCGTACTCTTCGATTCCCATATCGGCAGCCTGCCCCGCACCTCCCCGCTCCGCACCCGCGAATACGCCGACGCGGCTATTCCAGGCGGGGGGCCTGGACCGGGGCGGGACAGATGCGCTGGCCCTCGTGGTCGAAGACGTACAGGTGGGCGAGGTCCACCAGCAGGGGCACGCGGTCACCGCGGCGGACGCGGATGTCGGGGCCGGTGCGGACCACGAGGTCGCCGGTCTGGGTCTCGGGCGCGCCCAGGGGGCGGTCCATCACCGTCACCGGAGCGCGGCCGGGCGCGTGGTTGGGCCGCGGCGGGACGCCGCCGCCGTTGGAGCCGCCGTCCCGCGCCGGCACCGACGCCTGGATGCGCCGCGCGGCTTTCTGGGCGAGCTTGCCGAGGCTGGTGCCCGAGCCGTTCGCCGCGCGCCGGGTGCCCGAGCGGGACGGCGCCTGCGCGGGCCGCGGGGCCTCCAGCTCGGGGACGACGGCGGGCCGCGACCCGGTGTTGAGGTGCACCAGCGATTCGTGGCCCTGGTACTCCACATGCTCGACGATCCCGCTCAGCACGACCTCGCCCGCGTGCGCCTGGCTCGGCTGCGCGATGCGGACGGCCTCCGAGCGCAGCCCGACGATGATGCGGCGCCCCTGCTGGATGCGGAGCATCTGGTGGTCGAGGCTGAGCGGTTCCGGCATGCCGAGCCGCTGGCGGCCGAAGTCGATCCACATGCCGCCGCCGAGCGGCGCCAGGACCGTGGCCTGGAGGAGATTGATCCGGGGCGTGCCGACGAAAGCGGCGACGAACACGTTCTCCGGCAGGTGATACGCCTCACGCGGCGTGCTGATCTGCTGGAGGACACCGCTGCGCATGATCGCGACGCGGTCGCCCAGCGACATGGCCTCGGCCTGGTCGTGCGTCACGTACACCGTCGTGACGCCCATGCCGTGGGTCAGCCGGGCGATCTCGGCGCGCAGGTGCGCGCGCAGCTTCGCGTCCAGGTTGGACAGCGGCTCGTCCATGAGGAAGACCGAGGGGTGCCGGGAGATCGCCCGGCCCATCGCGACCCGCTGCCGCTCGCCGCCGGAGAGCTGTCCGGGGTAGCGGTCCAGGATCTCCTCGATGCCGAGGATGCGGGCGGTCTCGTCGACCCGGGGCCCGTGCTCCTCACCGGGCATCTCGAAGCGCAGCGGGAAGCCGATGTTCTCCCGGCTGGTCATGCTGGGGTACAGCGCGAAGTTCTGGAACACCATCGCCATCCGGCGGTCGCCGGGTGCGAGGTCGTTGGAGTACTCCCCGTCGAGCAGCAGCTCGCCGGTGGTGATGTCCTCCAGACCCGCGATCATGCGCAGGACCGTGGACTTGCCGCAGCCGGACGGGCCGAGCAGCACCAGGAACTCTCCGGGTGCGATGTCGAGCGAGAACCGGTCCACAGCAGGCGACGGCTGCTTCGGGTAGTACTTGGAAACTTCGTGCAGTGCGATGGCGCGAGTCATAACGGGAGCCGCCAGGTGGTCGGACGCGGTGACGGGGCACGTGGGGGGAGAGATGCCAGACTTGCGAAACTTAGGGTGGTGCGTGGATGACGCTGCGGAGAAGGTAGTGCACCAACCGCAGGTTGCGGAACGTTTGTATCAACACTGGATTGATAGTTTTGGTCCGTGACGACCATCGCGCTCGGCCCGAGCTGGCTCGACCCGGACCATCTGATCAACACGTACGGCCTGTGGGGCGTACTGCTGATCGTGTTCGCCGAGTCCGGGCTCCTCATCGGTTTCTTCCTGCCCGGAGACTCACTGCTGTTCACGACCGGTCTGCTGGTGGCGACCGGCACGCTGCACCAGCCGCTCGCGCTGGTGGCCGCGCTGATCGCGGTGGCGGCGGTGCTCGGCGAACAGGCGGGATATCTGTTCGGCCGCAAGGTCGGACCCTCGCTGTTCCGCAGGCCCGACTCACGCTTGTTCAAGATGGAGAATATCGAGAAGGCACATGCCTTTTTCGAGCGCCATGGACCCAAGGCGATCGTGATGGCCTGCTTCGTGCCCATCGTACGAACGTTCACCCCAATCGTCGCAGGCGTCAGCCGAATGAACTACCGCACCTTTGTCACCTTCAACCTCATCGGCGCGACACTGTGGGGTGCGGGTGTCACCGTACTCGGATACTGGCTCGGCCAGATCGAATTCGTGCACAAGAACATCGAAGCGATGCTCGTCCTGGTCGTGCTGCTCTCGGTCGTGCCGATCGGCATCGAATACCTGCGGTCGCGCGGCAAGGCGAAAAAGGAGGCCGTGATTCCGGGTACGGGCGCCGGTACGGGCCCGGCGGCGGGCGGCCCCGAGCCGGTTCCCGCCGCGCCGCGCACCCCCGGCCGGCACCGCGCGCAAAAGCGCTGACCTGCGGGAACCGACGCCGTAACGGGGGAACGGGGGCGTCGGCGGGATTCCCGTGATTCACAGGATTCACAGAAACGCGGATTGCGGAAAGGAGAGCACGACCGGTGTCCGACGACGGAAAACCTGAGTCGGACGAGGTCCGCTCCGAATTCACACCCCCCACAGGCACCACATTCCCCCCGGTCGTCACGGGCAGCGCATTCGCCCCGCCCGGCGGAACGGCGGGAACAGCGGGAACAGCGGGAACAGCGGGAACAGCGGGAACGCCCGGAGCAACAGGAGCACCGGGAACAGCCGGAGCTTCCGGAACAACGGGTACGACGGGCCCGACAAGCCTCACCGGCACCACCGGGAGCATTCCGATGGTCGTCCTGCCGCCCACCGACGCGCGGTGGCAGGACCGGATGCGGGCCATGGTCCGTATCCCCGTCACCGAGCGCCCCGCACCCGAGACCCCCGCGGACCGCCAGGAAACCGCGCACCTGGTCCCCGTACCGCGCGTCCTCGACCTGACCCTGCGCATCGGCGAACTGCTGCTCGCGGGCGGCGAGGGCGCCGAGGACGTCGAGGCGGCGATGCTCGGCGTCAGCTACGCGTACGGACTGGCCCGCGTCGAGCCGAACGTCACCTTCACGCTGCTGGGCATCTCCTTCCAGCCCTCGCTCACCGACCCGCCGCTGACCATGAGCCGCACGGTGCGCCGCCGCGGCACCGACTACACCCGGCTCGCCGCGGTCTTCCAGCTCGTCGAGGAGATCACCGCGCACGAGGCGACGCTGGAGGACGCGTACCGCCGGCTCGCCGAGATCCGCCGCAACCGGCACCCGTACAGCTCCTGGGCGCTCACCGGCGCCGCCGGGCTGCTCGCGGGCGCGGCCAGCGTCCTGGTCGGCGGCGGCCCGGTCATCTTCGCCGCCGCCGCGCTGGCCGCGATGCTCGGCGACCGGCTCGCGTGGCTGCTCGCCGGGCGCGGGCTGCCGGAGTTCTACCAGTTCGCGGCGGCGGCGATGCCCGCCGCCGCGATGGGCGTCCTCATCGACCGGTACGCGCACTGGATCCCCGGCGCCAACGGCGTCCAGGCGTCGGCGGTGATCACCGGCGGGCTCTTCGCGCTGCTGCCGGGCCGCGCGCTGGTCGCCGCCGTCCAGGACGGCCTCACCGGCTTCTACATCACCGCCTCCGCCCGGCTGCTGGAGGTGATGTACCTCGTCGTCGGCATCGTCATCGGCGTCACCGTCATCCTCTACGCGGGCTTCACCACCCTCGGCGCCGACCTCAACCCCGACCAGGCGCTGCGCGCGTACGACCACCCGTGGGTGCAGCTGCTGGCCGCGATGGTGCTGACCCTCGCCTTCGCGGTGCTGCTCCAGTGCGAGCGCGGCGTCCTGCCGCTGGTCACCCTCAACGGCGGCATCGCCTGGACGGTCTACGGCGTCCTGCACCAGCAGGCGGGCGGCAACCAGGTCGCGGCCACCGCCGCCGCGGCCGGACTCGTCGGCCTCTTCGGCCAGTTGATGGCCCGCTACCGGTACGTGTCCGTGCTGCCGTACGTCACCGCCGCCATCGGCCCGCTGCTGCCCGGATCCGCCACGTACTTCGGGCTGCTCGCCCTCACCAACAACCACTCCGACCAGGCGTTCACCCTGCTCACCCGGGCCGCCGCCCTCGCCCTGGCCATCGCCATCGGCGTCAACCTCGGCGGCGAGCTGGCCCGCCTGGTCCTCAAGCCGCCGGGCCCCGCCGCCCCGCGCGGCGCGGCCAAACGCACCCGCGGCTTCTGACCCCGCTCGGGCACGGAAACGCCGGGCGGCCGACACGTCGCTGATGACGTGTCGGCCGCCCGGCGTTCAGGTGCGGCGGGGCTTCAGTGGCCCGGGCCCTGCTCCTTCAGACGGCGGAAGGACTCCTCGATCTCCGTCTCGGCCTCGGTGCGGCCGACCCAGTTGGCGCCCTCGACGGACTTGCCGGGCTCGAGGTCCTTGTAGACCTCGAAGAAGTGCTGGATCTCCAGCCGGTCGAACTCGCTGACGTGGTGAATGTCACGCAGGTGCTCCACACGCGGGTCCGACGCGGGCACGCACAGCACCTTGTCGTCGCCGCCGGCCTCGTCCGTCATGCGGAACATGCCGATCGCCCGGCACGTGATGAGGCAGCCGGGGAAGGTCGGCTCGTCCAGGATGACCAGCGCGTCCAGCGGGTCGCCGTCCTGGCCGAGGGTGTTCTCGATGAAGCCGTAGTCGGCCGGGTAACTGGTCGAGGTGAAGAGCCTGCGGTCCAGGCGGATACGACCGGTCTCGTGGTCCACCTCGTACTTGTTCCGCGAACCCTTCGGGATCTCGATCGTGACGTCGAACTCCAAGGCCCTACTCCTCCATGATCAGCGCATACTGCGGGTGATTAAGTGTCTCCCACGCATGTGGGTGGTCGCGAAAGGGGCTGGTCGGGGGTGCCGCACGGCAAGACGTGGCAGGTCGTGGCGGGGTCGGCCGCGATAGGTCTGGCGGTGGCGGCCGGGGCGGTGGCCGCGGCAGGCCCGTGGGACGCAGGCCAGCGTACGGCCGAGCGCGAGCACGCGGCCGGCCGGGACCACGTCGTGGCCTCGGGACCGCGCACCGCCGTGCCCACGCCCCGGATCACCCCGCCCGCGCCGTCCGCCGCCCCCGTACTGGCCCCGGTGCCCGCCGCCGCGCCCGGTACGGGCAAGGGCTCGTCCGCCGGTACGCCGCCGGACCCGGCCGCCCTCAAGGCCCTCCTCGACCCGCTGATGAACGCCGACGGGCTCGGCACCGTACGCACCGGGACCGTCATCGACGTGGCCACCGGGACCGTCGTGTACGACCACCGGGCCGGTACGCCGTCCACCCCCGCCTCCACCACCAAGCTCGCCACCGCGACGGCCGCGCTCGGCACGCTCGGGCCCGGCCGCCGCCTCACCACGACCGTGGTGGTCACCGCGGCCGGCCGGGTCGTCCTGGTCGGCGGCGGCGACCCGACCCTCGAACTCGGCGGGCTCGCCGACGACACCGCCGCCGCGCTCAAGGCGCGCGGCACCACGTCCGTACGGCTCGGCTACGACACGTCCCTGTTCAGCGGCACCGCGCTCCACCCCATCGGGCCCAACGAGAACCTCGCGCCGGTCACCGCGCTCATGGTCCGCGAGGGGCGGCTCGACCACAGTTCGAGCGGGCCCGCGCAACGCGCCGACGATCCGGCCGAGTCGGCCGCCGACGCCTTCGCGGACCTGCTGCGGGAGCGGGGGATCAGGGTCAAGGGCGAGGCGGCGCCCGCCGGCGGGCACGGGGGTACGCGGCTGGCGGCCCATCAGTCCGCGCCGCTGTCGGAGCTGGTGGAGCGGATGCTGACCGACAGCGACAACGACGTGGCCGAGGCGCTGGCCCGGCATGTGGCCCGCGCGCTCGGGCGGCCCGCCAGTTTCGCCGGGGCGGCGAGCGCCATTCCCGACGCCTTGCGGCGGCTCGGGGTGCCGCTCGCCGGTGCCGCCTTCCACGACGGGAGCGGACTCGACGGGGACGACGCGCTGTCGGCCACCACGCTGGCCCGGATTCTCGCGCTCGCGGCGAGTCCCGCGCATCCCGAGATGCGGTCGGTCCTGACCGGGCTGCCGGTCGCCGGTTTCACCGGCACGCTCGCCGACCGCTTCCGGGGCGGTGGGGGCGCCGGGGTGGTCCACGCCAAGACCGGGACGCTCACCGGGACCAACACGATCGCCGGCACCGCCGTGTCCCCCGCGGGGCGCCTCCTCGCCTTCGCGTTCCTCACCCACGGCACGGATTCGCCTGGCGGCGCGCAGAAAGCCCTCGACCACCTGGCCGCCGCCCTCACCACCCACCCCTAGCCCGCACCCCCGATGTCCTCAATCGCCGGACGGGCTCGAAGAAACGGGGTTGGGGCACTGGCGGGAGTCCTCAATCGCCGGACGGGCTCGAAGAAACGGGCTTGGGCCACGGGCTGGTGTCCTCAATCGCCGGACGGGCTGGATCGGTGTTTTTGGCGCGACCGCCAGGCGCTGGCGTCGGCCTTGAACGCCGTCTCCGGCTGGGGTGCCCCCCCGGCAGGGGGAAGGGCGGGTGGGTGGGGGGAACAGCCCCGCCGGCGTTTGAGGCGGCGTTAGCCGGAGGGGCTGAAGCCGTATTTCGGGGGGCGGCCGGAGGGGGAACCTGTTGGTGGGGGAGCCCAAAGGGGGAGCGGCAACGTACCGTGAAGGCATGACGAGCATCGGTGGAAGCGAGATGGTCGACTGGAACCTCGCCGTGGCGACCGCGCAGCGGTTGACGCGGCCGGGGCCTGAGGTGAGCCGGGACGAGGCTCGGGCCATCGTGGCGGAGCTGCGGGCGCACGCGCAGGAGTCGGAGGCGCACGTCAGGGAGTTCACCCGGATGTACGGGGACGCGGAGGTGCCACCGCACGGCACCCCGGTGCTCATCGTGGACCGGGCGGGCTGGGTGAAGGCCAACGTGGCCGGGTTCCGGGAGGTGATGAAGCCCCTGCTCGGAAAGATGCAGGCGCGCCGCCCCGGCGGCCCCGGCGGAGTCGTGCTCGGCACGGTCGGCGGCAAGGTGACCGGCGTCGAGGTCGGCATGCTGCTGAGCTTCCTGTCCTCGCGGGTGCTCGGCCAGTACGAGACCTTCGCGCCGCCGAGCCGCGACATGCCCGCGGGACCGGTCAAGCCGGGCCCCGGCGAGTCCCGTGCCGGACGGCTGCTGCTGGTCGCGCCGAACATCGTGCACGTCGAGCGCGAGCTGGACGTCGACCCGCACGACTTCCGCCTGTGGGTGTGCCTGCACGAGGAGACGCACCGCACCCAGTTCTCCGCGGTGCCGTGGCTGCGCGACCACATCGAGGGCGAGATCCAGGCGTTCCTCGGCGAGACCGAACTGGACGCCTCGACGGTGATCGAGCGGGTCAGGGAGGCCGTGCAGTCCTTCACCGGCTCCGGCGGCGGCAAGGAAGAAGACGCCGACAAGGACCGCGACGAGGACCGCAGCCTGGTCGACCTGGTGCAGACCCCCTCCCAGCGGGAGATCCTGGCCCGGCTGACCGCCGTGATGTCGCTGCTCGAAGGCCACGCGGACTTCGTGATGGACGGCGTGGGACCCGAGGTCGTGGCGACCGTCGCCGAGATCCGGGAGAAGTTCAGCCAGCGCAGGGCCAGCGGCGCGGGCCGCCTGGACCAGGCGCTGCGCAAGCTCCTCGGCCTGGACGCCAAGCTCCGCCAGTACCGCGACGGCGAGCGCTTCGTCCGGGCGGTCGTCGACGAGGTCGGCATGGACGGCTTCAACCGGGTGTGGACCTCGCCCAACACGCTGCCCACCAAGGCGGAGATCGCCAAACCCGCCGAGTGGGTCGCGCGGGTGCACAGCCGTAGCGAATCGTGAGGGCGTAACCGCTCATGAAGGCCGTGTCCGCCCTCGGGTTCACCCGTCCGAGGGACCGTAGGCGCAGGGTAGCGCGTGCGATGCTCGGGTAAGCCCCGAGCTTCTGTCACCATCTGGATACCCTGCGTCACTTCGGCGCTTTCCTCATAGCCTCCTCAGGAGGGAAACCGGACATGGGACCCCACCCCACGGTCGCGGCGATACGCCTGGCGGTCCGCCGCGTCCTGCACGACGTCCTCACCGCGTCCACCGACCCGCACCCGTTGGTGCTCGCCGCGTGCAGCGGCGGAGCCGACTCCATGGCGCTGGCCGCCGCCCTCGCTTTCGAAGCACCCCGGCTCGGCGTGCGCGCCGGAGCCGTCACCGTCGACCACGGCCTCCAGGCGGGCTCCGCCGGCCGCGCCCAAGAGGTCGCCGGGCGGCTGCGCGGCCTCGGCCTCGACCCGGTCGACGCGATCGGCGTCACCGTCGGCCGCCAGGGCGGTCCCGAAGCCGCCGCCAGAGACGCCCGGTACGCGGCGCTCGACTCCGCCGCCGAATCGCACGCCGCCGCCGCCGTCCTGCTCGGCCACACACGTGACGACCAGGCAGAAACGGTGCTCCTGGGCCTCGCCCGCGGCTCCGGCACCCGCTCGCTGGCCGGAATGGCCGCGGTCTCCGGTACCGGCGGCCGGTACCGGCGCCCCTTCCTGCTGCTGGACCGCGACACCGTACGCAAGGGCTGTCTCGCCCAGGGCATCACCGTGTGGGAGGACCCGCACAACCACGACCCCGCGTACACCCGCTCCCGCGTCAGACACGAAGCCCTGCCCGTCCTGGAGAAGTCCCTCGGCAAAGGCGTCGTCGAGGCGCTGGCCCGCACCGCGCAGCTCTCCAGGGACGACGCCGACGCGCTGGACCAGTGGGCCGCGGACGCCGAGGCCGACGCGGCGGGCGACGACGGCAGCCTGGACGCGCTGCGGCTGCACGGCCTGCCCGCCGCCGTACGCCGCCGCGTCCTGCGCCGCGCCGCCATCGCCGCCGGCTCGCCCCCCGGCTTCCTCTTCGCCCGGCACATCGAGGAGGTCGACCGGCTGGTCACCGGCTGGCACGGACAGAAAGCCCTCAACCTGCCGGGCGGCGTCGCCGTTCTCAGGGCCAATGGCAGACTGGTGTTCTCGCCGTCGTAGAGCTGCCGTCGCCCAGCGACCAGGGAGCCGACTACTTGAGGGACATACCGCGCAGTGAACGAGAACGACATGGGCGCCGATCTTGAGAAAGTGCTCATCTCCAAGCCAGAGATCGACGCGAAGCTCAGCGAGCTCGCCGCGCAGATCGACCGGGACTACGCGGGCAAGGACCTGCTGATCGTCGGTGTCCTCAAGGGCGCCGTGATGGTGATGGCGGACCTCGCACGGGCGCTGTCGAGCAACGTGACGATGGACTGGATGGCGGTGTCCTCCTACGGCGCCGGCACCAAGTCCTCGGGTGTGGTGCGCATCCTCAAGGACCTGGACACCGACATCGCGGGCCGTGACGTCCTGATCGTCGAGGACATCATCGACTCCGGGCTGACGCTGTCCTGGCTGATCAGCAACCTGGGCTCGCGCGGCCCCGCCTCCCTGGAGGTCTGCACACTGCTGCGCAAGCCCGAGGCGGCCAAGGTCCAGCTCGACGTGAAGTACACCGGGTTCGACATCCCCAACGAGTTCGTGGTCGGATACGGCCTGGACTATGCGGAGAAGTACCGCAATCTCCCGTTCGTGGGCACACTCGCCCCGCACGTATACGGTGGCTGACTCCCGTCGGCCCGCCGCCGGCGGTCCGGCGCGGCACAGTCATGACGTCGGCCACACCCCGTTCGGCCCCGGGAACCCCAGTCGGTTTCCCGCCGTTGGAGCAGGGGAAGGCGGGATTGTTAACGGTCGGCGGCAACCTCGGGTGACAATGCTGGGGTACCGTCCGAAGGTCGGGTCATACACCGGCATGCACGCGCGGCCAGCAGGCGGCGGTGCCTCACTGTGGCAGGAGGGACGGGGCGACTTCGCCCCGCATGGATGGACGTGAAGCGCTATTTCCGTGGGCCAGTCATGTGGATCGTGCTGGCTGTCCTCGCCGTGGTCGTGTTGATGCAGGTCGTCGGGTCCGGCGGCGGCTACAAGACGGTGGATACCGGCGAGGTTCTACATGCGATCGAATCAAACCAGGCCAAGTCCGCCGAGCTGACGACAGGCGACGACAACTCCATCAAGATCCAGCTCAGGGACGGATCCAAGGTCGAGGGCAGCTCCAAGGTCCGCGCCAGCTACATCGGCAACCAGGGCTCGGCCATCGCCGCGGAGCTGCAGAACATCGTCGACGGCAAGGTGAAGGGGACCACCCTTCCCGACGGTTACACCGTCTCGCCGTCGAAGCAGAACGCTTTCGTCGGCATTCTGCTGTCGCTGCTCCCGTTCGTCCTCATCGTCGTGGTCTTCCTGTTCCTGATGAACCAGATGCAGGGCGGCGGCTCGCGCGTCATGCAGTTCGGCAAGTCCAAGGCGAAGCTGATCACCAAGGACACGCCGAAGACGACGTTCTCCGACGTGGCCGGCTGCGACGAGGCGGTGGAGGAGCTCCAGGAGATCAAGGAATTCCTCCAGGAGCCCGCGAAGTTCCAGGCCGTCGGCGCCAAGATCCCCAAGGGCGTGCTGCTGTACGGCCGTCCGGGTACCGGCAAGACCCTGCTGGCCCGCGCTGTCGCGGGTGAGGCGGGCGTGCCGTTCTACTCGATCTCCGGCTCCGACTTCGTCGAGATGTTCGTGGGTGTCGGCGCCAGCCGCGTCCGCGACCTGTTCGAGCAGGCCAAGGCGAACGCCCCGGCCATCGTCTTCGTCGACGAGATCGACGCCGTCGGCCGGCACCGCGGTGCGGGTCTGGGCGGCGGTCACGACGAGCGCGAGCAGACCCTCAACCAGCTCCTGGTCGAGATGGACGGCTTCGACGTGAAGGGCGGCGTGATCCTCATCGCCGCCACGAACCGGCCCGACATCCTGGACCCGGCGCTGCTGCGTCCCGGCCGTTTCGACCGGCAGATCGCGGTCGACCCGCCGGACCTCCAGGGGCGCGTGGAGATCCTCAGCGTGCACCAGAAGGGCAAGCCGGTCGCACCGGACGTCGACCTCATG
Source organism: Streptomyces sp. NPDC088910 (assembly GCF_044749865.1). Taxonomy (NCBI): domain Bacteria; kingdom Bacillati; phylum Actinomycetota; class Actinomycetes; order Kitasatosporales; family Streptomycetaceae; genus Streptomyces; species Streptomyces sp. NPDC088910. Next base: position 247,697 of record NZ_JBIVIV010000008.1, read on the forward strand.
GCCGTCGCCCGCCGCACCCCCGGCTTCACCGGCGCCGACCTGAGCAATGTGCTCAACGAGGCGGCGCTGCTGACCGCGCGCAGCAACAAGAAGGTCATCGACAACGCCACGCTGGACGAGGCGATCGACCGCGTCGTGGCCGGTCCGCAGAAGCGCACCCGGATCATGTCGGACAAGGAGAAGAAGATCACCGCGTACCACGAGGGCGGACACGCCCTGGTCGCGGCGGCCTCGCCGAACTCCGACCCGGTCCACAAGGTGACGATCCTGTCCCGCGGCCGCGCGCTGGGCTACACGATGGTGCTGCCCGACGAGGACAAGTACTCCACGACGCGCAACGAGATGCTCGACCAGCTCGCCTACATGATGGGCGGCCGGGCGGCGGAGGAACTGGTCTTCCACGACCCGACCACCGGCGCGTCGAACGACATCGAGAAGGCCACCGCGACCGCCCGTGCCATGGTCACGCAGTACGGCATGACCGAGCGGCTGGGCGCGATCAAGTTCGGTTCCAGCGACTCGGAGCCGTTCCTCGGCCGTGAGATGGGTCACCAGCGCGACTACTCGGAAGAGGTCGCCGGGCTGGTGGACGAGGAAGTCAAGAAGCTCATCGAGACGGCGCACAACGAGGCGTGGGAGATCCTGGTCGAGAACCGGGACGTCCTGGACAACCTCGTTCTGAACCTGCTGGAGAAGGAGACCCTGAACAAGGAGCAGATCGCCGAGATCTTCGCTCCGATCGTCAGGCGTCCCCCGCGTCCGGCCTGGACGGGCTCCGCCCGTCGTACGCCGTCCACCCGGCCGCCGGTGCTCTCTCCCAAGGAGCTGGCACTGACCAACGGCTCGCAGCCGGCCAACGGCATCACGACGGGTTCGGTCAGCACGACCAAGCCCGTCGCGGAGCCGGTCGACCGTCCCGAGGACGGCACGCCGGAGAGCTGACCGGCGCGAGCCGGTCAGGCACGAGAACAGGCAGTCCGGGCCGGACCCGGAATGCAGGCAGTGGCCCCAGGGTTTTAACCTTGGGGCCATTGCCGTTTTTGGGCCAGCTTTCCCACTTCGCCGAACTTCGGAGGAACGAGGCATCATGACCGACCCCGTGACGATCGACGGCGAGGGTTCGATCGGCGAGTTCGACGAGAAGCGGGCCGAGGCCGCGGTGCGCGAGCTGCTGTACGCGGTCGGCGAGGACCCCGACCGGGAGGGCCTGCGGGAGACCCCGGCGCGGGTGGCGCGCGCGTACAAGGAGATATTCGCCGGGCTCTGGCAGACGCCGGAGGACGTGCTGACCACCACCTTCGACCTCGGGCACGACGAGATGGTGCTGGTGAAGGACATCGAGGTGATGTCGTCCTGCGAGCACCACCTGGTGCCGTTCGTCGGCGTCGCGCACGTCGGCTACATCCCGGCCGTCAGCGGCAAGATCACCGGCCTGTCCAAGCTGGCCCGGCTGGTCGACGTGTACGCCCGCCGCCCGCAGGTGCAGGAGCGGCTGACCACGCAGGTCGCCGACGCCCTGATGCGCATCCTGGAACCGCGCGGGGTGATCGTGGTCATCGAGTGCGAGCACATGTGCATGACGATGCGCGGGGTCCGCAAGCAGGGCGCGAAGACCATCACCTCCGCCGTACGCGGCCAGCTCCGCGACCCCGCGACCCGCGCGGAGGCGATGAGCCTGATCCTCGGGCGCGGCTGACCGGGCACGCGGCTGACCGGGCACGGGCTGCCTCCGAGCGCGGGCCTGCTCGGGCACTGGCCTGGCGGCCCCGGTAGGCACGGTGCGGTACGGGGCCGCCGTAGCCGTTACGTAGACGCGCCGTAGCTGTCACAGTTGCGTTGCCCGCGAAGGAACCCACAGACAGGGTTTCGCGTCCTACTGGGCGCCACTCACTCGCTCGTACTGGACCCTGGTGAAGCATGTCCGCTGACCGTGCCTGTGCCCCGCGTTCGCGCCGCTGGCGGCTGCGACCCTCCGCCGTCCCGGGGATCATCGGCAGCGCCGCCGCGGTCATCGGGCTGCTGGACGTGGTCTCCGCGGTCTTCCCGGCCTTCCGCAACGGCCGGATGCACCACATGGCCGCGGTCTTCCCCGGCACCGTCAGCTCGCTCGCCGCCGCCACCGCGGTCGTCACCGGCGTCCTGCTGCTGATGCTCGCGCACGCGCTCAAGCGCGGGAAGGTCCGCGCCTGGTGGGCGGCCGTCGTGCTGCTGCCGGTCGGCGCGGCCACCCAGCTCGTCTACCGGCACTCGATCTTCGGGGCCCTGGTCTCGCTCGGCCTGCTGTGGGTGCTGATCTCCTACCGCGACGAGTTCACCGCGCTGTCCGACCCGCGCACCCGCTGGCGGGCCCTGCTGAACTTCGTCGGCCTCAGCACCGTCGCCTTCTCCCTCGGCCTGGTCATCACCAGCGCCCACCCGTCCTCCGAGCGCGGCAACCCCGGCTTCCTCGACCGCTGCGAGCACGTCCTGCTCGGCCTGTTCGGCTTCGAGGGACCCGTCACGTACACCAGCGACCGGGTCAACGACCTGGTCGGCTACTCGCTGGGCGGCCTCGGCCTGCTCATCGCGATCTCCACCGCCTTCCTCGCGCTGCGCCCCGGACGCCCGGTCGCCGAGCTGAGCGAGGCCGACGAGGACCGGCTGCGCGCCCTGCTGGCCCGGCACGGCGCCCGCGACTCGCTCGGCCACTTCGCGCTGCGCCGCGACAAGTCCGTGGTCTTCTCGCCCAGCGGCAAGGCCGCCGTCTGCTACCGCGTGGTGTCCGGCGTCATGCTCGCCAGCGGCGACCCGATCGGCGACGTCGAGGCGTGGCCCGGCGCCATCGAGCAGTACATGGAGCTGGCCCGCGCGCACGCCTGGCTGCCCGCCGTCGTCGGGTGCAGCGAGACCGGCGGCGAGGTGTGGACCCGCGAGACCGGCCTGGACGCCCTGGAGCTGGGCGACGAGGCGATCGTCACCACCTCCGCCTTCACCCTCCAGGGCCGCGCCATGCGCAATGTCCGCCAGATGGTCAAGCGCATCGAGCGGTCCGGATACGTGTGCCGGGTACGCCGGGTGCGGGACCTCAGCGAGGACGAGAAGCACCGCGTACGGCTGGCCGCGGACGCCTGGCGCGGCACCGACACCGAGCGCGGCTTCTCCATGGCGCTCGGCCGCTTCGGCGAGGAGCTGGACGGGGACTGCGTGGTCGTCACCGCGCACAAGGACCGCGAGCCCGGCGCCCCGCACCCCGAACTGGGCGATCTGCGGGCCGTGCTGCACTTCGTGCCCTGGGGCGCGGACGGCATGTCCCTGGAGCTGATGCGCCGCGACCGGGCCGCCGACCCCGGCCTGAACGAACTGCTGATCGTCGCCGCGCTCCAGGAGGCGCCCGCCCTCGGGATCGCCCGCGTGTCGCTGAACTTCGCGATGTTCCGCTCCGCGCTGGCCCGCGGCGAGCGGATCGGCGCGGGCCCGGTGCTGCGCGGATGGCGCGGTCTGCTGGTGTTCCTGTCCCGCTGGTTCCAGATCGAGTCGCTGTACAAGTTCAACGCGAAGTTCCAGCCCGAGTGGGTGCCGCGCTTCCTGGTCTTCCCCAACTCCCGTGACCTGCCCAGGATCGGCTTCGCCATCATGCAGGCCGAGGGCTTCGTCACGCTGTCCCTTCCGCTGCCCGACGCCGTCCAGCGTTTCCTGCCCGGGCGCGCCACCCGCCCCCCGCACCGGCACAAGCCCGGCTACGCGACGTCGGTGGACGCGACCGAGCGGAGTGCGGTGGCGTAGGGCGTAGCCCCTACGCTGGGCGCATGAGTACGTTGCTGGGCCGCGTCAGGCCCGTCGGACTGCCGGAGTGGGACCGCTGCGCGGTCATGGGCGTGGTGAACGTCACGCCCGACTCGTTCTCCGACGGCGGGCGGTGGTTCGACCCGGAGCTGGCCGTCAAGCACGGCCTCGATCTCGTGGCGCAGGGCGCCGACATGGTGGACGTGGGCGGCGAGTCCACCCGGCCCGGCGCCAAGCGGGTCGACGAGGCGGAGGAGTTGCGCCGGGTCGTGCCGGTGGTGCGGGAGCTGGCCGCGGCCGGGGTGCTGGTCAGCGTCGACACGATGCGCGGCTCGGTCGCCGAGCAGGCGGTCGCCGCGGGCGCCCGGCTGGTCAACGACGTGAGCGGCGGCCTCGCCGACCCCGCGATGGTCCCCGCGGTCGCCGCCGCCGGGGTGCCGTTCGTCGTCATGCACTGGCGCGGCCAGAGCATCGACATGAACAACCGGGCCGTCTACACCGACGTGCTCGGCGAGGTCGTCACCGAACTGCGCGCGGGCCTGGACCGGGCGGTGGCCGGCGGTATCGACCCCGGCCTGGTGATCCTCGACCCGGGCCTGGGCTTCGCGAAGACCGCGGACCACGACCTGACGCTGCTGGCCCACCTGAGCGCGCTGCGCGAACTGGGCCGTCCGCTGCTGGTCGCCGCCTCCCGCAAGCGGTTCCTCGGCCGCATCCTGGCCGGTGACAACGGCGAACCGCCGCCCGCCAGGGAACGCGACGCGGCCACCGCGGCCGTCACCGCCATCGCCGCCCGCGAGGGCGCCTGGGCGGTCCGCGTCCACGAGGTGCACGCCAGCGCCGACGCCGTCCGCGTCGCCCGCGCCATCGAGATCGGGGGGGTCCGCGCATGACGCCGCGCACCGCGGAGGCCCGCGCCGTCGAGCGGGCCAACCAGGCGTTCTACGACGCCGTGGAGACCTCGGACCTGGACGCGCTGGAGTCGGTGGTCCTGGACGGGCCGCTGGCCGAGTCGGTGGCCGTCGTGCACCCCGGCTGGCCGGTGCTGCGCGGACGCCGCGAGGTCATGCGGTCGTACGCGCTGATCATGGCCAACACGGACTACATCCAGTTCTTCCTGACCGACGTGGAGGTCGCCGTCGACGGCGACAGCGCGGTGGTCACCTGCACCGAGAACATCCTGACCGGCGGCCCCGCCGAGGAGGACGGCTCCGCGGGCTCGCTCGTCGGCGGCCTGGTGGTGGCCACCAACGTCTTCCGACGCACCGCCGACGGCTGGCGGATGTGGGTCCACCACGGCTCGCCGGTGCTGGCCGAGGACGACGACGAGGACGACGAGGACGGCGAGGGCCCCGGCGGATCCGGCGGTCCCGGCGACGATCTGCTGGACGACGAGGGCTTCGACGGGACGGCGGGAGCGTGACCGCGGGCCGCCCGTGACCGGCTCTGTCGGTGACCGACGGTAGATTCGGAGCAGACCACGGGGCGGACCGCCCCGTCCGCCGCCGGCCGGGACACCCCGGACGGCGGCCGTCCGACCGACCGGCGGGAGAGAGTTCGTGGATCGTGTCACGCTGCGGGGCCTGAAGGCCCTGGGCCACCACGGTGTGTTCGAGCACGAGCGCGAGGACGGCCAGGTCTTCGTCGTGGACCTCGTGCTGGGCCTCGACACGGCCCCCGCGGCGGCCGATGACGACCTCACCAGAACCGTGCATTACGGTGTGGTCGCCGAAGAGGTCACGGCCGTCGTCTCCGGCGAACCGGTCGACCTCATCGAAACCCTCGCCCAGCGCATCGCCGACACGTGCCTGGCGCACGACGTCGTGCAAGAGGTCGAGGTGACCGTGCACAAACCGGACGCGCCGATCACCGTGCCCTTCGACGACGTGACCGTGACCATCACCCGGAGGCGCCCGTGAACTCCCCCCGTCGGGAGCACGCCCACAAGCCCGCGTTCGACCCGACCGTGCAGCCCGTACCGGCCTCCGTGGTCGCGCAGGTCGACGCGGCGGACTTCACCCTGAACAACCCCAAGACCGCGGTGATCGCCCTCGGCGGCAACCTCGGCAACCGGCTGGAGACCCTGCAAGGCGCGGTCGACGCGCTGGAGGACACCCCCGGCGTCCGGGTCAAGGCCGTCTCGCACGTGTACGAGACCGAGCCCTGGGGCGTTCCCGAGGGCTCCCAGGCCACGTACTTCAACGCGGTGGCGCTGGTGCGCACCACGCTGCCGCCCGAGTCGCTGCTGGAGCGCGCCCAGGCCATCGAGGAGGCGTTCCTGCGGGTGCGCACCGAGCGCTGGGGGCCGCGCACCATCGACGTCGACATCATCGCGTACCAGGACGTGGCCTCCGACGACCCGGCGCTGACACTTCCGCACCCGCGCGCCCACGAGCGTGCCTTCGTGCTCGTGCCGTGGTACGACGTGGACCCGGCGGCCGAACTGCCGGGGCACGGCCCGGTCGCGGAACTGATCGGGGCGGTCGGCTCCGCGGGGGTGCGACGGCGCACGGACGTGGAACTCCGGCTGCCCGAATAATCGTTGGGACCTGCGTACCGCGCATCCGCCACGGGCGGCCGCGGGCGGACGAGCGCACACAGGCGCGCGGACGGCGCACTGCACAGAAAGTGGAGGCGGGCACTCGGTGAGGACGCTGCGGATCAGGACGCTGGCGGGGCTCTTCGCGGTGGCGGGCGTGCTCTCATGGGCCGCCGCGCGGCTGTGGGACCACGTCGGGACGCTGCCGGGCGTGCCGGTCGCCGCGCCGATCGTGCTCGCGCTGATCGCCGTCGCGCTCCTGGCCACCGCGCTGTCGCTGCGCTCCCGGCTCAAGGCGCAGCGCGAACGGCACCCGGGCGCCAAGGGCGTCGACCCGCTGGCCGCCGCCCGCGCGGTCGTCTTCGGCCAGGCCAGCGCCCTCGTCGCGGCCCTCGTCGTCGGCATGTACGCGGGCACCGGGCTCTACCTGGTGATGTACGACCTCGACATGGACCCGCGCCGCCAGCAGGCCATCTACGCGGGCCTGGCCGTCGTCGCCGGGATCGCGGTGATCGCCGCCGCGATCTTCCTGGAGCGGGTCTGCCGCCTCCCCGAGGACGACGACACGGTGCCGCACGGCACGACCCCGCACCGCCGCTGACCCGCGCCCGAGGCGCGCGCGTCCCGGCCGCACCTCCCGCCCCCGGGTACGTATCCCGCATCCTGAGACGTATCCGACACCCGTGGTCCCCGCCGTTGCGGGGCCGACGCCACCACTCGGACGTCCGGCTTGACCGGCGGGCGGGTGGCGTGGTTCAGTCCGCTACGTGAGCGAACCCGGATGGCATCTGCACCGGAAGGTCCACCTGGACCTCGTCCGGTACGCGGGCTGCATCTGTACGACCGCGCGCTGACGCGCGCCTCCGACGTCCTTCGTTCATCTTTCGCGTCGTAGCCGCAGCCCCGGCCTGATTTTCGTACGAACCCGGCACGCTTCATTCTCAAGGGATCTCTCGTACGCACGCCCCCGCTGCCCGCCGACGCGGCGTATCCCCGGGTGGTGTCCCTTGAATTCCGCTGCTCCCTCGTCCGAACCCGCCGCCGCTTCCGCCTCCGCCGTGTCCACTGTCTCCACCGCGCCCTCGACCGCTCCCGCCGCGCCCACCGCCGCCGATCTGCTCGACTTCGCCCGCAAGGTGGCCGCCGACCCCGCCGTCGTCGGCGATCTGCCGCTCGACCCCGAAGGCCGCACCTGGGTACGGCTGGAGGGCCCCGGCGGCGCGGAGGCGTGGCTGATCGGCTGGCCGCCCGGCGCCGAGACCGGCTGGCACGACCACGGCGGCTCGTACGGCGTCTTCGTCACCGCCGCCGGTGAGCTGACCGAGCAGTCGCTGTCCGTGCCGCTGCCCTCCGAGGGCTGGCGCTCCCTGGAACTGGCCGAGGGCCTGGACCGCAGGCGCGTGCTGCCGGAAGGCGTCGGCCGCGCCTTCGGCCGCAACCACGTCCACCAGGTCACCAACAGCTCCCCGTCCTCGCACGCCGTCTCGGTGCACGCCTACTACCCGCCGCTGCCGCTGATCCGCCGCTACAGCCGCAAGGGCAGCACGCTGCGCCTGGAGCTGGTCGAGCGCCCGGAGGAGTGGTGACCGCGCTCGACGCGCGCCTGGCGGCCGTACGGGCCCGGCTGGACCGGCTGGGCCCCGAGGCCGCCGCCCGCGCCGCGGAACACGACGGCGCCCTGCTGGTCGACATCCGCTACGGCGCGCTGCGCGACCGCGACGGCACGATCCCCGGCGCCGTCATCGTCGAGCGCAACGAACTCGAATGGCGGCTGGACCCCGAGGGCGCCCACCGCCTCCCGCAGGCGACGGGCCCCGGCCTGACCGTCGTGGTGATCTGCAACGAGGGGTACGCGTCCTCGCTCGCCGCCGCCTCCCTCCAGGACCTCGGGCTGCGCGCGGCCACCGACCTGGACGGCGGTTTCCAGGCGTGGCGCGCGGCGGGCCTGCCGGTCACCGCGCCGGACGGCACCCCGACGGTCCCCACCGCGCACATCGCGGCACAGGCCGAAGGCGCTTTCTGATCCCGCTACTGATCCCGCTACCGATCGCGACTCTGATCGCGGCACTGATCGCGGCTCTGATCCCGTCGCGGGGAAGCTCAAGATCAAATTCCCGGAGTGCGTCGGGGAATACCCCAACAACCCCTTCCGCGAACCGGAGTTGACGTCGCACCCAGGTCGCCGAACCTGGGTATCGGCGCCGCCGTAATCGCCCGCGCGGGCCCGGCACCGGACCCCGCGCCGGGCCCAACGGGGGCGGCCCCGGGGCCCGGTGGGGCGGCGCGGGCGGGCCTCGGCGCCGCCGCGGCGGCACATGAGGACGGCATTGGCCGACGGCACATGGGGGGACACATCGTGCAGCGCCGAATGCCCTCCGTATTCGCCGGGCGAATCGCCGTGAGAATCCGCCCAGATATTCGGGACCCGCCTCCCCACGATCCCTTCACACACGCTAAATTTCTGGCCATGCCCCGTGGACGTCACCGCCATTCGCAGCCGCTGCACCGGATGCTGCCGCCGCTGACCGTCGTCGGCAGCGCCGCGGTCCTCGCCGCCGCCGCCCTGTTCTCCGGCGATACGGGCGTGATCCGGGTGCTCACCGTCGCCACCGCGCTGACCGCGTGCGCGGGCGCCGCCCTCGCCCGCACCTGGGACCGCTCCGCCGGCCGTACGGTCGCCGAACTCGAAGCGGCGCGCGTCCGCGAGGAGTGGCGGACCGACGAGCGGGCCGCCGAGTTGGAGACGGACCTGGAGGAGTCCCGCGAGATACGCGGGCGCCTGGAGAAGAAACTCCGGGCCAAGCGCGGGGAATTGGCCAGGCTCCGCACCGAGCACGCCGACCTGCTCCGCCGGTACGCCACTGCCGAGAGCGAGCGCGCCCAGGTGCTGGAGAGCCGCCGTCAGCTCCAACTGGACTCCGCCCCGCGGCAGCTCGCCCTCACCGGCGGTGCCTCGCCGGTCGGCCCCGCCGCCTTCCTCAAGGCCGATCAGGCGCTGCGGGACCTCGGCCGCAACGCCGCCCGCCAGCAGGCCAGGCGCACCGTCGAGGACGCCCGCCGCCGCGACACCGCGGGCCCCGAGGACGAGCCGCAGGGCCGCCACGCGGCGGAGGCCGAGAGCCACACCCGGACCGCCGCGCCCGCCACGTCACCGGCCGGACTGCCGGTCCGCGAACACCGCCTCGTCCCGGCCGTCGCCGCCGCCGTCCTGCCCTACGCGCAGCCCCAGCGCTCGCCGGGCGCCCCCGGCGGCAACGGCAGCCGGGCCATCGGCGGCTTCGACTTCTTCGGCACGCAGAAGCCCGCGGGCGGTGCGGACCCGGAGGACGTCTCCGAGGTGGACGCGCTGGACGACGTGGCCGACCTGGACGACGTCGTGGGGGACGAGGCCGTCGCGGAACACGCCCAGGCCGTCGCGGAGTCGGGCCCCGAGGTCATCGACCTCACGGCCCACGACGAGACCGAACAGCTCGACATGTCGGAACTGCGCGCCCAGGCCTGACGGCGCGGGGGATTCACGCCAGCGGTCGCACGTCCAGCGCGGCCAGCCGCCCCGGCTCGGTGACGATGTCGACGGCCGTGATCCGCCCGTCCGCCGCCGAGACCGCGAAGGTCAGGACCCGCGCGTCCGCGGTGTCCAGGTCCACCGCCGCCGCCACGAGTCCGTCGACCAGCACCAGCCGCGCCGTGGAGGCCATCGCGGCGTAACTGACCGCGCCGCGCGCGACGTTGGCCGCGCCCCGGCGGGTGGAGGTGACGCCGGGCCGCCCGGGGACGTCGGAGCGGACGGTGACCTCGGGGTCCAGGACCGCCAGGAGCGCGTCGAAGTCCCCGTCGCGCGCCGCGGCGAGGAATGCCTCGACGGCCGCGCGCCGCAGCGCCGGGTCGGGGTCGGAGACCTCGGTGCCGCCCTGGACGCGGCGCCGGGCGCGGCTGGCGAGCTGGCGGGCGGCGGCGGGGGTGCGCTCCACGATGGGCGCGATGTCGTCGAAGGGCACGGCGAACATGTCGTGCAGCACGAAGGCGAGCCGTTCGGCCGGGTCCAGGGTCTCCAGGACGACGAGCAGGGCGAGCCCCACCGAGTCGGCCAGCAGGGCCTGCTGCTCGGGCCCCGGCGCGGGCAGCGTCACCGCGCCCACGTACCCGTACTCGTATCCGTCCGGCGCGGTGATCGGCTCCTCGCGGCGGGTGCGGCGCGAGCGCAGCATGTCCAGGCAGATCCGGCCGACCACCGTGGTCAGCCAGCCGCCGAGGTTGCGGACTTCGGCGGCGTCGGTGCGGTTCAGCCGCAGCCACGCCTCCTGGACGGCGTCGTCCGCCTCGTCGGCCGAGCCGAGCATCCGGTAGGCCACGGCCCGCAGATGGGCGCGGTTCGCCTCGAACCGCGCCGCCAGCAGCTCTCTGTCGTCCTTGCCGTCGTGCCTGCCGTCTTCCAGGCCGTCGCGCACGCCGTCGTGCCCACCGTCGTCCAAGCCGTCGTCCATGGGTGCGTCCATCGGTCGGTCCTCCGTCACATGCCGTCACTCTCCTGACGGACCAGTGACCCCGAATGTGACGCGCGGACCGCCCGGCGGCGCTACTTGTCGACGTCGCCGACCACGAAGAACATCGACCCGAGGATCGCGACCATGTCCGACACCAGCGTGCCCGGCAGCAGCACCGCCAGCGCCTGGATGTTGTTGTACGACGCGGAGCGCAGCTTCAGCCGGTACGGCGTCTTCTCGCCCTTCGACACCAGGTAGTAGCCGTTGATGCCGAGCGGATTCTCGGTCCACGCGTAGGTGTGCCCCTCGGGGGCCTTGAGCACCTTCGGCAGCCGCTGGTTGATCGGCCCCGGCGGCAGCTCCGCCAGCCGGTCCAGGCACGCGTCCGCGAGGTCCAGCGCGTTGTGCGTCTGCTCCAGCAGCACCTCGAAGCGCGCCAGGCAGTCGCCCTCGGTCCTGGTGACCACCCTCAGGGTGTCGCCCAGCTCCCCGTACGCCAGATACGGCTCGTCGCGCCGCAGGTCGAAGTCGACGCCGGAGCCGCGCGCGATCGGCCCGCTGACGCCGTACGCGTGCACGGCCTCGCGGGACAGGACGCCGACACCGCGGGTCCTGCCGCGGAAGATCTCGTTGCCGAGCACCAGGTCGTCGAAGCGGCCCATCCGCGACCGCACCCCGGCGACCGCCTGGCGCACCCGCCCCTGCCAGCCGTTGGGCAGGTCCTCCTTCAGGCCGCCGACCCGGTTGAACATGTAGTGCATGCGGCCGCCGGAGACCTCCTCCATCACGTGCTGGAGGTTCTCCCGCTCGGAGAAGGCGTAGAAGATCGGCGTGATCCCGCCCAGCTCCAGCGGGTACGAGCCCAGGAACATCAGGTGGTTCAGCACCCGGTTCAGCTCCGCGAGCAGCGTCCGCGTCCACACCGCGCGCTCCGGCACCTCCATGCCGAGCATCCGCTCGACCGACAGCACCACACCCAGCTCGTTCGCGAACGCCGACAGCCAGTCGTGCCGGTTCGCCAGCATCACGATCTGCCGGTAGTCCCGCGCCTCGAACAGCTTCTCCGCGCCCCGGTGCATGTATCCGACGATCGGCTCCGCGCTGCGGATCCGCTCCCCGTCCAGCACCAGCCGCAAGCGCAGCACCCCATGCGTGGACGGGTGCTGCGGCCCGATGTTCAGCACCATGTCGGTGCCCTCGGCCGCCCCGCCGACTCCGATCGTGGTCTCCGTCATGCCGCCATCCTCTCAGGACTCCCCGCCCGTATCCCACGGGCGGTGCCGGGCCCGCGGGCTCAGCGCGCCCGCGGCGACCGCCGTGCCTCCGCCGAGTCCTGAACCGCCGCCAGGACGCCGGTCACGCCGACCTCCGTCACCAGCCAGGTGAAGTCGCCGAGGCCGCCGCGGGCGGTCAGTTCGGCGGCCTCGCCCGCGGCGGCGAGGCCGCGGACGTAGGCGGCCGGGTCGGCGGCGGCCAGGGCGAGCGGGGGGCGGGCGGCGGAGAGGCCGAGGGAGCGCAGGGCGGCGCGTTGGGGGAGCGCCGTGCCCGGCAGGGCGTCGAGGGCGACATGGGCGGTGAGGTCGCGGGAGCCGTCGGGGACGGGCTCCACCTGGCGGCCGTCGCGGTAGCCGGTGAGCGTGCCGTACGGGGGCCGCGCCGCGCGCGTGTGGGCGTAGTCGACGGCGACGGCCGCCCCGGCGTCCAGCGAGCCGACCGCCTCGGCCCAGGCGGCCTCGCGCGGCAGCCCGATCTCGGCGCGGGCGCCGGGCTCCGGCGACGGCGGCCACCACCGCTCCAGCCACCGCGCGTCGGCGCCGCGCACCGGCTCGCCGAGGCGCTCCGCGCCGTCGGCCGGGCGGACCAGCACCTGGCGGGGCACGCCCGCCCCGTCCGTCTCGGCGACGTCGAGCGGCACATTGTCCAGCCACTCGTTGGCGAAGAGCAGGCCGCGCACACCGCGCGGCGGCCGGTCGCTCCAGGTGATCCGCGGGTCGAGGCCCGGCGGGCGCGGTGCGCGTTCGACGGCGTGGACGCGTACGCGGCCGGCGACCGGCGCGGGGAGCGCGGCCAGCACCCCGGAGCACAGCTCCGCGCGGCCCGCGCCCATGTCGGTGAAGGCCAGCTCGGCCGGGTGCCCGAGGGCCGCGTCGACCCGGACCAGCAGCTCGGCGACGGCCCCCGCGAAGAGCGCGGAGGCGTGCACGGAGGTACGGAAATGCGCCGCGGGCCGCTCCCGTACGAAGAAGCCCTCGGGGCCGTACAGGGCGCGGTCCATGGCCTCCCGCCAGGGCACCCACCGCTCCCGCCACTCGCTGTCCACGGGGTTAACGGTACGTGTCCGGTGAAGTGTGCCTGCTCACAGGGGAACCTTCCTGACCTGGAGATGCGTCGAAGGCTTGAGCGGGGTGTCTCTCGGGGCCGGTAGTGTTCCGGAGATACCACAGGCGCCGCGACGGCGTGTGCAGCGTGTGTGCAGTGCAGTGAGGGAGTGGACAGCGGATGACTGCCGGAAACGACGGCGCCCCTGAGAACGACGACCCGTTCGGTTATCTCTACCGGTCGGAGGGCGGCGAGCAGCAGCCCGAGCAGGCCCCGGTGCAGCAGCCGGGCATGCCGCGTACCTCGCACCACCAGATCCAGCGGGTCGGTGAGCGTCGTCCGCAGCCGCCGCAGACACCCTCGGGCTACGGCTACCCGCAGCAGCAGTCGCCCTCCGGTTACGGCTATCCGCAGCAGACCCAGCAGCAGACGCAGGCGTACGGCCAGCAGCCCGGCCAGCAGCAGTACGGCGGCCAGCAAGGGCAGCAGGGCCAGCAGGGATACCCGGGCCAGCAGGGTTATCCCGGCCAGCAGCCTCCCGCGCAGCCCCCGCACACCCGTCGCGCGGGCGGCGGCGGCCAGCAGGGCGGCGGCGCGCCCAACCGCAAGGGCCTGCTGATCGCGGCGGTCGCCGTGGTCGCGGCCGTGGCCATCGGCATCGCCTTCGCGATGACCAACGGCTCGGGCGACGGCGACAAGAAGGCCAGCGACAAGCCCTCCAGCCCGGCGGTCACCTCGGCCGCGCCCACCGAGACGACGCCGTCGGCCTCCGCGGAGCCGACCCCGTACGACTCGAAGAAGACCGACGCCTCGACGCTCGTCCTGACGGGCGGCGCGCAGACGAGCACCGAGCACCCGGGCGCGAGCGCGGCGGGCGGCACCTATGTCGACCACCTGACGCAGGTCGGCGCGACCGTGACGTGGACGGTGACGGTGCCGAAGGACGGCCCGTACACGCTCTTCACGTACTACGGGAACGCGGGCGACGACGCGACGCTCACCCTCGGGGTGAACGGCAAGGCGCGCAGCGGCCCCGTCAATCTGAAGAACTACGGCCACTACACGGACTGGGCGAAGGCATGGAACAACCACACCTACTCCTGGATCGACCTCAAGGAGGGCTCCAACACCGTGACGCTGAGCTGCCAGCAGGGCAATCAGTGCGCGGTCAACCTGGACCAGTTCGAACTCAAGCAGGGCCAGGTCACCGAGTAGCCGCCGCCGGGGCCCGCCCTCACACCGCCGCGCCGGGCTCCGCGGGCACCACCGTCACCTGGGGCAGCAGCTCCGCGTAGACCGCCGCGTCGAATTCGCCCGCCGCGGGCGCCGCGACCGTGGCCGCCGACAGCGCGACCGCCCGCGCCAGCCGCCGCGGCCACGTCAGGCCCTCCGCGAGCCCGGACAGCAGCCCCGCCACCGCCGAGTCGCCCGCGCCCGTCGGATTGCCCGCCAGGCGCGCGGGCGGCAGCGCCTGCCAGCCGCCCTCCTCGGTCAGCGCCAGCATCCCGTCCTCGCCGAGCGAGGCGGCCACCGCGCGGGCGCCGCGCCGCCGGGCGTCACCGGCCGCGCGGGCGGGTTCGGAGAAGCCGGTCAGGCCGGTCAGCTCCACCGCGTTCGGCTTGATCAGGTCGGGGCGCGCGGCCAGCCCGCGGCGCAGCGGCTCCCCGCTGGTGTCCAGCAGCACGAACACCCCGGCGGCCCGCGCCTCGCGCACCAGCTCCGCGTACGCGCCCACCGGCAGCCCCGGCGGCAGGCTGCCGCACAGCGCCACGGCCGTCGCGCGGCCGTCGGCGAGCAGCGCGCGGTAGCGCTCCAGGAACCCGCCCCACTCGCGCGGGGTGACCGTGGGCCCCGGTTCGTTGAACATCGTCGTGTCGCCGGTCGTGTCGTCCACGACGCCCACCGTGCGGCGGGTGGTGCCCGCGATGGGCACCAGCGCGTCGGTCAGCAGCCCGTCGTCGTACTCGGCGGCCCGCTCGGCGAGCCGTTCGCGCAGCTCGGCGCCGACCGGGCCGCCGACGAAGCCGGTGACGACGGCGGGGCGGCCGAGCGCGGCCAGCACGCGGGCGACGTTGAGTCCCTTGCCACCGGGGCGTTCCGCGGTGTGGGTGACCCGGTGGGTGGAGTGCGGTCGGAGCGACGGGACCCGGTAGGTCACATCGAGGGCGGCGTTCAGTGTGACGGTGATGATCACCTGACGATGATGACAAAAGTACGGCGGTCGGCCCAGTGCGCGCCGACCGCCGTTACGCAGCTTTTAGCGAGAATCCGCGAAAATCGGGTGAACTCACCGCCCGGGCGCCCCCGAACACGCCTGCCGGACACCCCCGAACACACCGCCCGGGCGCCCCCGAACACACCTCCCGGGCGCACCCTCCGGCGACGGCTAGTCGGGCCGGACGACCCACTCGCCCTTGCGCATGACGCCCACCAGGTCGTACGCCGCGTCCAGCACCACCAGGTCCGCGTCTTTGCCGGGCTCCAGCGTGCCGATGCGGTCGTCCAGGCCGAGCAGCCGCGCCGGGTTGGTGGAGATGGCGCGTACGGCGTCGGTCAGCGACAGCCCGTCCAGCGTGACGGCCCGCTTGAAGGCGGTGTCCAGGGTGAGCGTCGACCCGGCGATCGAGCCGCCCTCGACCAGCCGCGCGACCCCGTCGAGCACCTCGACCTTCATCGGGCCCAGGTCGTAGTGGCCGTCGCCGAAACCGGCCGCGTCCATCGCGTCGGTGATGAAGGCGACCCGCCCGGCGCCCGCGCTCCCGAAGGCCAGCTCCAGGACGGCCGGGTGCAGATGCGTACCGTCGTTGATCAGCTCGACGGTCACCCGCTCGTCCTCCAGCAGCGCCGCGATCGGGCCGGGCGCGCGGTGCTGGAGCGGCGGCATCGCGTTGAACAGGTGGGTGGCCACGGTCGCGCCCGCGTCGATGGCCTCCAGCGTCTGCTCGTACGTGGCGTCGGTGTGGCCGATCGCCGCGATCACGCCGAGGTCGGCCAGCAGCCGTACGGAATCGATTCCGCCGGGCAGTTCGGCCGCCAGGGTGACCATCCGGACGGCCCCGCGGCCCGCCTCGACCAGCTTGCGCACATCGGCCGGGTCGGGGTCGCGCAGCAGCGCCTCGTCGTGCGCGCCCTTGCGGCACGGCGAGATGAACGGGCCCTCGTAGTGGATTCCGGCGAGGTCGCCCTGCTCCACCAGCTCGGACAGCAGCCCGGCCTGCTGGGCCAGGACGTCCAGCGCGTTGGTGACGGTCGAGGCGACCACCGTGGTCGTGCCGTGCGCGCGGTGGGTGCGCACACCGGTGAGGATGTCGTCGGCGGTGCCCGAGGTGAAGGACGCGCCGCCGCCGCCGTGGTTGTGGATGTCCACGAAGCCGGGCACGACGGTGTGGCCCGCGAGGTCCACGGTGGCCGTCGAGACGTGCTCGTCGGCCTCGTTCGCCGCGATCCGGGTGCCCTCGACGGTCAGCCGGCCGCCTTCCACCACACCTGACGGCAGGACCACACGGGCACCCGCCAGCACCGTGCGCTGCGTTGTCGTTACGGGGGCCATCAGGCGGTTACCTCCACGGAGAGTAGATCCCAGGCGAGCAGGCCGGCGCCCAGGCATCCAGCGGTGTCCCCCAGCGCGGCGGGGACGATGAGGGGGAGTTTCTGGAAGGTGATACGTGCCTCCACGGCCGCGCGCAGCGGCCCGAAGAGGGTGTCCCCGGCCTCCGCGAGCCCGCCGCCGATGATCAGCACGCGCGGGTCCAGAAGGGTGAGCCCGGTGACCAGGCCGTCGGCCAGCGCGCCGATCGCCTCGCCCCACACCGCGAGCGCCCGCGGGTCGCCGGCCTCGACGGCGCGCGCGCAGTCCGCGGCGTCCGCGTCCGGGTCGCCGCTCGCCTCGGCCCAGGCGCGCGAGACCGCGCCCGCCGAGGCCAGCGCCTCGAGACAGCCGCGCTGCCCGCAGCCGCACTCCGGGCCGCCGGGGCGGACCACGATGTGCCCGATCTCGCCCGCGTAGCCGTGCGCGCCCGCCTCGATCCGGCCCTCGATGCCGATGGCGCCCGCGATTCCGGTGCCCAGCGGGAGGAAGAGGAAGCGGTCGGCGCCGTTGCCCGCGCCGATCCGGCCCTCGGCGAGGCCGCCGGTGCGGACGTCGTGGCCGAGCGCGACCGGTACGCCGTCCAGCCGCTCGGACATCAACGCCCGCAGCGGGACGTCCTTCCAGCGGAGGTTCGCGGCGTAGACGGCGATCCCGTTGACGTCGTCGACGATGCCGGGCACCGCGACCCCGGCCGCGGCGGCGGGTTCGCCGTACTCGCGCACGCCGTGGTCGCGCAGTTCGGCCGCGAAGTCGAGGATCGCGGCGACCACGGCGTCGGGGCCGCGTTCTCTGCCGGTCGGACGGCGCGCCTGGTGCAGGAGCGTTCCGTCCGCGCCGACCAGCGCGGCCTTCATTCCGGTGCCGCCCACATCGAGAGCGATGACATGTCTCACGGGGACAGTGTCGCGGCTAACACCTAAAAAGGTCTAGTCCACTCCGTGAGGAAAGATCACGCGTCAGGCGGCGTTTGCGGAGCAACGGGACACTCGGGCGCGCCGCGACGGGACATCCGGGGGACACACGACGGACGCCCGCCGGACGTACGCCGGTTCCGTGCCGCTTTCCGTGGCGCTTTCCGGGCCGGTCCCGCGCAGGTCGCGTGCCGCTCTCCCGCCGGTCCCGGAGCGCGCCCGTCGCCGGTCCGCGCGCGGACCCGTCGCCGGTCCGCGCGCGGACCCGTTGCGCAAGCGATACCACTCATGGTGTAGACCTTGGGCAAAGGTGTGGGGAAGACTCGACGCTTCCGTAGCGGTACGCGAGCAAGTGTGCAAGAAGGCGGTAGGAACGGTGCAGCGGCGACGACTTCACGGCTTGGCGGCGATCGGCATCACGTCGGCCCTGGCGATCACCACTCTTACGGCGTGCGGCAACAGTTCACCGCTGAACAGCGACGTCACCCTGCACTTCGTCGCCGCCGACTACGGCGACCCGAAGACGAACAACAGCTCCAAGACGTACTGGGACGACCTCGCGCGCTCCTTCGAGGCGCGCAACCCGCACATCAAGATCAACGTCGAGATCATCGACTGGGACCACGTGGACGACAAGGTCGCCCAGATGGTCAAGGCGAACAAGGCCCCCGACGTCGCGCAGATCGGCTCCTACGCGGCCTACGCCGCCGGCAAGCAGCTCTACAGCGCCGACGAGCTGTTCCCGATCAGCATGCAGTCGGACTTCATCCCCTCGATGGTCAACGCCGGTTCCGTGGACCGCACCCAGTACGGCATACCCTTCGTCTCCAGCTCGCGCATGTTCTTCTACAACAAGAAGCTCTTCAAGAGCGCGGGCATCAAGCACGCCCCCGAGACCTGGGACGAGCTCAAGGCCGACGCGGTCAAGCTCAAGGCCGACGGCGTGAAGGTGCCCTACGGACTGCCGCTGGCCCCCGAGGAGGCGCAGGCCGAGTCCCTGATGTGGATGCTCGGCGCGCAGGGCGGCTACACCGACACCGTCGGCAGCTACACCTTCGACTCCGCGCCCAACGTCGAGGCGTTCGCCTGGGTCAAGAAGAACCTCGTCCAGACGGGCCTGGTCGGCCCGACCGACCCCGCCAAGACCAACCGCCGCGACACCTTCGCCGCCTTCCTGGCCGGCAAGGCGGGCATGGTCATGGGCCACCCCACCCTGCTCACCCAGGCCAAGGCCGCCGGTATCGACGTCGGCGTCGTCCCGCTGCCCGGCCAGAGCGGCCCCAGCAGCGACACCCTCGGCGTCGCCGACTGGATGATGGCGTTCAAGCAGAACGGCAACCGGGACGCGGACGGCAAATTCCTCCAGTTCGTCTTCAACGAGCAGAATTCGCTGAAGTTCCTCAACCAGTACGGGCTGCTGCCGGTGACCATCACCGCGTCCCAGGCGATGCGGAAGAACCCGGCCAACAAGGACCTGGTCCAGTTCCTGAACCTGCTGCCCGACGCCGTGTTCTACCCGGTCAACAAGACCTCGTGGGGCCCGGTCAGCGACGAGGTCAAGAAGAACATCGGCCAGGCCGTGCACGGCGACCCGAAGACGGTCCTGTCCGACCTCCAGCGCTTCGCGCTCACGACGGACTCCGGCAAGTAGCGGCCCGCGGCGGTACGGTGACGGCCGTCGGGTACGCCGACGGCCCGACCGCACCGACAGGGGAGAGGGGCGCCATGACACGGGAAGAACCGCTCTCCGCGCGCGACATCGCCGTCCTGGCCATCGCCGCCCGCACCTGGACCGGACCGGGACCGCGCGAACGGGCCATACGCGAACGCCTCGGTATGTCCCCGACCGCGTACTTCCAGCTCCTCAACGCCCTGCTGGACGACCCCCGGGCCGTCGCCCACGACCCGGTGACGGTCAACCGGCTGCGCAAGGAGCGCGACGCCCGCCGCGACCTGCGCTGACGGCCCGCGCGGGGCGCGCGTGCCACCGTACGCCGGGCATGCGCCCGGGGGACGCGGGTAGGGTCGGCTGCATGGCCTCCGCCGACATCCCCGCCCCCACCACGCCCGAGGGAAAGGAAGGTCTCGCGGCGCTGCTCGCGCGGCCGGAACGCGCCGTCGTCGCCCTTGACTTCGACGGCACCCTCGCCCCGATCGTGCCCGACCCCGAGCAGGCCCGCGCCCACCCCGGCGCCGTCCCCGCCCTCGTCAGGCTCGCCCCGCACCTCGCCGCCGTCGCCGTCGTCACCGGCCGCCCGGCGGGCGTCGCCGTACGCTACGGCGGCTTCGCCGGGGTCGCGGGACTCGAACACCTCGTCGTGCTCGGCCACTACGGCGCCGAGCGCTGGGACGCGCCCACCGGCTCCGTCCACACCCCCGGCGACCACCCCGGCGTCACCTCGGTCCGCGCCGAGCTGCCCGGCTTCCTCGACCGCAACGGCGCCTGGCGCGGCACCTGGGTGGAGGACAAGGGCCGCGCGGTCGCCGTCCACACCCGCCGCGCCGAGGACCCCGACGCCGCCTTCGAGGCGCTGCGCGGTCCGCTGGCCGAACTCGCCGCCCGGCACGGCCTCATGGTCGAGCCCGGCCGCTTCGTCCTCGAACTGCGCCCGCCCGGCGTGGACAAGGGCGTCGCCCTGGCCGCCTACCTCCGCGAGGTCGGCGCCGGCTCGGTGCTCTACGCGGGCGACGACCTCGGCGACCTCGCCGCCTTCGCCGCCGTCCAGGCCCTGCGCGAGGACGGCCTGCCCGGCCTGCTCGTCGCCAGCGCCGCGCCCGAGACGCCCGAGGAAGTCCTCCGCGCCGCCGACCTCGCCGTCCCCGGCCCCGAGGGCGTCGTCTCCCTCCTCGACGCCCTCGCGGACGCCCTGGACTGAGCCCGGACCCGGTGCTCAGCCGTCCAGGGCGTGCAGCTGGTCCAGGAACCAGCGGGACGGGGGAAGCGCGGTGGCCGCGTCGGCGAGGCGCTTGGTGCGCTCGGCGCGGTCCGCCTCCGGGAGGGTGAGGGCCGTGTGCAGGGCGGCGGCGGTCTCGCGGATGTCGTACGGGTTGACGACGATCGCGTCGTCGCCCAGCTCGGCGAAGGCGCCCGCCTCGCGGGACAGCACCAGGGCCACCCCGTTGTCGGAGACGACGGGGACCTCCTTGGCGACGAGGTTCATGCCGTCCCTGATCGGGTTGACCAGGGCCACGTCGGCGAGCCGGTAGGCGGCCAGGGAGCGGGCGAAGTCGTCGTCGACCTTGAGCAGCACCGGCTGCCAGTCGGGCGTGCCGAATTCGGCGTTGATCTCCTCGGCCAGCCGGGCGACCCCCTCGGTGTACTCGCGGTAGACCGCGAGATCCTGCCGGGAGGGGTAGGCGAAGGCGACGTGGACGACCCGGCTGAGCCATTCGGGGTGCTCCTGGAGGAGCTGCCGGTAGGCGAGCAGGCCGCGCACGATGTTCTTGGACAGTTCCGTACGGTCCACGCGCACGATCAGTTTGCGGTCGGCACCCGTCTCCGACCGCAGCCGGGTGATGCGCTCGGCGACGTCCGGGCGGTGCGAGCGCTCGCGCAGGAAGTCGCCGTCGGCGCCGAGGCCGTGCACGCCGAGCCGGGTCGTACGGCCGCGGTGGGTGACCGCCCGGCCGTCGTCGCCGAGCGTGGCGCCCAGCACGCTGACGCAGCACGCGGCGAAGGCGTCGGCCCAGCGGCGGGTCAGGAACGCGGCGCGGTCCGCGCCGAGGATGCCTTCGAGCAGTTCTGCGGCGATGTCGTCGGGCAGCAGCCGGAAGTAGTCCGGCGGCGCCCACGGGGTGTGCGTGAAGTGGCCGATCCGCAGGTCGGGGCGGCGGGCCCGGAGCAGCGCCGGGACCAGCGACAGGTGGTAGTCCTGCACCAGGACGTGCGCGCCGTCCGCCGCCTCCTCCGCCAGCGCCTCGGCGAACGCCTCGTTGTACGCCTGGTACGCCGCCCACTGGCCGCGGAAGTCCTCGTCGAAGAGCGGCTCGAACGGCGTCTGGTAGAGCAGGTGGTGGACGAACCACAGCACCGAGTTGGCGATGTCGTTGTACGCGGCCTCGAAGACGCTCTCCTCGACGGCGATCATCCGGGCGCCCGGCTCGCCGACCCCGCGCCGTACCGCCTCACGGTCGCCCTCGCCCAGGGCCGCGCACACCCACACCGCGTCCGCCTCGGGGCCGATCGCGCTCAGGCCCGACACCAGGCCGCCGCCGCCGCGTCTGCTGCTCAGCTCCCCGTCGTCCCCCAGCGCATACGAAACCGGCCCCCGATTCGAAGCGACCAGAATCCGTGCCGCACGCGTTTCGACCATGCCGCCAGCCTAGCCGCGCGGGCTCCGCCCCAAACGTCGTGGACCCTCCTGCTCCGTAGGAGACCGCGCCGGTCAGCCCCGCGGCCCCGGCGGCGCGGGGGCCTGCGGGGGAGCCGTCAGGCGGCGCGGCGGGCGAGGTATTCGGGGAGGTGGGCCATGGGCGGGCGTTCGTCGACGTCGACGGGGTGGGTGAGCGGGGTGAACCCCCCGGAGGGGTCCCGGTGGAACTGGGTGAGGCGGGGGCGGACCAGGGGCGCCCGGGACAGCCGCAGGCTCGCCGTGCGATAGATGGCGGCCGACATCCGCCCGAGCGCCTGCCCGTCCTGATGCCGGTGGTGCCGGACGCCCACGTCCACCTGCCCGAGCGCGTCGAGCCCCGCCAGGGACAGGGCGTCGATGAGCATGCCCAGCTCCACGCCGTACCCGACGGGGAACGGCAGCCGCTCCAGCAGCGAGCGCCGCGCCGCGTACTCCCCGCCCAGCGGCTGGACGAAGCCCGCCAGCCGAGGCCAGTGCAGATTGAGCAGCGGCCGGGCGACCAGCTCGGTGACCCGGCCGCCGCCCGCCGGCACCACCGCGCCGCCGGTCTCCAGCGGCCGGTCGTACATCGCCTTGACCAGCTCCACGTCCGGCTCGGTGAGCAGCGGCCCGACGATCCCCGACACGAAGCGCGAGTCGAACGAGCGCAGGTCCGCGTCCACGAAACAGACGATCTCGCCGCGGGTGACCAGCAGCGACCGCCACAGCACCTCGCCCTTGCCGGGCAGCGCGGGCAGCCGCGGCAGGATCGCGTCGCGCTGCACCACCCGCGCCCCGGCCCGCGCCGCGACCTGCGCCGTACGGTCGCGGGAGCCGGAGTCGACCACGATCAGCTCGTCGACCAGCGGCACCTCGTCGGTCATCAGGTCGCGGCGGATCGCCGCGACGATCTCGCCGACCGTCGCCTCCTCGTCGAGCGCGGGCAGCACCACGCTGACCGTGCCCTGCGGTCCCGCGGCCCGCTTCGCGGCGAGCAGCAGGTCGAGCGGCCGGTCGGCGGCGGACCAGGACCGCCGCTCCAGCCACCGCTCCACCTCATCGAGCACGATCCCGTCCCCTTTTCGTACGGTGGGAGCCCTCAGAAACCAGCCGGACGGCCGCCCCAGCGGCCATCTCGCCGTTCGGACGACTATCTCAACTGTCACGCTTGTCGGTTACAGTCTTGAACAACGCGTATGACCGCCGCATGCCGGGGGTCGTAGCGCGGGACAAACGCGTCGCCGCCGCACAGAAGGCGGGCAGGCGCCATACCGCTCATCCAGAGGGGCAGAGGGAACGGCCCGTTGAAGCCCCGGCAACCCTCCCGCCGACCGCGAGGTCACACGGTGGGGAAGGTGCCAATTCCGTCTTGTGGCGACGTACGTCACAAGGAAGATGAGGAGAAAGGGCCTCGCCATCATGGCTGTGCAGACCGTCGCCAGCACCCACGACAGCACCAGCACTCCCCCCTTCGGACCCGCCTCCGCGCTGTCCTGCCGGGAGTGCGGCACCCGCTTCCCGCTGAGCCCGGTCTTCGCCTGCGAGGAGTGTTTCGGGCCCCTCGAAGTCGCGTACGACCTGCCGCTCGGCGACCCCGAGTCGCTGCGCAAGCGGATCGAGGCGGGACCCACCAGCATCTGGCGGTACGCGCCGCTGCTGCCGGTCCCCGCCGACGTCACCGACAAGCCCAACCTCCACCCGGGCTGGACCAAGCTCGTCAAGGCCGACAACCTCGCCCGTGAACTGGGCATCACCGGCGGCCTGCACATCAAGGACGACTCCGGCAACCCGACGCACTCCTTCAAGGACCGCGTCGTCGCCATCGCCCTGGAGGCCGCTCGCACCTTCGGCCTCACCACGCTCTCCTGCTCCTCCACCGGCAACCTCGCGGGCGCCGTCGGCGCCGCCGCCGCGCGCGCCGGTTTCCGCTCCTGCGTGTTCATCCCGCACGACCTGGAGGCGGGCAAGGTCGTCATGGCCGCGGTCTACGGCGGCGAACTGGTCGGCATCGAGGGCTCGTACGACGACGTGAACCGCTTCTGCTCCGAGCTGATCGGCGACCCGATCGGCGAGGGCTGGGGCTTCGTCAACGTCAATCTGCGGCCCTACTACGGCGAGGGCTCCAAGACCCTGGCGTACGAGATCTGCGAACAGCTCGGCTGGCGCATCCCCGACAACCTGGTGATCCCGATCGCGTCCGGCTCCCAGCTCACCAAGATCGACAAGGGCCTGCGCGAGCTGATCGCGCTCGGCCTGGTCGAGGACAAGCCGTACAAGATCTACGGCGCCCAGGCCGAGGGCTGCTCGCCGGTCTCGGCGGCGTTCAAGGCGGGGCACGACGTGGTGCGGCCGGTGAAGCCGGACACCATCGCCAAGTCGCTGGCGATCGGCAACCCGGCGGACGGCCCGTACGTGCTGGACATCGCCCGGCGGACCGGCGGCGCGGTCGACGACGTGAACGACGAGCAGGTCGTGGACGCGATCAAGCTGCTCGCGCGCACCGAGGGGATCTTCGCGGAGACCGCGGGCGGGGTGACCGTGGGGGTGCTGAAGAAGCTGATCGAGACCGGGCAGCTCGACCCGGCCGCCGAGACCGTCGTCCTCAACACCGGCGACGGACTGAAGACTTTGGACGCGGTGGCACCGACCACCGGCCCGACCGCCACCATCCGCCCGACCCTTGACGCGTTCCGAGAGGCTGGCCTCGCATGAGTGCTTCTGTTCGTATCCCCACCATTCTCCGCACCTACACCGGCGGCCAGGCCGAGGTTCCGGCCGAGGGCGGCACGCTGGCCGAGGTGATCGACTCGCTGGAGAAGAATCACGCGGGCATTTCGGCGCGCGTTCTCGACGACACCGGAAAACTCCGTCGTTTCGTGAACGTCTATGTCAACGACGACGATGTTCGCTTTTCCGACGGTCTCGCCACCGCTGTCCCCGACGGCGCGAGCGTTTCGATCATTCCGGCGGTAGCGGGCGGCTGATCAACTTCCCGTAACGGCCCGGCTACACCTGCCGTTTTGTGCCCCATACACCCTTTTGCGGTGGATGGGGCACAGTGCTGTAGGGGGGCCGGACCGGGCCGAACGGCCGTGTCCGGGGCGGTAGTTGAAAGGTTGTACTGTTGCCACGGGCAAGTTGCCGCCGCGAACGGTCAGTGCGGCGATTTATCGCCAAATTCACGTGTGGATTGTCGCATAGGCGACGTATGTCCGGTCCGAGATGCCCCGCCATAGCGCCCTATTCTGGTGTATTTCCGATCGGTCGCTCCCCGAATTCTCGTCCGATTGACCTGTTGCAGAGGGCATCCGTGCAGATACATTCAGCCGCGGTCGACGCGTTCCGGCGCACACCACCAGGGATCCCCTGTCGCTCAGACAACGGCTTCCCCGGCGGTGAGGTCTGACCCGGACCCGCGGAGTGCGGGGCCGCGATAGGGCCAGTAATAGGGGAGTTAGGAATGGCTCAGGGCACCGTCAAGTGGTTCAACGCGGAGAAGGGCTACGGCTTCATCGCGGTCGACGGTGGTGCGGATGTCTTCGTCCACTACAGCGCGATTCAGATGGACGGTTACCGCACCCTCGAAGAAGGCCAGCGGGTCGAGTTCGAGATCTCGCAGGGTCAGAAGGGGCCGCAGGCGGACATGGTCCGGCTGGCCACCGCCTGACGGCCCGGCGCGCTCGGCGACCGACACGACGCACTCACGCACCAAGGGTCCGTACCTCTCAGGGGGGACGGGCCCTTCGTGCGTGGCCCGGAGTTGTCCACAGGCGCTTGCACTCGATGGGGTCGAGTGCTAATCATTGGCGTTAGCACTCTCCTAGTGAGAGTGCTGAAGGACCGGGTCGGTGAGGCCCGCCCGGCCGCCGGGAAGGAACCGGCGACCAGGTCGGCCGTCCGTCGCGGGCACCACACGGTCCGAGCCGTCGCCCCCTGCTCCGGTGGGGGAACCCCAGTCCGCGGAGGACACTTCACATGGCAAAGATCATCGCGTTCGACGAGGAGGCACGGCGCGGTCTCGAGCGCGGGATGAACCAGCTCGCCGACGCCGTCAAGGTCACCCTCGGCCCGAAGGGCCGCAACGTCGTCCTCGAGAAGAAGTGGGGCGCCCCCACGATCACCAACGATGGTGTGTCCATCGCCAAGGAGATCGAGCTCGAGGACCCGTACGAGAAGATCGGCGCGGAGCTGGTCAAGGAGGTCGCGAAGAAGACCGACGACGTCGCGGGTGACGGCACCACCACCGCGACCGTCCTGGCCCAGGCCCTGGTCAAGGAAGGTCTGCGCAACGTCGCGGCCGGCGCCAACCCGATGGCCCTCAAGCGCGGCATCGAGAAGGCCGTCGAGGCCGTCTCCGCCGCTCTGCTGGAGCAGGCCAAGGACGTGGAGACCAAGGAGCAGATCGCTTCGACCGCCTCCATCTCCGCCGCCGACACCCAGATCGGCGAGCTGATCGCCGAGGCCATGGACAAGGTCGGCAAGGAAGGCGTCATCACCGTCGAGGAGTCGCAGACCTTCGGGCTCGAGCTCGAGCTCACCGAGGGCATGCGCTTCGACAAGGGCTTCATCTCCGCCTACTTCGCGACCGACCTGGAGCGTATGGAGGCGTCGCTCGACGACCCGTACATCCTGATCGTCAACTCCAAGATCTCCTCGGTGAAGGACCTGCTCCCGCTGCTGGAGAAGGTCATGCAGTCCGGCAAGCCGCTGCTGATCATCGCCGAGGACGTCGAGGGCGAGGCCCTGTCGACCCTGGTGGTCAACAAGATCCGCGGCACCTTCAAGTCCGTCGCCGTCAAGGCGCCCGGCTTCGGTGACCGTCGCAAGGCCATGCTCGGCGACATCGCCATCCTCACCGGTGGCACCGTCATCTCCGAAGAGGTCGGCCTCAAGCTGGAGAACGCGGGCCTGGACCTGCTCGGCCGCGCCCGTACCGTCGTCATCACCAAGGACGAGACCACCATCGTCGACGGTGCCGGTGACAGCGACCAGGTCGCCGGGCGGGTCAACCAGATCCGCGCCGAGATCGACAACAGCGACTCGGACTACGACCGCGAGAAGCTCCAGGAGCGCCTGGCGAAGCTGGCCGGCGGCGTGGCCGTCATCAAGGCCGGTGCCGCCACCGAGGTCGAGCTCAAGGAGCGCAAGCACCGCATCGAGGACGCGGTGCGCAACGCGAAGGCCGCCGTGGAAGAGGGCATCGTCGCCGGTGGCGGCGTGGCCCTGCTCCAGGCGACCGCGGTCTTCGAGAAGCTGGAGCTCGAGGGCGACGAGGCGACCGGTGCCAACGCCGTGAAGCTCGCGCTGGAGGCCCCGCTGAAGCAGATCGCCGTCAACGGTGGTCTCGAAGGCGGCGTCATCGTCGAGAAGGTGCGCAACCTGCCCGTCGGCCACGGCCTCAACGCCGCGACCGGTGAGTACGTCGACATGATCGCCGAGGGCATCATCGACCCGGCGAAGGTCACGCGCTCCGCGCTCCAGAACGCGGCCTCCATCGCCGCGCTGTTCCTCACCACCGAGGCCGTCATCGCCGACAAGCCGGAGAAGGCCGCCCCCGGCGGCGCTCCGGGCGGCATGCCCGGCGGTGACATGGACTTCTGATCCACGGGGCGCGAGCCCGGATCAGCAGGACCGCACGACGGCACCCCCCGGTCACCCGGGGGGTGCCGTCTTTGTGTCCGGCGCATTGTTCGGAACAATTCACCAAGACTGTCCCAAAACGGGGCAATTTTGAATTACCGTCAGATGCCGGTAGCAGGACAAGTACGGGGGGTACCGGGGTCAAACCTGCTGCTAGGCTCTCATTGCTTGGCAAGTGTCATGCGCAAGTGTTCCGCATTTTTGTTCGGATTTGAAAGAGATTCCGCAAATGGCGGCCCCTCGCCTGAAGAGAGCCTCATGACGTCCTACTTACATGATCCAGCACTTTGGGGCCTGATCGCAGGTACTCCTGTCGCCGCGACCGCGATTGCGCTCAGCCGGAAAACTAATGCGAAGCTCCGTGCCGCGCTCGCCGAGCAGTCGGCGCGCCGCGCCTCCCTGGAAGTCGGCCGCGAGCAGATCGTGGATGAGGCCAGACGCCGGGCCGAGGAGGGCACCAAGAGCGTGCTCAAGGCCGCCATGCGCACCCTCCAGGGTCTGGCGGGCGAGCAGCAGGTCGCCATCGCGAAGCTCCAGCGGGAGAACGGCGAGCACGCGGCGCTCCAGGGCCTGTTGGACGTGGACCACGGCAACGCGCAGTTCACCCGGCGCGCCCAGTCCATAGCCGTGCTCTGCGACGGCTGGCTCGGCCGCCGCAAGAACGCGGCGTCCGTCTACGACGTGGTCCGCAGCGCCAAGGGCCGCATCCGGCATTTCACGCGCGTGGAAATCCGTTCGCAGAGCAATTTCGCGGTGGTGAGCCGCGCGGTCGAACCGGTCGCACTCGCCCTTTCCGAACTGCTCGACAACGCCACGAGTTATTCGGCCCCTGAAACGTCCATCGAAATCAATATCCAGCCCGTGCCCAAGGGCGTCTGCATCGTCGTCGACGACGCGGGTGTCGGCATGAGCGACGAAGAGAAGACGCTGGCGGGAGAACTCCTCACCGGCCAGCGCACTCCGGGTGTCTCCGGCCTCGGAAATCCGCCGCAATTCGGTTTCGCGGTGATCGGCGTACTCGCCAACCGTTACGGATTCAGCGTCTCGGTGGATTCCACCTCGCCGTACGGCGGAGTGCGCGCCGTGCTGCTGCTCCCCGACGAACTCCTCACCACCACCATCGAGCCCGAGGAGACTCCCGTCGTGGGTGAAGCGTCCGAGCCGGTGGAGCAGAGCGCGCCCGAGCCGGTGGTGCCCGCCACCACCTTCGGCGGCCTGCCCAAGCGGCGGCGCTTCCGGCACCCGATCTCGATAGTGCCCACGGCCGAGGAGCGCTCCGACGACAGAGTCGGTGACAGAGCCGGGGACAGAGTCGAGCGGGCGCCCGAGCCGGTGCGCGACAGCCACGAAGTCGCCTCCCGCATGGGCGCGTTCCAGCGGGGCACTCAGTCCGGCCGCCGTTCCATCGGCGCGAGCAGCGAAGGGCAGGACGCCCAATGAGCCCAATGATCGGAAGAGATCTGTCGTGGATGCTCGACAGCGCCCTTGAGGTGCCCGAGGCCCGGCACGCGATCCTGGTGTCGGCCGACGGCCTGCTGATGGCCCGCTCCAACGAGGTCGGCAGGGACCACGCCGACACCGTCGCGGCGGCGATGAGCGGCATGCAGTCGCTGAGCCGTACGGTGTCCGACTTCGTCGGCGGCGACGACCGCCGCCAGGAGTGGCGGCAGACCCTGGTGGAGTTCGACCACGGCTGGGTCTTCCTCATCTCGGCAGGTGAAGGCGCCTATCTCGCGGTCTCCGCGTCCCCGGACGCGGACCTCGCGGAGATCACCTTCCGGATGCAGCAGCTCGTCGGCCAACTCGGCAAGGTGCTGACCACACCTCCTCGCGAGAACGCTGACGTCAATTGACGGGCGAACCTGAGCTGGAGTTAGAAGCCACGGAATTAGTACGCCCGTATGTGATCACCAACGGTCGCGAGCTTCCGGTCGACGGCGGCTTCACGATGATCACACTGGTCGCCGTATCCGAAAACGCGCCCCGGACAAGGGTTCTTGATCCCGAGAAGCTGCGGGTGATGGAACTGTGCTCGGGCGGTTATCTCGCGGTCGCGGAGATCGCCGCGCACACCGGGCTGCCGATGGGCGTGGTCAAGATCCTTCTGTCGGATCTGGTGGAGGACGGGTATCTGCTCGCGCGGGCACCCGTTCCCCGCGCGCAGTTGGTCGAGAGGGAACTGCTGGAGGAGGTGCTGCATGGGCTCCGGGCTCGCTTCGGATAGGGACAGTGCTCCCCAGACGCCGCGCGAGAACGTCTATCTGCCCAGTTCGGTACGGACGGTCGCCAAGATCCTCGTGGTCGGGCACTTCGCCGTGGGCAAGACGACGTTCATCGGCACCATGTCGGAGATCCCGCCGCTGCGCACCGAGGAAGTGATGACGCAGGCCAGCGCGGACATCGACGACCTCAGGGGCGCGCCCAACAAGACCACCACCACGGTCGCGATGGACTTCGGCCGGCTGACCCTCAGCGACGAACTGGTGCTGTACATGTTCGGTACGCCGGGCCAGCAGCGGTTCGTGCGGCTGTGGGAGGACCTGTCGCGCGGCGCGCTCGGCGCGCTCGTGCTGGTCGACCCGCTGCGGCTCCAGGAGTCCTTCCCCGTGATGGACCTCGTGGAGCGGCACGGTCTGCCGTACGCCATCGCCGTGAACCGCTTCGACGGTGCGCCCCCGCACTCGCTCGAAGAGGTGCGCGAGGCGCTGGATCTGCTTCCCGAGACCCCGGTGGTCTCGTGCGACGCACGCGACGAGCGGTCATCGGCGGGTTCACTGATCGCTCTGGTGCAGTATTTGCAGTCTCGCCTCAACTAGTAGGTCACCGCAGGTAGTTCAGGTAGCTCAGGTATTTCAACGAGGAGCACAGGCATGCAGACCCCTCCGGACTTCCAGGCCCCGCCGCCCGGCTGCCCCGCGCACGACAGCGGCCAGAGTGTGCCGCTGTACGGCCCGGAGTTCGCCGCCGCTCCGGAGGCGTTCTACTCCTACATGCGGCAGTTCGGCCCGAGCGCTCCGGTGGAGCTGGCGCCGGGCGTGGAGGCCGAACTCGTCACGGACTACACCGAGGCGCTGCGGGTCCTCCAGAACCCGGGTACCTTCGCCCGCGACTCGCGCCGCTGGCGCGCGATGAACGAGGGTCAGATACCGGCGGACAGCCCGGTGATGGGGATGATGGCCTACCGGCCGAATCTGCTGTTCTCCGACGGCGCCGAGCACATGCGGCTGCGGCAGGCGGCGACCGACAGCCTGGCCATGGTCGACTCGCACCGGCTGAGCCGGCACGTCGACCAGGTCGCCTCGTATCTGATCAGCCAGTTCAGCGCCAAGGGGCGGGCCGACCTGGTCGCCGACTACGCGCAGCAGGTGCCGCTGCTGGTCTTCAACGACCTCTTCGGCTGCACCGAGGACATCGGCAACCGGCTGGTGTTCGGGATCTCCGGCATCTTCGATGGCATCGATGTCGAGAAGTCGCTGGAGGTGCTGACCGGGGCGCTGGTCGAACTGGTCGAGCTGAAGCGGACCACGCCGGGCGAGGACATCACCTCCTGGATGATGCAGCACCGCTCCGCGCTGACCACCGAGGAGATGATCCACCAGCTCTTCCCGATGATCGCCGCGGGTACCGAGCCGGTGCAGAACATGATCTCCAGCGCGCTGCGGCTGCTGCTGTCCGACGACAAGTACGCCGACAGCCAGCACATGGCGGGCCTGCTGGTCGAGGACGCACTCAACGACGTGCTGTGGAACTACCCGCCGATGGCCAACTACGGCGTGCACTACCCGGTGCACGACGTGGACCTCGCCGGGATCACGCTGCGCGCGGGCGACCCCGTGGTGATCAGTTACGCGGCGGCCAACACCGACCCGAGCCTGGGCGGCGGCGGCCAGACGATGAGCAAGCGGGCGCACCTGGGCTGGGGCGCGGGTCCCCATGTCTGCCCGGCCAAGGACCCGGCCACGCTGATCTCGCTGCGGGCCATCGAGAAGCTGCTCAACACGCTGCCGGACATCGACCTGGCGGTGCCGGTGGAGAGCCTGACCTGGCGTCCGGGCCCCTTCCACCGCGCGCTCACCTCGCTGCCCGCCCGGTTCACCCCGGCGCGGCAGCCGGTCCGCTCGCAAGAGAGCCAGTCGGCTCAGGCTCCGGCCGACCACACGCAGGGCAAGCCGAAGGCGGCCAGCCGCTGGAGCTCGTTCCTCAACTGGCTCAAGGCGTAACACCCGGCGACGCACAAGTCGAAAACCGGCCGACCGCGGCTTCGCGGTCGGCCGGTTTCGATAAAGAACGGACCTGGCCGGAAATCATCGCCGACGGTGTGACGCTTGCCACAATTACGAGCAGTGTCCGATCGGATACGCATCTCGTGCCCAGGGTATGCAGGACAGGTCAATCCGGCCTGGCATTGAGGACCAAGGAGAAATGCCGCCATGGTCACACCGTATTCGGTCGCCCCCACCGACCGGCGAAGAGTTGTATCACTTTTTTCCCGACTCCGTAAGCCCGGCGGACAGGAAAGTCCGCTGCCTCTTTACGACGAGCTTCGCTCGATGGGGGATGTCGTCCCAGCGCCCTGGGGCGGCCACCTGATCACGTCGTTCGGCCTCAGTGACCAGGTGCTGAGGGACCGGGCCTGGCGTGTGACCGACAACGAATGGGCCGCCAGGCAAGGCCAGGGAACGCGCTGGAGCACGCCTTCCTCACGGCAGATCGGTCAGACTCTGGTCCGGCTCAATCCACCGCATCACACATTGATGCGCCGCTCGGTCGGAAATATGTTCGACCGGAGGGCGCTCGGTGACATTCGGATATCGGTGGAAAAGACAACGGACCGCCTGGTCGGCCGGCTCGCGGAACGCCTGCGCGACGGAGTGGCCGATTTTGTCTCACTGGTGAGCGAGGAGCTGCCGGTGCGCGCGATAGGGGAGTGGATGGGTTTGCCCTCCGCTGACTTCCCCCTTTTGCGGGACTTGACCCACGCCCAGGTGTTCACCCAGGAGCTGCTGCCCACCCCGAGCCAGCTCGCGATCTCCGACGAAGCCACCGTGACACTGCACCAGTACTTCGCCGCGCTGGTGCGCGAAAGGCGCAGGTCACCGGGGGACGACCCGGTCTCGCAGTGGCTGCGCACCTGGGACGGGCTGGAGCCGGACCGCGACCGCGCCGACGAGGCCGTCTACTACCTCGCGCTGCTGGTGGTGCTCGCCGCCCTGGAGACCACCTCCAATCTGCTGTCCACCATGACGTGGCTGATCGCCGAGCACCCCCGCCAGATGGGCTGGCTGCGCGCCCACCCGCAGGACATCCCCGGCGCCGTCGAGGAGGTGCTGCGCTACGACCCGCCGATACACGTCGTGACGCGGGTCGCGGGCGACGACATGACGCTCGCGGGCATCGAGGTGCCCAAGGACGAGACCGTCCACCTGATGCTCGCCGCCGCCAACCACGACCCCGCGCAGTACGCCGACCCGCACATCTTCGACATCCGCCGCAAGGTCAGCCACCTCAGCTTCGGCGGCGGCATCCACTACTGCGTCGGCGCCCCGCTGGCCAGGATGGAGGCCACCGCGCTGCTGACCGCGCTGCTCAGGAAGCTGCCGGGACTGAGCGTCCACCGCGACCCCGAGTGGGCGCCGCGGGTCGCCTTCCGGCGGATGACGACACTGACGGTGTCCGACTCCGCGTCCGCCCGCGTCCCCGAACAGGCGGGCCCCAGAGACCTGTAGGCCGCACGCGGCACGACCGTACGAGAGAACCGGTGGCGAACGACAGCATGATGAACTACTTCAAGGTCCTGCGCGTCAGCCAGGAAGGAGCGCTGCTGCGCGTACGGCTGAACACCCCGGAGACCGGGAACGCCGTCACCGGCCCGGTCCTGGACGAACTGCTGGCCGTACTGCGCTCGGTGCAGGACCACCCCGGCATACGGGTGCTCGAACTCTCCGGCGCCGGCGAGCACTTCTGCCTCGGCGGCGACCGCAGGGAATTCGCCGAGTCGCTGGCCGCCGACCCCACGGGGTCCGGCCTGCGGACCATGGGCAACAAGGCGCGGCAGGTGTGCGAGGCGCTCGCCACGCTCGGCGCCGTCACCGTCGCGCGGGTGCACGGCGACGTGATCGGCGCGGGCGTGGCGCTCGCGATGTTCTGCGACCTGCGGGTCGGCGCCGACACCAGCCGGTTCCGGCTGCCCGAGCTGGCGTTGGGCCTGCCGCCCGCCTGGGGCGGCATCCTGCCCCGGCTGCTCAACGAGGTGGGAGCCGCCCGCATCCGCGAACTCGTCCTCACCGGCGAGGCGTTCGACGCGGCCAGGGCCGTCGAGCTGTCCGTCCTGCACAAGGCCGTGCCCGAGGCCGGGCTGGACGCCGCCGTCGACCAGTGGGCGCGGCCCATGCTCCGCCGCTCCCCGGCCGCGCTGCGCGCCGCCAAGACGATGCTCAACGCGTACGGCGGCGCCCACCGCCTGGCGGACGCCACCCTTTTCGACGGCGAATGGCTGGCCTCGGTGATGATGGCGGCCGAGTCCGCCAAGCGCCAGTGAACTCCCGCTCCCGCGCGGCTACTTCGGCGCGGCCTCCAGCGCCTGCCGCAGGTGGCCGCCCGACTCCGTCAGCAGCCGGGCCGCCGTGGCCGCGTCCACATGGGCGAGCAGCGTCAAGATGGCGTGCTTGACCTCGCCGTCGGTGGCGGTCAGCGCGTCCTCGATCGCCTCCTCGTCCGCGCCGGTGGCCAGCGCGACGATCCGCCGCGAGCGCGCCCGCAGCTTCTCGTTGGAGGCCCGCACGTCGACCATGAGGTTCCCGTACGTCTTGCCGAGCCGGATCATCGTGATGGTCGAAAGCATGTTGAGCACGAGCTTCTGCGCGGTGCCGGACTTCAACCGGGTGGAACCGGCGATCAGTTCGGGCCCGACGACGACCTCGATGCCGTGGTCGGCCGCCGCCGCGAGCGGCGAGTCCGCGTTGCAGGACAGGCCCACGGTGAGCGCCCCCGTGGCGCGCGCGTACTCCACCGCGCCGACCGCGTAGGGAGTGCGCCCGGAGGCGGAGACGCCGACGACGCTGTCGGCCGGGGTCAGTCCGAGCGCGGCGAGGTCGGCGGCGGCCAGCTCCTTGCTGTCCTCCGCGCCCTCGATGGAGGTGATCATCGCGGACGGGCCGCCCGCGATCAGTCCGAGCACCTCGCGTCCCGGCGTGGTGTTGAAGGTCGGCGGGCACTCGCTCGCGTCGAGCACGCCGAGCCTGCCCGCCGTACCGGCGCCCGCGTAGATCAGCCGTCCGCCGCGTTCCATCCGGGCGGCGATCCCGTCGATGGCGGCGGCGATCACGGGCAACTGCCCGGCGACCGCGGCCGGAACGGTGGCGTCCTCACCGTTCATGGTCCGCGCGATCTCCAGGGTGGGCATCCGGTCGATCTCGGCGAGCTCGGGCCGGAACGCCTCGGTGGTGAGGGTCTCCAGCTCGCGGCGCAGCTCGGTGTAGTGCGACATATGCGGCTCGTTCATCCTTCTGCTGTGGGGGTCGTGGAGTGGTGCGGACCGGCCGTCAGGCGCGGCCCGAGCGGGGACTGTGCCGGTGCGCGAGCGCTTCGTACGAGGCGGACAGCGCCGGGGCCGCGGTCTCGTAGGTGCGCTGCGCGACGCCGATGAACAGACAGTCGACGACGAGGAGCTGACTCGTACGACTGGACATCGCGGCGGGCCGCAGCTCGCTCTCGCGGGAGGTGGACGTGGTCAGGACCAGATCGGCGTACTGCGTGACCGCGCCGTCCGCCCGGCCGGTGATGGCGATGGTCGTCGCCCCCCGGTCGAACGCGGCCCGCAGCGGCTCGATGACGTCGTGCGTACTGCCCGAGTGCGTGATGGCCAGGGCCACATCGCCCGGCTTGAGCTGTACGGCGTTGGTGACCGCCAGGTGCGGGTCGGCGTGCGCGTGCGCGATCAGGCCGATCCGCAGCAGCTTCTGCGCCAGGTCCTGGCCGACCAGCGCGGACGCGGCTATCCCGTAGATGTCGGTCCGCCGGGCGGCGGCCAACGCGGCGACGGCGGCCTCCAGTTGGCCCATGTCGAGCTGGGCGGCGGTGTCGGCGAGGGTCTGCTGCTCCTCCATGGCCAGCTTGGTGACCACGTCGGCGAGCGGGTCGTCGACGGCGATGTCGGCGGTGACGGCGGGCGGCGCCCCGGTGGCCTGCTGGGCGGCGAGCGCGGCCAGCGCCAGCCGCAGATCGCGGTAGCCGGGGTAGCCCAGCAGCCGGGCGGTGCGGACGACGGTCGCCTCGCTGGTGCCGGTACGCACCGCGAGCGCCGTGACGGTCAGATGGGCACAGCCCGCCGGATCACCCGCGACGGCTTCCGCGACCCGGTGCATGGACCGGGTCATCGACGGCGCGAGGGTGCGGACCTTGGCGGCGAGGGCCCCCGGGTCGGGGGGCGTGACGGGGAGGACGGGCGCGCCGGACACGCCGCGGAGGGCGCGGACGCTCGGGGAGAAAGTTTCCTTCACGCTATAGGTCACCTTCTGAAAGGTATTTTCAGAGACGGCCGTACGTCAAGGCACCCGACGATCACGGCGTCCGCGTCCGCCGGGCTTGCGACAATGGAGGGATGGAAGGTGAAACCGTGCTGCATGGTGCCCGCGCTCTCGTGCTGTCCGACCTCAGCGCCCGCGGTGTCGCGGAGGCCGACATCGTCTCGCTGGTCGAGGACGCCGTCAGCAAGCGCCGCTGGTGGCTGGAGCAGTGGCCGGACGGCGCGGAGTACATCCCCGGGCTGCTCGCCCAGGACGTCCAGGACGCCCTGCTCGAACGCTACGGGCGCTGGCCGCTGTGCCCCGACTGCGACGACCCGCACGCCCTGGCCGTCGAACCCGAACTCGGCCCCGACCCGCACTGGGTCTGCGAGGCCCGCGGCGCCGTCGTCGCCCCTGTCGGCGCCCTGACCCCGGTGAACCCGGTATGACCCACGACACCGAGTCGGACCCCTCATGACCCTCTACATCGACCCGCCGACCTGGCCCGGCCACGGCCGCCACTGGTCCCACCTGGTCAGCGACGTCTCCTACGCCGAACTGCACGCCTTCGCCGCCCGCCTCGGCGCCCCGTCCCGCGCCTTCGAACGCGACCACTACGACATCCCCTCCGAGCGGTACGCCGACGCGGTCGCCCTCGGCGCGGTCGAGACCGGCAGCAAGGAGATCGTCCGCCTGCTGACCGCCGCGGGCCTGCGGCGGCGCAAATACGTCAGGCCGTGAGCAGGTCCGGCTCCGTCAGGCTGTGAGCAGTTCCAGTTCCGTCGTCAGATTGCGGCGGGCCGTGCGCTCCCACTGGTCCTTGCCGTAAGGGGTGCGGAACAGGGCGGGGAGGGCGAGGAGTTGGCGCAGGACGGCGGCGCGGCCGGCGCGGAAGGCGTCGTCGGGGACGAAGCCGTACTCGGAGCGGACGGCGGCGGCGTAGGCCGCGTAGGCGGCGGGGTCGCCGGCCAGGACGGCGAGGTCGGCGTCGCAGAGGACCGCGCCGTTGTGGTCGCCCTCGGCCGGGTCGTGGGTGACCGTCAGACGCACCAGGCGGGCGACCTCGGCGGTGCGGTCGGCGGCCACGCCCGCCTCGGGCAGGGCGCGTTCGGCGAGGTGGGCGCTGCGCTCCTCGTTCTCCGAGCGGTCGGGGCGGTAGACCGCGTCGTGGAACCAGGCGGCGAGGGCCACCGCGTCCGGATCGGCGGCGTACGCGGTCAGTTCGGTGGCGTGGTCCAGGACCGCCTGGAGATGGTCCAGCGTGTGGTAACGCCGCTGCGGTTCGGCCCAGCGGCCGAGCAGATCGGCGCCGTACGGCGCGGGGTCGGGGGCGGGCGCGTCGTCCGCTGTCGGCTCCTGGCAGCGGCGCAGCAGGTCGCACCACTCGGCGAGCAGGGCGTCGTAGCGGGGGTGAGGGGCGGCGGGCGTGAAGGACATGCCGGTAATTGTGCGCTACACGTCTCGCGCGGGAGTGACGCATGTGGCACCCTTGCTCATATGTCTAGACCAATCTTCGAGGTGATCGCCCTCGGCGCGGACGATGCCGTAGCGGCCCGGGACGGCGGCGCGGACCGCCTCGAACTGGTCACCGACATGGCCGCGGACGGGCTCACCCCCTCCCGCGCCACCTTCGGGGCGATCAGGGCGGCCGTCGACATCCCGCTGCGCGTCATGCTGCGGCTGTCCGACGGATTCAGCGCCGGTGACGCGCGCGACCTCGACGCCCTGTGCGCCGCCGCGCAGTCCCTGCGGTCCGAGGGCGCCGACGAGTTCGTCCTCGGCTTCCTCGACGACGGCGGGCGCGCCGACCTCGACGCCGTGCACGCGCTGGTCGACGTCATCGACGGCTGCCGCTGGACCTTCCACCGGGCCATCGACCGCGCCGCCGACCGCGACGCGCTCCGCCTCCAGCTCGCCGGGCTGCCGGGCCTCGACACGTACCTCACCGCGGGCGCCGCGGACGGCGTGCCCGCCGGGCTCCCGGTGCTCTGCGATGAGGCCGCGCGCACCGGCGAGCCGGGGTACGAACCCCAGCTCCTCGTCGGCGGCGGCCTGCTCCTGGAGCATGTGCCGCACCTGCGCGGCGCCGGGCTCGACGGCTTCCACGTCGGCGGCGCCGTGCGCCCCGCGGGCTGGGCCTCCCCGGTCGACGTCCGCGCCGTCGCCCGCTGGCGCGCCGCCCTGGACACCCC
This sequence comes from Streptomyces sp. NPDC088910, assembly GCF_044749865.1. NCBI lineage: Bacteria > Bacillati > Actinomycetota > Actinomycetes > Kitasatosporales > Streptomycetaceae > Streptomyces > Streptomyces sp. NPDC088910. The sequence continues at coordinate 285,968 of NZ_JBIVIV010000008.1, forward strand.
GGTCCCGGTCTCCTGAGGCCGGGCGGCACGGCCGTCGCGCCGCCCCGGACGGTCCCGCCGGGCCGGGGCGCGTACCGGCGGTTGTCGTACCCCCGCGCCACAATGGAGCCATGAGCGTCATGGACCTGGGCGAGCTGCGGCTTCTCCGGCGTGCCCGCGACCGTATGGACCGCGAGTACGCCCAGCCGCTCGACGTCCCGGCCCTGGCCCGGACCGCGCTGATGTCGACCGGCCACTTCAGCCGCCAGTTCCGCGCGGCGTACGGCGAGACCCCGTACTCCTACCTCATGACCCGCCGCATCGAGCGCGCCACCGCCCTCCTGCGGCGCGGCGACGTCAGCGTCACCGACGCCTGCTTCGCCGTCGGCTGCACCAGCCTCGGCTCCTTCTCCGCCCGCTTCACCCAGATCGTCGGCGAGACCCCCAGCGCCTACCGCGCCCGCGACCACAGCGACTTGGAGGTCGTCCCCGGCTGCCAGGTCATGCTGGTGACCCGCCCCCGCAAGACGGGCGGCGCCGCCGCGCGCTCGCCGCTCTGATGCCGCGCCCGTCGCCTCCGATATCGGCCGCACAGCCCCTAGCATCGGCCGTATGACCGTTTCCATCAGTGCCGTGCACGTCTTCGTCGACGACCCCGACGCCGCCCTCGTCTTCTACCGGGACACCCTCGGTCTCACCGTGCGCAATGAGGTCGAGCACGACGGCTTCCGGTGGATCACGCTGACGACCAAGAGCCAGCCGGAGATCCAGATCGTGCTGTCGCAGCCGCACGCGGGGCGGTCGAAGGAGGACGGGGACACGCTGGCGGCGCTGCTGGCCAAGGGGGAACTGCGGCCGCTGCACTTCCGCAGCGACGACCTCGACGCGACGTTCGAGGCCGTCGCGGGGGCGGCGGGGGCCGAGGTGCTCCAGGAGCCCGCCAGCCAGCCGTGGGGGGTACGGGACGGCGCCGTACGGGATCCGGCGGGCAACTTCTTCCGCATCGAGCAGGCGTAGCGCGCAGCGGCGCGCCCGCCAGACGAGACCTTGCGGACGCGGCCTAGGCCGGGGCCAGGGCCTCGGGGAGCGGCGCGGTGTGCAGCACCGCGAGGCCGGAGACGGCGCGGGTGAGGCAGACGTACAGGCGTCGCAGGCCGGTGCGGACGTCGGGCTCGGCGGCCACGATGTCCGCGGGCTCGTCGAGCACGACGTAGTCGTACTCCAGGCCCTTGGCCAGGGACGCGGGCACCAGCGTGACGCGGGCCTCGGCGGAGGTCTCCTCACCGGGCGAGACGTACTGGATTCCGGCGGCCTCAAGTGCCGTGGCCAGTACGGGAATCCGCGGGTCGGCGGCGATCAGGCCGACGGACCCCTCGTGCCGGAGCGCCGTGTCGCAGGCCGCGAGCACGGCCGCGTCCAGCGCGCCGGCGGCGACGGCCCGTACCGACATCGTGCCGGCCGCCTCACGGACGGACGTGGCGGGCGCGAGGCCCGGCGCGATCTGCGGCAGCAGCCGCGTGGCGTACGCGATCACCTCACGCGGCACACGGAAACCGGCCGTCAACTCCTCGACGCGGGCGTCCGGTTTGCCGAGATGGCCCAGCGCCTCGGCCCACGAGCCGGTGGCCCAGGGCGTGGTGCCCTGCGCGAGGTCGCCGAGCACGGTCGCGGACCCGGTCGAGCAGCGCCGCCCCACCGCGCGGTACTGCATCGGCGACAGGTCCTGCGCCTCGTCCAGCACCACATGCCCGAGCGACGACGTCCGCTGCACGAGGTCGTACGCCTCGTCGATCAACACCGCGTCGGCGGCTGACCACTTGGCCGACGCGAGCCCCCGCGCGGGCTTCGCCCACAGGATCGTCCGCTGCTCCTCGGCGTCCAGCACCCCGTCCGCCGCCTCGGCCAGGAACTCCGGGTCCGACAGCAGCCGCAGCACCGTCTTGGCCGGATCGACCGCGGGCCAGCACGCCTTGACGGCCGCCTTTACGGCGGGAGTTCGCGCCACCGCGTCCTGCACGCGGTCGTCCGGCGCCTCGCCCGAGCGCTCCATCTGTACGAGGACGACGTGCGCGATCCGCTGCGGCAGCGCGTCGTGCGCGGCGCCGTACCGGATGTCGCGGGCCGCCAACTCCTTGACGATCTCCTCCAGTTCGTACGCCGGGACCCGCCAGCGCCGCGAGCCGCGCACCACCATCACCGGCTCGGTGGGCATCCGGATGCCGGACCGCACCGCCCGTCGCAGCACCTCCGCCATCCGCGCGTCGCCCTTGACCGTGGCCGCCGCCGCCGAGTCGGTGCCGCGCACCTCGACATGGGCCACCAGGTCGTCCACGGTGGCCTGCTTGACCTGCAACTCGCCCAGCGCGGGCAGCACTTGCTCGATGTACTGGAGGAAGGACCGGTTCGGCCCGATCACCAGCGTGCCGGTCCGCGCCAGCCGCTCGCGGTGCGCGTAGAGCAGATACGCGACCCGGTGCAGGCCGACAGCGGTCTTCCCGGTGCCGGGCGCGCCCTGCACGCAGACGCTGCCGGTGATGTCGGCGCGGACGATCTCGTCCTGCTCGGGCTGGATGGTGGCGACGATGTCGCGCATGGGGCCGACGCGGGGCCGTTCGATCTCGCTCTGGAGCAGCTTGCTCGACGTCCCCGGATCCGCCGCGCCCTCCGGCGGGTCGGTGAGGTACTCGTCCTCGTACGCGGTCAGGTCCCCGCCGGTGTAGCCGAACCTGCGGCGCAGCCGTACGTCCATCGGCTTGCGGCGCGACGCCTGGTAGAAGGGCTGCGAGACCGGCGCGCGCCAGTCGATCACCATCGGGTCGCCGTCCGCGTCGTGCACATGGCGGCGGCCGATGTAGAACTGCTCGCCGGTCGCGCCCTCGGCCAGTTCCGTGCCGGGCGCGTGCAGGTAGTCCAGGCGGCCGAAGAAGAGCGGGGTGTCGGCGAGGTCGGAGAGCGCCTTGATGCGGTCGTCGATCTCGGCGGCGAGGATCTTGGCGTTGACCCAGTTTCCCGTCACGTCCGCGATGTCGAGCGACTCCACGTCGTGCCGCATGGCGCGCAGCGCGGTACGGGACGAGGCGAGGTGGGAGCGTTCCCTGCCGAGCGGGTCGGGGGAGTGGTCGGTGCGGTCCTGCGGGCTGGGGCTGCTGCCCTGGGTCGGGACGTGCGAGGGCACGGCTTTGCCTCCGGCTGATACGAGTGCGTACGCGAGGGGTCGTCGGCGAGGCGACGAGCCGACCGGTTTCCGTCCGGCCGGCGGCACTCCCGTGGGGAGGCGGCAAGACCGGCGATCATACGCGTCCGCGCGGGGAGCCGCGAATGAATTTCACCCCCCGTTCGACCTGCGGTCGGGCGGGGCGGGGACGCGGTGCGGGCGCGGCCTGGGCGAGGTGCGGGCGGGGCTTTGGCGGGGTGCGGCGGCGCGGCGGCGCGGGGGATCGGGGGCCCGGGGGAGCCGCAGGTCGTAGGGCCTCAGGGGTGACCCTGATACCCGGGTCAGGGTCCGGTGTCAGACCAGAGTCGGACACGGAGCGTGCGAGTTAAGCCCTGAGCCCGACGTAGGCCGTATGCCTGATTTCGTACGGTGGATTCATGACCACCACCACCGTTGCCCCAGGTCCCACCGTCCACGGCGGCACCGCTCTCGGTGCCCGCCCCGATCACCCCCGCCACCTGCTGGGAAGCACGCTGCGCGCGGTCCGTGTCTTCGCCGTCACGGCCGTCGAAGTGGTGCTGCTCGGCAACGAGGGCAAGCGCCACTGAGCGGCGGCCCCGCGCCGCGTTGACGATCACCGGCGGGCAGGTCCACTACTGTCGCCGCGGTGACCGCTCCCGCGCTCGGCCCGGCGCCCCCCGCCGACCGTCCCGCCGACCCTCGCCGTTCCCGTAGCGCCCGCTGTCCCGGCACCACCGCGCTGGCGCTCGCCGCGCTCGCGCTCTCCCTCGCCCTCTTCGCTGCCTGGTGGCTCCGCCGCCCGGTCCCGATGGCCGACCTTCAGGTCTACCGCGCCGAAGGCGCCGCCGTACTGGGCGGCCGGGACCTGTACGGATTCCGCGTCACACGCTGGCGGCTGCCCGCCACGTACCCGCCCTTCGCGGCCCTGCTCTTCACCCCGGTCGCCCGGCTCCCGCTGTCGGCCGCCCGCGCGGCCTGCGTCGCCGCCAATCTGGCCCTGCTGGCCGCCCTCGTCCGCCTCTCCCTGCGGCTGGCCGCGGACACCGGGACCACCGCCGCCGACGCCGTACGGTCCCGGCGGTACGCGGCGCCCGTCCTGCTCGGCACCGCGGGCGCGCTCTGGCTCGAACCCGTCTTCCAGACGGTGGTCTTCGGGCAGATCAACCTCGCCGTCGCCGTCCTCGTCCTGTGGGACCTCACCCGCCCCGAGGGCGCGCGCGGCAAGGGGTTCGCGCTGGGCCTCGCGGCGGGCGTCAAGATCACGCCCGCGCTGCTGGCCGTGCACCTCGCGCTCACCGGCCGCCGCCGGGAGGCGGCCCGCGCCGCCGCCGGATTCGCCGCGAGCGCGGCGCTCGGGCTCGCCGTCCTGCCCGGCGCCTCGCTGGACTTCTGGACCGCCCGGCTCTACGAGACCGACCGGGTCGGCGAGGTCTGGATCGTCGACAACCAGTCCCTCCAGGGTCTGCTCGCCCGCGTCCTGCACACCCCGGCCCCCGGCCTGCTCTGGGCCGCGTCCGCCCTGGTCACCGCCGCCGCGGGAATCGCCGTCGCCGCCCGCGCCCACCGCGGCGGCCGGCCCGCGCTCGGCCTGCTCTGCGCGGCCGTCACCGCGCTGCTGGTCTCGCCGGTGAGCTGGTCCCACCACTGGGTCTGGTGCGTGCCCCTCCTGGCGTTCCTGGCCACGCGCCTGTCCGCCGAAGGCCCAGGCCCAGGCCCGGACAGCGGCCCCGGCCCCGGCTCCCGTACGGCACGGTCGCGCGGCCCGCGCGCCGCCGACCTGCTCGCGCGCGGCCCGCGCGCCGCCGACCTGCTCGGCCGCCGCGCCGCGCTCCTCGGGTGCGCCGCCGTCTTCTACGGCCGCAGCATGTGGCTCGTACCGCACCAGGGCGACCGCGACCTGCACTTCTCCTGGTGGGAGCAGCCCCTCGCCGCCCCCTACCCCCTGCTCGGCCTCGCCCTGCTGGCCGGCACCGCCCTGAGTACCCGCCCACGCCGACCTGAGTACGACGCCGGATCCGGCCCGGCCGTCCGGTCCGTTGAATGGATGACATGACCAACAGCCGCCCGTACGTCCCGCAGGACCCGTACGGCCCGCCGCAGCCGCACGAGTGGCAGCACGGCGCGGGCGCCCGTCCGCAGGTCCGGCAGAGCCCCGCCTACGGCCCCGCCCCCGTCATGCCTCCCTTCGTGCCCCGCTTCAGGCCGCCGGACCACGACAGCCACGCCTACGTCGCCCCGCTGATCGCCACCGTCCTCGGCGGCCCGGTCATCGCCTTCTGCGGCCTGATCGCGATGTTCTCCCCGATGGCGACGGACTCCTGCACGCCGAACGGCTGCCAGGCGCTGACCACCATGCTCCTGGCCGCCCCCGCCGTCCTCCTGCTCGCCGTCGTCGCGCTCGTCGTGTCCTGGGCCCTCCCCTGGCGCCTGCGCCACCGCACGACCCGCGCCGTCGCCTCCCTCGCCGCCCCGCTCCTCGCCGTCACCACCCTCCTGATCTACTTCCACCTCCCCGCCGCCGGCTGAGCCCCGTCGTCATGACGCCGGGCCCGCACGGCAGCGGTCGCAGTCGCCTCCGCGGACTTCCGCCCGCCGCCTGGATCTACGGCGGCGGCCACCGGACTCCGCTTGCCGCCAAGCGGTTCCGATGCCGCGCGAGTCTGAGCCGCGCGATGCCGAGCCCGATCAGGTACACGGCGAAGAAAGCCAGCCATACGCCCGCGCCGACGAGGACGTGACGCACGGTGTATCCGGGAAAGAAGAGGACGACCGCTATGACGACGAGCAGCACCAGGATGTTCTTCCGCACCCGTCGGCCGTAGCGCAGGCACGCGTCGACGACCATCCGCGAATGGATCAGGCGCACGTCACACGCCGCCGACTTCGCGGGCCGCAGTCCGCGTCCCTCGACCATCCCCGGCAGCGGACCGCCCCCGGCCCGGTCGGGATACCGGGCCGCGGTCCGCGCGGCCAGATCCCCCGACTCCGGGCTCCGCCGGAAGGTCATCAGCGGCTGGTTCATCGAACGGCTGCCGGGCGCCGGGCCCGCGTACCGGTAGCCGAACTGCTCGGCCACATAGGCGTAGGCGGCGAGTTTCCTCAGGCCCGGAGAGGTGAGCCGCACCTCGTACTGGTCGCGTCCGGTGGCGACGGCGTCCCTCAGCGCGGTGAGCGCAGTCCCGTGTGGCATGAAGCGCTGCTCACCGCCCTCTCCCCGGTCGTCGGACGCCGTGCCCGCGTATACGGAGATCCCCTTCGTGGCCTTGGAGATCGGAAACGGCCAGGAGATCGGAAACGGTCTAGGCCGTCTCGCCTTCCAGGAGGCCGTCGGCGTCGATGATGCGATAGGCGTAGCCCTGTTCGGCGAGGAAGCGCTGGCGGTGGGCGGCGAAGTCCTGGTCGATGGTGTCGCGGGCGACGACGGAGTAGAAGCGGGCCTCGTGGCCGTCGGCCTTGGGGCGCAGGACGCGGCCGAGGCGCTGGGCCTCCTCCTGGCGGGAGCCGAAGGTGCCGGAGACCTGGATGGCGACGGTGGCCTCGGGGAGGTCGATGGAGAAGTTGGCGACCTTGGAGACGACCAGGACGGAGATCTCGCCGTTGCGGAAGGCGCCGAAGAGCTTCTCGCGCTGGGCGTTGGTGGTCTCGCCCTTGATGACGGGGGCGTTGAGGTGCTCGCCCAACTCGTCGAGCTGGTCGATGTACTGGCCGATGACGAGGGTCTGCTGCCCCTTGTGCTGGGCGACCAGGGCCTCGGTGACGCGCCGCTTGGTGGCGGTCGTGGCGCAGTAGCGGTACTTCTCCTCGGGCTCGGCGGTCGCGTAGGCGAGCCGCTCGGAGTCGGTGAGGTTGACGCGGACCTCGACGCAGTCGGCGGGCGCGATGTAGCCCTGCGCCTCGATCTCCTTCCAGGGCGCGTCGAACCGCTTCGGGCCGATGAGGGAGAAGACGTCGGACTCGCGGCCGTCCTCGCGCACCAGCGTCGCGGTCAGGCCGAGCCGCCGCCGCGCCTGGAGGTCGGCGGTGAACTTGAAGACCGGCGCGGGCAGCAGGTGCACCTCGTCGTAGAGGATCAGGCCCCAGTCGCGGGAGTCGAACAGCTCCAGGTGCGCGTAGACGCCCTTCCGCTTGGTCGTCAGCACCTGGTACGTGGCGATGGTGACCGGCCGGATCTCCTTGCGGGTGCCGCTGTACTCGCCGATCTCCTCCTCGGTCAGCGACGTCCGCTTGATCAGCTCGCTCTTCCACTGCCGCGCCGAGACGGTGTTCGTCACCAGGATCAGCGTGGTCGCCTTGGCCTCGGCCATCGCGCCCGCGCCGACCAGCGTCTTGCCCGCGCCGCAGGGCAGCACGACGACACCGGAGCCGCCGTGCCAGAAGTTCTCCACGGCCTGCCGCTGGTACGGCCGCAGCGCCCAGCCGGTCTCGTCCAGCTCGATCGGGTGCGCCTCGCCGTCCACGTAACCGGCGAAGTCCTCGGCGGGCCAGCCGAGCTTGAGCAGCACCTGCTTGATCTGGCCGCGCTCGGAGGGGTGCACCAGCACCGTGTCCGGGTCGATCCGGGCGCCCACCAGCGGCTGGATCTTCTTCGAGCGCAGGATCTCCTCGAGGACCGGGCGGTCGGTGCTGGTCAGCACCAGGCCGTGGGTGGGGTGCTTGCTCAGCCGCAGCCGCCCGTAGCGGTCCATCGTCTCGGCCACGTCGACCAGCAGCGCGTGCGGCACCGGATAGCGCGAGTACTCGACCAGCGCGTCCACCACCTGCTCGGCGTCGTGGCCCGCCGCCCGCGCGTTCCACAGGCCGAGCGGGGTCAGCCGGTAGGTGTGGATGTGCTCGGGGGCGCGCTCCAGCTCCGCGAAGGGCGCGATGGCGCGGCGGCAGGCGTCCGCCTGCTCGTGATCGACCTCCAGGAGGAGCGTTTTGTCGCTCTGCACGATGAGACAGGACACGCATTACCTCCGCTGACGGGACCGAACAGAGAATTGTACTGCGAATGGCGGTCAAGACCGCGTGTCGCGGTTCACCCCGATGGCGGCCAACCCTGCGCGCAACCGTTCGCCATCCGAGCGAAGCTGCGCCGATCGCGTACGTGGCGACCGGCGCGTCGCACCCGACCTGCTGTTATCTGCCCGCTATGGACAACCCACTGTCTCCTCCCCCCGCGCTTCCCCCCGCAGACCCGCGTGAGCGGGGGAAGCTGCGGGCCGTAGCGGCCTCCACAGCCGTCGTCGGCGCCGCGGTCATGGCCGCGGCCGGGCTGCTGCTCCCCGGTTCGGCGGCCGGCGCGGCCCCGAGCCCGGCGGACGGGCCCTCGTACAGCGATACGGGATGGTCGTCCGCCCCCGACACCGGGTGGCCGTCGCCCGGCGAGAGCACGTCGTGCCCGCCGACGACCCCGCCGTACTCGTCACCGCCCACGACGCCTCCGACCTCGCCTCCCACGTCCCCGCCCACCACGCCGCCGACGACGGGCTGGACGACGCCTCCGACGACCCCGCCGACCACGCCGCCCACCTCGCCTCCGACCACGCCCCCCACGACCCCGCCCACGACGGGCTGGACGACGCCGCCCACCTCGCCTCCGACCACGCCTCCCACAACGCCCCCGACCTCCCCGCCGACCACGCCCCCCACCTCACCTCCGACGACACCCCCTACGACGCCCCCCACCACGCCGCCGACGACGGGCTGGACGACGCCCCCGACCTCCCCGCCCACGTCACCTCCGACCTCCCCGCCCACGTCACCTCCGACCTCGCCCCCCGGACACCTCCCGCACACCGGTGCGGAGACCGAGTGGCTGGCCGTCGCGGCGGCCGGAGCGCTGGGAGCGGGCGGGCTGCTCGTCGCGGCGACGCGCCGCAGGGGCCGCCACGGCTGAAGTCCCCTGCCGCCCAAGGAGATCGGCCGTCCGAGTCGTCGTGTGCGGACGGCGTACGGCGGCCGGTCGCGGGTATGCGCCGCCATGACGGTGCCTATCCGAGGGGGGCAAGGGTTCATGGCGGTGAGGATGGCGCTGTTCCGCACGGCGCCGAAGGAACCGAAGGACGGGCCGAAGGCGAAGGCGCCGAAGGCCACGGCGGACCCGGCCACCACGGCGAAGTCCGCGGCCAAGCCCGCACGCACCCCCGTACGCAAGGCGGCGCAGCCGCGTACCAGCGCCCAGGCCAGGACCCGTCAGAAGGCACCGGCGAAAGCACCCGCGAAGACGGCAGCGACGGCGCGGACGACGGCTCGGGACACGGCGCCCGCCCGGACCTGGCCCTGGACGAAGGCCGCGCCCCCGGCCGCCGAGGCCGGTCCGAAGGCGACCCCGCAGCCCGAGCCGAGGCCCACGCTGAAGTCCAGGTTCGGGCCGAAGCCCAAGGCCGCGCCCGTCGTCGAGCCCGAGCCGGTCGAGGAGCCGTACGTCCCCCTGCTGCAACGCCGTTCGTGGGGCGCGACGCTCGCCCGCGTGGTGGTGCTCGCGGCGGCGATCGTCGGGATGGTGGCCTTCGCGGTGGCGCTGGCGAAGGTCACGCTGGTGCCGTCACCGGCGTCCGTCTCGCTGATCCACTCCAATCTGCATCCGGGCCACTCAATCAGGGCCTACCTCAACGGGCCGAGCACGCGCGACGCGGTGAAGCAGATCGGCGGGAACATCCTGCTCGGCGTGCCCTTCGGAATCCTGCTGCCGATGCTGTTCCCGAAGGCGCGCGGCCTGCTCAGGGTGGGCGTGCTGACCGGTCTGGTGATGCTGACGGTGGAGACCACCCAGGGCGTCATCATCGTGGGCCGGTCCTTCGACATCGACGACGTCATCCTCAACACCGCGGGCGCCCTCATCGGCTACCTGCTGCTGGGCCTGCGCCTCGGCCGCGCCCTCTACCCGCGCCGCCACCACTGGTGGCAGCGCAGGCGCCCGGACAGCGGACCGCGCCAGGACGGGCGCCGCGACGTCCGGGGGGGCCTACGGCAGGAAGGGATCGCGCGGCAGGAAGGGACCGCGCGGCCGGAAGGGACCGTGCGGGCGCGCGTCAGGCCGGGTCGTCGGCCAGCTCCGAAACGCCCGTGACCCGGTGCAGCGCGAAGGTGCGCACCTCGTCCACGGTGTGGTCGTACGCCGTCACATAGCCGCCCTCGACCCGTACCGGCGCGATCACCCGCTGACTCGCCGCGCCGTCCGCGTTGACGTAGCCGATCCACAGCGACTCGCCGCTCAGCACCGCCGCCTGCATGGTGGCGAGCGTGTCGGCCGCTGGCGTACGGGGCAGGCCGCCGTCCGCGCTCCCGGCGGCGGTCGAGGACACCGCGGAGTCCGGCGAGCGGCGCACGGCGGTCGAGGCGCGGTCGCCCGCGCGGACCGCCTTCACCGCGGCCCCCAGCAGCGCCCCCGCGGGCACCGGCGGCCCGTCCGTGACGGGCGTGGGCGGCGTACGCGGCGGGGTGCGGCGGGCGTCGGCGCGGGTGATCAGCACATCGCCGTCCGCGGACTCGGCGGCCGGCGCCAGGCCCATCGCGCGCAATTTGTCGAGCAGCACGGCCGGTTCGGACTGGGCCGCGAGCACCGTCGGCGCCAGGCGGCGCAGCCCGAGGCCCGACGCGCGCCGGTCGGCGAGCAGTTCGGTCAGCAGCGCGTCGTCGTCGCAGCGCAGATACGCCGACGCGGCCCCCACCCGCAGCGTGCCGTGCCTGCGCGCCACGTCGTCGATCAGGTAACTCAGCGGCTGCGGCACCGGCGTGCGCGAGTGCGAGGTCAGGAAGTCCTGGAGCTCCGCCGCCGTGCGCCCGGCGTCCAGGGCGCGCCGTACCGACTCCGGGGTGAAGCGGTAGACCGTCGCGCCGCCCTTGGACTCGATGTCGGCCAGCACCCCGAGCGTCTCGGCGAGCGGCGCCATCAGCGGCCCCGGCGCGACCGCCGTCAGGTCGGCCTGGAGCAGTACGTGGTCCAGCGGCTCGGGCAGCAGCGGCGCGAGCAGCCCGGCCGCGGCACCGGCCGCCGCTGCGGACTCCGCCGCCGTGCGGGTCCCCGCGCCGCCCAGCAGCGGCCTGGCGTGCGCGGCGAGCGCCCCGCGCCCGGTCAGGCCCAGATTCTCGGCGTCCTGGAGCGTCCAGCGCAGCAGGTCGGCGCGGAGCGCGTCCGCGCCGGGCCGCAAGGGCCGTTCCCAGCGCAGCCGGGCCAGCAATTCGTCGGGGGCCGCCGCTGAGCCCGGCGGCAGATCGGCGAGGACGCGCAGCGCGCGGCGGCGCACCCGGGGCGCGAGCGACCGGTCGAGGTCCGGGCCGAGCGCCGACAGCGCGCGGCCCTTGGCGTCCTTGCTGCCGACCACGCCCGGCGTCCGCGTCGCCGTCAGCCAGGCGCTGGCCAGCGTCGCCCACCGCTCCTGCGCGGGCAGCAGCAGCCACTCGTCGGCCGCGGGCGTCGGCGCGTACGCCTCGTCCAGCTCGCCGTCCGTCGCGATCAGCCCGGCCGCGTAGGCCAGCTCCAGCCAGAAGGCGGCCTGCGCCTCGGTCAGGTCGAGCGCGGTCGCGGTCCGCTTGAGGTCGCGGACGCTGATGCCGCCCGCGCGCAGGACCGAAGGACCGCCGGTCTGCCACTCCTTCAGCAGCTCGCCGACCGTGCTGACGGCCGTGAACGCCTGCCCCGCCGCCGTCATGTCCACGGTCCGCTCGGTACGCGGCACCGGCGCGACGGCGGGCGGCAGCGGCTCCGGCGTACGGTGCGCCCGGCCGCCGCGCAGGCTCAGCGCGGCCTCGCGCGGCAGCAGCACATTGTGCTGGCCCGCGGGCAGCAGCAGGCCGCGGGCCAGCAGCCACTGCACGGGCGTCACCGCGTCCGCGGCCCGCACCGGCACGGTCGCGTCCCGTACCTCGCCGTACGGCGGCCCCCACACCAGCCGGTCGAGCACCTTGCGCGCGTCCCCGTCCGGCGCGGTGTCCAGCAGCGCCGCCGTGCGGTCGCGGTCCGCGAAGAGTCCGGCCAGCGCGGTGACCGCGCTCATCGGGTCGTGCGTCGGATCGAGCCCGGCGTCCGCCAGGATCTCCTGGAGCCGGGAGGGCGACATGCCCGAGGTCGCCTCGCTCACCGAGGGCCCGAGGCCGGTCGCGGACGGCACGGTGGCGGCGGGCGCCAGCACGTCCCGCGCGGTGCGCACCAGCCGCAGCCGGTCGTCGGGACCCCACAGCAGCGCCCGCGCCCGCAGGACGTCCACGGCGCGCGGCAGCGCGGCGGTCACCGCGGCCACCAGCTCCGCGTCCAGCGGCTCCGCGTGGCCGGTGCCCTCGGGGCCGCCCGTCATCAGCGTGAGCAGCGTCCCGTACGAGCACGGGTCCCGCGTCACCGACAGGGCCTCGGCGACCTGCTGCGTGAAGCGGTCCAGGTGCTCCAGCGCGCGGACCACCGACGTACGGGTGGAGGCGCGGGTCGCGAGCTGCGTCAGGTCGTTCGGTACGGGGCTCAGCAGGTCCGGCCGGGCGCGCAGCAGCCGCCCCAGCGCCTCGTCGTCACGTGCGCGCAGGTCCTCCGCGAGCGTGCGCGGGACAGATCCTTGCCCTCCGGTCGTCATCCGTTCCACATTAGCCCCCCTCGTCGCGGCGGCCATGGATGGCGGCCGCGGATGAGGACAGCGGTGACGGCGGGCGGGTACGGTCGGTGCAGGGTCGGACACGGGCGCGGACAAAGGGGCTTGGCGGTGGGTGTCGAGAGCGACCAGATGGTGTTCGACTACCTCAGCCGGATCGGCGACCTCGCGCAGACCGCGCTGCCCGCCTCCCAGCGCATGCGGCTGGTCGCGCAGCTCCGCACCGACATCGACCGGGAGCGCAAGGACAGCGACAACCCGGCGACCGTCCGCCGCATCCTGGGCCGGATCGGCAGCCCGGACGCCGTCGTGGAGGCCGCGGCAGGCGGCTCCGGCGACGCCTCGTCCGGCGCCGCCGCCCCCGAGGTCCCGGCCCCGCCCTCGTCCCCGTCCGCGCCCGCCGGGGGCCCCTACGGCCCGTACGGCGTGCCGTCGATGCGGAAGACGGCGGGCAGGGACGGTACGGAGAAGGCCGACGGCGGCAAGGGCGGCGGCGGCGGGGGCGCGGGGAAGAAGGACGACTGGTGGGACCGGGACGAGCGCCGCGACGGTCACCTCAGGGCCGGTGACGAACTCACGGGCCTGCCCGGTATGACCGGCGGCGTCTTCATCCCCTTCGACGACGAGGATCTGGATGACGACGGTGACACCCGGGCCAGGGTCAGGCCCGGGGCGCCGCGTGCGCCGGTCGAGGAAGAGGCCGAGGAGGAGGCCGAGTACGAGGAGGAGGTCGCCGCCCGTCCGCGCCGCCGCTGGCTGCCGCGCCGCCGCGCCGCCCGTACCGTCACCTGGGGCAGCCCGCTGCTCCTGCTCGCCGCCGCCCTTCTCGTCGCGGGCGCCGTCATCGGCTCCTGGATTCCCCTCGGCCTCGGCTGGCTCGCCGGTTATCTCTCCCGCCAACTCACCCGCCGCCAGGCCAAATTCGGCATCCTCGGGATTCCCGGGGCCGCCGCCCTCGGGCTCGTCGTCTGGGTCTGGGGGCGCGACACCGGCAAATGGGGCGATCCCATCGCCCAGGGGCAGATGGGCCACGCCTTCCAGGACGCCTATCCCTTCGCGGTCCGCGTCGCCGCCGTTGGCTCCGCCCTCTACCTGATCCTCCGCGCCCGCCGCCGCGCCTAGGGCTCCGCCCCGGTACGCCCCCCTCGCGAAGGCGGGTCCTCCCCGGGGCGCGGCCCCGATCGGCCCCTTTGCGCCGGGCGGCGGCCCGATCTTTCAGGGGCGCGGCCCCAGGCGGTCCCTTTCCGCTGGGCGGCGGGCCGATCTTTTAGGGGCGCGGGGAACTGCGCGCTCAGCCACGATGCTCCCGCAGGTCACCACCGGCCCCAGAGGGGCAATTCGATGGAGTCCCGACCACCGGCCGGTGGGGGCTGGTCGCGCAGTTCCTCCCCCAGCTACCGCTGGGAGGTGCCCCCAGCGCCCCTTCGGGGCACGAACCCGCCGTGCGGACAGCGCGCCGCCGCGACGGCTGGTCGCGCAGTTCCCCGCGCCCCCTACGGGGACGAAAATCGGGTTGACCCGGCAGGGGAGAATGGAGGGCGTGACCAGCGACCTCAGCCCCGTACCGCCCCGGCCCACCCTCACGGTGGGCTTCGACCTCGACATGACCCTCATCGACTCCCGCCCGGGGATCAAGGCCGTGTACGACCGGCTCTCGGCGGAAACCGGCGTGTGGATCGACTCGGAGCTGGCGGTCACGCGGCTGGGCCCGCCGCTGGACGACGAGCTGGCGAACTGGTTCCCCGCGGAGCGCGTGGCCGAGATCGGCGATCTGTACCGGGCGCTGTATCCGGACCACGCCATCGCGCCGACGCCCGCGATGCGCGGTGCGGCGGAGGCGGTCGCGGCGGTGCGGGCGGGCGGCGGGCGGCCCGTGGTGGTGACGGCGAAGTACGGGCCCAACGCGGAACTGCACCTGGCGCACGTCGGGATCGAGGCCGAGGTGCGCGGCTGGCTGTGGGCGGAGCAGAAGGCGCAGGCGCTGATCGAGTACGGCGCGAGCGTGTACGTCGGCGACCACGTCGGGGACGTGCGCGGCGCGCGGAAGGCGGGCGCGCTGTCGGTGGCGGTGGCCACGGGCCCGTGCGACGCGACGGAACTGCGGGCGGCCGGAGCCGATGTCGTCCTGGACGATCTCACCGAATTTCCGGCCTGGTTCGCGGCCCACACGTCCGCGGCTGCCTGAGCGCACCGGGGACGGCGCAAGCCGCCGCCGGCTTCGGCGGGAGAGCCCGGCGGCCGGTTCAGGAACCGGCCGCGCCCCGCTCCCGTGAGGTCTGCCGCTGCGCGAGGGCGGACCGCAGCAGCCCGCACAGCGCCACCGCCATACCCACGCCCATCAGCATGGACACGAAATACGCGGGCGTCGGCAGCGTATGCGTGCCCAGCAACAGCGGCGCGACGGTGACGAGAGTGCCGACCGCGCCCACGAGGAAGACGATCGCGCCGACACGGACCAGGAGGTCACCGGCGCCCATGGTTTGTTTGCTCACCGGACAAGGGTAGATCCGTTCAGGGGGCGGTCGAACGGCCGGGGAACGGGACCTTGGCGTCTTGTCACACAGCACCAGGCCATTAGCCTTGGTGCCAGCGGGTCTCCGATGGACCCGCTGAAGTCTTATTCAGAGTCGTTTCGAGCAATGAGGACGAGGTCGGACGTGCCTACCGGCAAAGTCAAGTGGTTCAACAGCGAGAAGGGCTTCGGCTTTCTCTCCCGCGATGACGGCGGCGACGTCTTCGTGCACTCGTCGGTGCTGCCTGACGGAGTCGCTGCGCTCAAGCCCGGCCAGCGCGTGGAATTCGGCGTCGTCGCAGGACAGCGCGGTGATCAGGCGCTTTCGGTGACACTTCTGGATCCCGCTCCTTCGGTGGCGGCGGCACAGCGCCGTAAACCCGATGAGCTGCTGCCGATCGTCCAGGACCTCACCACGCTGCTCGAAGACGTCGCGCGTTCCCTCCAGCGCGGCCGGTATCCCGACAAGGCGCACGGACACAAGATCGCTTCCGTACTGCGCGTTGTCGCCGATCAGCTCGACGTATGAGTCCGCTATGACGTAGGGAAGTCGACCGTTTTTAGCGCCGCTTTGCCGGAAGCCCGCCTTCCGGTAAAGCGGCGAAGTGCCGAAGTACGCAAGTGCCGAAGTGCGCAAGTGCGCAACGGGCACGGTGAATTCCGGCCACCCGACGAAAATCTCGGTCAGAATGCGAGCGCGTCGGGGGCGAGCGGCGGCACCAGTCCCTCGGCGGCGGCCCGCGTCAACAGTCCGCGTACGGCGGCGTATCCGTCCTCGCCGAGATCGGCGGTGAACTCGTTGACGTACAGCCCGATGTGCTGGTCCGCGACCGCCGGGTCCATCTCCTGCGAGTTCTCCAGCACGTAGTCGCGCGACGGCTCCGGGTCGTCCCACGCCATCCGCACCGACGTACGGGCCGACTCGGCGAGCGCGTGCAGCCGCTCCTTGCCGAGCGAGCGCTTGGCGATGATCGCGCCCAGCGGGATCGGCAGCCCGGTCGTCGCCTCCCAGTGCTCACCCATGTCCGCGAGCTTGTGCAGGCCGTAGTTCCGGTACGTGAAGCGCGCCTCGTGGATCACCAGACCGGCGTCCACCCGGCCGTCCCGTACCGCGGGCATGATCTCGTGGAACGGCAGCACCACGATCGCCCCGACCCCGCCCGGCACCTCGGTCGCCGCCCAGAGCCGGAACAGCAGATACGCCGTCGACCGCTCGCTGGGCACCGCGACCGTCTTGCCCGCCAGGTCCGCGCCAGGCTCCCGGGTCAGCACCAGCGGCCCGCAGCCGCGCCCCAGCGCCCCGCCGCACGGCAGCAGCGCGTACTCGTCCAGCACCCACGGCAGCACCGCGTACGACACCTTCAGCACGTCGAACTCGCCGCGCTCGGCCATCCCGTTGGTGATGTCGATGTCCGCGAAGGTCACGTCGAGCGGCGGCGCCTGCGGCACCAGGCCGTGCGCCCACGCGTGGAAGACGAAGGTGTCGTTGGGACAGGGGGAGTACGCGATCCGCAGCGCGGCGTCGTGCGGCGCCCCGGCCGGGCCCGTGTTCGCGGTGTCAGTCGTCATGTGTGGCTTCAACCTCCAAGGCGGCCGGGAGCTTCCCGAACGCCACCGTCAGGGCCGCCAGCGCGTCGCCGATCCGCCACGCCGCGCGGTCACGGGGGCCGACGGCGTTCGACACCGCGCGGATCTCCAGCATCGGCACGTCGTGCGCCGCGGCGGCCTCCGCCACCCCGAAGCCCTCCATCGCCTCCGCGACGGCGCCCGGGTGACGGCCGCTCAGCTCCGCGGCCCGCTCCCCGCTGCCGGTGACCGTGCTCACGGTCAGCAGCGGGCCGTACGCCGCGCCCAGCGCCCGCGCCACGCCCCGGCTCAGCCGCGCGGGCGGCCGGTGCTCAGAGGTGCCGAAACCCAGCTCCACGACCGGTACGAAGCCCTCGTCGGTCTGCGCGCCCAGGTCCGCCGCCACGACCGTCTCCGCGACCGTCACATGGCCCACGGGCGCGACCGGCGCGAAACCGCCCGCGATCCCGGCGCAGACCACCAGGCCGTACGGAGCGCCCGCCGCCTCGGCCAGCGCCAGCGCGGTCGCGGTGCCCGCCGCCGCTGCCGCCGGACCCACACCGGCGGCGATCACGTCCGCCGTCACGGCGGTGGGCGGTGGCGCCGCGCTCAGCCCGGCCTCGACGGCCGCGCGTTCGGCGTCCACCGCGGTCACGACGAGGAGCCTGCCGTAAGGCGCGGGCGCGGGACCGGGTTCCGGGCCGGGCGCGGGACCGGCGGCGCGGTCGGGTGTCACTTGCCGCGGACGAGCTTGATCTTCCAGATGCCGTACGTCTTGCGGCCCGTCAGGTCGCCGGACTCCACGATGTTCAAGGTGACTTCCTTGACCTGCGTGGACTGGCCGGTCTGCTGGTCCTGCACGGTGAACAGGGTGCCGCTGTCGAGCGTCCAGTACGTCTGGTTCTTGAGCAGTTCCTGCGTGACGAGCTGGGTGCCGTTGGCGAGCAGCCAGCCCTTCTTCGCCAGCTTCGGGTCGACGCCGATGCGTACCTGGTCGCCCAGGCCGACCGTGAGGTGGTGCTTGGGGGCGGCCGTCAGACACGCCTCGAAGATCGCCTGGGGGAGCAGCTTGCCGTGGGCGTAGCACTTGTCCACGGCTTCCGCGGTCACGGACCGGGTGCCCACGGTCACGGTTGCCAGGGGGGTCGGCTTGTCGCAGGCGGTCAGGGCGACGAGCCCGAGGGAGACGGCACCGATGGTGGTGGCAGCGCGGCGAATGCTCATGGCAGGAGGCTACCGGGCTGTTGCCCCCAGGCTGCGCGGGGGTGGGACGTGTCCCGCGACGGCCCGGCGATCACCGCCGCCGTACACCCGTACCGGTTACGGCCGGACCCCCGCCGCGTACGCCAGGGCCCCTACCGCGTACGGCCGGTGTCCTTACGCCACCCGTGCCGACGCCGTGTTGCCGCCGCGCCGCGCCGAGCCGAACAGGCCGCGTACCGACACCACGAACGCCACCAGCACCAGACAGGCCGCGACCGACATGCCGAGCTGGCCGTTGAGCGGGAGCACTATGCCCAGGCCGCCGCCGACCACCCAGGAGAGCTGGAGGGCGGTCTCGGAGCGGGCGAAGGCGGAGGTGCGCACCAACTCCGGCACGTCGCGCTGGATCAGCGCGTCCAGGGACAGCTTCGCCAGGGCCTGCGAGATGCCCGCGACGGCCGCCGCGGCGGCGACGGTGACCAGCCCGTACCAGGTGGCCGCGGCGATCGTCGCCGTCAGCGAGCAGATCAGGACGCTGCCGATGATGATCTCGGGGCCGCGCGCCTTCAGCCACGCGCCGAGCGCCGTGCCCAGCGCGTTGCCCGCGCCGGCGGAGACGACCACGACGCCCAGGGAGGTCGCCGCGGTGAGGCCGCCCAGCGGATGCTCGCGCAGCATGAACGCCAGGAACATCGTCAGGAAGCCGGACAGCGAGCGCAGCCCCGCGTTGCCCTGGAGGGCGTGCAGCACCGAGGAGCCGACGCCCAGCAGGCTCGGCCGCTTGCCCGGAATCCCCGACGGCTCCGGCGGCGCCTCCTCGTCGGCCGACAGCCGGACCTTGCCCTCGCCGCGCGAGGAGTCGACCTTCGAGGGCAGCGACATCGACAGCAGCGCGCCGACGATGAAGATCACGAAGGCGCCGTAGAGCGGCCACTGCGGGCCGAAGGCGTGCAGCCCCGCGCCGACCGGCGCGGCGATGGCCGTCGCGAGCAGACCCGCCAGCGTCACCCGTGAATTGGCCTTCACGAGTGTCGTTCTGTCCGGCAGAAGCCGTGGCACCACCGCGCTTCGCACCACGCCGTACGCCTTCGACGCCACCAGGACGCCCAGCGCCATCGGATACAGGCCGAGGCCCGCGGTGCTGATCACCCCGGCCATCGTCCAGGCCAGCACGCCGCGCGCCATCATCGCCATCGCTATGGCCGCCCGGCGGCCGTGCTGGAGCCGGTCGAGCAGCGGACCGATCACCGGGGCCAGGAGCGCGAACGGCGCCATCGTCACGAGCAGGTAGAGCGCGACCCGGCCGCGGGCCTGTCCGGTCGGGACCGAGAAGAACACCGAACTCGCGAGCGCGATCGTGATCAACATGTCGCCCGCCGAGTTCACGGCGTGCAGCTCGATCAGCTTCGCCAGCCCCGACTCGCCCGCGCCGCCCGCGTGTGTCGTACGCCTGATACGACGGCGCAAGGCACCGCCGGACCGCCCCACGCCGTTAGCGAGGGCGCGTCCGGCCCTGCGCACGGGCCCTGGGCCCGCAGTCACCGTTCGTGCCACGACAGCAATCCTGCCCCAATCGGAAGACCACGCACCCCCTCCTTTGCGCACGTGGTGCGCACAGGTAGCGTGCGATCGCGCAGAATGGGTGACAACAGGTGCGCCCGAAGACGCTCGGGCAGGGCCACGAAGGCAGAAAACCAAGGCGTCGAAGCGGTCCGCAGGTCCGCTCCGCCCCGGTTTTCCGCGTCGGGTCCGTCGCGTCGCGGCGCACACGTGAGACGGCGTAGAGAGAGAAACGATTTCTGTGAGTGCTGCGATGCGAAGCCGTACCCCTGACCGCCTGTGCGCCGAGGCGGTCGATGTCGCGCTGGCTGTGACGGAGGAGGCGGCGGGGCCGCAGTCCGTCGGCGAGCACCTCGGCGTCGTCGCCGAGGGGGACCGCGTCGTCACCCACTACTTCGCCTGTAAAGAGCCCGCCTACCGCGGCTGGCGCTGGGCCACCACCCTCACGCGGGCCTCCCGCGCCAAGGTCGTGACCATCGACGAGACGGTGCTGCTGCCGGGCGACGACGCGATTCTCGCGCCCGAATGGGTGCCGTGGAGCGAGCGGCTGCGGCCGGGCGACATGGGCCCCGGCGACCTGCTGCCCACCGAGGCCGACGACCTGCGCCTGGAGCCGGGGTGGACCGGCGAGGACGACGAGCGCTTCCCGGGCTTCCCCGACGGGTCGGCCGACGCCCCGGACGGCTCCGCGGGTCCCGAGAGCGCCGCGGACTCCTCCGACGCCGACTTCGTGGTGCCCACGCCCGCGACGATCACCGCGGTCGCCGCCGAGATCGGCATGGGACGGCCGCGGGTGCTCTCCCGCTACGGTCTGCACGCCGCCGCCGACCGCTGGGAGGAGCAGTTCGGCGCCAAGACGCCCATGGCCCAGGCCGCGCCCGCCAACTGCGTGAGCTGCGGCTTCCTCGTCGCGATCAAGGGCTCCCTCAGCCAGGCGTTCGGGATCTGCGCCAACGAGTTCTCGCCCGCCGACGGCCGCCTGGTCTCCCTGTCCTACGGCTGCGGCGGCCACTCCGAGGCCGCCGTGATGCCCAAGACCCCCACCCCGCCGCCGATGGTCCTGGACGACATGGAGGAGACCGAGCAGGTCTCCCTGCACCCCGGCCGCGTGTCCCCGGCGGACGACGACGCCGCCGCGGCGGACGGGCCGCGCGGCTCGTAGCCGCGGTACCCCCGGCCGGTGGGCCGGGGGCGGCGGTGAACCCCGTGCGGGCGACCGCGCCGCGCGGGCGCGGCGCCATTGGCGGTACGGTCGCCCCGACAGGGGCCCGGCCGCGGGCCGCAGCAACAACCGGAGGGCCACGTGAGCCGCGCAGGGACCCGACCGACGGTCGTCACGGAAGCCACCAGCGACCCCTTCGGCACCGCCGCGCTCCGCGCGGGCGTGACCACCGCCTGGTCCGCGTCGGCCGCCCGCTTCCGTGAGGACGCGAACGCCGAGGAGGACCTGGCCCTCGGCGGCTACCGCGACCGCCTCGTCGTGGAACTGGCCCAGAACGCCGCCGACGCGGCGGTACGGGCCGGCGTCCCCGGCCGCCTGCGGCTGACCCTCCACGGGGCCGGTGAGGGCGATGACGACCCCGCCCTGCTGGCCGCCGCCAACACCGGCGCGCCGCTCGACGCCGCCGCCGTCGAGTCGCTGTCCACGCTCCGCGCCTCCGCCAAGCGCGACGACGGCCCGGCCGCCGTCGGCCGCTTCGGCGTCGGCTTCGCGGCGGTGCTGGCCGTCAGCGACGAACCGGCCGTGGTGGGCCGCACCGGCGGCGTCCGCTGGTCGCTGGCCGAGGCCCGCGCGCTGGCCGCCGAAGTCCCCGGCCTGACCGATGAGTTGCGACGCCGCGACGGCCATGTCCCGCTGCTGCGCCTGCCGTTCCCCGCGGAGGGCCGCGCGCCCGACACGTACGACACCGTCGTGCTGCTGCCGCTGCGCGACGGCGCCGCGGGCGACCTCGCGGCCCGGCTGCTGGCGGCCGTGGACGACGCGCTGCTGCTCGCGCTGCCGGGCCTGTCCGAGGTCGTGGTGGAAACCCCGGACGGGGTACGGACCCTGACCCGCCGTCAGACCGACGACGGCGACGTGGTCATCGAGGACAGCGACCGCGACGGCGCCGCCCGCTGGCGGGTGTCGTCCGCCTCCGGCGCCCTCACCCCCGACCTGCTGGCCGACCGCCCCGTCGAGGAACGGCTGCGCCCCGTCTGGTCGGTGACCTGGGCGGTCCCCGTGGACGAGGAGGGCGCCCCGGCCGCGCCCCGCACCGCGCCCGTCGTCCACGCGCCCACGCCCACCGACGAACCGCACGGCCTGCCCGCGCTGCTGCTCGCCTCCTTCCCGCTCGACCCGACCCGCCGCCACGCCGCCCTCGGCCCGCTCACCGACTTCCTGCTGGCCCGCGCCGCCGAGTCGTACGTGGCGCTGCTGGCCGGCTGGCGGCCGGTCGGCACTGGCGTGGTCGACCTGGTGCCGGGACCGCTGGGCAAGGGCGAACTCGACGCCGAGCTGCGCCGCAGAATCCTCGCCGAGCTGCCCCGTACCGCCTTCCTGCCGCGCGCCGCCGAGCCGCGCCCCGACGACGGCCCCGACGGCCCCGAGGCGGCGGAGAAGGCCGCGGACGACGGCTCTTGGGACGGCGGCGGCCCGCTGGCCGGTGAGGCGCCCGCGCTGCGCCCGGTCGAGGCCGAGGTCGTGGAGGGCGCCACCGCGCAGGCCGTACGCGTCCTGGCCGAGGTGCTGCCGACGCTGGTCCCCTCCACGCTCGAACGGCGGCCCGCGCTGCGCCAGTTGGGCGTCGCCCGGCTGACCCTCGCCGACGCCGTGGACCGCCTCGCGGGCACCGAACGCCCCGCGGGCTGGTGGTGGCGCCTGTACGACGCGCTGGCCGGAACCGACGCCGACGTCCTCAGCGGCCTCCCGGTGCCGCTCGCCGACGGCCGTACGGTCGTCGGCCCGCGCCAGGTGCTGCTGCCGGTGCCGGGGGAGGGGGACGACGGCGACACGGGCGCGGTGGACCCCGCCGCGCTGGCCCGCCTCGGCCTGCGCGTCGCCCACGCCGACGCCGTGCACCCGCTGCTCGAAAAGCTCGGCGCGTCCCCCGCCACCCCGCGCGCCGTCCTGACCACCCCTCAGGTCAGGGCCGCCGTGGCCGCCTCGCTGGACGACGAGGGCGCCGCCTGGGACGACGAGAACGCCCTGGACACCGAGGAGTTGGCCGACACCGTCCTCGCTCTGGCCCGCGCCGCGGGGCTCGCGCCCGGCGAGGAGCCGTGGCTCGCCGCCCTCGCGCTGCCCGACGAGGAGGGCGAACTCGCCCCGGCCGGCGAGCTGGTCTTCCCCGGCAGCGCCCTGGAATCCGTCCTGCGCGAGGGTGAACTGGCCGCCGTGGACGCCGAGTTGGCCGAGCGCTGGGGCGAACAGCCGCTCGCCGCGGTCGGGGTGCTCGCCACCTTCGCGCTGGTCCGCGCCGCCGACGTCGTCCTCGACCCCGACGACCTCGAACCGCGCGACAGCGACTGGGCCGAGCCCGACGACATCGGCCTGCTCGACGCCGTCGACGTGTGGTGCGAGGACGTCCTGGACCGCCTCCCCGAGACCGACGTGCCGCCGGTCGCCACCGAGGTGATCGGCGTCCGCGACCTCGACCTGGTGGACGACGACGCCTGGCCGCAGGCGCTGGCGCTGCTCTCCCGCCCCCCGCTGCGCGACGCGATCACCGCGCCCGTACGCGTCCTGCTCCCCGACGGCACCACCGACTCCGTACGCCCCTACGCCGCCTGGTGGCTCCGCGACCACCCCGTGCTCGACGGCCGCCGCCCGGTCGGCCTGCGCGCGGCGGGCGGCGACCCGCTGCTGGCCGGGCTCTACGACGAGGCCGCCACCGGCACGGCCGTGGACGAGCAGGTGCTGCGGGCGCTGGGCGTCCGCACCTCCGTACGCGCGCTGCTGGACGAACCGGGCGGGGCCGCCGAACTCCTCGCGCGGCTGGCCGACCCCGAGCGGCGGGTCGCCCCCGCCCAGCTCCACCACCTCTACGCGGCGCTGGCCGAACTCGACCCCGAGCAGGTCACGCTCCCCGACGACCTGCGGGCCGTCGTGGACGGCGTGCCCCGCGTGGTCGACGCCGCCGACGCGTTGGTCGCCGACGCCCCCGACCTGCTGCCGCTCGCCGCGGGCCGCGCCCTGCTGCCCGTGCCGCCGCGGCTGGCCGCGGACCTCGCCGACCTCTTCCAGGTCCGCCGCCTCAGCGACGCCGTCGAGGCCCGTGTCGTCTCCGAGGGCGAGATCCACGACGTGCTGCCCGCCGTCCACGACCTGCTCCCCGGCGCCCCCGCCACGTACATCGAGCACGAGGAACTGCTCGTCACCGGGGACGTCGAACTCTCCTGGCGCTACATCGACGGCACCCTGCACGCCTCCACGGTCGAGGGCGTGGCCGCGGGCCTGGCGTGGGCCACGGCCCACTGGCACCGCCGCTTCGAACTGGCCGCGCTCCTCGAAGACCCCACCCGTACCGAGGAGTTGGCCATGAACCGCTGGTTCGACTGACGGACCCTCAGGCGTGGGGGCTCACGCCGTGTCGCGCCTGCGCACCCACCCCCACACCACTTCGAGCACCAGTCCGCCCGCCACCGCGATACCGACGGCCGTCCACGGCATCTGCGCGCCCACCAGCTTCAGCGCG
Source organism: Streptomyces sp. NPDC088910 (assembly GCF_044749865.1). Taxonomy (NCBI): domain Bacteria; kingdom Bacillati; phylum Actinomycetota; class Actinomycetes; order Kitasatosporales; family Streptomycetaceae; genus Streptomyces; species Streptomyces sp. NPDC088910. The sequence continues at coordinate 310,196 of NZ_JBIVIV010000008.1, forward strand.
AAGAAGGACTGGAGCCACGGGACGACCAGCACGATCAGGAAGCCGACGCCCATCGCCAGCACCAGCGCGATCCGCCACCAGGTGTAGGGCCTGGCCACGATCGCCAGCACCCACACCTCCAGCAGGAACAGCGTGAGCGTGGCCGCGCTGGTCTCGGCGTCCAGCGCCCCGCTGCCGGAGTAGTGGTGCCGGGCCAGCAGGTACGACAGCATCGCCGCGAGCCCGCAGATGATCCCCGCGGGGGTCGAGTACCGCATGACCCGCCGGACGAAATGCGGCTTGGCCCGCTCCTTGTTGGGTGCGAGCGCCAGGAAGAAGGCGGGCACGCCGATGGTGAGCGTGGACAGCAGCGTGAGGTGCCGCGGCAGGAAGGGGTACGGCACCTGCCAGCACACCACGAGCACCGCGAGCAGCACGGAGTAGACCGTCTTGGTGAGGAACAGCGTGGCGACCCGGGTGATGTTGCCGATCACCCGCCGGCCCTCGGCGACCACCGAAGGCAGCGTCGCGAAGCTGTTGTTGAGCAGCACGATCTGCGCGACCGCGCGGGTGGCCTCGGAACCCGACCCCATGGACACGCCGATGTCGGCGTCCTTGAGGGCGAGTACGTCGTTGACGCCGTCGCCGGTCATCGCCACGTTGTGCCCGCGGGACTGGAGGGCGCCGACCATGTCCCGCTTCTGCTGCGGCGTGACCCGCCCGAAGACGGCGCCGTCCTCCAGCACTTGCGCCATCTCGTCCTGGTCGGTGGGCAGTTGGCGGGCGTCCACCGGGGCGTCCGCGCCCGGCAGCCCGAGCTTGCCGGCGACCGCGCCGACCGACACCGCGTTGTCGCCGGAGATGACCTTGGTCTGCACATTCTGCTCGGCGAAGTACCGCAGCGTGTCCCCGGCGTCGGGCCGCAGCCGCTGTTCGAGGACGACCAGCGCGTACGGGGTGACGGTCTCGGCCACCCGCGGGTCGTCGAGCGGGCGGTCGGTGCGGGCCAGCAGCAGCACCCGCAGGCCCTCGTTGTTGAGCTGGTCGATCTCGGCGAGCGAGCCGTGCCCGGTGGGCAGCAGCACGTCGGGCGCGCCGAGCAGCCACGTACTGCTGGTGCCGTCGGGCTCGTTGAAGGCGGCGCCGCTGTACTTGCGGGCCGAGCTGAAGGGCAGCGCCTCGGTGCAGCGCCAACCGCCGTCCGCGGCGGTGTCCTTGGCGGCGCTGTCGTCCCGGTCGCCGACTTGGTCGCTGTCCTGGGCGCTGTCCTGGTCGCTGTCCTCGGAGCCTGCCTTGGAGCCGTCCTTCGAAGCGCTGCCGCCCGGCCGGGGGTAGGCGTCGATGATGGCCTGGAGGCTGGCGTTGGGGCGCGGGTCGGAGGCGCCGAGCGCGGACAGGACGCGGGCGACGTAGTCGCGGTCAGCGCCGTCCAGCGGGCGCAGGTCCGAGACGTCCATGCCGCCCTCGGTGAGGGTGCCGGTCTTGTCCAGGCAGACGATGTCCACCCGTGCCAGGCCCTCGATCGCGGGCAGTTCCTGGACCAGGCACTGCTTGCGGCCCAGCCGGATCACGCCGATCGCGAAGGCCACCGAGGTCAGCAGCACCAGGCCCTCCGGCACCATCGGCACGATGCCGCCGACCGTACGGCGGACGGCCTCGCTGCCGTCGTGGCTCTCCACCGTGAACTGGCTGATGATCAGGCCGACCGCGGTCGGCACCATCATCCACATCACGTACTTGAGGATCTGGCTGATGCCGTTGCGCAGCTCGGAGTTGACCAGCGTGAAGCGGGACGCCTCGTCGGCGAGCTGCGCCGCGTACGCCTCCCGGCCGACCTTGGTGGCGGTGAAGGCACCGCCGCCCGCCACCACGAAGCTGCCCGACATCGCCTGGTCCCCGGCGTGCTTGAGCACGGGGTCGGCCTCACCGGTCAGCAGCGACTCGTCGATCTCCAGGCCGTCGGCCTCCTCGATGACGCCGTCCACGACGACCTTGTCACCGGGGCCCAACTCGATGAGGTCGCCGAGGACGATCTCCGAGGTGTGGATCTCGGCCGACGCACCGTCACGGCGCACCGAGGGCTTGGACTCGCCGATCACGGCGAGGCTGTCCAGGGTCCGCTTGGCGCGCAGCTCCTGGATGATGCCGATCGCGGTGTTGGCGACGATCACGAAACCGAAGAGGCCGTCCTGGATCGGACCGACCACCAAAATGATCAGAAAAAGGAAGCCGATGATCGCGTTGAACCGGGTGAAGACATTCGCCCGGACGATCTCGGAAGTTGAGCGGGAGGAGCGTACCGGTACGTCATTGACCTCGCCGCGCGCGACGCGTTCCGCGACCTCGCCGCCGGTCAGTCCCGGTTTCCGGGTGACGACCTCCGTGTCCGTGCGTTCCGTCATGGGTCCGACGGTACGTGGCGCCCGGCGCTTCTACCCGGCGGAGGTCCCTTCCTGACCGCGCGCCGCGGCGGCGCGACGGATCGCGGCCCGCCGCGCGGTGACGTATTTCAGGCCGATCAGCCCGAGCCCCGCACCCGCCAGACAGGTCCAGATCAGCCACGTATGGCCGTGATCCGCGTACCAGCCGTAGAAGGGGAGCTGCACGACGAACAGCACGGCCCAGATGATCGTGCCGACTGTGACAGTGGCCACATCGTTGGCCTCCAGCGGCTCTGGGGCCTCGCGCAGGGGGGTCCGGTTGCTGCTCATGCGCCCATCGTAAGGGGGCCGGTCGCGGTGCCCGCGAGGTGGTGGCGGCCGTGCGGTTCAAGGATCTACGCGCGCAGATGGCGTTTGACAAGTTGTTTATTCATACTGAAGCAGCCACGCGCTGGCCGAATTTGTTCGTATGATCATCCAAGCTGAGCACCTTGAGGACCCGTATGCCGCCCGCCGCCCCCGGCCTTGACCGCTATTTCCGGATCTCCGAGCGCGGGTCCAGCATCCCGAGGGAGATTCGCGGCGGTCTCGCCACGTTCTTCGCGATGGCGTACATCATCGTGCTCAACCCGATCATCCTCGGCTCCGCCGTGGACAAGTACGGCCACCACCTGGTCGGCGGCCAGCTCGTCACCGCGACCGTGATCACCGCCGCCTTCACCACCCTGCTGATGGGCGTGGTCGGCAATGTGCCGATCGCGCTCGCCGCCGGGCTCGGTGTGAACACCGTCGTCGCCCTCCAGCTCGCGCCCAAGATGAGCTGGCCGGACGCGATGGGCATGGTCGTGCTCGCCGGTTTCGCGATCATGATCATGGTCGCCACCGGGCTGCGGGAGCGTGTGATGAGCGCGGTGCCGCTCGGCCTGCGCAAGGGCATCGCGATCGGCATCGGCCTGTTCATCATGCTGATCGGCCTGGTCGACTCCGGCTTCGTCACCCGTATCCCGGACGCCGCTCACACCACCGTGCCGCTCCAGCTCGGCTCCGACGGCCACCTCAACGGCTGGCCCGTGCTGATCTTCATCCTCGGCACGCTGCTCACCCTGGCGCTGATCATCCGCAAGGTCGCGGGCGCGATCCTGATCTCCATCGTCGCCATGACGGTCCTCGCGGTGATCGTGGACGCCGTCGCCGACATCCCCGCGGCCAACTGGGGCCTCACCGTTCCCAAGTGGCCCGGCAACCCGGTCGCCAGCCCCGACTTCGGCCTCGTCGGCAAGGTCAGCCTCTTCGGCGGCTTCCACCAGGTCGGCATCCTGACCGGCGTGCTCTTCGTCTTCACCGTGCTGCTGTCCTGCTTCTTCGACGCGATGGGCACCATCCTCGGCGTCAGCGACGAGGCGGATCTGCTCGACGAGAAGGGCGACCTGCCCGGCATCAACAAGGTGCTGATGATCGACGGCATCGCCACCGCCGTCGGCGGCGCCTCCTCCTCGTCCGCCAACACCTGCTTCGTGGAGTCCACGGCGGGCGTCGGCGAGGGCGCCAGGACCGGTCTCGCCAGCATCGTGACCGGCCTGATGTTCGTGCTCGCGCTGTTCTTCACACCGCTGGCCACCATGGTCCCCGCCCAGGCGGCCACGCCCGCCCTGGTCGCGGTCGGCTTCCTGATCCTGGCGGGCTCGGTCCGGGAGATCGACTGGAGCGACTTCACCATCGCGGTGCCGGCGTTCCTGACCATGGTGATGATGCCGTTCACGTACTCGATCACCAACGGCATCGGCATCGGCTTCCTGAGCTTCTGCCTGCTGCGGCTGGCCGCCGGCCGCTGGCGCGAGGTGCCGGTCGCGCTCTACGCCGTGGCCGCGGTCTTCGCCTTCTACTACCTGATGCCCGCGCTCGGCCTGCTCTGAGCCGGTGCCTGAGGGGTGGGGGCGGGTCCGCTCAGCGGCCCGTCCTGCCCGTAGAACCGCTCCGTCTCGTCGACGGCCGTCTTGAACCGTTCGTCGAAGTCGTCACGGATGAGCGCCTGGACCACATAGTCCTGGGCGCTCATTCCGCGTTTGGCGGCATGGTCGCGGATCCGGTCCCACAGGTCTGCGTCTATGCGGAGGCTGAGCACTCTCGATGCCATACGCCCAAAGGTCCCCGGACGGGGGGCCGCCGCGGGGGACTTTCGGCGGCCATCTCACCCGTATGGGTGAGATAAGGGCACATGAGGGTTGAGTGGGGTCCCGCTTGGCCAAGTTTTACTTAGATTAGCTAATGAGCTAACCTAATGAACGTGACCGAACTGTCCGAGGACGACCGCGCCGCGGTGAATTCGCTGCGCTCCGCCGTGATGCGCCTGTCCCGCCGACTGCGCCACCAGCGTGTCGACGAGACGCTCAGCCCGACCGAGATGGCGGTGCTGGGCACCCTGGCCCGCTGCGGGTCCGCCACCCCTGGCGAACTGGCCCGCAGGGAACACGTGCAGCCGCCGTCGATGACCCGCATCGTGGCGATGCTCGAGGCCAAGGGGCTGGTCCGCCGGGAACCGCACCCCGACGACCGGCGCCAGGTCGTGGTGAGCCAGACCGAGCAGGCCGAGGCGATCCTCGCCGACGCCCGCGATACGCGGAACGCCTGGCTGGCCCGGCTCACCGAGGGGCTGACCGACGAGGAGCGCGCGGTGCTCCGCGAGGCGGCTCCCGTCCTGGAGAAGCTCGCTCACCTGTGACCGGTAGGACGTCGTACGAGGCGCGTGAACCGTATGACCGCATGACCAGCACGAAGCGTGTGACCTGCACGAACCGTATGACCGTATGACCTGCACGAACCGTATGACCAGCACGACCAGCACGACCAGCACGACCCGCACGACCGTATGCACCGCACGAGCTGTATGACCCGTACGACACCTGTGCCGCGCGAGCCATCGGACAGCATGACCGACCACCTGTTGAAGGGGAGGCGAGACCCGATTGAGTTCGGCAGCCGGACCAGGCACCGCAACCGAACCTGACCGACCCGCGGACGGCAGGACGAGCACCTTCAGCTCGCTCAAGGTCCGCAACTACCGGCTTTTCGCGACCGGCGCCGTGGTGTCCAACACCGGCACCTGGATGTCGCGGATCGCCCAGGACTGGCTGGTGCTCAGCATCACCGGCTCGTCCTTCGCGGTGGGCATCACCACCGCGCTGCAATTCCTGCCGATGCTGCTCTTCGGCCTCTGGGGCGGCGTCATCGCCGACCGCTACCCCAAGCGGCAGATCCTGATCCTCACCCAGGCCGTACTCGGCCTCCTGGGACTCCTGCTGGCCGCCCTCACCCTCAGCGGTGTCGTCCAGGTCTGGCACGTCTACACGATCGCCTTCCTGCTCGGCATGGTCACCGTGATCGACAACCCCGCGCGGCAGACCTTCGTCATGGAGATGGTCGGCCCGAGCCATGTGCGCAACGCGGTCTCGCTCAACTCCGCGAACTTCCAGTCCGCGCGCCTGATCGGCCCCGCCGTCGCCGGTGTGATGATCACGGCCGTCGGCAGCGGCTGGGCCTTCCTCTTCAACGGCCTGTCCTTCATGGCCCCGCTCGTCGGCCTGCTGCTGATGCGCACCTCCGAGCTGCACCGGGTCGACCGCGTGCCCCGCGGCAAGGGCCAGCTCCGCGAGGGCCTGCGCTACGTGGCGGGCAAGCCGGACCTCATCTGGCCGATCGTCCTGGTCGGCTTCATCGGCACCTTCGGCTTCAACTTCCCGATCTGGCTCTCCGCCTTCGTCAACCAGGTCTTCCACAGCGGCGCCAGCACCTACGGCCTGCTCAACACCCTGATGGCGGCCGGTTCCCTGCTCGGCGCGCTGCTCGCCGCCCGCCGCACCCGTACCCGGCTGCGCATGCTGGTCGCCGCGGCCTGCGTCTTCGGGCTGCTGGAGGCCGCCGCGGCCGTGGCGCCCGCCTTCTGGATCTTCGCCGTCCTGCTGGTCCCGATCGGCATCTTCGGCCTGACCTTCAACACAACGGCCAACGCCACCGTCCAGCTCGCCACCGAACCCGTCATGCGCGGCCGGGTGATGAGCCTGTACATGATGGTCTTCGTCGGCGGCACCCCGATCGGCGGTCCGGTGATGGGCTGGGTGACCGACACCTACGGCGCCCGCGTCGGCTTCCTGTCCGGCGGCCTGATCTCCGCGGCGGCCGCGGTGGCCGTCGCCGTCGTCCTGGCGCGGATCGGGGGCCTCCGGCCCCGTCTGAACCTGCGCCGCGGCAGGACCAAGGGCCGGCCCCTGCTCTCCTTCGTGCCCCGCGAGCCGGTCACCGGCGACGTGGACGCCGAGGACGCGCCGGAGGCGGCGGGGGAGGGCGCTCCGGCGCCCGGCCCGGACGCGAAGACGCCGGCGCCTCAGGGCCAGGCGCGGGCCACGTCCCAGGCGCGGGACCGGTCCCAGGCCCAGGCGCGGCCTCAGACCCAGCCTCAGGACGACGAGTCGGCGCCCCGGCTCACCCCGGCCGTATGAGCCCGCGCGGGCTCACGGGACTGGTGCGGGCGGCGGCCCCCGCCGGGTCGGTTCCGGCACGGCCGGTTCCGTCCCGGTCGGTTCGGGCACGCCTGTTTATGGCATGCCTCGCTCCGGCCCGGCGGGTTCCGGGCCGCCCGGTCACGGCTCGCTGGGCCACGGCTCGCCCGGTCCCGGTACGGCCGGTGCCGTGAGGCTCTTCGTCGCGCTGCTGCCGCCACCGTCCGTCGCCGACGAACTGGCCGACGCGGTCGGCCCGTTGAGGCGTCTGCCCGACGCCTCGGCGCTGCGCTGGACCGCCCGGGAGAGCTGGCACTTCACCCTCGCCTTCCTCGGCGAGGTGGCCGACCCCGTCAGACCCGAGCTGGCGGAACGCCTCGGCCGGGCCGCCGCCCGTCACGAACCCTGCGCACTGCGGCTGTCCGGCGGCGGCCGGTTCGGCGACCGCGCGCTGTGGGCGGGCGCCGACGGCGACCTGACCGGTCTCGCCGCGCTGGCCGGCTCCGTACGGGCCGCGGCCCGGCGGGCGGGCGCGCCACCCGACGCGGAGCACGCCTTCCGGCCCCACCTCACCCTGGCCCGCACCCAGCGCGGCCACGCGGTGAGCCTGCGGCCCTTCGCCGACGCCCTCGCCGCCCTCCACGGGGCGGCCTGGAACGCCGACACCCTCCACCTGGTCAGCAGCGCCCTGCCGCGCTCCGGGGCCCCCGGCGAGCAGCCCCGCTACACGACGGAGGAGTCCTGGCCGCTGGGGCGCCCGGCGGCCCACCGGCCGGAGGGGTGACCGGGGCCGGTTAACCTCGGGGTGTGGACCCCAAGACCCGTACTCGTGTGATGACCGCCGCCTTCGTCCTGATGCTCGTGGTGGTGGTCGTCGCCGCCGCGCTGGGCTGACCCGCGGCGGCACCCCGGACTGTCCGTCCACACCACCCGGCTGCGCGGGCCGCCCGGCCGTCTGGCCGTCCGGGCCGGATCACGGCTCGGCGGGCACGGCCGCCGCGGCTGTTCCGCCCGCCGCGCCCGCCGTACCCGCCGTGTTCCTCAGGGCTCCGCCGTGTTCCTCTGGGCTCCTCCGGGTTCCCTCGGTGCCGGGACCTACCAGGCGAAGGCTTCCGGGGACGGCCCAGGACCGGGGAAGATCTCGTCGAGCGCCGCCAGGAACTCCTCCGACAGCTCCAGCTCCAGCGCGCGCAGCGCCGAGTCGAGCTGGTCCTGGGTGCGCGGGCCGACGATCGGACCGGTCACACCCGGACGGGTGAGGAGCCAGGCGAGACCGACGTCACCGGGCTGGAGGCCGTGCTTGTCGCACAGGTCCTCGTACGCCTGGACCTGGTCGCGCAGCTTGCCGTCCTGGAGCGCCTTCGCGGTGTGCCCGCTGGTGGAACGCGCGCCGCCGCCCTCGCGCTGCTTGCGCAGCGCGCCGCCGAGCAGACCGCCGTTCAGCGGCGACCAGGGGATCACGCCGAGGCCGTAGTGCCGCGCCGCCGGGATGACCTCCATCTCCGCCCGCCGCTCCGCCAGGTTGTACAGGCACTGCTCGGTGATCAGACCGAGCGAACCGCGCCGCGCCGCCGCCTCGTTGGCCTGCGCGATGTGCCAGCCCGCGAAGTTGCTCGACCCGGCGTAGAGGATCTTGCCCTGCTGGATCAGGACGTCGATCGCCTGCCAGATCTCCTCCCACGGAGTGTCCCGGTCGACGTGGTGGAACTGGTAGACGTCGATGTAGTCGGTGTTCAGCCGCTTGAGGCTGGCCTCGACGGCGCGCCGGATGTTGAGCGCGCTGAGCTTGTCGTGGTTCGGCCAGGGCTCGTCGGCGGTGCCCATGTAGCCGTTCACCTTGGTGGCCAGCACCGTCTTGTCGCGGCGGTCGCCGCCCTTGGCGAACCAGGTGCCGATGATCTTCTCGGTGCGGCCCTTGTTCTCACCCCAGCCGTAGACGTTGGCGGTGTCAAAGTAGTTGACGCCCGCCGCGAGGGCCGCGTCCATGATCGAGTGGCTGTCCGCCTCATCCGTCTCCGGGCCGAAGTTCATCGTGCCGAGAACCAGACGGCTGACCTTGAGGCCGGTACGTCCGAGCTGTGTGTACTCCATGGCGTTCAGCCAAGCTCTTGGAGTGCGCTCGAATCAAGGGGCAATCCGGGGGGCACCCGCGGCGTCGTCCGCCGTTCGGCCCGCGGTCCTGGCGCCGTTCGGCTCAGTACTCGTTGTAGGGCGCCCCGATGTCCCACGCCTGGTACATCGCGTCCGCGAAAGCCGCCGCCAATTTGTGCTCGCCCGCCGCGTTGGGATGGGTGCCGTCATAGGTGTGGAGCAGGATGTCGTACCCCTCGGGGCGGGAGGCCAGCAGCAGCGGCGAGGCGGGCGAGTCGTGCTCGGCGACCGCCTTCGCCATGCGGGTGTTCAGCTCCGCGCACTGGTCCGCGAAGCCCGGATCCAGATCGGCCCTGGTGTTGGGGATGACCGGCAGCAGCACCATCCGCAGCGCGGGGCCCGCCACGCGGGCCGCCGCGATGAACCGCTCCACATTGCGCGCGGTCTGCTCGGCGTCGGTGTAGAAGCCGAGGTCGATCAGGCCGAGCGATATCAGCAGCACGTCCGGGCGGTGCTCCCGTACGACGTCGCCGATCATCGGCACCATGTGGTGCCAGCCCTCGCCCCAGCCCGCCAGATGCCGCCTGGCCCGCTCCGGGAACAACGGGTCGGCGTAGTCGGAGGAGACGGCCGCGCCGGCCGCCGTGTCGTACAGCGTGGTGCGCGGCCCCACCACCGTGAACGGCTCGCCCAGCTCGTTCAGGTGCTGCCACATGCGGTAGCGCCACGTGTAGTCGCCCGCGGCGCCCACGGTCATGGAGTCGCCGACGAATAGGTAACGCATGCCGGGCATCATCCCCGACCGCCCGCCGACCAGGGACACTGGGGTGCATGCGTGCGTATCTCCTGACGGCCGCCGCGTGCGCCGCCGTGGCCCTGGCCTGCGGCACCGCCGTACCCGCCGTCGCCGACAGCGGCCTCTCGGTCGCCTTCTCCCTCAGCGACCCGCGGATCACCGAGTCCAGCGGCCTGGCCGCCAGCCGCCTCCACCCCGGCGTGTACTGGACGCACAACGACAGCGACGACGGCCCGTACGTCTACGCCGTCGACTCGGCCACCGGCAAGACCGTGGCCAGGGTGACCATGCGCGGCATCCACGCGCGGGACGTGGAGGCGATCTCCCTGGGCCCCGACGGCGACCTCTACGTGGGCGACATCGGCGACAACCTGGGCGGCACCTGGCCCGAGGTCTGGATCTACCGCTTCCCCGAGCCGAAGCAGCTCGGCGACCGCACCGTCGACGTCACCCGCTACACCGTCCGTTACGACGCGGGACCCCGTAACGCCGAGGCCCTGATGGTGCATCCGAAGACGGGCCGGGTGTACATCGCCAGCAAGAATCAGGACGGCGGGGCGCTTTACGCCGGTCCGGCCGAGCTCAGCGCGGGCGGCGTCAACACCTTCCACCGCATAGCCGACGTCCCCTGGGTGACCGACGGCGCCTTCTCGCCCGACGGCACCCGCCTGGTGCTGCGCGGCTACCTCGGGGCGACCGGCTACCGCTGGGCCGACGGGGCCCCGCACAAGATCGGCAGCCTCGACGTCCCCATGCAACGGCAGGGCGAGTCCGTCACCTTCACCACCGACGGCCGGAATCTGATGTTCGGCAGCGAGGGCAAGAACAGCGACGTGTGGCGCGCGCCGCTCAGCGGCGACGAGCTGCCCGACAGCGTGGCCGCCTCGGCGAGCGCGTCGGCGGACGACCACAAGGGCGCCCAGACCTCTTCCGCGGCCTCTCCCGGGGCCTCACCGGGCACGGCCAAGGACACCGGCACCACGAGCACCGGCAGCAGGGTCGTGGGCATCGGGGTGCTCGCCGTGATCGGCGCCATCGGCGTGGGCGCCCGCAAGTTGCTGCGCCGCAATCGGGAACGCCACCGCGACTGACGCCGACTGGGCGCGGCGGTATGGGCGTAGGGGCGGTACGGGCGCACGGGCGTAGGGGCGGTACGAGCGGGCCGACAATACGACGGTATGCCGCGACCCCGGCCGTCCTGCCTGGCCGGGGTCGCGGTTGCCGTATGTGTGGCAGCGGTCAGAGCTGCCCGATGACGTAGTCGATGCAGGCGGTCAGCGCCTCGACGTCGGCCGGGTCGACGGCCGTGAACATCGCGACCCGGAGCTGGTTGCGGCCCAGCTTGCGGTACGGCTCGGTGTCCACGATCCCGTTGGCCCGCAGCACCTTCGCGACGGCCGCCGCGTCGACGCCGTCCTCGAAGTCGATGGTGCCGATGACCTGCGAGCGCTGCGCGGGGTCCGCCACGAACGGCGTCGCGAAGGAGGACTTCTCCGCCCAGCCGTACAGCCGCGACGCGGAGTCGGCGGTGCGCTTGACCGCCCACTCCAGACCGCCCTGGCCGTTGATCCACTCGAGCTGCTCCTTGAGCAGGAAGAGCGTCGACAGCGCCGGGGTGTTGTACGTCTGGTTCTTCACCGAGTTGTCGATCGCCGTCGGCAGGTCGAAGAACGCCGGGATGTGCCGCCCGGACGCGGCGACCGAGGCCGCCCGCTCCAGCGCGGCGGGGGAGAAGGCGGCGACCCACAGGCCGCCGTCTGCCGCGAAGTTCTTCTGCGGCGCGAAGTAGTAGACGTCCGTCTCAGTGATGTCGACGGGCAGACCGCCCGCGCCCGAGGTGGCGTCCACCAGGACCAGGGCCCCGGCGTCCGCGCCCGCGACCCGGCGCAGCGGCGCCGCGACACCCGTGGACGTCTCATTGTGCGTGAAGGCGTATACGTCGACGCCCGCCTCGGCGACCGGCTCCGGGTGCGTACCCGGCTCCGACTTCACGATCGTCGGCTCCTGGAGCCACGGCGCGAGCTGCGCCGCCTTCGCGAACTTCGACGAGAACTCGCCGAAGGACAGGTGCTGCGACTTGCTGTCGATCAGCCCGTGCGTGGCGATGTCCCAGAACGCGGTCGAGCCGCCGTTCCCGAGCACCACCTCGTAGCCGTCGGGCAGCGAGAAGAGCTCCTTGACTCCCTGGCGGACCTGGCCCACCAGGTTCTTCACCGGCGCCTGCCGGTGGGAGGTACCGAGCAGGGACGTCCCGGTCGCGGCCAGCGCTTCGAGCGCTTCCGTCCGCACCTTGGAGGGGCCCGCCCCGAATCGTCCGTCGGCGGGCTTGATGTCAGCGGGAATCTCGATATCGGCCACGGTCGCAGCGTAGTCCGTCACGGGCGTGTTTCCGGGAGCGTTCCATCGGGTGAGACGGTGTCACACAGGGTGTGCGCCCCGGCCGGCCGGGCACCTGGCCCCGCGTCGCGCACCGGCGCGCGAAACGGCGAAGGGGCGCGCGAGGACCGGCCCGACGGCCCTCCCGCGCCCTGCGCCGAAATGCGCCGCGGTTCAGTGCGCGATGCTCGCGAAACCCTCGATATCCTGCGGTCCGCGGACACCGGGCCCCACGTAGCGCGCCGAGGGCCTGACAAGGCGGCCGGTACGTTTCTGCTCCAGGATGTGCGCGGACCAGCCGGCCGTACGGGCGCAGGTGAACATCGAGGTGAACATGTGCGCCGGGACCTCCGCGAAGTCCAGCATGATCGCCGCCCAGAACTCGACGTTCGTGGCGAGCACCCGGTCGGGGCGGCGGGCGTGCAGCTCGGCGAGCGCCGCCTTCTCCAGCGCCTCCGCGACCTCGTAGCGCGGCGCGCCCAGCTCCCGCGCCGTACGCCGCAGCACGCGCGCCCGCGGGTCCTCCGCGCGGTAGACGCGGTGGCCGAAGCCCATCAGGCGCTCACCCTTGTCGAGGGCGGCCTTCACGTACGCCTCCGCGTCCCCGGTCCGCTCGATCTCCTCGATCATGCCGAGGACGCGGGACGGCGCGCCGCCGTGCAGCGGGCCCGACATGGCGCCGACCGCGCCGGACAGCGCGGCGGCGACGTCCGCGCCGGTCGAGGCGATGACCCGGGCGGTGAAGGTGGAGGCGTTCATGCCGTGCTCGGCCGCCGACGTCCAGTACGCGTCCACCGCCGCGACGTGCTTGGGGTCGGGCTCGCCGCGCCAGCGGATCATGAACCGCTCGGCGATGGAGTGCGCCTTGTCGATCTCCTTCTGCGGCACCATGGGCAGCCCCTGGCCGCGCGCGGACTGGGCGACGTACGACAGCGCCATCACCGCGGCGCGCGCGAGGTCGTCGCGCGCCTCCGCCTCGTCGATGTCCAGCAGCGGCCTGAGACCCCACACCGGGGCGAGCATGGCGAGCGCGGACTGCACGTCCACCCGGATGTCGCCGGAGTGCACCGGGATGGGGAAGGGCTCGGCGGGCGGCAGACCGGGGTTGAACTTCCCGTCGACCAGCAGGCCCCACACGTTCCCGAAGGACACATGGCCGACCAGGTCCTCGATGTCGACACCGCGATAACGCAGCGAACCGCCTTCCTTGTCGGGCTCGGCGATCTCCGTTTCGAACGCGATGACTCCCTCGAGTCCGGGTACGAAGTCGGACATGAGGCGGCTCCTCTTGATGATCACGACAGTGCGGTGGTGCGGCAGTGCCTGATGAATGAGACGACGACGGTGCCCGGGGGTGTGCGGGCGGGAGTGTGCCGGACGGGCCGACCCCACGGTCATGCCCCGCCCGAGGGGCTGTCACCCTGCTCCATCCGGATCAGCCTGGACCGTCCCACGATCCGCCGGACAGGACCTGGCCCCGGCCGGCCATTCTCCTTGCTGCCGGTCGCGCCGGACAGCGTGAGTTCCGGCACATTCGCGGACGTCGGCGCCGGGACCCGCCGTCCTGCAAGATGTGCCCGTGCGACAACCACATGAAGAGCGCCAGGTGCAGCCCCTCCCGGCCGCGGACCCGGCGGCGATGCGCGAGCAGTACCGGGCCGCGGGACTGACCGAGCCGGAGCTGGCGGCCGACCCCTACGAGCAGTTCGCCCGCTGGTTCGCCGACGCCGTACGGGCACGTGACGACGGCGCGCTCGCCGAACCCAACGCCATGGTGGTGTCCACGGCCGACGCCGACGGCGTACCCAGCTCCCGTACGGTCCTGCTCAAGGGCTACGACCAGCGCGGATTCGTTTTCTTCAGCAATTACGCGTCGCGCAAGGGCCGCGAGCTGGCCGCCAACCCGCACCTGGCCCTGCTCTTCCCCTGGCATCCGATCGCCCGCCAGGTGATCGTCGGGGGCTCGGCGGCGCGCGTGCCGCAGGAGGAGACGGCGGCGTATTTCCGCAGCCGACCGTACGGTTCGCGGATCGGCGCCTGGGCGAGCGAGCAGTCGGCCGTGGTGGCCTCGCGCGAGGTGCTGGAGGCGCGCTACGCGGAGCTGTGCGCGCGCTGGCCGGAAGGGACGGACGTGCCCGTACCGCCGTTCTGGGGCGGCTTCAGGGTCGAGCCGCGCACCGTCGAATTCTGGCAGGGCCGGGAGAACCGGCTGCACGATCGGCTGCGCTATACGCGCGGTGCGGACGGCGGATGGGGAATCGAGCGCCTGGCGCCGTAAAACGCGGCTGCCGGAGCGCTGGTTCCGGAGCGCCGGTGCTGGAGCGTGGGTCCCGGAAGGCCGGTCCTTGAGGGCCGGTCCTGGAGCGCTGGTCCTGCTGGAACGCGAACGACCCGCGGGCTGCTCCCCGGAGCCAGGAGGCTCCGGGCACCGGCCGGACAAGTCCGACGAGCCCGCGGGTCGGGTGAACTGCGTGGGATTGGCGCGCTTCGCGCACGCCCAGTGCGCGGAGCTAGCCCGCAGCCACCTCACGTGTCCGAGTGCACTTCATGCGTCAGACCACCTCCCTTCGTGTGTCCCGCAACAGTAAGAAGCCGGCCGGAACCGCACAACCTATTTATGGAAATCTCGTGTGACGCAGCCCACACCAGAGTTCAATGTTGCGACGTGCAGCCTTTCGACGCGCAATCAAAGCCGCTCGATGACGGCGGCAGTGGCGACAACAGCGGTGGCGAAGTCCACGGGAGCCAGGGGGGTGGCGACGGCATTGCCCCGGACGGGGCCCATGACGGGCACGAGGGCGACGAGCACTTGCTCGCCGCGCTCCTCGACGGCATGGAAGCGGGCCTGTGCGCCTTCGACCGCCATGGCGTGATCACCCACTGGAACTCCGAAGCCGTCCGCATCCTGGGCTGGACCGCGCAGGACGCGATCGGGCGGCACGGATTCGCCGGCTGGGCGGCGCGTACGGCCGACGCCCGCGAGACCGAGGAACGCCTGCTCGGCGCCATGGACGGCCCCGGCCGCCAGGTGCACGAATTCGCGCTCGTCACCAAGGACGGCCGCCGGGTGCTCGTCCGTACCCAGTCGGCGGCCGTGCAGGGCGCCGACGGGCAGCCGAGCGGCGTCTATTGCGCCTTCTCCGAGGTGCACGCGCAGATCGACCTGGAACGGTCGATCGCTCTCAGCGAAGTGCTCTTCACCGACGCCTCATGGGGTGTGGTACTGATCGACGCCGATCTGCGCCCCGCCGTGGTCAACGCGCACGCCGCCCGCCTGCTGCGCACCGGCCGCGACTCGCTGCTCGGCAGGCCGCTGGGCGACCTGCTGGCCCAGGGCGTCGAGGAGCTGGAGAACGTACTCCAGCACGTGCTCTCCGAGGGCGCGCCGCCCGCCACCACCGACTTGTGGGTGACCGTGCGCGGCGACGAGACCGGCGGGCGCTACTGCTGGCGCAGCGGATTCGTCCGCCTCGGTTCGCCGCTGGGCGAGGAACCTGTACCGCTGGGCGTGGGCTGGCTCTTCCTGGACATCACCCGGCAGAAGGCGCTGGAGAAGGACGGGGCCCAGGTGCGGTTCCGCTACCAGCAGCTCCACCGCGCCGACCGCGCCGCCGCCGAGTGCGAGAGCGCCCTTGAGGCCGCGACCTTGCAGCTCGACTTCGCACTGGCCGGATTCGCCGACCACGCCCTGGTCGACATCACCGACGACGCGGGCCGCCTGATCCGGATCGCGGCGACCCCGGCGGGCGAGCCCGGTCCCGCCGACGCCACCGAGGACAACTCCATCCCGGTCGGCTACGACGTCGCCCACCCCGTCCTCCAGGCGCTGGAGCGGATCGGCACCGTACGCGCCAGCTTCGGCGCGCTGACGGCGGACGAACCGGCGACCGGTGAACGGATCGACGAGTGGGCGGCGGCCAGGCGCTGGCCCTCCGGGACCGTGCACGGGCTGGCCACGGTGCTGCGCAGCAGGGGCCGTACGGTCGGCGCGCTCACCTTCCTGCGCGGCTCGGGCCGCAGGCTCTTCGACCGGGCGGACGCGGCGTACGCGGAGGACGTCGCGGCGCGGGTCGCCATGGCGCTGGACCTGGCCGGGCTGACGGGGGACCGCTGAGCGCCGACGCCCTTCGCGGGGCGTCGGCGGGCAGCGGACGAAGGCCGGTGCGGGCGGGCCTGCTGCCGGTCAGTGCCGGAACGCCGGTGCGGGCGGCCTGCTGCCGGTCGGTGATGCGGGAAGGCCGGTGCAGGTGGCCCGTCGCCGGTCAGTGCCGGAAGAAGATCCGCTCCCGGTACTCCTCGAAGATCCGGCCGTTCCAGTCGTGGCCGCCGTCCACGTTGCCCGAGCGCAGCATGGGCGGGGTGACGCCGCGGGCGGCGAGCCCGGTGGCGGCGGTCGCGACGACGGCCTGCATCAGGGCGCTGATGACGACCGTGGAGGCGGGGGCGAAGGGCGCGGGGATGGCGTCGTCGGTCAGCTCCGCGTCGCCGACCGCGATCTTGGAGTCGAGGACGATGTCGCAGTGGTCCTTGAGGAAGGTGCCCGAGGCGTGCCGGGAACGCGTCTCCTTGGCGTACGCGACCGAGGTGACGCCGATCACGGTGAGGCCCAGGGCGCGGGCGTTCTGCGCCATCTCGACCGGCAGCGCGTTGCGCCCGGACAGGGAGATCACGAACAGGACGTCGCCCGGCCGTACGGGGCTGGTGTCCAGGACGGCGCCCGCGAGGCCGTCGACCCGCTCCAGGGCGCTGCCCAAGGTGGCGGGCATCACGTCCACGCCGACGACGCCGGGAACAGCCAGTAGATTGATGAGGGCGAGGCCGCCCGCCCGGTAGACCACGTCCTGGGCGGGCAGCGAGGAGTGGCCGGCACCGAAGACGAAGACCCGCCCGTCCGCGGCGATGGCGTCGGCGACGGCGTCCGCGGCGGCCTGGATCCCGGCGGCCTCCTCGTCCCTGATCCGGTGCAGAAGGGTGATCGCGGCGTCGAAGTATCGGTCGGCCAGGGACTCGCGAGGCTCACTCATGCGGATCACCGTGCGGCCCCCGCGAGCCGGTGTCAAGAAAGGGCGACGACCGGATCGGGGACCGTTGTCGGCGCTATGGGTCAGAATTGGTTGAGGGCCACGCACGAACAAACGAGGGGCGCGCATGTCCGGATTGATCGACACGACGGAGATGTATCTCCGCACCATCCTGGAGCTGGAGGAGGAGGGTGTGGTCCCCATGCGCGCCCGAATCGCCGAGCGGCTCGACCAGAGCGGCCCGACGGTCTCCCAGACGGTGGCGCGGATGGAGCGCGACGGGCTGCTGCACGTCGCCAACGACCGGCATCTGGAGTTGACCGACGAGGGGCGCCGCACCGCCACCCGCGTGATGCGCAAGCACCGCATCGCCGAGTGCCTGCTGGTCGATGTGATCGGCCTGGAGTGGGAGCAGGTGCACGCGGAGGCGTGCCGCTGGGAGCACGTGATGAGCGAGGCGGTGGAGCGGCGCGTGCTCGAACTGCTGCGCCACCCGACCGAGTCGCCGTACGGGAACCCGATTCCCGGACTCGAGGAGCTGGGCGAGAAGGGCGAGGCCGATCCGTTCCTGGAGGACGGCATGGTCAGTCTCAACGAGTTGCAGCCGGGCGCCGCCGGGGCGAGCGTCGTGGTGCGCAGGATCGGTGAGCCGATCCAGACCGACGCGCAGGTGATGTACACGCTGCGGCGGGCCGGTGTGCAGCCGGGCGCCGTGGTCAGCGTCACGTCGTCGGCGGGCGGAGTGCTCGTCGGCAGCGGCGGCGAGGCGGCCGAACTGGACGCCGAGATCGCCTCGCACGTCTTCGTGGCCAAGCGGTAGCCCCACGGCTTCGTGCCTTCCTGAAGGGTGAGGGCCCCGGCGCCGTCGAACGGCGTCGGGGCCCCTCCTCCCCTTGTCCCTCCCCTTGGGACCCCCTCGAAGGACCCGGGACCCCGAGCCTCCCGAGTGCCTCCCGCGGCCCGCTTCCCCTGCGCGCCGCGCCCCGCAGAAGTCCTCCCCTCGGCCTGAGCCGCCAATCCTTGAGCGTTGTCACTCGAAAGAGCGGTGTTGGGCGCGGGACGAGCTTGTTCGAATAAAAGTTCGATAGCGTGGGGGTCCTGGACGAGCCGGCCGCGAGCGTGCGGCCGGACGGACGAGATCGACGGAAGGGGGTGGGGCACATGGCCGGCCACGCGACGCGGCAGGCGGCTCGGCACACGACGCGGCATACGACCCGGCGCACCGAGGTGATCGGGGCCGACGGGGCCCGGCTCGCCGCCTGGGATTACGCGGCCGAGGTGGATTCCGGGGCCGGTTCCGCTTCCCGTTCCGGTGGCGCTACCCCTTCCCGTTCCGGAGCGGGTCCCGGGCCCGGTCCCGAATCCGGTGCCCGGCGTCCCGGCGTGCTCCTCCTGCACGGCCTGCTCGGCCGCGCCTCGCACTGGGCGCCGACCGCCCGCCGTCTCTCCTCGCGCTACCGGGCCGTCGCCCTCGACCAGCGCGGCCACGGACGCAGCGCGAAGCCGGAGGGCCCGTACACCCCGGAGGCGTACGTGGCGGACGCCGTCGCCGCCGTCGAACAGCTCGACCTCGGCCCGGTCACCCTGGTCGGCCACTCCATGGGGGCGCTCACCGCCTGGCAGGTCGCCGCGAGCCGTCCCGACCTCGTGGCCGCGGTGGTCATCTGCGACATGCGCGCGGCGGCGCTCGGCGAGGCCGGGCAGCGCGAGTGGGAGGACTGGACGCGGTCCTGGCCGCTGCCCTTCGACACGCTCGCCGACGCGCGCCGCTGGTTCGGCGTGGAGGACCCGTGGGCCGATCCGCCGAATCCGGCCAGGGGTGACTTCTTCGCCGAGGTCATGGAGGAGCGGGGCGACGGCTGGCGCCCGCTCTACGCGCCCCGCCATCTGCTGCGCTCCCGCGACCCCTGGATACGTGACGCCCACTGGGACGAGCTGGCGCGGGTCGGCTGCCCCGCCCTCGTCGTCCGCGGTCTCGACGGCGAGCTGGGCCGCGCGGAGGCCCAGGAGATGGTCCGGGTGCTGCCCCGGGGCAGTTACGCGGAGATCCCGGACGCCGGTCACCTCGTCCCGTGGGACCAGCCCGACGCGTGGTGCGAGGCGGTCGAGGGCTTTCTGCGGGGCGCGCTGGCGGAGCCGCAGACGGCGGAGAGCCGCTGAGACCGGGGCGTACGGGGGGCGTTCGTCCGGCGGCGGGTCGCGGGTGCCGGTCGGAAGGCGGTGGTGGCCGCGGTGCCGCCCGGCCTCCCAGCCGGTGGGGCAGGCGTCGGCGGTCGGTCAGGCGGAGGCGCGGGAGCCGTAGTCGGGGGAGGCCAGCCGGCGCGGGTAGTAGCCGGGGTTCGGGCCCTCGGCGGGGCTGGCGGCGCCGGTCAGCCGGTAGCGCTCACCGACGGCGGTGGCGCGCACGATCGTGAGGACGAGCAGGAGGAAGGCGCCGCCGACGAAGCCGGAGAGGACCGGTGAGCCGTCGGTGCGATCGCCGAACGCGGGGGCGGCGATGCCGGAGGGGTCCTGCGTCACGGTGACGTGCTTGCCGACCGACGCCCGGTCGCAGCGGATCTCCCGGTCCACCATGGCGCCGCTGTCCAGCCGGACCCGGCACGACTCCCAGGACGTACGCAGCGTGGTGCGGTTCGTGTACTCGGTGATCACACCGGTGGACACCTCACCGCGCGCCGCGAACAGCGCGCTGGAGACGGCGTAACCACCGACGAACATGCAGAAGAGCAGAAGGAGGAAACCGCACATGACCTGACCGATGGAGCCGTGCAGCCAGTACAGCGTCAGCACCATGGTGACCGAGGCGGTCACCACGATCAGGGCGACGCCCGCCACGGCGAAGGAGCCCGCGTAGGTGGCGTGCGACCAGCCGATCGCGACCGCGACGGTGGCGAGCACGGTGAACAGCAGGGTGACGGCGCAGCGTGCCCAGGCGGCGCCGCGGGTCGGGGAGCCGATCCGGCCCGCTTCCCACACGCGGGCGAATCCGGTGGGGGGTCCGGCCGCTTCCGGGTCCTGGGGCGTGCCGGGAAGCGGCGCCGTCATCGGTCGGCCTGCGGTGAGGTCGTGCCGGTGGCTGTGCCGGTGCCGGGGCCCGTGCCCGTGTCGGCGCCCGTGCTCGCGCCGGGGCCGGTCGGCGTCACGGTCTGGCCGTTCCCGTTCCCGCTTGCGGGTCCGTCCTCGGCCGCGGATGCCGTTGCGGTGCCGTCGCCGACGGTGCCGTCGTCGTCCGCGAAGCTGACACTGCGCAGGATGGCCATCGTCAGCTCGCTGAACTCGCCCCAGTAGTTGACGGCCGCGGTGTCCAGGGTGAAGACCGCGGTGTAGGGGCCGGTGGGGAAGGGCACGTACACCTGCACCTGGCCCATCTGGAGCTTGACCTCTTCGCCGCTGGCGGTGAGTTCGGCGCCGATGACGTATTCGCGCAGGGTCACGCAGGAGACGGCGGGGCCGCAGGGCAGGTCGAGCCAGCGGGCGTCGTTGGTCTCCTCGCGGACCAGGATCTCCCGGATGCCGAGCGCGGCGACCTCGGGGGAGGGGTGGTCGGAGGCGATCGCGGCGACCGTGAAGGAGCAGTGGGCTATGCCCTCGTCGATGGAGAACAGGCCCATCGCGGAGTACGCGAGTCCCCGGTCGCCCATCGCCTCGCCGAGCGCCGCGTAGTACGGGGCGGCGGGCGTCCACAGGTCGTCGTTGCCCTCCGGGTACATCTCCCGTACGAACTCCTCGGCGAGCGCGGCGCGCTCCTCGGGGGTGGCCGCGATCGGCAGTCCGTGGAAGGACTCGGGGACGACGAAGGACAGCGGGGGGACGTCCGACATCTCGACGGCCTGGAGTTCGAGGCCGGTGTCGTCCGCCGCGGCTGTCGGGCCCGCCGCGGCGGGGGTTTCCGGGGTGGTGGCGTCCGGAGGGGGAGTCGTCATGGTGGTCTCGCCTAGAGGTTCTGGACGGCAGAGGTCGTCAAGGGGAGTCGGGGCGTCGGGCGTCGGGGCCTTGGACAGCGGGGCGTTGGACGGCTGGGCGTCGGGCGGTGGGGCTTTCGGGCGGTGGGGCTTCGGACGGCGGCCGAGGACCGTCGGGGTCAGAGGTCGCCAGGCTGCGGGCGGGCCGGTTCGCCGGACTCGCCCATGATGACGGAGTGGGTCTCGAACAGCCCCTTGCCGACCTTCGCCGGGACCTGGGACTCGACGAGGACGGCACCGCTGGCCAGCCGGAAGGCGCGCGGCGGCTGCGCCGTGGCGGGCAGTTCGCCGACGAAACGGGCCAGCCGCTCGCGCTGTCCCGCGGTCAGTTCGGACTCGGGCAGCGGCTTGCGCCGCTCGGCCAGCACCCCGGCGAATTTGTCGGCCGCTCCGGTGGACAGCCGCACCCACGACCCGTCGGTGAAGGTGACGCGCACATCGTGCCCGCCCTCGCTGAACGCCAACTGCTCGGCGCCGCCCACCGACTCGCGGGGCGTCTCCCACAGGACGGTGGCGGACGCCGTGAGGTCGGGCCCGACGCCCAGCAGCAGGAAGCGGCGTTCGGTGACGACCGCGTCCACGCGGGTGCGCTCCGCGCTGCGCGCGGGGTCCAACTGCCACGGCACGGTACGCGCGACGGTCCCCGGCGCGGCCCACATCACCGGGAAGTCCTCGGACTCGTTCGCCGGGTCCTGCGGCGCCGACCGCGACGCCCCGCCGACCTGCACCGAGTTGCCGCCGGTCACCGCCTCGACGGCGACATGCAGCGCCGTCACGATGCCGCCGAGCAGCCCGCCGCCGACCCGGTCGACCTTCTGCGTCGTCTTGGAGTGCAGGGTGTACTCCGGCCCGGCGGGCCAGCCCGGCAGCTCCGCCTGGATGTCGCGCCGCTCGGTGTCCCGGAACCACCGCGAGCCCGCCACCGGATGCGCGTAACCGGTGGCGAAACGAATCGGCGCACGTACCAGCGTGGATTCGTCCTGATCCGGGAACCAGTCCATCGTCGTGCGCCTTTCGGTCGGCTCTGAGCGGAGTCGCTGTGCTGAGTCGCTGTGCGGAGTCACTGTGCGGGGTTCGCTGTCGACGTCGCCGTGGAGTCCTCGTACGGCGGCCGTGCGGATACGACCGTACGCGGTCGCCGGTCGGCGCCGGTCGTTAGTTGGCGGTGGCCGCCCGGTCGAAGCGGTCGCCGAGGTGGACGGCCTCGCCGATGTGCTGCGGGATCGAGTAGAGCTTCGGCGCGAGCTTGAGCCCCACGTCGATGGAGCGGCCCACGTTGCCCATCGCGTCGATCGCCACCCGGCCGCCGGTGACCATCTTGATGCCCTTCGTACCGATCAACTGGCCACCGTGGTATAGCTGCTCGGAAACCGTCTGCATACGATTGATGATCTTGCCGTCGGAGATGACCTGCCCGGCGGTCTTGAGGCCGCCGAACTCCAGCGTGACGTTCTTGAACAGCTTTATCTGCTTGCCGCCGGCGATGAAATCGCCCGCTTTGCCGACGAAGTTCCGGCTGATGGTGGTGACTCCGCGGAATCCCTCGCCGAGTTCGGCGGCGCGGGTGGCGGCGATGGCTCCGTCGGCGACCTTGGCGCCCTTGGCGAAGGCGCCGATTCCGGGTATCGCGCCCAGCGCGTCGAAGCCGATGCTGATCCAGCTCACGTCGGCGCCCGCGGCCATGGCGATCAGGTGGGTGATCAGCGCGGCGGCGCTGGTGACGACGGCCGCGGCGGCGAAGATCGCGCCCAGCGGCTCGAAGGGCGCGGTGATGATGGCCAGTACGCCGAGGAGGCCGCTGAGGTCGCTGAGCAGGTCGCCGATGAGTTTGATCATGTCGGCGTGGTCCTTGACCCACTGGATCGTGTCGTTCCAGGCGTCCTCGATGCCGTGCACCATGCGGCTGAACAGGCCCGGCTTGTCCGGGGCGATGTCACCGGCCTTGTCCAGGTCGTGGCTGATCGCGTTGGCGGCGCTGGTGAAACGGTTGTGCAGCTCTTCCGCGCGGTGGCGCACGCCGTCCAGCGCGTTGTTCGCGTCGGTGACGGCCTGCTGCTTCTTCTTCGCGTCGGCCGCGGCAGCCGGGTCCGGGTCGGGGGACGCCTGAGGCTGCGGGTGCGGAACGCTGTTGTCCGTGGGGATGCCCGCCGCGGTCTTCGCGTGGTCGAGCGTGCCCTGCTTGGTGGCGGCCTCCCGCTCCAGCGTGTCGGCCTCCGCCTGGAAGCCGTGGAGCTGCTCGGCCCAGCGGCCCAGCGCGCTGGACGCGCGGCCGAAGGAGTCGTGCGCCTTCTTGATCAACGGGGTGACATCGCTGTCGATGTGAGAAATGAAGGCCCTGGCGGCCTCGCCCTTCCAGTAACCGCAGTCGAGCCGACCCAGTTCGGAGACCGTGGTGCTCAACTCGGTGTGCACATCACCGATCTGCCGGGCCAGTGAGCGGGTGCGCTCGACGTCCCCGGGCGTGGGGTCGAAGCCCAGATGCGGAAAGCTGCGCGTCACGCCCGTCACTTCCCGCCGGTCTTGAGGGAGTTGGCGAGTTGCAGGTCGGCGTCGTCGAAGGTCTTGCCGATCTGGTCGATCATGTGGACCGCGGTGTCGGCGTGCTGGCCGATCTGCTTGATGCCGTAGTGCCAGTCGTCGGCGAAGTCGTGGACGTCGTCTATCAGCTTGGGCGCGCCGACCGACTCGCCGTTGGCATTGCCCATCGCCCGGCTCACCGTGTCCATTCGGTCCGCAATGGTGGAGAACGTCTTTCGCAAGTCCCCCATCACCGTCCCGTTGATCTGCAAGTCCCCCATGGAAAATCAACCCTTTCTCGGCATTACGTAAGATTCCGCGGGCCGCGTGCGGATCTCAGGGCCCCTACTCTATTAGGCGTATGCGGGCCATCGATGGCCCACTGGTCACGGTCCTGTGGCAGTCGCGTGTGTGCGCCGATTCACCCACGCCTGCTTCGGGGACCTGCTGGTAGCTTGCCGACGCCGGGTCCAGACAGCGACATGGGGGAGTTCAGGTGCTTCGTCGTACGTCCACGGGAGCGGGAATCGCCGCGGTGGCGGTCGTCACCGCACTCGCTGTGAGCGGGTGCGGCAGTGGCGGCGGGAACGAGGCGAAGAAGGCGCCGCCCGCGAGCGCGAGCGCGTCCGCGACCGGCACTCCGGGCACGGCGGCGAGCATGTCGGCCGAGCCGGGCGCGTCGGGCAGTCCCACCGCCTCCTCCGTCGTCGGCGGCGACTCGACGCAGGGCGTCGAGGGCGTCTGGCTGGCGACGCAGGGCTCGACGAAGGTCCAACTCGTCCTCGGCAAGGGCAAGGCCGGGCTGACCAGCAGCCACCTGTGCGGCGGCACCTACACCGACCGCGACGGCCTCGGCCTGACGCTGACCTGCATGGACGGCGACAAGGAACGCACCTCCGGCCGCGGCGAACTGACCGGTGACGGCAAGACCCTCACCGTGCGCTGGACCGGTGGCCCGACCGACACCTTCTCCCGCACGGGACTGCCGAGCAGCTGACCGGCGGCCCGTCAGGCCGCCGGTCCCCACGGCGGTCGCTCAGGTGGTCAGCGGCACCGTCACCGTCAGCGGCTCACCGTCGCCGAGGTGGAGCAGAGCCCGGCCCGGCGTGACCTGCCCGCCGACGCTGCTGCGGCTCAACCGAGTACCGATCAGTTCACCGCTCATGGTCTGCTGCGGCGAGAGCAGCACACCGCGCCGCGCCTTCTTGGCGTCGACCTGCCAGCCGGAGAAGCCCGAGCAGATGTCCTCCTCGCCGCCCGCGATGACCACGGCCCGGCCGCGGTCGGAACCGCGGGCGATGATCTCCTTCAGCACATCCTTGGCGTCGCAGTCGCGCAGCAGCTCCGCGTCGTCGGCCATGACGACCACCGGGCCGCCCTCGGCCTCCTCCAGCGCCTTGCCCAGGTCGTCGGCGGGTATGTCGCTGTCGGTGTACATCCGCAACACCCCTTCGGCGCCCGCCAGTTCACGCAGCGGCGACGGGCGGGGAGCCGCGACGACCAGCTTCACGCCCTGTTGCTGATAGCTGCGCGCGAGGGTGAGCAGCAGCGTCGAGCGGCCCGACTTGCCGGGGCCGCCGATGACGAACGCGGGCAGGCCGTCGGACAGGTTGGGCCCGTAGCCGGTGAGTTCGTCGCCGCCGACGCCGACGAGCGCCCACAGCGGATTGCGCGCCGCGTCGGTGTCGCGCATCTCCCACGCGTCGGCGAACGACAGCCGCGAGGGCAGCACGTCCACCCGGAACGGCCGCCGCGCCCTGGGCAGTGCCGCGTCCCGCTCGGTGGCGGCGGCGCCGATCGCGGCCAGCGCCGCGGCCTGGCCCTGACCGGTGGAGTCGTCGGTGAGCAGCGCGACCTGCGTCTCGATGCCGGACTCCGCCCGGTACGCGCGGCCCGGCTGGATCTCGTCCGGCACCTTGCGCGGATTGACCGAGATCAGCGAGAAGTCCGAGCGGTCCGCGAGCCGGAAGGCGATCTTGTCCTCGGTGAGCGTGGAGATCCGGCCCGCCATCAGCGTGCGGTCACCGGTGATGATCAGGTGGATGCCGACCGAGGCGCCCTCCCGCAGGAACATGAACAGCTCGTCGCTGAGCGCCCCGTGGTCCAGCTCGCCGAGCGAGGGCGTCCAGCCCTCCCAGCGGTCGAGCAGGATCACGATGTGCGGCAGCCGCTCCTCCTCGGTGGTCACCGCCGCGCGCTGCTCACCGATGTCCGCGAACCCGTCACCGGCCAGCAGCTCCTGACGGCGCGTCATCTCCGCCTTGAGCCGCCCGATCAGCCGGATCGCCCGCTCCGACTGCGCACGGCCCACGACCGCGCCGCAGTGCGGAAGCTTCGTCAGCGCGTTCAGCGCGCCGTTGCCGCAGTCGATGCCGTACAGGTGCAGATCCGCGGTGGAGTGCGTACGGGCCAGCGAGCCCGCGATCGTCCGCAGGAGCTGGGAGCGGCCGGAGCGCGGGGCGCCCGCCGCCAACAGGTGGCCGAAGGTGTGGAAGTCGATGGCCACCGGGCGCCGGGCCTGGAGCGCGGGCAGGTCCTCGATGCCGTACGCGGCGGGCGGCAGCGCCCCCGCGGCGACCGGCGTCGGCAGCTCGTCCAGCAGCAGACTGTCGGGCAGCGCCGGCAGCCACGGGCTGTGCTGCGGCGGGATCGCCATCCGCTCGTTGGCCTCGCAGATCGCCTCGACGAGCACCTTCAGGTCGGTGATCTCGTCCTCCTCGCCCTTGGCGCCCGCGGGGCGGCGGGGGGCCGAACGGCCGAGCTGCGACCAGTCGACGATGCCCACCCAGGGCGCCACCGTCACGTTCTCGACCGCGCCCGGCCGCCGTCCGCCGACCCGGCCGGACTGGAAGGGGACCAGCGAGGTCGCGCCGAGCCGCACATAGGCGCGGCCCGGAGTGGACTTGGAGATGTTTCCCGCGTCCGGGGCGTCGATGACGTCGGAGGACTCGCTGCCGTCGGTGACGCGCAGCGCTATCCGCAGGTTGGTGTTGGCCCGGATCTCCGGCGAGACGACACCGCTCGGCCGCTGCGTGGCGAGGATGAGGTGGATGCCCAGCGAACGGCCTCGCTGGGCGATGTTGACCAGACCGGTGACGAAGTCGGGCAGCTCACGGACCATCGAGGCGAACTCGTCGATCACGATCAGCAGCCGCGGCATCGGCTTCAGCTCGGGCTGGCGCCGCATCAGGTCGGTGTAGTCCTCGATGTCCTTGGCCCCGGCCTCGGCCAGGATGTGCTCGCGCCGCTTCAGCTCCGCGCCCAGCGACTCCAGCGCGCGCTCCACCAGGTGGGCGTCGAGGTCGGTCACCATGCCGACGGTGTGCGGGAGTTGCACACAGTCCTTGAACGCCGAGCCGCCCTTGTAGTCGATGAGCACGAACGTCATCGCCTCGGGGGTGTTCGCCACCGCGAGCGAGGCCACGATGGTCTGCAACAGCTCCGACTTACCCGAACCGGTCGTACCCGCGATCAGGCCGTGCGGCCCGTCCTTGCGGATGTCGATCGCGAACGGACCGTCGTAGGACTCGCCGACCACCGCCTGGGTGGAGATCGGACTCAGCCGCCAGCGCGAGGCGATGGCGTCGGCCGTCGGCGGCTCGATCTCCAGGACGTCCAACAGGCGGCTGGCGGACGGGATCGCGGAGTCCTCGGCGTCACCGCTGATGTCCCGGATCGGCGACAGGCAGCGGGCCAGCCGGGAGCACCAGGCGGGCGAGACGAGGTCGGGCCGCACCTTGCGGATGCGTGCCACCCCCGCCTGCTCGACGCGCAACCGGAAGGCGCCGGAGGCCGGTTCCGCCGCCACCGCCTGGGCCTGCTGCGCGCCCGCGTACCAGGCGTTCACCGAGGGAAAGCCGCCCTGCCGGGGCGCGGCCGCCGCGGCGGTCTCCGGAACGGAAGCGACGGTCGCGTCCACGGCGGGCGCCTCGAACTCCGCAATCACCACGGCCTGGCACTCGCCGGGCAGGAAGCGCTCCTCGGAGTCCAGACAGATGGCGAACATCCCGACACCGGGGCCCTCGCGCAGCAGCTGCACCACGCCGGGCAGCGACCGCATCCGCCGCGACCCGTCGAGGATCACCACGATGTCCGGGTCCTTGAAGAAGGCCGCGTGATTGGCCGCGCTGCCCGCCTTCTGCTTCGCCTTCTGCCGTCCGTCCAGAATGGAGGTCAGCTCCGCGACCCGCGCCGCGACCGTCTCGGCGTCCGTGCCCAGCAGCGCGCTGGCGTCCTGACCGTCGGTCGGCCGCGAGTGCGGCAGCCACCGCACCCAGTCCCAACTCTGCTGCCCCGACTGCTCGGTGAGCACATAGAACTGCACATCCATCGGGCTGCTCAGCGTCGCCATCTGCGCCACCGCCCAACGGCCCATCGCCCGCGCGTCGTCGCCGGGCGCCGCGAAACCGATCACGCCGAGCCTGCGCAACTCCACCGCGACCGGGGCGTCGTCGATCTCCCAGTTGACCTTGCGGCGGTGCTCCTCCTGCTCCGGGTCGTCCAGGATCACCTCGGACGGCAGCTTCGCCGTGCCGACCCTGATCAGCAGGTGGTCGGCGTCGCCGCGCCGCCGCTCCCACAGCCGGGTGCGCGGCCCCGTCGCGGTGTTGAGCACGGTCGCCGGGTCGGGCGAGGCCGCGGCCCGGTCCTTGCGTTCGAGGTCGAGCGCCTTGTTGGCGTCCTGCTCGATGCGTTCCTTGCGCTCGCGGAACTCGGTGACCGTCTTCGCGTACGACTTCCGGCCGTTCTTCTTGTCCATGAAGTGGTTGCCGACCATGACCATCGGGCTGACGACCGCCATGAACAGGTACATCATGCGGTGCATCATGAAGGCCATCATCACGGCCATGAGCAGCGGCATGACCGCCATCAGCCACGGCAGCGGCCGTCCGGCCGGCTCTTTCGGCGGGGTCGGCAGCCGGAAGACGGTGGTCCGCTCGGGCGGTGACAGCCGCGGCGGACGGTTGTAGTCGTAGGTCGCCCCGTCCTCGCCGGGATGCAGCGCCGCGTTCGGCGGGATATAGGGGCCAAGCTCCAGAAGGCTGTTGCCGAGGGAGAGCTGGTCGCCGAGCGGCCATTCCTTCGTGTCGCCGCCGACCGTGACCTGGCACGTCCCGCCCATGCCCACGGTCAGCACCGCGGCGCGCTCCGCCAACTCCGAGTCGTCGATGCGGATCCGGGACGAGGCACCGCGCCCGATCTCCACCTTGCCGATGCCCAGACGGTGGACCGCGCCCGCGTCCGGGCCGCCCGCGACCCGCAGCTCGACCACACCGGCGGGCTCGCCCGGCAGGCAGCCCGCCGGGTCGTAGAGGCTGACCACCGCGCCCTCGCGCAGCGGTGACTGGGCCACCGACCAACTCGGGTCCACCGCGTACCCGTCCACGTACACCGCGGGCGAGCCGGGCGCGCGCGAGGGGCCGCCGGAGATCGAGATGATCTCCGCGCCGCCTCCGCCGACTTTCCGTCCGAGCTCGCGCGCGACATCCGCGACGGTCGACGCGGACTCGGTCTCCACCACAACATCGGCGCGGTCCCCGCCGAGCGGGTCGACCACGGTCAACGACAGACGCACGACGTTCCTCGTTCCCCCGGATTCGACTTGGTTTCTCAGGACGATATCCGCTGGAGGCCGGTCGTGGGGCCTCAGGTGCCCGGCCTGTGGATAACCTGCACCGGTTTATCCACAGGCCGGGAACAGGGCTGGACACGGCCCCCGTCGCGGGTGGGACAGTGGTCCTCAGGCCGGAGGGAAGAGGGGTGGACGGGGCGGGTGGGGTAGCGTGCGGCCCGAGCGTGGGCATGTCACGGAAGCCGTTCCGTTCTGTTGCAAGGCTGTGAGTCGCTTGTCACGGGATGCGCCTTGAGGGTGTTTGTAAGGCGCTGATAGCGTGCGGTGACTTGACATCGGCCTGCGGGCTGTCGCCGGACAGGAGCGCGGCAGTCTCTCCCCACGCAACCGATTTCGAAGAAGCACGCCGGCTCGACGGGGGCAGTGACGTGAGGACCAGAGAACGTTCCGCTGCGGGCGGCGGCAGTAACAGCCGTCAGTCCGGATCCGCGCCCATGCATGGGGCGCCGATGGGCGGAGAGCGGCTGCCGACAGTGTCGCGGGAGCGCAAACCCGCGTTGGCCGCACTGGCCGTGCTGCTCATTCTCGTCGGCGCGCTCGGCGCCACCGTGATGGTCATGCGCGCGGGGAACAAGATCTCGGTCGTGAAGATCGACCAGGACATCCCGGTCGGGGACCGGATTCCCGCCTCCGCGCTCCGCGAGGTCATGGTCTCCGACGACTCCGGGGTCAACTTCGTGCTGTGGAAGCAGCGCGGCGACCTGGAGAAGAACTACCGGGCGTCCACGAACATCGTCAAAGGCTCCGTCCTGGTCAAGGAGATGGTGACGAACAGCAGCGCCCTCCCGGCCGGGAAGTCGCTGGTCGGACTCTCCCTCAAGCAGGGCGTGTTCCCCGACGGTCTCGCCAACGGCCACACCGTCGCCGCGTATCTGGTGGGGAACGACGCGGCCAAGGGGCAGAACGGCTCCTCGGGCGACAGCGGCGGAGCGAGCGCCAACACGCTGATCAGCGACAGCCTGATCATCAAGTCCGTGAAGTCCGACTCCTCCGGGCTCGGTGGCGGCGACACCCTGGTCACCGTGATCGCGGACTCCTCGGTCGCGGGCAAACTCACCCTCGCCGCCGCGGCGAACGAAGTGGCGCTCGTGCTCATGCCCGACAGCAAGAACTGAGCGAGCGGGCGAATACGTCATGGCACTGATCGCAATCGCCGCGGACAAGGGCTCACCAGGCGTCACCACCAGCGCCGTCGCGCTCGCCGCCGTATGGCCGCGCCGTGTCCTGCTGGCGGAGGCCGACCCGGCGGGCGGCGACCTCGTCTACCGCTCACCCGCCGCGCACGGCGGCATGCTCGACCCCAACACCGGCCTGCTCTCGCTGGCCGCCACCGCCCGACGCGGCCTGGCCGCCGAGCAATTGTGGGACCACGCCCAGCCGCTGGCCGGCGGACTCGACGTCCTCGTCGGCATCGGCAGCGCCGAACAGGCCGCCGGTCTGTCCGGACTGTGGCCGATGCTCGGCCAGGCGTTCGCCACGCTCGCCGAGTCGCCCAACGGCGCCGCCGACGTGATCGCCGACTGCGGCCGGATCGGCGCCGACTCGCCCACCCTCGACCTCTTCTCGCACGCCGCCCTCGTCCTCCTGGTGGCCCGCACCGAACCCGAACACCTCGCGCGGGTACGGGACAGGGCCGGTGCGCTGTCGGCCAAACTGCACGGCTCGCAGCGCGGCGCCGCCGCCGCGCTCGGCCACCCGCCGATCGGCATCGTGCTCATCACCGACCCCAGCCACAGCGCCCGACAGGCCAGCCAGGTCAACGAGATGCTGGTGGCCTCGCAGATCTCCGCACGGGTCGTCGGCACCCTCGCCCACGACACGGCGGGCGCCGACACCCTCAACGGCCGCCGCCGGGGCCGCCTGGACAAGTCCCTGCTGATCCGCTCGGCCCGGCAGATCACCGCCGACGTACCGCACCGGTACGGAGTGCTCCGATGAGCACCGTCGACCACCAGTTGGTCAAGCGGTTCCGACAGGAGGCGGGCGACCGCATCTCGGAACAGCGCCGACTGGACCAGGTGACCGGCGAACCCGCCATGTCACCCGAGGACGAGCGGCAGTTCGCGCGGGCGATCATCGCGCAGATCCTGGAGGACTACGCCCGCGCCGAGATCAACCTCGGCCGCACCCCGCCCGACGCGCAGGCCGAGGAGGCGTACGCGGCAGCCGTGCACGCCGCGCTCTTCGGCGTCGGCAGGCTCCAGCCGCTGCTCGACGACACCGAGGTCGAGAACATCGACATCAACGGCTGCGACCAGGTCTTCGTCGGCTACTCCGACGGCCGCGAGCTCCAGGTCGAGCCGGTCGCCGAGTCCGACGAGGAACTCATCGAGCTGATCCAGGTGCTCGGCGCGTACTCCGGCCTGTCCTCGCGCCCCTTCGACTCCGCGAACCCGCAACTCGACCTGCGGCTCCCGGACGGCTCCCGGCTCTCCGCCGTCATGGACGTCACGCGCCGCCCCGCGCTGTCCATCCGCCGCGCCCGTCTCGGCAAGGTCTTCCTCTCCGACCTGGTCGGCAACTACACGCTCACCCCGGAGTTGGGCTCCTTCCTGTCGGCCGCCGTCCTCGCCCGTAAGAACGTGATGATCGCCGGCGCCACCAACGCCGGAAAGACGACGCTGCTGCGCGCGCTGGCCAACGTCATCCCGCCGCACGAGCGCCTGATCACCGTCGAGCGCGCGCTGGAACTCGGCCTCGACCAGTTCCCCGAGATCCACCCCAACGTCGTGGCGTTCGAGGAGCGGCTGCCCAACTCCGAAGGCCAGGGCGCCATTTCGATGGCCGAGCTGGTCCGCCGCTCGCTGCGCATGAACCCCTCGCGCGTCATCGTCGGTGAGGTGCTCGGCGACGAGATCGTCACCATGCTCAACGCGATGTCACAGGGCAACGACGGCTCCCTGTCCACCATTCACGCCAACAGCTCCGCCGAGGTCTTCAACCGCATCTCCACCTACGCACTCCAGGCGCGCGAGCGGCTGCCGGTCGAGGCGTCGCAGATGCTGGTGGCGGGCGCCATCGACTTCGTCGTCTTCGTGCAGCGACGCAACGACTTCCAGCGCGGCGGCACCCTGCGCCGTGTGGTCACCTCCGTCCGTGAGGTGAACGGCGTGGACGGCCGCGTACTGTCCAGCGAGGTGTTCGCCGAGGGGCGGGAGGGCGTGGCACTGCCGCACGCCCCGATCTCCTGCCTCGAGGAACTCCTCGCCAACGGCTACCAGCCCACGGGGGTGTGGCGGTAATGACCGGGATCTTCTCCCTGTCCGTGCTCTACGGACTGCTCGCCGGAGCCGCCGTCGGCGGCGGTATCGCGCTGTTCGTCCTCGCGATGCGCGGCTGGGCGCCCAAGCCCGGTGCGACAGCGCCGGGTGAGTCGTCCGGCGACAAAGCGGCGGAGTTCATGCGCTTCCTGTCGCAGCGCGGCTCGCTCGCCATCGTCGCGGGACTCGTCGTCCTCGGCCTGACCCGCTGGGCCGTCCTCGGTGTCTCCACCGCCGTGCTGGTCTTCACCTGGGACAAGCTCTTCGGCGGCGCGGCGGAGGAACGCGCCGCGATGAAGCGTGTCGAAGCCCTGGCGGCCTGGACCGAGTCGCTGCGGGACACCATCGCGGGCGCCGTCGGCCTCGAACAGGCCATACCCGCCTCGGCCCGCGCCGCCGCACCCGCACTGCGCGGCCACCTGTCGTCGCTCGTCGACCGCCTCAGGTCGCGCACCCCGCTGCCGGAAGCGCTCCAGCACCTCGCCGACGAGATCAACGACGCGTCGGCCGACATCATCATCGCCGCGCTCATCCTCAACGCCCGTCTGCGCGGACCCGGTCTGCGCGAAGTGCTCGGCGCGCTCGCCAAGTCGGCCCGCGAGGAAGTGGACATGCGGCAGCGCGTGATGGCGCAGCGCGCGAGCACCCGGCGCAGTGTGCAGATCGTCGTCGTGGTGTCCGTGGCCTTCGTGCTGGGTCTGGCCATCTTCAACCGCAGCTTCGTCGAGCCGTACGGCACGGCGATCGGCCAGGCCGTACTCACCTTGGTGTGCGCGCTGTTCGCGGCCGGATTCTGGTGGCTGCGGAAGCTGTCGAACATCGAGACGCCGGACCGGTTCCTGGTCCATGAGCCGGAGCGCATCTCGGCCGCCGACCGCATCGGAGTGCCGCCCGGCCACGGCGCCCACGCACAGGCGACCCCCGGCCAGCCGCTGCCGGGTCACGGAGCGCCGGGGCACGCCGCACCCGGCCACGCGACGGCACCGGGCCGCGGCGGTGTGCCCGGCCACGGCGGCGTACCGGGCCAGGCCATCCCGGGTCAGGGGGCGGCACGATGAACAACATCCTCTTCACCTGCCTGGTCGGCGCGGCCGTCGGCCTCGGCGTCTTCGTCCTCATCCGGGCGCTCATGCCCGGCAAGCGCAGCGCCGTGCACACGGTGGCGCAGATCGACGCGATGCGCGCCGCGGGCCCGGTCAGCAGCGGACCGGCGCACACCGCACCGACCGACTTCAAGGGCCGCGTCGGCCAGCGGGTCGCCACCTTCTACCTCCAGCAGGGCTGGGAGCAGCGCTCGCTCCGCGCCGACCTCGCCGTGCTCGACCGGAGCTGGGAGAACTTCCTGGCCACGAAGATCATCCTGGCCGCGGCCGGTGTGATCTTCGGGCCGTTCCTCTTCGCCGTGATCTGGCAGCTCGGCATGGGCAGCAACCCCGTGATCCCGGTCTGGATGGCCCTGATCTGCGGCGGCGTCTTCTTCCTCCTGCCGGACTTCGAAGTGCGCCGCGACGCCGCCGACAAGCGCAAGGACCTGCGCCGGGTCATCGGCGCCTACCTCGACCTGGTGTCGATGAACCTCGCGGGCGGCCGCGGTCTGCCCGAGGCCCTGATGGCCGCCGCCGAGATCAGCGACGGCTGGGCCCTGACCCGTATCCGCAACTGCCTGGCCGATGCCCGGATCACCGGCACCAGCCAGTGGGTGGCCCTCGGCAGGCTCGGCGACGAGCTGGGCGTCGAGGAGTTGAGGGACCTGTCCGTCACACTCGGCCTGGTGGCCGACGACGGCGCGAAGGTCCGCGAGTCGCTCGCCTCGCGCGCCGAGACGATGCGGCACCGGGAACTCGCCGAGATCGAGGGATCCGCGGGCGAGAAGTCCCAGTCCATGCTCGTCGCGCAACTCCTGCTGTGCGCGGGCTTCCTGGTCTTCCTGATCTTTCCCGCCGCGATGCGCGTGTTCCAGGTCTGACCGCCAACGTCTCTGAGCACCACTGTCTCCGATCGTCACCGTCCCTCCTGAGCACCACTGTCATCGAAACGCCGAGCGTCGAGTCGAGAGGACTTGAACCATGAACCGCTTGTCCAAGGTCAGCCATCCGGCTGTCGACTTCCTTCTCACCTTCCTCAAGGGGCGCGTCGAGCGCGCCCGTTCCGAGGGCCTGTCCCGCGGTGCCTCCGCCGTCGAGTGGGTGATCATCTCCGCGGTGGTCGTCACCGTCGTCGGCGTGGTCGCCGTCATCA
Organism: Streptomyces sp. NPDC088910; assembly: GCF_044749865.1. Taxonomy (NCBI): domain Bacteria; kingdom Bacillati; phylum Actinomycetota; class Actinomycetes; order Kitasatosporales; family Streptomycetaceae; genus Streptomyces; species Streptomyces sp. NPDC088910. Next base: position 344,942 of record NZ_JBIVIV010000008.1, read on the forward strand.
TCAACGGCGCCCTCAAGGGCAAGGCATCGGACGTCGGCAACTGCATCTCGAACACCACGGACAGCAAGACCTGCTGAGGCCGGGACCGATATCCGTGATGGAACGACGAATCGACGCGCTGCACCACGCCGTACGCCGCAGGCTGGACGCCGCCCGCGGCGACAGCGGCGTGGGCAGCCGTACGAGCACGAGAGCGGTAAGCGGCGCGGGGGCGCCTACCGGCGATGACCGCGGGATGACCGCGATCGAGTTCGTCTTCCTCACCCCGGTCCTGTTCTTCATGATCTTCGCGACGGTGCAGTTCGGTCTGTACTCCTTCGCCGACCATGTCGCGCAGGCGGCAGCGCACGCCGGTGCCCGCAAGGCGCGGGCGGAGGCCGACGCCGATCCCGGCGGCTGGTCGGGCAAGGCGACCAGCGCGGCCGAGGACCGTATCGACCAGCTCGGACCGAATCTGCTGGACGGCCGCAAGGTGACGTCCTTGCAGCCGGACGCGGCCACGGTCGGCGTGCGCGTCACGGCCGACGTACCGACCATCTTCCCCGGCTTCCACTTCAAGGTGAACGAGAGTTCCCAGGGGCCGGTGGAGCGCTTCGTACCGGACAACGGGGGCTGATCCGATGCGTACCCGACTGCGAACCGCACTGCGCACCAGACGGGTGGGGGAGCGGGCCGACCGAGGGCTGTCCACCATCGAGGTGGTGATCCTCGCCCCGATCATGATCCTGTTCATCCTGATCCTGGTCGCCTTCGGCCAACTCGTCGACGGCCGGGGCGCGGTGGACGGCGCCGCCAGGGACGCCGCCCGCGCGGGGTCGATCCAGCGCAGTCAGGGCGTCGCCATGTCCGAGGCGATCGCGGCGGCCCGGGCGGACCTCGGCGACACCTGCGTGGCCGGCACCTTGTCGGTGAAGAAGACCAGCGAGGGCTTCGAGGCCGACACCCTCTTCAGGGTCGAGGTGAGCTGCACCATCCGCGGCCTCGCCTCGCTCGGCCTCAAGATCAACAAGACGATCACGTCGACGGCGGCCTCACCGCTCGACCCGTACCGACGGGCGGAGTGACCGATGCACGCGACACGGCACGTCGTACGGCGCCTCGTAGGAAGGGTGGCGCGGAGGGTGGTACGCCGCCCCGACCGCGGCTCCGGCACCGCCGCGATGCTCATCTTCGCCGTGGTGTTCATGGCGCTCGCCGCCTTCGTCGTCGACGGCGGACTGTCGATCTCCAAGCGCGAGCGCGCCGCCGACATAGCCGAGCAGGCGGCCCGTTACGCGGCCCAGGACATCGACGTCGAGGCGCTGCGCAACGCTCCCGCGGGCACCCAGCCCGTGATCAACACCGGGGCCTGCACCGGCAGGGTCAGGAATTTCGCCGAGCAGTCGGGGCTGAGCCCGGCCGACGTCATGGCCTCCTACTGCACCTCCGCCCTGCCCAACCGGGTGGAGGTGACCGTCCAGCTCACGTATGAGCCGATGCTCACCGGTTTCTTCTACGACCACAACATCGTCGTCCACGGTACGGCGGCGGCCGAGTCCGTCACGGGACCGGCCAACTAGTCCGTGACAAGCAGCCCTTAGCAGCAGTCGTTCCGCACCAGCCGTTCAGCCGAAGCACCAGCCGCTCCAACCGAAGGCAGAGGAAGCAGCCATGGCACGCACGACCGCCACGGGACGTAACCGTACGCAGCAGGGTGGGGCGGCGGCGCGCCCGCCGCGCAGGCACCGTACGTTCGGCGACTTCGTGCGCGCGCTCGGCGCGTTCCTGGCGCTCGCCGTGCTCGTGGTGGGTGTGCCGGGCGCGCTCCTGTACTTCATCGGGTCGCCCTTCCCGCACCACTTCGACTCCGACCTGGTGCAACAGCCCATCACCAGCGAGACGTTCGTCAACACGCTGGCCGTGATCGTATGGCTGGCCTGGGCGCAGTTCACGGCGTGCGTGCTGGTCGAGACCAAGGCGGCGGTCTCCGGCGTGGGCATGCCGAGCCGGGTGCCGGGCGCGGGCCCGAGCCAGTTGCTGGCACGGCAGTTGATCGCGGCGCTGCTGCTCGTCGGCGTGAGCACCGCGGGCCTCGTCCCCGGTCTGTCCCAGCTCGGCCAGGGCAACCAGCACGAGAGCCAGGCGCGGCCGGGCGTGGCCGCCACCGCGCAGCAGACCCCCGGCCAGCAGCACCAGGCACGTACCGTCAGCGCCGCCGTACCGCATCAGCAGGCCGCCCAGCACGCGGCGGGATCGCACCAGAGCGCGGGTCAGTCGGCGCACAAGGACACCAAGTTCTACCGGATCCAGCCGCCCGAGGGCCGGCACCACGACTCGCTGTGGGAGATCGCGCAGCGCCACCTCGGCGACGGCCGCAGGTACAACGAGATCTACCAGCTCAACAAGGACCGCGTGCAGCCGGACGGCTCCAAGCTGTCGCAGGCCAGCCTCATCCGGCCCGGCTGGGTGATGGAGATGCCCTCCGACGCGCACGGCGGCGACCTCGTGGAGATGCCCGTCGCGGCCACGCACGTCGCGCCCGACGTGCAGCATTACGCCGAGCACGGCGGCGCCAAGGACACCACGGCCGAGGGCGCGCACGCCTCCGCCCAGCACGCGGCGGCCGAGCAGGGCGCCGGCGGGACCGGCGCCCAGGGCGGCGGATCGGGCGGTTCCGGTTCCACCGACAGCGCGTCCGCCGAGACCGGCCCCGGCGGTACGGGCGGCCCCGGCGGTACGGGCACGGGCGGTACGGGCGGGTCCGGCGGTCGCCACGCGGCCGTCACCACCCCGGCCCACGCCGAGACGGCACCCGAGCACGGGCCCACCGCCGCCTTCACCGCGAACTCCTCCTCCCACTCGCACGGCTTCGACCTGTCCGAAGCGCTGATCGCCGCCCCGCTGCTGGCCGCGGGCCTGCTCGCCGCGCTCGGCCGCCGCCGTCGTACGGCCCTGTGGCAGTCGGTCACCGCGGGCGGCCTGCGCACACCGCGCACCCCCACCGGGCCGCAGGCCGACGCCGCCGACGCGCTGCGCGTGGGCGCCGACCAGGACACCGTCGCCTTCCTCGACCGCGCGCTGCGCGCGCTGTCCGGCCGCCTCGACGCCGAGGGCCTCAAGCTCCCGACCGTCTACGCCGCGTGGCTCACCGACGAGGCCCTGCACCTGCAACTGGCCTGGCCCGAGGGCCAGCCGCCGGCCCCCTGGCAGCTCGGCCAGGACCAGACCTTCTGGCGGCTCGACCGCGCCGACCTCACCGAGGACGCGGACGTGTCGGCGGCGGCCCCGTACCCCGGCCTGGTCGCGCTCGGCACGCTCGACGGCGCGCGGCTGCTGCTCAACCTCGAAGCGGTGCCCGGCATCGTCTCGCTGTCCGGAGCCGCCGCCGACCGCGAGGCCGTACTGGCCTCCGTCGCCTCGGAGTTGGCCACCAACGGCTGGTCGGACCGGATGACCGTCACCCTCGTCGGCTTCGCCGAGGACCTCACGGCCCTCGCCCCCGCCCGCGTCCGGCACCTCGCCGACGTGCCCGAGGTCATCGAGACGATGTCCGCGGAGACCGCGCAGCGGGCGGGCGCCCTGCGTACGGCGGGCCAGGACAGCGTCCTCACCGGCCGCACCGGCCGCGCCCAGCACACCCAATGGGCACCGCACCTCGTCCTGCTCGCCGCCGAGCCCACCGAGGAGGAGGCGAACCGGCTGGCCGAACTCGCCTCCGACGCGGGCCGGCTCGGCATCGGCTACCTCGTCGCCTCCAGCCGTCCCGACATGCCGGGCGCCGCCTGGGAGCTGGAGATCACCTCCGCGGGACGGCTGCTCGCCCCGCTGCTCGGCCTCGACCTCGAAGCGCAGGTGCTGCCCGCCGATCAGTACCAGGCCGTGCTGCGGCTGTTCGCCGAGGCGGGTGGCGAGGACGGCCCCGGATCCGGCCCCGACGCCCCGCCGTTCATGGTGGACCTCTCCGACCAGGGACGGCCCGGCGTGTACGCGCGCCTGCTCGGCTCCTTCGAACTCGTCGGCGTCGACGAGCCGTCCGCCGAGCGCAGCCAGCTCCTCCACGAGGCCCTGGCCCTGCTCCTCCTGCACCGCGAAGGCGTCCACCCCCGCGTCCTGGCCTCCGCGCTCTGGCCGCGCGGCGTCACCGAGGACGTACGCGACGCCCTCGTCGAGCGCCTCCGCGACTGGCTCGGCACCGACCCCGGCGGCATCGCCCGGCTCACCATCGACGACACCGGCCGGATCGTCCTCGCGTCCTCCGTCGTCTCCGACTGGGACGTCCTCCAGACCCTCCACCACGAGGCCACCGAGGGCAGCGCCGCCTCCGACCCCACCGCCCGCCGCCGCCTGCTCACCCAGGCCCTCTCGCTGGCCCGCGGCCCGCTCCTCCAGGACCGCACCGCGGGCCGCTACGGCTGGCTCTCCCACGAGATAGTCGACGCCCAACACCCCGTCCTCGTGGCCGAGATCGCCCTCGCGCTCTCCGCTCTCCACCTCGACGCGGCCAAGCCGAAGGCGGCCGTCGCGGCCATCGAGGCGGCCCTGGTCGTCTCCCCCAACGACGAGCGCCTCTGGCTCGAACTCCTCCGCGCCACCCAGGCCACCGGCGACCCCGCCCGCCTCCAGGCCGCCGCCAACTCCCTCATCGCCCGCAGCGACTCCCTCAGCGGCCCCAGCCGCGGCCTCCCGCCCCGCGTCGAAGCCCTCCTGGACGAACTGCTCCCCGAATGGCGCGGCAGCATCGCCAACTGACCCTCACGAACTGACCATCATGGCGGGGGAGTATCACCAACCGACCCTCTCCCCACGGACTCTCACGGAGCTTCGATGAACAAGTCCCTCGCCGCCGCGGTCTCGACCGTCACCCTCACGGTGACGGCCCTCGTCACCCTCACGGCCTGCGGTGGCTCGGACGACTCCGCGAGCGACAAGATCACCGACACTCCGTCGTCCCAGTCCGCCCCGTCGCCGACCGCGTCCGCCACGGCGTCGCCGGTCACCTCCGCGACGGCGGAGCCCATGGACTTCCACCTGCCGTCCGACATCAAGGTCGTCATCGACGCCGATGCGACCGGCGACGCCGCCAAGGACGCGGTACTGCACGGCCAGGCCGACACATTGACGGCACGTCAGAAGCTCTACGTGGACCTGGATCCGGCCTCGAACGTACTGAAAGCGTACTTCTCCGGACAGGCCCGGTCGTTCTACGCTGAGCAGATCGCGAAGCGGAAGAAAGAGGGCCGTACGGTGACGGGGACCTACCGCTACTACGACCGCAAGGTGACGGCGGTGACGGCCGACACCGCGGTCGTGACCTATTGCGAAGACCAGTCCAAGGCGTACTCGAAGGACATCAAGACCGGTGAGGTCCTGCGCACCGCGCCGACCGCCGACGACTACCGCCTCTATACGGCCACTTTGCTGAGGAACGCGGCGGGCGTCTGGCAACTCGACTCCTTCCAGGGCAAAGCGGCCGCCCCGGCCTGCCAATGAGGTCCCCTCGGCGGGCCGTCGTCGGCGCGAGCGTCCTCAATATCCTCGGCGTCCTCGGTTTCCTTGGCGTCGCGTTACTGGGAGCGGCGAGTCCCGCCGTCGCGGGAGACGGCGACCCCATCTCCCCGCCGCCCAAGCCTCCTACGCGTCAGGCGACCTCCGACAACGGCTCCATCAGCGCGGGCGTCCAACTGGACACACGCCACAACGGCAGCGGACGCTCGGTACCGGTGTCGGCGGTGGACCGCAACTGGACGCCGCCGCTGTGCTGGAGTCAGCCGAAGTACGACGCGGAGCAGTACAAGGACTGGGCGCTCGGCCCTGAGAACGTCGGAATCGGTCCCAACGCCGCCCAGATCGCCGAGACCTTCAAGAAGCGCACCGACTTCCACGAAGACGCCAAGGGCGCATGGTGGTTCCGGACCTACGACGTCGACCAGATGACGTCCGGTTCCACGACGCCCGGCCGGGTGGCCGCGTGCACGTCGATCCCCGGCCAACAGTGGGTCGGCGCCGTCGCCCCCAAGCCGATGCTCGCTCTCTCACCCCAGGTGCTGTCGGGCCTGGCCTACAAGGCCCTGCTCCTGCCCACACCCCCCGTCCGATTGAGCCCGGCCGCCGACAACCAAATCGTCAACGTCCCCACCTTCGCGTCGTTCACCGGGGCCCTCCCCGACCGTGTCTGGGTGACCGCCAGCTTCGACGCACTCGGCCTCACCATCGCTGCCACAACTGTCGCTGTCCCCAGCGCCCTTCGCATCGACGCGGGTACTCCTTACGCCGAGCCGCAGACGTGTGAATACGACCTCACACCTGCCGCGGGCGGCGGGTACCAGGTGGACTCGTCGAAGGACGCCTGCAACGTCACGTACCGCAAAGCGGGCCCGTACACCCTGCACGCCGAGATCACGTGGAAGGTGACGTGGACGGCGTCGGCGAATCCGAACGGACCGGTGGCGGAGCCGGGCTTGCCGGACGGACTGTCGGGCAATGATGTCGCGGTGGTGGCGAAGGAGGTCCAGACGGTGGTGCGCTGAGCGTGTGAGCGGTGCCGCGTCAAATCCGATTCACCCGTAACCCCGAGGCGGATCGGGGTCGTTGTCAGTCCGTAGGTAACGGCATATGACGGCGACAACGAGGGTGGTCGGGGTACGAGGATGGCGGACCTCAAGGTGACGGATCAGGTGCTCGCCGATTCGGAGCGGCTGTTGACGAAGCTGCACTTCGAGTTCAAGAGCATCAAGGCCCATCGGGACGACCTGCACCACATCTGGGGGTCGGGCGCGGTGGCGGGCGCGATGGACGCGTTCGTCAACAACTGGGCCTGGTACCGCAAGAAGCTCATCGGCGGCATCGAGTCCGTCGGCGGACTCGTCGGCGCGGCCCGCGAGACGTTCAAGCAGACCGACGAACACCTCGCCAAGCGCGGCTGACCCCCGTGGTGACGACCACCAGGCCGCGCCCGCGCGACTGGCACCCCCTCACCGACACCGATCCCACCCCCGGCGACCCCGAGTCCATCCGCGACGAAGTCGCCCACATGAAGCACCTCGCGGGCATGCTCAGAGCCGAGGCCGCCGACCTCAAGGTCATCGGCACCGGCGACGGCCTCAAAGGCCGCTACGCCACCAAACTCCGCGACGAAGCCCGCGAACTGGAAGTCCGCCTCCGCGAGACCGCCGGCCGCTACGAACGCGTCCACGGCCATCTCACCGCCTGGGCCGCCGAATTGGAGGCCATCCAGTCCGACGCCGACCGCATCCTGCGAGGCGCACGCGCCGACGCCGAGACGGCTCCCCCTGAGGATGCCGAATCCGCCTCGGGTTCCGGTTCCGGTTCCGGCTCCGGCGACGACCCGCTCGCCAAGTACCGCCGCTCCCTGACCAGGGTCGAGGCCCATCGTGACGAGCGGGCCTCGCACTACGCGGCGCGTATCCGGCACGAGATCAACGACAAGATCAAGGACAGTTGGTGGGAGCGGCGCAAGAACGAGATTGACGGGGTGAAGGGGGCGATTTCGCTTGTCGCGGATGTGATGAGCTGGGTCGCCACCGTCATCGCGATCGTCGCGATCTTCACCACCCCCGCCGGTTGGATCGCAGGTCTCGCCGTCTGGCTCGCGGTCGGCGTCCTAGCGGGACACATCGCCCTCGCCGCCGCAGGCGACTGCTCCTGGCTCGACGTCGGCATGGACATCTTCGGCCTGCTGACGATGGGCATCGGGGGCGCCGCCCTGAACGGTCTCAAAGACGTACGTGCCGCGACGAAGCTCGCCGCTCAAGCCGCTGCCGACGAGCGGGCCGCCGTCACCGCCACGCGGGCCTCCCGGTCCGTTCTCGACCGCTCGTCCGCCACTGTCAACCGTCGCGGCTCCACAGCAGCGGCGCGTGCCAGGGCCCGTCACGTCCGCAACATCGCCAAAGCCGCAGCCGAGCGGGCCGGTCGCAACGCGGCCGTGGAGGAGGCTGCCACCCCGATGGCTGAGGCTTCCCAACGAGAGGCGGTGCTTGTCGGAGGCGACCGCGAGACGGCGAATCTCTACAAGGACGTGGTCCGGATGCGGGCCGCGTATCCGGAGAGTGCCGCTGTGCAGCGGGCCAGCCAGGGGGCTGAGGGCTACAAGGGCACGTTCCAGGGGACGTGGGTCGTTGCGTCTGCTGTCGACCTAGTCGACAAAGGCGTCGGATCCTCGGACGTGTTTCCGTTCAAACCTGGGTCCGACCGCTACGGGGACTTCAAGGACCAATTCACGCACGAGGTGGGTACCAAGTGGTAACCACGCACAAGTCAGCGACATTTGGCGTTGGTGAATAGTGGCCACCAGCCAACTCGGCGATGAGCAGCTACTTCGACGCAGTGAAGTCTTCATCAGGTATGGAGCCATGCTGCCATTGCTCGGGTACCCGGCCGCAGGGGTGGTCGGGCGCCTCCTGGACTGGAAGCAGGGAACGTTCGTCCTGGTGACCCTTACGCTCTGCGGACTTGGGCAAGCCAGCACGTGGCTGGGGATGGACGGTCTACGTAGGACGCACGGCTGGGCGTCGGGCGTCTTCTTTTACGTGCTGGCAGGTGGGTTGCTCAACGCGATTCTCGCGGCGTGCAGCGGCATCCCGTTCCTGGGATTGGTCCCCCTCCTGGCTCCAGCCACCGCCTGGCTTGCCAAAGTGCGGCTGCGCCGCAAACCCCCGGCGGAGGCGGCCCGGTGACGGCCGCGACCACCCCCGTCGGGTACACCCTCGTGCTGCCCCCGGGCTGGGCCCGGATCCCTCTGCGGGCGGGCACCGCGACGGCGTTGGACGAGAAGGTGTTTCGGGGGATCGAGCGGATTCCGGCAGGGGTGCCGAGGGATGAGGGGATGGCGTTTCGGGCGGAGGTGCGCCGGAGGGTGGAGGGGATGGCGCGGGAGGCGAGGGCGGGGGGTGGGCTGGATCTGTATGTGCCGGTGAAGGCGCGGGCGGGGCTGGTGGTGGGGGCGTCGTTCGTGGTCGCCGAGGTGGCGGGGGAGTGGGCGGGGGAGGAGACGGGGGCGGAGGCCGTGTTGGGGCGGCTGGTGGGGGAGGAGCGGGGCGGGGCGCCGGGGGAAGTGCGGGAGGTCGCGGGGACGTTGGGCGTGCGGTGGGAGTACGTGGAGCCGCCGGCCCTCCGCGAGAGCGAACCGGTGGAGACGTATGCACGGCATGTCGACTACGTCGTCCCCGTGCCGAGGCAGGGCGCGGGCCGGTGGCTCGCGGTGGCGTTCTCGACGGTGGGGGACGGGGATCCGGGCAGCGAATTCACCAGGGCGCTGGCCGAGTTGTTCGACGCGCTGATGACGACGTTCCGTTGGAGCTACGCGTGAGCGGGAGCCGGCTGGACGCGCGGCGGGTGGACGGTTCGCGGTGGGTGTGGGTGCCGCCGCGGTGGCCGGTGCCGGGGAGCGAGGGGGAGTTCCCGGACGCCGCCGCGTACGCGCGGGTGATGGCCGAGGCGCACTGGGAGGACAGCGCCTTGACGCCGAGCCCCGGCGAGGTACGGGAGTTGGCCGAGGCGCTGACGTACGGGATGGAGCGGTATCCGCGCGTCTATCCGGGGTACGGGCTGCACTTCCACCTGGACGGCCCGCGCGGGAATCCGCTGGCCGTGTACTGGGCGGAGTTCGACATCGAGGGCGAACTGCCCGGCGAATTGCGGGAGCTCACCCACGCGGACGCGGAGTACGCCGTGGAGCCGCCGATCGTCGAGGACTTCGGCAGTGAGCACCTGGGCACCGGCATCCGCGTGATGCGCTACTTCGTCGACCCGGACGACAACGGCATCACCATCGGCCTCCGTTACGCGTGGCGCGTGCCCGAGCACGGTGCGGACGTGCTGGTGATGACGGCGGCGCCCGATCCGGGGCGGGTGCTCCGGGCGATGGACGACATCGACGCCTTCGCGCGGGCCCTGCACTTCGGCCCCTGACGTCACCGGCTACGCGCTCCGCGCCCGTAGCGCCGTCTTCTTGGCCTGGTTGCCGCACACGTCCATGGAGCACCAGCGCCGCGTCCCCGGACGGGACTGGTCGAGGAAGACGGCGCCGCAGGTCGGGGAGGCGCAGGGACGCAGGCGCGGCAGCAGTTCGGGGGTGGCGGCGAGGTCGAGGGCGTCGCGGGCGATCAGGGCGAGGGTCGCGGTGAGGGGGTCGTCCGCATGCCACTGGAGGTCGCCGGAGGGGGCGAGGCGGGGGGCGGGGACGGCGTGGGCGGCGGCGCGGTTGAGCCGGGTACGGGCGGTGTCGCCGAGGCCGGAGCCGGGGGCCGCGCCGGGTTCCCTGCCGGGGGCCATGGCGGCGCTGACCAGCGCGTGGACCGCCTCGCGCAAGGCGCGGGCCTCGCGCAGCCGGGCGGCTGTGGGCGGGGTGGCGGGTACGTCGGAGCAGGGGCCGCACTGCCGTACCCAGGCGATCAGCGCCTCCGGATCGGCCAGCTCCTCGGTGACCGCGGGCGTGCCCCGGTAGCGCAGTGTCCGCAGGTAGTCGAGGCACAGCCGCCCGGCGCCCTCGCGGAAACGCGGCTGAGCACGGCCGCCGTCGAGGGCCGGGGCGTAGGCGTCGATGCCGTTCGCGGTCATACGGGCCACTCTACCGGGGAACCGGTTTAACTGGTACCTTCGGAACTGGTTAAACCGGTTTCCACTTCGACGAGGTATCGATGTCCCAGCCGTCGTCCGACGCACCGTCCCCAGGGCCCGAACCCGTGCACATACCCGCGTCCGGACCCGCCGCCGCAGGGCCCGGACACGCAGTCGGCGCCACACCGGTCCCCGTGCCGGGCCCGCCCCGCCGCCTCATCGTCCTGCTCGCCGTGGCCTGCGGTCTGACCGTCGCCAACCTCTACTACGCGCAGCCGCTGCTCAGCGAGCTGCGCCAGGCGTTCGGGATCGGCGCGGTCGCCGCGGGCAGCCTCGTCACCGTCTCCCAACTCGGTTACGCCGCCGGCCTGCTGCTCATCGTCCCGCTCGGCGACGTCATCGAGAAGCGCCGCCTCGCCACCGTCCTGCTCGCCCTCACCATCGCCGGTCTGGTGCTGGCCGGTCTCGCACCGGGCTTCGCCGTCCTGCTCGCCGCGCTGCTGATCGTCGGCACGACGCTCGTCGTCGCCCAGATCCTCGTGCCCTTCGCCGCCGACCTCGCGCCGGACGAGAGCCGCGGCAAGGTCGTCGGGCAGGTGATGAGCGGCCTGCTGACCGGCATCCTGCTGTCCCGTACCTTCGGCAGCCTGCTGGCGGACGCGACCAGTTGGCGGGTCGTCTACCTGACCTCGGCCGGGCTGATGACCGTACTGACCCTGGTACTGCGCAGGTCCCTGCCGCGCCGCGCTCCCGGAGCCGACGCTGCCACGCTGTCGTACGGGCTCCTGCTGCGCTCCACCGCCCGCCTGCTGCGCGTCCATCCGGCGCTGCGGCGCAGGGCGCTGTACCAGGCCGCGATGTTCGGCGCCTTCAGCGTCTTCTGGACCACCATCTCCTTCGTTCTGACCAGCGATCCCTTCAACTACAGCCAGTGGCAGGTCGGCCTCTTCGCGCTCGCGGGCGCGGGCGGCGCACTGGTGGCACCGCTCGCCGGACGCTGGGCCGACCGCGGCCTGGTCCGGCCGATGACGGCCGTCGCCTTCGTCACCGCGGCCCTGGCCTTCGGTCTCGCCGGGGTGGGACGGCACAGCGTCATCGCGCTCGGCGCCGCCGCGGTGCTCCTCGACATGGCCGTGCAGACCACCCTGATCCTCGGCCAGCAGGTGATCTACCGGCTCGACGGCCAGGCCAGGTCCCGGCTCAACAGCGCCTTCATGGCCACCTTCTTCGTCGGCGGCGCGGTCGGCTCACAGGCCGGTTCCTACGCCTACCACGCCGGTGGCTGGACCTCGGTGGCCCTGCTCGGCGCCGCCCTGCCCGCCCTCGCGCTGCTCTACTGGATCGCGGAATGGCGCGGCCCGCGGCGCCGCGCCGACCGAGCGGACGGCATCGACACGGCCGGCACCGCCGACAGGAAAAGCAGCACAGGCCGGACAGGCAAGGACGGCAGCACAGGCTGGGCAGGCAAGGACGGCAGCACAGGCCGGGCAGGCAAGGACGGCACCGCCCTCAACGACCACCTGCCACCGGCCCCGTCCGTCACGCCTTCGCCACCACCCCCAGGATCTCCGGAAGACGATCGAGCAGCCGCGGAGCGGTGAACCGCAGCGAGACCGCCGCGACCGCGATCCCGTACAGCGCGCCCACCGGGAGCACCAACCACAGCAGCGAATGGAGATCGTTGAAGTGGAGGGCGAGGGTCAGCGCGATCACCGGTAGCGACAGGGCCGCGCCGCTGAAGGTGCCGCCGACGACGTTCAGCGCGACGAGACCGCCCTGGCCGGGCGCCGCGTTGGCGAACGGGTTGTCCTGCGGGAGCGCGTACGGGTAGCGGACGCTCGCGTAGCTGCCGGTCGCGATGAGCGCGCCCAGGAAGGCGAAGGACAGCCCCAGCGTCTCGGGCAGCGCCGACACCCGGTGGAGCAGCAGCGCCGCGCCGGTGGTGACGACGGTGACGTACGGCACGGCGATGGCGGCCAACGTCAGCGCCCGGCCGCGCAGTTCGAGCGCCGCGTCCCTGCGGGTGGTGATCGTCGCCGACACCGTCCAGAATGCGGAGCCGTCCATGCCGAACTGGTTGTACATCTGCATGCCGAGCAGCCCCGCCGCCCACAGGCACTGGTAGACGGTGCCGTGCTGCACCACCGCGACCAGCGGCAGCAGCAGCCCGACGGCCAGCCCGGTCGCCCACGCCGCCTTCGACCTCGGGTCGCGCCACAGGTACCGGAACTGCCGCTCCATCACCGTGGCCGTCCGGCCGCCCACCAGCCGTCCGGGCAGCAGCCGGGCCGGCAGTGAAGGGCCCACCGCCGCCCCGCCCCGCGCCTTCGACCCCTCGCGCTCCGGCGCCGCCTGGAGCGTGGACGCGTCGGGCGAGACCATCAGCCGGTGCAGGCTGGCGTGCCACCAGCGCAGGACCAGCGCCAGCACGGCGACGGTGAGGGCCAGTTGCACGACGGCCAGGCCGTACGACCCGCGCGCCGTCGAACGCACCGCGTCCACGGCGGGCGCGGGCGGAATCCAGCGCAGTACGGACGCCACCGAGGTCGCCCGGTGCAGACCGCCGTCGGACGACAACGAGTTGACGCCGAGGTTGACGAGCTGGGCACCCACCGCCACGAACAGACCGCTGAGCAGGGCCAGGTCGCGGCCCTTGCGGCTGGTCAGCAGCCGGGTGTTGGCGGCGGCCACCGCCCGCGACAGCGCCACGCACAGCAGCAGCGTCAGGGCCACGGCCACGACCGCGACGACCCACGCGGCCCCGCCGTGCGCGACCGCGACGACCGCACCGGTCGACACCAGCAGTGTGAAGAGCGGACCGACGCCGATCAGCGACGACACCAACAGCGCCGTTATCAGCGGGCGCGGCCGTAGCGGCAGCATCGCCAGCCGGGTCGGGTCGAGCGTGTCGTCGCCGCCGAAGAAGAACAGCGGCATGATCGCCCAGCCCACGACCAGGACGACGGTCACCGTGACGGCGGCGGACGGTGCGTAGTGGTTGTTCCGCAGCGCGACCATTCCGGCGCCCATGCCGAGCGCGTACAGCATCGCGAAGGCGACGCCGAGGGACCAGCCGACCGTACGGCCGGTGGACCGGCGCAGGCCGTTGCGGAAGAGGGTGAGCTTGAGCCGTACGAAGACCGGCGTGAGCGAGGAACCGCGACCGGGCGCGGTCGGCGGCGCGGGAGCGGCGAGCGGGGTGGTGGCCGAGGTGGTCATCACTTGCCGCCGCTCAGCCAGTCGAGCGCCTGCCCGTCGCGCCGGTCGGCGCCCACCAGCGACAAGAAGGCGTCCTGGAGCGAGGGAGCGGTGCCGCGCACCTCGGCGAGCAGGCCGCGCGCCACGATCTTGCCCGCGGCCATGACCGCGACCCAGTCGCACAGGCTCTCCACCAGTTCCATCACGTGCGAGGAGAAGACGACCGTGCCGCCCGACTCCGTATAGCGCTCCAGCACACCGCGGATGACCTGCGCGGACACCGGGTCGACGCCCTCGAACGGCTCGTCGAGGAAGAGGACTTCGGGATTGTGCAGCAGGGCGGCGGCCAGGCCGATCTTCTTCCGCATACCGGTGGAGTAGTCGACGACCAGCTTGTTCTGCGCGGCCGACAGGTCCAGGACGTCGAGGAGCTGACCGGCGCGTTTGTCGACCTCGGCGCCCGGCAGACCGCGCAACCGGCCCGTGTAGCCGAGCAGTTCACGTCCCGACAGCCGCTCGAACAGCCGCAGACCCTCCGGCAGCACGCCGATCCTGGACTTCACGCCGACCGGGTCCGTCCACACGTCGTGGCCCACGATCCGCACACTGCCGTCGTCCGGCCGCAGCAGGCCGGTGATCATGGAGAGCGAGGTCGTCTTCCCCGCCCCGTTCGGCCCCACCAGGCCGATGAAGCGGCCCGCGGGCAGCTCCAGATCGATCCCGGCCACGGCCACTTGCTCACCGAACCGCTTCCACAGCCCGCGCACACGCACAGCGACCGGATCGGTGTCTCCGGCCGCCTCGGACACCTCCTCGGCGGTCCTCCCGTACGGCACCGGCCGGTACGGCGTCAGCTTCCGCTGCGACTCCTGCTCCCCCTGCGACATCTGCGGCTCCGACATGGCGGCACCTCTCCCCGTCTCGCGCCCCTGCCCCCGGCGCGCCGCTGGTCGGACGACGCGCGAAGGTCTACGTCCGACAACCCTAGACGCGACCACTGACAGTGACCGAAGGACTCGGGAGCGTGAGCCCCGCGCGCAGGGGTCAGCGGCCCCTCGCCGCCGCCAACTCCCGCCCGCACGCGTACGCCAGCGGACTCAGCAGCTCCTCGACGTCCGGCAGCCACCGGTTCAGGGCGGTCGGCTGCCGCGCCCACTGCACCGAGGCGCCCGGCCCCGTCCGCGTCGGCGGCGCGGCGATCCAGTCGCCCTCGCCGCGCACCCGCAGGTCGAGCGAGCCGGGCGCCCAGCCCAGCTTCCGCAGCAGATCGGGCACCTTGACGGTGGCGCCGGGCAGGACGAAGAAGACGAGCCTGCGGTCGGGCGTGCAGATCACCGGGCCCAGCGGCAGATCCATCCGCTCCATTCTGGCCAGCGCCAGGCACCCCGCCACCTCCGGCACGTCGACCGCGTCGAACGTACGGCCCGTCGGCAACAGGACCGAGGCGCGCGGCTGCTTGCCCCACATGCGCCGTACCGCGTCGGCGCTGCCGCTGGCGTGCGCCGCCCAGTCGGGCCGGGTCGGGTGGGCGCCGGGAGCAGGGCAGGTGGGAGACGCGCAGGAGCACAGCGCGGGGCCGCCCGTGTCGTCCTCGATCCAGGAGCCGGGGAGCACGTCCCAGTGCCGCTCCTGCGCGTATCGGACGGCCGTGTCGAGAAGTTGGGCGGTGAGCTGCCGCGGTGCTCCGATGGTGTCTTCCACGCGCTGCACAACTTCCCTCATCAGCGTGAGTTACGGGGGCCGGCCCCTCGGCTCATGGCGGGCGCACTGGTGCACGCCCGGGGGCGCGTGCGCGATCCGGGCCCGTATTCGGGTAGTCACTTGGGGTCCGCGTGTCGTTCCGCTCGTTCCGCTAAAGGCGAAAACGACATGAAATGCCGCTCTAACAGGGCATTTTTCGGTGATGAGATGGGCACCTGTCACCAGGACGAGGTACGCATCGTCGAAGTGGGGGAATTGATGGCCGCACGACCGCTCGTGGCTCGGCAACCGAACGAACGGCTTCAGGCACTTATCCAGGAGGCCGGCTGCTCCAACGCCGGGCTCGCCCGCAGGGTCAACATGTGCGGCGCCGAACACGGCCTCGACCTGCGGTACGACAAGACGTCCGTGGCCCGCTGGCTGCGGGGTCAGCAGCCGCGCGGCCGGGCCCCGGCCATCATCGCCGAGGCGATCGGCCGCAAGCTGGGACGCGCCGTGTCCATCGACGAGATCGGCATGGCCAACGGCAAGAACCTGGCCACCGGCATAGGTCTGCACTTCGCGCCGACCGTCCTCGGCGCGATCGAGCAGGTCTGCGAGCTGTGGCGCAGCGACGTCGGCCGCCGCGACTTCCTCACCGGCTCCACGGTCGCCGCCTCCGCCCTCGTCGAGCCCAGCCGCGACTGGCTGATCACCCGCCCCGACCAGGGCGTCGCCCGCAACGGCGGTGCCAGGGTGGGCATGTCGGACGTCGAGGCCGTCAAGGCGACGACGCAGGCGCTCACCGACCTGGACCACCGCTTCGGCAGCGGACACGTCCGCCCGGTCGTCGTCCACTACCTCAACAGCGTGGTGTCCGGGTTACTCGCGGGCACCTACCGCGACCAGGTCGGCAGGGAACTCTTCGGCGCCGTCGCGCGGTTGACCGAACTGGCGGGCTACATGGCCGTCGACACCGGACAGCCCGGACTCGCCCAGCGCTACTACATCCAGGCGCTGCGCCTGGCCCAGGCGGCGGGCGACCGCGGCTACGGCGGCTACATCCTCGCGGCCAGCATGAGCCACCTCGCCGCCTCGCTCGGCAATCCGCGCGAGATCGCCCAACTCGCCCGCGCAGCACAGGAAGGCGCCCGCGGCCAGGTGACACCCACGGCGGAGGCGATGTTCTACGCCGCGGAGGCCCGCGGCCACGCGCTGCTCGGCGACGCCCGCACCTTCGCCACCGTGGCCAACCTCGCGGTCGAGTCCATGGAACACTCCCGGCCCGACGACGACCCGCCCTGGATCGCCCACTTCGACCACGCCTACCTCGCCGACGAACTGGCGCACTGTCACCGCGACCTCGGCCAGGCCGCGCCCGCCGCGCGCCGCGCGGAGGAAGCGCTCGCCGCGCACCCCGAATCGCGCACCAGGCGCCGTGCCATCGACATGCTGCTGCTCGCCGACGCCCAGGTGCAGCAGCGCGAACTGGAAGAGGCCTGCAACACGGGCACCCGCGCCGTCACCCTTCTGTCCGGTCTGCGCTCCAACCGCGGCGCGGAGTACCTGGACGACTTCCGCCGCCGCCTGGAGCCCTACGCGGCCGAGCCCGTGGTCCGCGAGTTCGGCGCCCGTCTGGAGGAACAGGACGCCGCATAGCGGACCATCACCGAATCGTTACGCGACCGACACCGCGTCCCCGCGCGGTGGCCAAAGCGCTGGAGAGACCTTGCGGGAACGGGCCCGGTACGCCCGGTACTTCCGCCCTCTCGGTGTGTCATGACGTTCACTCGTTCGGGTACGTGGTTGATGGTCCGGTTAACCCGGTAGCGTTGGCGGATGGTTCGGAAGGATCCGGCAACGGACGACAGGGCATAGGCGGGAGTCAGCGGCGATGCACACCGACGGACGCGGCGAGGAGACGCCTGAGGCGTACCGGGGCGTCGTGGTGCCCGCGGGGCGGCAGCAGCCGCCCTACGGGGAACATGTGCAGCCGGCCGGCGGCTCCCCCTGGGGCGAGCCCGCCCCGCTGCCCGAGCCCGCCGACGCCACCCAGATGCTGCCGCCGTATCCCGGGAGCATGCCGCCGCCCGCCGTCCCGGTGGCCGACGCCACGCAAATGCTGCCCCCGTACCCCGGCGGCGACCCCGGCATGCCGATGGCCGCCGCGAGCCAGGGGCCGGGCCCCGTACCGCCACTGCCGCCCGTCCCGCCGCAAGCACCGCCCGCGGCCCCGCAGCAGCAGGCCGCCGACGCCACCCAGGCGCTGCCGCTGTCGATCTTCCAGGACCGCGACCAGCAGGAACAGCAGCCGCAGTACGGCGGCCCGCAGTCCCCGCCCCCGCAGCAGTCGTACGAGCAGTCCTATGAGCAGCCTTACGACGGCTACGGGCAGCAGGGGTACGACCAGCAGCAGTCGTACGGCGGCCAGCAGCAGTACGGCCAGCAGTCGTACGACCAAGGCCAGGGTCAGGGCCAAGGTCAGGGCCAGGGCCAGGGCGGCGGCGGGTACGAGGAGCAGCCCCAGACGGGGCCGCAGCACGACAGCGACTACGACCACCTGTTCCGCAGCGACGTGCCCGGCCCGGAACCGCTGCGCCAGCGGATCATCCAGCCGCCGTCCCAGCAACAGCAACAGAAGCAGTACGGGCAGCAGCAGGGCGGCATGGGCCAGCCCCCGCAGCAGCCGTACGACCCCGCTTACGGCTACGACGGCGGGCACGGTCAGGACGACGGTCCGCGCCGCAGGCTGTCGCCCCTCATGGTGATCGGCATCGTCGTCGCCGGGTGCGTGGTCGCGGGCCTCGTGGTCGGCGGGCTGTTGAACAAGGGCGGCGACGCCAAGACCGACAACACTGCGTCGAAGAGCGGCACCCCGGCGTCCTCCGCGCCGAGCACGTCCGCAAGCGGCAGCACCGACTCCGCGGCCGACGACGCCGTCAAGCAGCAGGCGCAGGGCCTCGACGCGCTGCTGAAGACCAGCGGCAACAGCCGCAGCTCCGTGGTGAGCGCGGTCGAGTCGATCAAGAACTGCAAGAATCTCGGCCCCGCCGCCGCCGACCTGCGGTCCGCCGCCACCCAGCGCACCGGCCTGGTCACCCAGCTCGGCGGCCTGTCGGTGGACAAGCTGCCCAACCACGCCGACCTGACCGAAGCCCTCACCAAGGCGTGGCAGGCGTCGGCCGCCGCGGACGGCCACTACGCGAACTGGGCCGACCAGGCTGCGCACAACCACAGCGTCTGCAAGGGCGGCCACGCCCGCAGCACCGGCGAGGCCCAGGACGGCAACCGCGAGAGCGGCACCGCCACCGAGCAGAAGAAGCGCGCGGTCCGGCTGTGGAACGCCATAGCGAAGCAGTACGGGCTCACCGAGCGGCAGTACAGCCAGCTCTGAGCCGGGGCCGTTGGTGGACGGGGCCACGGGCGTATACGCGTCACCGCGCGTTTCCTTGCGCGCCTGTGCGCTCCCGTGCGCTTATATGCGTGCGTACGCGGACGGACGGTGACGGAGCCGACACGTCCGCGCCCGACCGATGAATCCGCGCCGACGCGGCAGTCTTCCTCTCGACCGCACCACGCGAGAGGTGGACCGATGACGCATTCCACGAACAGTTCCACGACCGATCCGGCGGCGGGCCTGCGCGGCGTCCTGGAGCCGTACATCGACAACGGCACGATTCCGGGTGCGGTGGGTCTGGTGGCGCGCGGCGACCGGGTGGAGGTCGCAGCGGTCGGTTCCGCGCACCTTGAGGGTGCCGTGCCGATGGCCAGGGACGCGATCTTCCGGATCGCCTCCGTCAGCAAACCGATCACCGCCGCCGCCGTGATGATGCTCGTCGACGACGGCCGGATCGCGCTGGACGACCCCATCGCCACCTGGCTGCCGGAACTGGCGGCGCCGGTCGTCGTCCGCACCCCGGACGCCCCGGTCGACGACGTGGTCCCGGCCGCCCGGCCGGTCACCGTTGCCGACGTGCTCACCTTCAGGGCCGGGTACGGCATGCCCAGCGACTTCTCACTCCCCGCCCTGCAACCGCTGTTCACCGAGCTGAAGCAGGGCCCGGCGCGGCTGTCGGGCTTCGCAGGCCCCGACGACTGGCTGGCGGCGCTGGCCCGTATCCCGATGCTCCACCAGCCGGGAGACGCCTGGCTGTACAACACCGGCTCGGACATCCAGGGCGCGTTGATCGCCCGGGTCTCGGGCCGCTCCTTCGCCGAGTTCCTCGCCGAGCGGATCTTCGAACCGCTCGGCATGGCCGACACCGGCTTCACCGTGGCCGCGACCGCGCTCGACCGGCTGACCAGCGCCTACGGGACGGGCGCGGACGGCGGTATCGAACTGTCGGACGCGCCGGGCGAGGAGTGGACCAAGGCGCCCGGGTTCACCTCGGGCGCGGGCGGCCTCGTCTCGACCGTCGACGACTGGTTCGCCTTCGCCCGCATGCTGCTCGCCGAGGGGACCGTGGACGGCCGCAGGCTGCTGTCCGCGCGGTCGGTGCGGATGATGGCCACCGACCACCTGACGCGGTCCCAGCGCGACGCGAGCGAGCTGTTCCTCGAAGGCCAGGGGTGGGGCTTCGGCGGCTCGGTGGACGTCGCGGAGACCGACCCCTGGAACGTCCTTGGCCGCTACGGCTGGGTCGGCGGCAGCGGCACCACGGCGCATGTCACGCCCTCGACCGGCGCTGTCAGCATCCTCTTCACGCAGCGCTCGATGACCGGCCCGACGCCGCCCCAGGTGATGCGGGACTTCTGGCGGTACGCGGCGGGGGTGTGAGGGCGCGTCCTGGACACGCCCTAGGTGTATTGATCATGAGCGTTGTTGACGCTCGTGGGTCTTGATCATGGCGAAGACCTCCGGTGTGGTGGAGCTGTCTAGGAACGCACCGCCCGGAGGTCTTCGTGTCTCACCGTAATGCCCGGCTGA
>NZ_JBIVIV010000009.1:0-343498 GCF_044749865.1 Streptomyces sp. NPDC088910
TACCCGGCCGTCAACGTATTTCTGCGGGGGCACCCCGGCCCGTCCCCTCCCGGTACGTCGGCGTCCGGCGGTCCGGTGGGGGTTGCCGGGGAGGGGGGTGGGTGGGCTGAGGTGCGGGGGCGGCCGACGGTCCGCCGCGGTGCCGGGGCGGGGGTGGGTGGGCTCGGGTACGTCGGCGTCAGGCTGTCGGTCCGCTGTGGTGCCGGGGCGGGGGTGGGTGGGCTCGGGTACGTCGGCGTCAGGCTGTCGGTGGGGGTGGCGGAGGGGGGTGGGTGGGCCTAGGTGCGGGGACGGCCGACGGTCCGCTGTGGTGCCGGGGCGGGGGGTGGGTGGGCTCCGGTACGTCGGCGGCCGACGGTCCGGTGAGGGTGCTGGCCGGGGGGGTGGGCTCCGGTACGTCGGCGTCCAGCCGCCGGTGGGGGTGCTGGGAGGGGGGTGGGTGGGAGGCCGGCCCCTGCACGCCCGACGTCCAGCCGGGGGGCGAAAGGGTGCGGGTGGGGGCCCGGGCGTCTCCGCCAGCGGCCGTCCGGGCGGGTGGGTGGGAACGGGTGGGCTGGACAGGGAGGCCGGGGGGTGGGCCATGCACCGCCCGGCTCTTCGTTCGGGTGAAGGGGGCGGGGCCCGGGTCTTGCGGGGTTTGACGGTTCGGCTCGGGCCCGCAACCTGACGGCCGCCGGAGGGGGTGGGGGGCTGGGGGGTTAAGCGGTCACCTGGTCCTCAGGGCGGGTGTGGGGCTCGCCGCAGGGGTTTTGTGGGGCTCTTGGAGGAAGGGCCCGAGCATTCCGACTCACCGGGAGGGGGCACCGGCGCAGGGCGGCACGCCGAAAAGACCCCCTACCCTCCCCGGCAACCCCCACCGGACCGTCGGACGCCGACGGACCGGGAGGGGACGGGCCGGGGTGCCCCCGCAGAAATGCGGTGACAAGAAGGGTGCCGGATACAGGAGACCAGGTAGCCGCATTTCGAGGAGGTGCCCCGGACCGGCACCGACCAGGCACAAGCGGCACCCGCAGACGAAGAAAACACCCGCACGGGTGGGCGGGCGGGCAAAGACAAAGGGCAAGAGGGCTAGCGGCCAGGAGGGTTGGGGGCCAGGCGCGGGGCGCGGCGCGGCGGGGCGGGAGAGTTGAGGAGGATGAGGCGGGCGGCACGGTGCCGCTGACCTGCGTAGGGCGCGAGAAGACCGAGCATGACCTCATCGGAAGAGCGGCGCTCACCCGTGAGGGCGTATCCGACCCGATGCGGCAGGTGCAGGTCCCCGACCGTCACGGCATCGGCGGCCCCATGACTGCGCTGAAGCGTCTCGGCAGCCGTCCAGGGCCCGATCCCGGGCACCGTCTGGAGCCGCGGGGCCGCCTCGCCGGGTGGAAGGGCGGTGAGCCCTTCGAGCGAGGAGGCGGCCCGGACGGCCCGCAGGACGGTGGAGGCGCGCTTGTTGTCGACCCCCGCCCGGTGCCAGTCCCAGGACGGGACCAGGGCCCACCCCCGCGCGTCGGGCATGACGCGCATGCGCTCGGCGCCCGCCGGCCCCGGCGCGGCCTCCCCGTGGCGGTGGAGCAGAAGCCGCCAGGCCCGGTACGCCTCGGTGGTGGTGACCTTCTGTTCCAGGATGGAGGGGATCAGCGATTCGAGGACGAGCCCGGTACGGGTCAGCCGCAGACCTGGGTGGCGCCGGTGCGCGGCGTGCACGAGCCGGTGCCGGGGCGTGAACGCGGCCGGATCGTCGTCGGCGCCGAGCAGCGCGGGCAGCGCGTCGAGCAGCCACTGGCCGCCGGGCCCCCACGCGTGGGCCTCGATCACGGCGGGACTTCCGGTCAGGCGGAGGGTGCCCGCGCCGTCGGGCGTGCGGCTGGCCCGCCAGACGGTGCCGTCCGGGTCGATCCGGAAGGCGGGGTCGCCGTAACCGCGGCAGAGCGGGTTGAGGGTGAGCCGGATGTCGAGCGGCCCGGCAGGCGACCAGGACCGGGTACGCGGAGCCGCGGGAGCCGCCGATGACACCGACGCCGCGCAAGCGGCGGTGGCGGTGGTGGAGGCGGGTCGAGGTCGCGGGAGAGGCACCCGGCGAGCGTATCCGCCCCCTCCGACGCACCCGCCGCCCCGCCCCCGTAAAGCCGAGCCCCCGCCCTACTGGTCCGACGAGAACCGCACCGCGCCCGCCGGAATCCGGGCTCCGCACCAGATCCGTACGCCGTCGCGCAGTTCGTTGTCGGGGCCGATGTGCGCGCCGTCGCCCACGACGGCGCCGTCGAGGACCGTGCGGGCGCCGATGACGGCGCCGATGCCGACGAGCGAGTCGCGGATGACGGCGCCGGGCTCGACAGTGGCGCCGGACAGCACGGTGCTGCCGTCGACGCGGGCGCCGGCCCCGATGACGGCGCCCGTGGAGACACAGGTGCCGCCGGAGAGCTTGGCGTCGGCGGCGACATGGGCGCCGGTCAGGACGAGGTGGTCGCCGCCCAGGCCCGCGACGGCGGGGGACGGCGCGTGGCCGAGTACGAGGTCGGCGGAGCCGCGGACGAACGCCTGCGGGGTGCCGAGGTCGAGCCAGTAGGTGGAGTCGACCATGCCCTGGAGGTGGGCGCCGGCGGCGAGCAGGTCGGGGAAGGTCTCGCGTTCGACGGAGACCGGCCGCCCGGCCGGAATGGTGTCGATGACCGAGCGGGTGAAGACGTAACACCCCGCGTTGATCTGGTCGGTGACGATCTCCTCCGGCGTCTGCGGCTTCTCCAGGAAGGCCGTGACGCGGCCGTCCGCGTCGGTGGGGACGAGGCCGAAGGCGCGCGGGTCGGCGACCTTGGTCAGGTGCAGCGAGATGTCGGCGCCGGTGGCGCGGTGGGTGCCGACGAGGGCGGGGATGTCGAGGCCGGTGAGGATGTCGCCGTTGAGGACCAGGACGGGGTCGCCGGGCGCGGAGCGCAGCCGGTGGGCGACGTTGCGGATGGCTCCGCCGGTGCCCAGCGGCTCGGTCTCGGTGACGTATTCGAGGTGCAGGCCGAGCGCCGAGCCGTCGCCGAAGTGCGGTTCGAAGACCTCGGCGAGGTAGGAGGTGGCGAGCACCACGTGCTCGACCCCGGCGGCCCTGGCGCGCGCGAGCTGGTGGGTGAGGAACGGGACTCCGGCCGCCGGGACCATCGGCTTCGGGGTGTGCACGGTCAGCGGCCTGAGCCGGGTGCCCTTGCCCCCGACCAGGAGGATCGCTTCGGTTGCCGCAGGGCTCTCCACGGGGCGCTCCGCGCTGACGGCGGAGGCGGGGTGTGCTCGCATGGCAAGCATAGTGACATAAGCCGTAAAGATGAGTATTCACGAACTGACGGACAGTCGGCCGCGCCGCCGCACTGACACCCGTACGGACGAGCCGAGTCGGACGGGCCGACTCGAACGAGCCGAGTCGGGCGGGGACGCCACGCGCGACGGCCGCACGGGGAACCAGCCCCCGTACCCGTACGGGCACAGGCCGTCGTGATCGCTGGGGGTAGCCTGACACGCGTGACGCCGACCGCCAACACGCCCGACACGCCCCGCACGCCCCAGGGCCCCGCGACTCCCGCCGGGCTGCTCGACGCCGCGCTGCGCGGTGATCCGGGCCGCCCGCTGGTCACCTTCTACGACGACGCGACGGGTGAACGCGTCGAGTTGTCGGTGGCGACCTTCGGGAACTGGGTGGCGAAGACCGCGAATCTGCTCCAGGACGAGTTGGGCGCGCAGCCCGGCGACCGGCTGGCGCTGCTGCTGCCCGCGCACTGGCAGACGGCCGTGTGGGTGCTGGCCGGTTTCTCGGCGGGCGTCGTCGTGGTGCCCGGCGGCGATCCGGCCGGTGCCGACCTGGTGGTCAGCGGCCCGGACACCCTGGACGCGGCGCGGGCCTGCGGCGGCGAGCGGGTCGCGCTCGCGCTCCGGCCGCTGGGCGGACGCTTCCCGCAGCCGCCCGCGGGCTTCGTCGACTACGCGGTGGAGGTGCCGAGCCAGGGCGACCGTTTCGCGCCCTACGCGCCGGTCGGCCCGGACGCGCCCGCGCTCGTACTGCCGGACGGCGGGGGTGTGCTGACCGCGTCCGAGGTCGTCGCCAAGGCGCGCGCGTCAGCCGCCGCGCTTGGGCTCGGCCGCGGCGGACGGCTGCTGTCGCCGCTGTCCTTCGACACGTGGGACGGGCTCGCGGCCGGGCTGCTCGCGCCGCTCGCCGCCGACGCCTCCGTGGTGCTCTGCCGCCACCTCGACCGGCTGCCCGAGGAGCAGTTGGCCAAGCGGAAGGACGCCGAGCGCGTCACCGTATCTCTGTAGCGGTCACGCGCCCCGGCCTCGCCGGACGCCTCTGTCGTCACTTCCGTCACAGCTCGTCAACAGCTGTCTGTGGATTTCGGGTACCCAGGCAACCAACCACCGTATTCGGCTGTCTGAACGAATGCCGGGCGGGTAATCGCAAGCCTGTCCCCGGTAACCGGCGACTTCCGAGAGACGGGCCCCGACGTGACCACGCCAGCAGAGCCTCCGCAGGGTGACTCCGTTCCCCCCGCCTCCGACGGCTCCGACGACGCGTCCGGCACACAGAAGGCGCGGTCGGACGAGCCCGCCGAGCCGACGACCGAAGCGGAAGCAGAACCAGAGGCAGAGGCAGAGGCGGAGACCGAAGCCGAGGCCGAGGCAGAACCAGAGGCCGAAGCGGACGCGGACGCGGAGCCGGCCGCCGATACGGAGACGGATACGCCGCCGGTCGAAGGCCCCGCCGCCGCCCCGGCGGAGGAGCCCGCCAACCCCAAGAACTGGCGCTGGCTGAAGGTCGTCGCCCTGTGCACCGCCGTACTCGTACTGGCCTGCGCGGGCACCGGCTGGTACCTCTACCAGCGGCTCAACGGCAACATCACGACCGACACCGCGACCGAGAACGACCTGAAGGTGCACGCCTCCGAGCGCCCCACGCAGGGCCCGACGGAGGCCCAGAACATCCTGCTGATCGGCTCGGACAACCGCGGGAACGGCAACAGCAAGTACGGCCAGGACAGCGGCACTCAGCGCTCGGACACCACGATCCTGCTGCACATATCCGCCGACCGGAAGAGCGCCACCGCCGTCAGCCTCCCGCGTGACCTGATGACGCACGTGCCGCGTTGCACCCTGCCGAGCGGCAAGGAGGACCACGAGCGGTTCGAGCAGTTCAACTGGGCGTTCGAGTCGGGCGGCGCGGCCTGCACCATCCGTACGGTCGAGAAGATGACCGGCATCCGCGTCGACCATCACCTGATCGTGGACTTCAACGGCTTCAAGAAGATGGTCGGGGCGGTGAACGGTGTCGATGTGTGCCTGGCCGAGCCGGTGCACGACACGTACGCGCACCTCGACCTGCCCGCGGGACGGCAGACGCTCAACGGCGAGCAGGCGCTGGGATACGTACGCGCCCGGCACGGCATCGGCGACGGCAGCGACACCATGCGGATGGACCGCCAACAGGCGTTCCTCGCCTCGCTGTTGAAGAAGGTGAGCAGCAACGGCGTGCTGCTCAACCCGACCAAGCTCTACCCGCTGCTGTCGGCCGCCACCTCGTCGCTGACCGCCGACCCCGGCCTGGACTCGCTGAGCGAGCTGTACACCCTCGCGCACAGCCTCCAGCAGATACCGACCGGGAACGTGCACTTCCTGACCGTGCCGCGCGAGCAGTACGTCAACGACATCAACCGCGACCAGCTCGTCCAGCCCGCCGCCGACACCCTCTTCAAGACGCTGCGCGACGACCGGCCGGTGAATGTGTCGGACAAGGCGCCGGACAGCGGAGACGGCGGCGGTGACAGCGCGGGCGGTACGCGTACGCCCGGCACCCCGTCCGCGGGCTCGACCTCTACGGCCACGCCCACGACCACCCCCACGGGCCCCACGTACCGCGGAACGACCGCGGACCGCGACATCTGTGGCAAGAGCGGGTGAAATCCCGCTAAAGAGTCCACCTGGTCGGCAGGCGGGATCGGCAGCTTTGTCCGGTTGTAGGGGCGCTCGATTTGTCACGGGCGCGCATCGGCGCTGAACTGTGGGGCTAGTGTGAGCGATCCGGCCGATCCCGGATGGAGGACCCGAGCGACCGTGGACACGCAAGGCCGTAGGAACATCGACCCGGCGGACCAGTGGGTCCTGGACCCGGCGACCGGTACGTACCAGTTGCGGCTGGAGCCGGACGCGGCGCCGAGGCCCACCGTGCCGGGGCAGAGCGGTCATCGCGACGCCTCCCCCGCACCGCGGGACGCCGGGCGCGGCCAAGGGCGCGACTCCGCTCCCACCGCAGGAGACGACGACGCGGCCGGGGCCGGGACCGGGACCGGCCCGACGGACAGCCCCGCCCCGTCCCCCGGCGGCCGGCGCGCGGCCCGCCTCGCGGCCAGGACCGGTGCCACGACCTCCACCACCGGCTCGGCGCGGCTGGCGGGCGGCTCGGCCGACGTGTCCACGCCGACCAGCCGTCGCAAGGCGAGGACCAAGAAGTCCCGTAAGAAGAAGGTCCTGTTGTGGACCGCGGGCACGGTGAGCTTCGTGCTGGTGGCGGTCGGCGTCGGCGGCTACCTCGTCTACCAGCACTTCAACAACAACATCACGACGGTGGACGTCGGCAACGCGGGCAGCAAGGACGTCACGCACACCGGTCCGATGAACGTGCTGGTGATCGGCACGGACAGCCGGGTCGGCCTCGGCAAGAAGTACGGCGACGCGGGCAGCGTCGGCCACGCGGACACCACGATCCTCTTCCATGTGTCGGCCGACCGCAGCAACGCGACCGCGATGAGCATCCCCCGCGACATCGTCACCTCCATCCCCGACTGCCCGACGAAGCAGAAGGACGGCAGCACCAAAACGGTTCCGGGCACGCCCGCGCAGCTCACCACGCCCAAGTTCAACGAGAGCCTGGGCGTGGACGGCCGCGACCCCGGCTGCACCATGCGCGCGGTGACGGCGATGACGGGGCTGCCGATCGACCACTTCATGATGGTCAACTTCGAGGCGGTGAAGGCCCTGTCGACGGCCGTCGGCGGTGTCGACGTCTGCCTCGCCCGGCCGCTGGTCGACCCGAAGTCCCATCTGAACCTGAGCGCGGGACCGCACAACATCCAGGGCGAGACGGCGCTGGAGTTCGTAAGGACCCGGCACGCGCTCAAGAACCAGAGCGACCTGGACCGGATCAAGCTCCAGCAGAACTTCCTGAGCGCGATGATCCGGAAGATCAAGTCGAGCGGCACGCTGACCAACCCGAAGAAGCTGTTCACGCTGGCGGACGCGGCCACCAAGGCGCTCACCGTGGACAGCGCGATCGGCAGCGTGAGCAAGCTCACCAGCCTGGCCAAGGACCTCAGCGAGGTGGACGAGAAGCACATCAGCTTCACCACCCTGCCGGTGCTCGACAACCCGAACGAGAAGGTGCACGCCACCGTCGTCATCGACCCGGTCAAGGCCCCGCAGCTCTTCGCGCTGATCAAGAACGACGTGTCGCTGACCGCGGTGAAGAAGCCGTCCGCCACGCCCGACCCCCGGCTGACCGGGCCGAAGGCGACCCCGCACGACACCCGCGTCAACGTGCTCAACGGCAGCGGGACCTTCGGCGCGGCGCAGAGCACCGTCAACTGGCTCCAGAACACCCAGGGCGTCAACCGCTCGGCGAACGGCGGCAACGCGCCCGCCACCGCCAGGACCGTCCTGGAGTACGCGCCGAACCAGGCCGACCAGGCGCGTTCGCTGGCCGCGATGATGGGGCTGCCCGCCTCCGCGCTGAAGCAGGGCACGACGGACGCGGCGCCGCTCGCGTACATGAAGCTGACCCTCGGCAAGGACTTCACGGCGCCCGGCACCCCGATCGGCCCGCCCACCGCGGCTCCCTCGGACCTCCCGAAGACCGAGGCCGCCGACACGGCGTGCGTGAAGTGAGGTCACGGATGTCGCGCACGCGACGAACGCGGTGAATACCGTAAACGCGGTGAATGCGGTCAATACGGTGAATGCGGTGACCGCCGTGACCTCCGTCACCCTCTGACGTGATCCGGGCGGGCGCCGGAGTCCCGGCGTCCGCTAATTGACGATCTCCGGGTGCAACTCCTCGCCGCTCACAGCCGTCTGACAGTGGGGCGACCCAGTATGACCCGGGTAGGGCGGCGCGTCGGCGTGCACCGTCCGTACACCCCGCGCGAAGGCGCGCGGCCGGTCACCGTGATGACGATGCGCGCCACAGGGAGGTTCGGGATGCGCGACGGGACAGTGGGAGGGAACGGCTTCGGTACGGCACCCAACCCGGACCACCGGGGATGGGACGAGAGCCTGTACCGGGACGACGCCCGCGCCTACGCGCCCGGCGCGCCATCAGGTACGGACTCCGGCGGCGACGACGGCGCGGGCTCCGGCGCGGGACCGGACGCCGACCCCGCCTCTTCCGACGGCGGGCAGGAGCCACCCGAGCGAATACCGGGCCAGCGCGGCGCGGCGGGCGGTGGCGGTCACCGGCGCGGCGGCTCACGGCGGCGCACGAAGAGCCGTAAGCGCAGGGTCCTGAAGTGGGTGTCCATCGGCGCCGCGGTCGCGGTGCTCGGCTCGGCGGGCGCGGCCTACGGCTACTACGAGTACCTGGCGGGCAAGATCCGCAAGGGCGAGCGCGTCAGCGGCAGCTCGACCGTGGCGAAGACGAAGGCCAACGCCGCCGGCAAGACGGCGATGAACATCCTCATCCTGGGCTCCGACAGCCGCAACGACCCCGAGGATCTGAAGCTCGGCGGTGCCAAGAACACCGTGGGCGACGCCGCCCGCGCCGACGTGATCATGATCGCGCACCTGTCCGCGGACCGCAGCAACATGTCCGTGGTCAGCATCCCGCGCGACACCCGCGTCAACATCCCGGCGTGCACCGACCCCAAGACGCACGAGAAGTTCGCGCCGGTCAACGACATCATCAACGCGTCGCTCGGCCGCGGCGGCGCGGGCTGCACCCTGGCCACCGTGCAGAATCTGACCGGCGTCTACATCGACCACTGGCTGACCATCGACTTCTCCGGTGTGGTGAAGATGGCCGACGTCGTCGGCGGCGTCGAGGTCTGCGTGAAGCAGAATGTGGACGACCACTCGACCCCGGCCCAGCCCGGCGGCTCGCACCTGCACCTCAAGGCGGGCAAGCAGAAGATCTACGGCGAGACCGCGCTGAAGTGGCTGCGGACCCGGCACGCCTGGGGCAGTGACGCCGCGCGGGCCAAGGCGCAGCACATGTACATGAGCGCGCTGATCCGGCAGTTGCGCAGCCAGAACCTCTTCACCGACCCGGGCAAGCTCAACAAGATCGCGACCACCGCGATGGAGGCGTTCGAGGTCTCCAAGGAGATCGGCACCCCGAAGAAGCTGTACGACCTGGGCATGCAGCTCAAGACCGTGCCGTCGGACCGCATCACGATGCTGACGATGCCGCACGACGCGGACCCGAAGGCCCCGCTGGCGCACTACATCCCGTCGGCGGACGCGCCCCAGGTCTGGTCGCTGCTGCGCAACGACGTGGCGATGGACGGCAACGGCAAGGCGAAGACCCCTGCGAGCGGGGCGCCCGCCACGACACCGGCCACGACCGCGCCGCAGGGCCCGCCAGCCGCGGCCTCCGACACCATCGCGGTCTCCGTGGTCAACGGCACCGCGGGCACCTCGGACGGCGTGGCCACGCCGAACCGCGCGGGCGGTATCGCCACCACGCTCAAGACCGCGGGCTTCACCAAGGCGGAGGCGAGCCAGCAGACCAAGCCGAGCCCGGGCACCACCCTCACGTATCCGACGAGCAGCGGTGACCAGGGCAAGGCCGACGCCACGGCGGTGGGCAAGGCGCTGAAGATCCCGGCGGGCAATGTGAAGGCGTCCGCGGACGTCGACACCATCACCTTGACCATCGGCGCGGACTGGAAGACCGGTACGGACTTCAGCAAGACGCTGCCGAAGAGCGGTTCCGTGCCGACGACGGCGGAGGCGGTGAACGGCGCGGACACGACCGGCTGCATGGAGGTGCTGCCGATCTACCGCTGGTAGCACGCGGGTGGGAGAGGGCGGGACCGGCAGGCGGTACGACCGGCCCGCGCGGGGAGCGGCTCACGCCTCCGCGCGGGCCGTCTCCGTCTGCTGGCCGTCCTGCTGGCCCTGCCCGTCCTGCTGTCCCTGCTGGACGTCGTGCTGGCCCTGCCGTCGCGGCTCCCCGTCGCGCACCGCGGGGCGGCGGCTGGCGATCACCCGGCGGGCCAGCGAGCGCGGGCTGGTGAGGAAGCCGTAACCCCAGCACATGTGCATGGTGGCCAGGGCGAGCGGGATACGCAGCCGGGCGCCGAAGGACAGGCCGCGGCCCGCCGGGAGCGAGCCGACGGTGATGGCGGCCACGTACGCGGCGGGCACCAGCAGCGCCCACGGGGTGACGGCCGCGCCGACGACGATGCCCGCCGCGTTGGCGAACAGGGCGACGGGGGCGGCCAGGTAGCGCAGGTTGACCGAGCCGCGGTGGTAGCGGGTGACGACGCGGCGCCAGCGGCCGTAGTCCTTGTACTGCTTGGCGAGCGCGCGCACAGTGGGGCGCGGCCGGTAGGAGACGCGCAGTTCGGGCGAGAACCAGATGAGGTGGCCGGCCTCGCGGATGCGGTAGTTCAGCTCCCAGTCCTGGGCGCGGATGAACTCCACGTTGTAGCCGTCCTGCCGCTCCAGCACCTCGCGGCGGAAGACGCCGAGGTAGACGGTGTCGGCGGGGGCGGCGGCGCCTCCGGTGTGGAAGGCCGCGTTGCCGACGCCGATCTTCGACGTCATGGCGGCGGCGACCGCGCGCTCCCAGTCGTTCTCGCCCTCGGCGTGCATGATGCCGCCGACGTTCGCCGCGCCCGTCTCGTCGAGGAGGCGGACGGCGGTGGCGATGTAGTCGGGCGAGAGCATGCCGTGCCCGTCGACGCGTACGACGACCGGGTGCCGGGACGCCTTGATCGCCGCGTTGAGCGCGGCGGGGGTGCGGCCGGTGGGGTTGGGCACCGTGTGGACCCGCGGGTCGGCGGCGGTCAGCTCGGCGGCGATCGCGTCCGTACCGTCCGTGGACGGGCCCAGCGCGATGACGACCTCCAGCTCGCCCGGATAGTCCTGCTCCAGGATGTGCCGCACCGAGTCGCGCAGATGGCGCTCCTCGTTGAGCACCGGCATGATCACGGAGACTGCCGGGGGCGCGGGGTTCTGCGGCGCGGCGGCACGGGTGGCGGGGTCAGGAGCGGCGGCGTTCATCGCGGCAAACGTTACCGCTAATGGGGGACACCAGCGCGTGGGGTCAAGACCTACTGTCCTATTTGTCCCTAGCCTGAACGGGTCCGCACGCCCCTGTCACCGCACGGAGGGATTCCCTATGCCGCCCACCCGTGTGCCGCCCACCCGAGTGCCCCCCGCGCGCCGACGTCCGCCGATCCGCTGGAGCACCCGGATCATCGGCGGCCTGGCCCTGCTGATCATCACCGCGAGCGGGGTGGGCCACGCCGTGCTGAACGGGGTCAGCGGCGCGATCGACCGGGTGGACGCCTTCGGCGGGATGGAGGGGCGTCCCGACGGGTCCAAGGGCACCAACTTCCTGCTGGTCGGCACGGACGGCCGCGACGGCCTGGACCCGGCGACGAGGAAGGCGTACCACCTGGGCGGCGCGCCCTGTCACTGCACCGACACGATCATGCTGGTGCACCTGTCGGAGGACCGTTCGCACGCGAGCATCGTGAGCATCCCGCGCGATACGTACGTACGCCTGCCGGACCAGCCGTCGGCGGACGCGTCGTCCTCCGGGTCCCCTCCGGCGAGCGCGTCACCGCCCGGCACGCCGTCCGCCACGCCCTCGGCCACACCGTCCGGCACGGCCTCCGGTACGGCGGGTGCCGCGCCCGCCGCCGAGGTCCAGGCGGACACCCACCCGGCGAAGATCAACCAGGCGTACGCGGACGGCGGCCCGAAGCTGACCGTCCGTACCGTCGAGCAGATCACCGGTGTGCACATCGACCACTACCTGGAGGTCGACTTCACGAGCTTCATGAAGACGGTCGACGTCATCGGCGGCGTCCCGGTCTGCACGACGCGCCCGCTGAAGGACTCCTACACCGGCCTCGACCTGCCGGTCGGCACCACGAAGCTGGACGGCGGACAGGCGCTCCAGTACGTGCGCGCCCGGCATCTGGACGCGGCGGCGGATCTGGGGCGGATGCAGCGGCAGCAGCGGTTCGTGGCCCAGGTCATCCACAAGATCACCAGCGGCGGGACGCTGGCCAACCCGCTGGAGCTGAGCCGGGTCGCCTCGACCGTGCTCGGGTCGGTGCGCGCCGACCAGAACCTCAAGGCGGGTGACCTGATCGCGCTCGCGGAGGGCATGAAGGGCCTCACGGCCAGCTCGTCGGAGTTCGGCTCCGTGCCGCTGAGCGACACGGACTACTCCGTCCCGGGCGTCGGCTCCACCGTGAAGTGGGACACCGCCAAGGCCGGGAAGATGTGGGCGGCGATCCGCGCGGACCGGCCGCTGGCGGTGCACCACAAGACGGCCAGGAAGCACAAGGGCGTCAAGGTGGACGTGGACCCCGCGACCATCAGGGTCTCGGTCCAGAACGGCACCGACACCAGCGGGCTGGCCGCCGCCGCGCAGAAGGCGCTGGCCGCCACCGGTTTCGCGACCGTCGGCACCCCCGGGACGTCCGAGCACCCCAGCGCGCGGACCGTGATCCGCTACGACCCCCGTTGGGACCGCTCCGCGCAGTCCCTCGCCACCGCGCTGCCCGGCTCCGAGCTGGTGGCCGTGCCCGGCCAGGGCAAGACGATGAAGGTGGTGCTCGGCTCCGACTACAAGGCGGTCACGCCGGTGACGGCGGACGACGGCGGGGCGTCGGGAACGATGGACTCCGCGCTGACGGGTGACGAGGTCGGGTGCTGACCGGATGAGGCGCTGATCGGACCGGCTGCTCAACTGACCGGCTGCTCAACTGATCCGCTGCTGACCCGATCGGCTGCTCAACGGCCTGAGGACCGGACGGCCGGGGGTCTCGGGGTGCGTCCCCGGGGCCCCCGGCCGTCTTTCCGAACCGCTCAGGACAGGCGCTAGTCGTCCAGGCCCTCGGCCGCGCGGCGGCGGCGCAGCTCCACGATCGCGCGGCGGCGGGCCAGGCGGTGGGTGCGGCGGATCTGGGCCTCCTGCCAGCGGCGGCGGTCGCGGTCGGTCTCGGGCAGGACGGGCGGTACGTGCCGGGGCTTGCCCTCGACGTCGACCGCGACGAAGACGAGGTAGGCGCTGGCGACCTGCTTGGCGACGCCCGACTCGTTCCAGCGCTCGGCCATGACGCGGACGCCGACCTCCATGGAGGTGCGGCCGGTCCAGTTGACCTGGGCCTTCACGGCGAGGAGGTCACCGACCCTGACCGGTTCGAGGAAGATCATCTCGTCCATCGCGCCGGTGACGGCGGGGCCGCCCGAGTGCCGTCCCGCGACGGCGCCCGCCGCGTCGTCCACCAGCTTCATGACGACGCCGCCATGGACGGTGCCCAGCAGATTGGTGTCGTGCGCGCTCATGATGTGCGAGAGCGTGATGCGGGACGCCGAGGTCGGCTTGCCCGGGAGCGCCGCGCCGTCGGGAGCGGGGACGTCGGACGCGGCCAGGGCCTCAGGTGCCCCCAGGGTCTCAGGCGCCGCCAGGGCCTCAGGCGTGGCCGGGGCTTCGGGGGCGGCTGGGCTCTCGGGGACTGCCGGGCTCTCGGGGGTGGGGCGATCGATCATGACAGCAACCTTATGTCCGTTGCGAAACGGTCGCGGCCGGTGGCCGAATGCATCGGGTCTGCTACAGAACCGCCGTGGATTCCCGGTCGTCGCCCGAGGCCGGGCACACTTTCCACCATGAACGGTTGGAGCGATGACACCGAGCAGCGCCGCGGCGCCGAGCCGCCGCTGCCCCCTGAACTGTCGCCGCGCCGGGCCGCCGCCGCGGCGGGCGGGGTACCGCCGCAGCCCGTCCGACGTCCCGGCCCCGCGGGGCCCGCGGGCCCCGGCCGAGGCGGCCAGGGCGGAGGCGGCTTCGGCCCGCCCCCGCCCGGCGGGACCGCCACCGGCCCCCGCAGGCCCCGCTGGAGCACCCGCAAGAAGATCGGCATCACGGCGCTCGGTCTGGTCGTGGCGCTGCTGGTGGTGTCCGTCTCCACGTACTTCTGGGCCGACTCCAAGGTGCGCCGCGAGGTCGACCTGAGCAAGGTCGAGGACCGGCCGCCGACGGGCAAGGGCACCAACTATCTGATCGTCGGTTCGGACAGCCGTGAGGGGCTGACCAAGCAGGACGAGAAGGACCTGCACACCGGCGCCGCGGACGGCCAGCGCACCGACTCCATGATGATCCTGCACACCGGCGGCAACGGGACCACCATGATGAGCCTGCCGCGCGACTCGTACGTCACGATCCCGGCCTTCACCGGCCAGAAGTCGGGCAAGCGGTACGCGGCCTCCACGCACAAGCTGAACCGCGCGTACTCCGACGGCGGCCCCGAGCTGCTGACCCGCACCATCGAGTACAACACCGGCCTGCACATCGACCACTACGCGGAGATCGGCTTCTCCGGGTTCGTGAACCTGGTGAACGCGCTCGGCGGCGTCAACATGTGCCTGGACAAGCCGCTGAAGGACAAGGCATCGGGCGCCGACTTCGCGGCGGGCTGCCAGAAGCTCAACGGCAAGCAGTCGCTGGCCTTCGTCCGGCAGCGGCACCAGGAGGCCGACCAGGACCTCGGCCGGATGCGCAACCAGCAGAAGTTCCTGTCGACGCTGGCCCACCAGGCGGCCTCGCCGACGACGATCCTCAACCCGTTCAAGCTCTACCCGGTGATCGGCTCCGGGCTCGACACGCTCATCGTCGACAAGAAGATGAGCCTGATGAACCTGGCCTCGATGTTCTGGGCCATGAAGGGCGTCACGGGCGGCGACGGCAACTCCGTCACGGTCCCGATCGGCAACGCCAACTACATGACGCCCAATGACGGCGACGCCGTGAAGTGGGACATGACGAAGGCGAAGACGCTCTTCGACGAGCTGAAGAACGACCAGAAGGTGACCGCCACCAAGTAGGTACCGGGCGGGCACCGACGGGACGGCACACACCGAAGGCCCCGGCCCCCGCGGCGAATCGTCGCTGCGGGGGCCGGGGCCTTTGGTGACGGTACGGAGTCTGCTGCCTCGAGGTCTGATCCTCGAAGGTCTGACACCTCGGGGTCTGACGCCTCGCGCTCAGATGCCTCGGGCTGGACGCCTCGGGCTCAGACGGCGGCCGGGGCTCCGGTCACGGCGGGCACCCACTGGTCGAGCTCGGTGCGCCAGTAACGGGCCACGTTCAGCCGGGTCGGCTTGGGCTCACCGGGGAGCTGGAACTTCAGCGAGCTCCACAGGGCGTTCCGCTTGACCTCGGACACCAGGCCCGCGGCCTCGGCGCGCGGTATCGCGGCGACGAGCTCCTTCGGGCGGGAGCTCATGCGGCCCGCCTTGTGGAAGACCACGGCCTGCTCGGTGACCGTGACGAAGTAGTACTTCACGAATGCCTGGGCGATCAGGCCGAGCGAGTTGATCAGCCACGGGCTCGGTCCGGTGACCGTGTGGATCGTGGCGATCGGACGGTCGCTCGGGTTGATCTCCGCGATGGCCTGAGCCACCTGCTCCTGCATCGTGGACTTGCGAATGGCCATAAAGGGTCCCCCTGCTTCAGGTGTGTGGACGATTGCCGCGACGCCGTCGGATGACGACGGCGTCGCAGCGTATCGCCTGCTGCCTGTCAGGTACGCGCAGGGTTTGCATTGATACACGCCGGTGACGAACGAGACCTCAGCGACGCGTAGTTGGCCGGATCGTGACCTTAGTGACGCGCACCGGCCGTACGACGACGCAGGCCGTAGACGGCGCCGCCGCCGACCACCACGAGCGCGCCGGCGACACCGGCGATCATGCCCGTGTTGCTGCCGCCGCCGGTCTCGGCCAGGTCGGTGGTGCCACCGGCCGCGGGCGAGGGAGCGTTGGTGTCGTCAACCGCCGCCGCGCCGCTGGTGCTCGGCGTCGCGGTGGGGGTGTCGGACGGGGCCGTCGACGGCGTTTCGGTCGCCGGCGTGGTCGGCGTGTCCGACGGAGTGTCGGTGGCCGGCGTGGTCGGCGTGTCGGTCGCGGGCGTGGTCGGGGTGTCGACCTTGCACGCGGTCTCCGGCGTCTTCACGTCCGTGGTGCCGACCTTCTGGCCGGAAGCCTTCACGACGGTGACCGTGTACGTCGTGGACGGCGACCAGTCGACCGGGAAGTTGACGGTGACGCCCTGACGCGTCCCGGTCAGGTTCTCCTGGTGACCGACCTCGGTCTGCCCCTGCGACACGGTGATGTTCACCAGCGTGTGGGAGTAGTCCTTGTTGGTGACGTCGATCGAGCCCTTGCCGTTGTCGCACGAGGCTTGGGCGGAGAACTCGGAGATGCTGCAAGCGAACGCGTTGCCTGCAACGCCCAGCGCGAGCGCGGCTGCGGCGGAGGCAACGCCGATGGTACGCACCGCGATTGCGGTACGGCGGGATATGGACACGTCTTCCCTTCACGGGATCGGATCACAAGCGCGGAAAGGGCACACAAGGGGCGGGATCGAACTCCCGCGCCATCTGTGGCCCTCAAACCTCTACAAGCCGCCGCGTCCGCTTGTCAATTGATCGCAAACCGCCCGCTAAACGGCGCCGGGTGACGATCCCCCCCGCCCGAACCACCGGACTACACCGGATAGTCGGACATAGCGATCTTCCCCCGATCGTTGTACTGAACCCCCCGAACCGCCCTCCCCCGTCACCCACTTCACCCCCGTCACCCGCCTATCACCACCCCCCGCCCTAGGGGAGGTTTCGCGCCATCACGATGCGCTGGACCTGGTTGGTGCCCTCGTAGATTTGGGTAATTTTGGCGTCGCGCATCATGCGCTCGACGGGGTAGTCGCGGGTGTAGCCGTAGCCGCCGAGGAGTTGGACGGCGTCGGTGGTGATGTCCATGGCGACGTCGGAGGCGTAGCACTTGGCGGCGGCGCCGAAGAAGGTGAGATCTTCCTCTTTACCGCCGGCCGAGACGCGTTCTGACCTGGCGGCGGCCGCGTAGGTGAGCTGGCGGGCGGCTTCGAGCTTCATGGCCATGTCGGCGAGCATGAACTGGATGCCCTGGAATTCGGCGATGGCCTTGCCGAACTGCTGGCGCTCCTTGACGTAGCCCTTGGCGTAGTCGAGGGCGCCCTGGGCGATGCCGATGGCCTGGGCGGCGATGGTGACGCGGGTGTGGTCGAGGGTCCTCATCGCGGTGGCGAAGCCGGTGCCCTCGGCGCCGATCATGCGGTCGGCGGGGATGCGGACGTTGTCGAAGTAGACCTCGCGGGTCGGGGAGCCCTTGATGCCGAGCTTCTTCTCGGGGGCGCCGAAGGAGACGCCCTCGTCGCCCTTCTCGACCACGAACGCGGAGATGCCCTTGGAGCGCTTGTCGGGGTCGGTGACGGCCATGACCGTGTAGAACTCGGAGACGCCCGCGTTGGTGATCCAGCGCTTGACGCCGTTGAGCACGAAGGTGTCGCCGTCGCGTACCGCGCGGGTCTTCATGCCCGCCGCGTCCGAGCCGGCCTCGGGCTCGGAAAGCGCGTACGAGAACATGCCCTCCTTGCGCGCCAGGGCGCCGAGGTACCTCGTCTTCAGCTCCTCGGAGCCGGAGAGCTGTACGGGCAGCGAGCCGAGCTTGTTGACCGCGGGGATGAGGGAGGAGGAGGCGCAGACCCGCGCCACCTCCTCGATCACGATGACCGTGGACAGCGCGTCCGCGCCCGGGCCGTCGTACGCCTCGGGGACGTGGATCGCGTGCAGGTCGTTGGCCTCCAGCGCGTCACGGGCCTCCTGCGGGAAGCGGCCCTGCTCGTCCACCTCGGCCGCGAACGGCGCGATCTTCGCCTCCGCGAGGGAGCGGACCGCGTCCCGGAGCATGTCGTGCTCCTCGGACGTACGGAAAAGGTCGAAGTCGGAGGATCCGGCCAAGGTGTCTCACTCCCCGAGTGCAGCGCTAACTACCGTTAAGTAACCCAATGATCCTAGGCCCGCGCCCGCGGCGCCACCTACGTGACGTTCATGACACCCGCGGAACACCTCACGACACCCCACAACGCCCGGCAACGCCTCACGACACCTTGTCGCCGAGCCGGTCGACGGTGTTGTTCGCGAGGTAGTCGCTCATCGTGTCGTTGCGGAGCGCCTGCCACAGCTCGGAGGAGCCGTTGGCGTCCAGCAGCACCACGGACTGCTTCTTGATGGTGTCGAAGCCGGAGATCGGCGCGTTCATGAACACCATGTCCGAGGAGCGCACATCGCGCATGTTCCACACCAGGTCGCGCAGATCGCCGTTGGACAGCTTGTCGTCCACGCTCACCACGGACGTCACCTGGTCCAGGGTCCGCTTCAGCTTGAGCGGATTGGAGAAGGTGCCGCCGGAGAGCATCTTGGACAGCACGGCCCGCAGGAAATTCTGCTGCCGGTGCGTACGGTCCAGGTCGCCGCGCGGCAGGCCGTAGCGCTCGCGCAC
The DNA here is from genome assembly GCF_044749865.1 of Streptomyces sp. NPDC088910. Lineage (NCBI taxonomy): Bacteria > Bacillati > Actinomycetota > Actinomycetes > Kitasatosporales > Streptomycetaceae > Streptomyces > Streptomyces sp. NPDC088910. The sequence continues at coordinate 18,565 of NZ_JBIVIV010000009.1, forward strand.
GTAGTCGAGGGCGTCGTCGCCGTTCATGTGGTGGGGGCCGGCCGTCCAGACCCCGCCGGGGCCGTTGCGGCGGTCGACCGTCTTGTCGACGGTGATGTCCACGCCGCCGACCGCGTTCGTCAGATTCTTGAAACCGCTCCAGTCGATCACCGCGAGGTGGTCGACCTTCACCTTGGTGAGCCGCTGCACGGTGTCGATCAGCAGCGGCGGGCCGCCCCAGGAGAAGGCCGCGTTCAGCTTCGCCTGGCCGTGGCCGGGGATGCTCACCCAGGAGTCGCGCGGCAGCGAGACGACGTACGCGTGTTTGTGGTCGGCGGGCAGGTGCACCAGCATCATCGTGTCGCTGCGCTGGGCGCCCGGCTTCCACTCCGGCGCCTTGGCGTTCTTGCCGGTGGTCGGCAGGTCGGACCTGGCGTCCAGGCCGACCAGCAGGAAGGTCTGGCTGCCGCTCTTGGACGCCTGCGGCTGCGCGGCGGCCGGTACGTCGGTCGGGAAGGCGTTCGGGATGCGCTCGACGCGGCCGGTGTAGTGCTGGAAGGCCCAGTAGGCGGTGCCGACGACCAGCAGCACACCGGTGCAGAGCAGGATCACGGCCGCGTACAGCACGCGGCGGGTACGGCGGCGCCGCCGGGTCTTGCGCGCCGGGCTGTCGGGGCCGTCAGGACCGTCGGGCGCGAGACCGTCGTCCGCATCCGGCTCAAGTGCCGACTCCGGCTCCGGCTCGGACCCCGGCTCGCGCTTGACGGCCGATATCCGCCCCGGTATCCCCTCCGGTTCCGGCGACCGCCCCTCGTCCGGCCCCCGGTCCGGCCGCTGATCCGGCGTCGTCACGTCCGTTCCGGTCGGGACCGTCCCCTCGTCCGTCCCGCCGCCTCTGCCGCTCGCGTCACCCACGATTGCACCCCACCCCTCGACCCACCCCTTGGATATCTGCACGCATTGTGGACCCCCGGCCCCCCGACCACCCACTATTTGGTCCGCGCGGTCCCTACTATGCTCTGCGCATGCCTCTGAAGCTCACCGTCATCGGCACCGGTTATCTCGGCGCCACCCATGCCGCCGCGATGGCCGAGCTCGGTTTCGAAGTGCTCGGCCTCGACATCGTGCCGAGCAAGATCGAGATGCTGTCGCATGGGCGCGTCCCCATGTACGAGCCGGGCCTGGAGGAACTGCTCGCGAGACATGTGGCCGGGATCGAGGGCTCCAGCGGGCGGCTGCGCTTCACCACCTCCTGGGAGGAGGTCGCCGAGTTCGGCGACGTCCACTTCGTCTGCGTGAACACCCCGCAGAAGCACGGCGAGTACGCCTGCGACATGAGCTACGTGGAGAACGCCTTCTCCTCGCTGGCCCCGCATCTGCGGCGCCCCGCGCTGGTGGTCGGCAAGTCCACCGTGCCGGTGGGCAGCGCGGCCGGGCTGGCGGAGCGGCTGCGCGAGACGGCCCCGGCGGGCGCGGACGCGGAGCTGGCGTGGAACCCGGAGTTCCTGCGCGAGGGCTTCGCGGTGCAGGACACGCTGCACCCGGACCGGATCGTGATCGGCGTGACCAGCGAGCGCGCCGAGTCACTCCTGCGGGAGGTTTACGCCGGACCGCTCGCAGAAGACACGCCGTTCATCGTCACGGACTACCCGACGGCCGAACTCGTCAAGACCGCGGCCAACGCCTTCCTCGCCACCAAGATCTCCTTCATCAACGCCATGGCCGAGGTCAGCGAGGCGGCGGGCGGCGATGTCGCCAAGCTCGCCGAGGCGATCGGGCACGACGACCGGATCGGCCACAAATTCCTCAGGGCCGGGATCGGCTTCGGCGGCGGCTGTCTGCCCAAGGACATCCGCGCGTTCATGGCGCGCGCCGGTGAGCTGGGCGCCGACCAGGCGCTGACGTTCCTGCGCGAGGTCGACTCCATCAATATGCGGCGCCGCACCAGCATGGTGGAGATGGCCCGCGAGGCGGTCGGCGGGAGCCTGCTCGGCCGCCGGATCGCCGTGCTGGGCGCCACCTTCAAGCCGGACTCCGACGACGTCCGCGACTCCCCCGCCCTCAATGTGGCGGGCCAGATACACCTCCAGGGCGGCCAGGTCACGGTCTACGACCCGAAGGGCATGGAGAACGCCAAGCGGCTCTTCCCGACCCTGCGTTACGCCCCCACGCCGCTGGACGCCGTCCGCGGCGCCGACCTCGTACTGCACCTGACCGAGTGGCGGGAATTCCGCGAGCTGGACACCGCCGCCCTCGCCGACGTGGCCCGCGAGCGGCACATCCTCGACGGCCGCAACGCGCTCGACCCCGCGGTCTGGCGCAAGGCCGGCTGGACCTACCGCGCGATGGGCCGCCCCTCCGCGTAACCGACGACACCCGCGGGGCCCGTACGCGACACCACCGCGTACGGGCCTTCGTACGTGCGCACGTGTCTCGTACGTGCGCACGTCAATGACCCGGCCGCACGGGTCGCCGTACGGGCCGCCGTACCGGAAGGGAACGGCCGGGCGTCACGCGCCTCAGCGCGTACGGCTGCGGTACGCCCGCATCTTGGCGCGGCTGCCGCAGATCGCCATCGTGCACCAGCGGCTGCGGCCCGAGGGGCTGCGGTCGTAGTAGACCCAGCGGCAGGTGTCGGCCGCGCACGCCTTGAGGCGGGGCCAGGTGCCGTCCGCGACGGCCGAGACGACGGCGGCGGCGACGCGGGCGGTGAGGGCCGGGGGTCCGGTCAGGCCGGGGGCGGGGCGTACGGCGGCGGCGCCCTCGGTATCGACGGTCAGACGCAGCGGCGCGCGGGACAGCAGGCGTTCCAGCGCCTCCAGGGTGGCGGGCGGTACGTCGACGCCCGCGTGGGCCTGGCAGACGTCGCGCAGCGCCTCGCGCAGGACCAGGACGTCGGCGAGCCCTCCGGGGCCGAAGCCGGGCCCCTCGATGCCGCGCTCCCCCGCCCAGGCGGCCAGCTGCGCCGGGGTGCGCAGCGCGTCGTCGCCGCTCTCCAGGTCGACGGTGTTGACCAGGTCCTGGACCAGCCGCAGCGGTCCAGGCGCGGGACTGCGTTCTCCGGGCTGCTCCACCCTTGAAACGTTACCGCCACTCCGCCATGATGAAGTAACCGTTACCGGCTGAGACCGCTGTACTGGTAACCGTTGTACTGGTCACCGCTAACCGCTGTCCGGCGACCACGGCCCCGGCCGGTGGCACGGCAGCCCACCACGAGAGGAATCCGTCATGATCGGCACCTTGGGCGCGGTCGTCCTGGACTGTCCCGACCCGCGCGCGCTGGCCGCCTTCTACGCCGAACTGGTCGGCGGCACGGTCGACGCGTCGGAGGACGACTGGGTCGACCTCAACCGCGAGGACGGCCAGCGCCTGTCCTTCCAGCTCGCCCCGGCCCACCGGGCGCCCCGCTGGCCCGACCCCGAGCGCCCCCAGCAGTTCCACCTCGACATCGCCGTGGAGCGCGCCGCGATGGACAGCGCGGAGAAGCAGGTGCTCGCCCTGGGCGCGACGCTTCTGGAGGGCGACCTGGACGGCGCGCGCAACTGGCGCGTGTACGCGGACCCCGCCGGGCACCCGTTCTGCCTCTGCGCCTGCTGAACGGCCGCCGTCCCCCGGCGGCCCCGCCGCCGTCGCCCCGCGGTCACCGCTCCGCCCCCTGGTCATCGGCCGTCCGACGCCCGGCCGTATTCCGGCCGTTGCATCCTGCTCGCGGTACTACGATCCGGTAGGCGCGTGACTGGCGGGGACGACCGAGAGCGGTGGCCATGCTCCGAACTCCACTGCGGCTGCGGGCATCCCTGCGACGACCACCGGGGGAAGCCGCACCACTGGAGCAGCGAGAACGAATACATCAGGGGGACGAGGGGCGGGAAGAGGGGGACGGCGACGAGGGGGACGCCGGGGAAGCGGCCGGGCGACCGGCCCGCAGGCGTACGCGGGTGCCGTGGCGCACCCTCGCCGGGCTCATACCCGTGCTGCTCGTCGGCGGCTGGGTGTCGCAGCACTGGTCGCTGATCGAGACCGGCTGCCGTGACCTGCTGGCCGCCAACCGTGGCTGGCTGCTGGCCGCGCTCGCGGCGACCGGCCTCGGCTGGGTCGCCAACGCCGTGGCCCGGCAGGGCACCGTGCTCGAACCGCTGCCGCCCGCCCGCCTGTTGGCCACGCAGTTCGCCGCGTCGGCCGCGGGACAGCTCGCCCCCGCCGGGATCGGCGCGAGCGCGGTCAATCTGCGCTTCCTGCGCACCCAGGGGCTTCCGCTGCTCCGCTCGTCGGCCGCCCTCGCGCTGTACTCGCTGGCGGAGTCCGTCGGCCGGGTGACGCTGCTGCTGGTGCTGCTCGCGCTCTTCCCGCACGCGCTGCACCTGCGCGGCCTGCTGCCCGACGGCAACGCGCTGCTGCTCCTCGGGCTGCTGGCCGTTCTCGTGCTCGGCGCGGCGGCGCTCGCGCTGGCGCTGCTCCGGCCGCTGCGCCGTACGATCCGCGACTTCCTGGCGGCGGCGCTCACCGACGCCCGCACGCTGCACACCCGGCCGTCCCGCGCGCTCGCGCTGTGGGGCGGCTCGCTGGCCTTCCCCGCGCTCCAGGCCGCCGGTCTCGCCGCGGTCACGCTCGCGCTGGGGATACCGGTCTCCGCCGCGCACGTCGCGCTCGCGTATCTGCTCGCCACGTGTCTGGCGGCGGCCGTGCCGACGCCCGGCGGGATCGGGTCGGTCGACGCGGCGCTCGCCCTGGCCCTGGTGGCGGCGGGCGCCTCGACGACCGCCGCCGCCTCCGCCGTGCTCGGCTACCGCATCGTCACGGTCTGGCTGCCGCTGGTGCCCGCCGCGCTGACGCTGGGCGCGCTGGTGCGGCGCAAGGTGCTCTGAGCGGGCGCCTTCGCCTCCCCGGGGTCAGGCGCGCGGGCCGTCCAGGGCCGCGATCGTCGCCGTCGAGGGGCCGCGCCGGGCGCGGATCGCCGCGGCGGCCGACTCGGCCTCGCGCAGCACCCGTACCGCGTTCTGCCAGGTCAGCTTGGCGATGTCCGGGTCGGACCAGCCGCGGGTGAGCAGTTCGGCGATCAGGTGCGGGTAGCCGGAGACGTCGGCGAGGCCATCGGGGGTGAAGGCCGTGCCGTCGTAGTCGCCGCCGATGCCGATGTGGTCGACGCCCGCGACGGCCCGCATGTGGTCGAGGTGGTCGGCGACGGTGGCCGCCGTGGCGACCGGGCGCGGGTGGGCGGCCTCGTACGCGCGCTGCACGGCCATGCCGTCCGGGGTGGTGTCGAGGTGGTGCAGGCCGTGGGCGCGCATGTTCTCGTCGGCCGCCGCGGTCCACTCGATGGCGGCGGGCAGGATGAACTTGGGCACGAAGGTCGCCATCGCGACACCGCCGTTGGCGGGCAGCGCGGCCAGTACGTCGTCGGGGATGTTGCGCACGTGGTCGCAGACGGCGCGGGACGAGGAGTGCGAGAAGAGCACCGGGGCCTCGGCGACCCGCAGCGCGGCGCGCATGGTGTCGGGCGAGACGTGGGAGAGGTCCACCAGCATCCCGAGCCGGTTCATCTCGCGCACGACCTCCTCGCCGAAGGCGGTGAGACCGCCCGCGACGGGCTTGTCGGTCGCCGAGTCCGCCCACGGGGTGTTGTCGTTGTGCGTGAGCGTCATGTAGCGGACGCCGAGGTCGTACAGGCCGCGCAGCGTCCCCAGCGAGCAGTCGATGGAGTGGCCGCCCTCGGCGCCCATCAGGGAGGCGATCCTGCCCTCGGAACGGGCGGTCTCCATGTCGTCGGCGGTCAGCGCGAGCCGCAGGTCGGCCGGGTAGCGGTCGGCCAACCGCCGTACGACGTCGATCTGTTCGAGCGTCGCGGTGACGGCCTCGCCGCCGGTCAGCTCCACCGACACGTACACCGACCAGAACTGCGCGCCGACGCCGCCCGCCCGCAGCCGCGGGATGTCGGTGTGCAGCCGGTCGCTCTGGTCGGCGGCGATGTCGAGCCGGTCGAGGTCGTACGCCACCTGCTCGCGCAGCGCCCACGGCAGGTCGTTGTGCCCGTCCACCACGGGGTGGGCGGCGAGCAGTTCGCGGGCGTGCGTCAGGTGGTCCACGTCGTACCTCCGGGTGGGGAGCGGGTGTTGGCGTCGGCGGCCGGGAGCCGAGGGCGGCGGGCCTTGCGGGCCTTGCGGGGCTACGGGCTTACGCGCCTTGCGGGTCAGAAGCCGAAGCCGCCCGCGCCCTTCGCCTTCGCGCGCAGCCGCTTGCCCTTCTCCGTCGCCTGCTCGTTGAGCGACTGCTGGAACTCCCGCATCCGGGTGAGGAGTTCGGGGTCGTGGGCGGCGAGGATGCGGATGGCGAGCAGCCCGGCGTTGCGGGCGCCCGCGACCGAGACGGTGGCGACCGGGACGCCCGCGGGCATCTGGACGATGGACAGCAGCGAGTCCATGCCGTCGAGGTACTTCAGCGGCACGGGCACGCCGATGACCGGCAGCGGGGTGACGGAGGCGAGCATGCCGGGCAGGTGGGCGGCGCCGCCCGCGCCCGCGATGATGGTCTTCAGGCCGCGGCCGTCGGCCTGCTCGCCGTACGCGATCATCTCGTGCGGCATGCGGTGCGCGGAGACCACGTCGACCTCGTAGGGCACCTCGAACTCGTCGAGGATCTGCGCGGCGGCCTCCATGACCTCCCAGTCGGAGTCCGAGCCCATCACGACGCCGACCAGCGGGCTCCCGGCGGAAGCGGCGGGGTTACTCATCGATCGTTCCTCGCAGATAGTCGGCCGCGTGCCGGGCGCGCTCGCGCACGTCCGCCAGGTCGTCGCCGTAGGTGTTGACGTGGCCGACCTTACGGCCGGGCTTCACGTCCTTGCCGTACATGTGGATCTTCAGACCCGGGTCGCGGGCCATGCAGTGCAGGTAGGCCGCGTACATGTCGGGGAAGTCGCCGCCGAGCACGTTGGCCATGACCGTCCAGCGGGCGCGCGGGCGCGGGTCGCCGAGCGGCAGGTCGAGGACGGCGCGCAGGTGGTTGGCGAACTGCGAGGTGACGGCGCCGTCCATGGTCCAGTGGCCGCTGTTGTGCGGGCGCATCGCCAGCTCGTTCACCAGGATGGCGGAGCTGCCGTCGGCCGCGCGGGTCTCGAACAGCTCCACGGCGAGGTGGCCGACCACGCCCAGCTCGCGCGCGACGGTCAGCGCGAGCTGCTGGGCCCGCGCGGACAGGGCGTCGGACAGGCCGGGCGCGGGCGCGATCACGGTGTCGCACACCCCGTCGACCTGGACGGACTCCACGACCGGGTACGCGACGGCCTGGCCGTGCGGCGACCTGACGACATTGGCGGCCAGCTCCCGTACGAAGTCCACCTTCTCCTCGGCGAGCACCGGGACGCCCGCGCGGAAGGGCTCGGCGGCGTCGGCCTCGGAGCGGGCGATCCACACGCCCTTGCCGTCGTAGCCGCCGCGCACGGTCTTCAGGACCACGGGGTAGCCCCCGGCCTGCTCCTCGGCGAACCGGGTGACGTCGGCGGGGTCGGTGACGATGCGGTTGACCGGGCAGGGCACGCCGATCTCGGCGAGGCGGGCGCGCATGACGCCCTTGTCCTGGGCGTGCACCAGCGCGTCGGGCCCCGGGCGTACGACGACGCCGTCCGCCTCCAGGGCGCGCAGGTGCTCGGCCGGTACGTGCTCGTGGTCAAAGGTCAGCACGTCGCACCCCTGGGCGAAGGCCCGCAGGGTCGCGAGGTCCCGGTAGTCACCCACGGTCACGTCGGCGACCACCTGGGCCGCCGAGTCCTGAGGGGTGTCGCTGAGAATCCTGAACCTGACGCCGAGCGGGATGCCCGCCTCGTGGGTCATGCGGGCGAGCTGGCCGCCGCCGATCATGCCGACTACCGGGAATGTCACGTTTTTTCCTGCCGGAGGTGCGCGGGCTGGTACTCGTAGGGGGTGCCACCAGGGTATCCGCCACGCGGGGACACGAATGACCGGCTCCGATCGACGTAGCTCCGTACGGCACGGTTAACATGTGGTGGAGACAACACGGAGACACGGGGCGACACGCAGGGACACCGACCGTGCCCCCTCGGCACCCGGTTTCTCAGCGGATTCCACCCCGTTCCCACCCATGACGGCACCCGCCCCCCACCTTCCACAGACAGGGCCGAGCGATCACCATGAGCGGACTGCGAGAGCTGCGTTCCCGACTGCGGCTGTTGTACCGCGAGATCGCGAAGTTCGGGGTCGTCGGCGCCGCCGGTGTGCTGGTCAACATCGGGGTGTTCAACCTGGTGCGGCACAGCACCGAGCTCCAGACCGTACGGGCCAGCATCCTGGCGACCGTGGTGTCCATCGCCTTCAACTACGTGGGCTTCCGGTACTTCACCTACCGTGACCGCGACAAGGCGGGCCGCACGAAGGAGCTCAGCCTCTTTCTCTTCTTCAGCGCCATCGGCCTGGTGATCGAGAACGGCGTGCTCTACACGGCGGTGTACGGCTTCGGCTGGGACAGCTCGCTCCAGGCCAACATCTTCAAATTCGTCGGCATCGGCGTGGCCACGCTCTTCCGCTTCTGGTCCTACCGGACCTGGGTCTTCCGGGCGCTGCCCGCGCGCGAGGCCGTGGAGCAGGCCGAGGCGTTCCTGGCCGACGGCAAGGGGCCGAAGGCGTCCGGTGCGACCGCCAGCGCCGCTGTCAGGGCCCGGCAGGCCGCGGCGGCCAGGGAAGACGACCGCTTCAACTGAGCCGCTTCTTTTCCGGCCGCCTCAGCTCACGACGTCCGCGCGGGGCGGCGGTGACGGGATCTCGCGGGACAGGAAGAGCGCGAAGACCGGGGGCCGCTGCTGGAGCAGTTCCAGCCGTCCGCCGTCCGCCTCCGCCAGGTCGCGGGCGACCGCGAGGCCGAGCCCGGTGGAGTTGCGCCCGCTGACCGTCCGCTCGAAGACCCGCCCGCCGAGGTCCGGCGGCACGCCCTGCCCGTCGTCGGTGACCTCCACGACGGCCTGATTGCCGGTGACGCGGGTGTGCAGGGTGACGGTGCCCGCGCCGTGCATCAACGAGTTCTCGATCAGCGTGGCGAGCACCTGCGCGACCGCGCCGGGGGTGCCGACCGCGCGCAGCCCCCGGGTGCCGGAGCGCGCGATGGTCCGGTTCTCGTTCTGGTACGCGGGCCGCCACTCCTCGACCTGCTGCTTGATCACCTCGTCGAGGTCGAAGTCGACGGCGGAGCCGCTGCGCGGGTCGCGGGCGTTGGTCAGCAGCCGCTGCACGACGTCGGTGAGCCGCTCGACCTGGCCGAGCGCGATCGTCGCCTCCTCCTTGACCGCCTCCTGGTCGTCGGCGGTCGCCACGATCTCCTCCAGCCGCATGGACAGCGCGGTCAGCGGCGTACGGAGCTGGTGGGAGGCGTCGGCCGCGAGCCGTCGTTCGGCGGTGAGCATCCGGCCGATCCGGTCGGCGCTGGCGTCCAGGACGTCGGCGATCCGGTCCAGTTCCGGGACGCCGTAGCGGCGGTGCCGGGGGCGCGGGTCGCCGGAGCCGAGCCGCTCGGCGGTCTCGGCGAGATCGGTGAGCGGGCTGACCAGCCGGCGGGCCTGGAGGACGGCCAGTATCACGGCGGCCAGCACCGCGAGCAGCGCGACCGCCAGGATCACCAGCAGGGTGCGGCCGATCTCCTGGCTGACCTTGGAGCGCGGCTCCTCGACCAGCACCTTCTCGCCGTGGCCGCCGGACTGCCGGGACGCCAGCACCCGCCCCTTGGGCTTGTCGCCGAGCGTCACCTCGGGGTGGCCGGGCACCTGCACCACCGCGTAACGGTCGGCGGCGATCTGCCGGTCCAGGCCCTTGGCGGTGATGCTCTCCCCCGCCAGGATGCGGTTCTCCACGATGCCGACCAGGCGCACCGCCTCGGAGTCCACGCTCTCCTGGGCGCTGCTCTCGATCGTCCGGGTCTCCACGATGACCAGGGAGATCCCGAAGACGGCGATCACGACGAGCACCACGGCCAGCGTGGAGGAGATCAGACGGCGGCGCATGGAGCCAGCGTGTCAGTTCTTCTCGAACCGGAAGCCGACGCCGCGCACGGTGGAGATGTAGCGGGGGCTGGCCGCGTCGTCGCCGAGCTTCTTGCGCAGCCACGAGATGTGCATGTCCAGCGTCTTGGTCGAGGACCACCAGGTGGTGTCCCAGACCTCGCGCATGAGCTGCTCCCGCGTGACGACCCGGCCCGCGTCGCGTACGAGCACGCGCAGCAGGTCGAACTCCTTGGCGGTGAGCTGAAGCTCGTCGTCGCCCATCCACGCCCGGTGCGACTCGACGTCGATCCGGACGCCGTGGGTGGCGGGCTGGGTGGACTCGGTGGTGCCGCGGCGCAGCAGCGCCCGCACCCGGGCCAGCAGCTCCGCCAGGCGGAACGGCTTGGTGACGTAGTCGTCCGCGCCGGCGTCCAGGCCGACGACGGTGTCGACCTCGTCGGCCCGCGCGGTGAGGACCAGCACCGGGAAGGTGTGTCCCTCGGTACGGATCCTGCGGCACACATCGAGGCCGTCCATGCCGGGCAGGCCCAGGTCGAGCACCACCAGATCGACGGCGCCGAGCAGTGCCGTCTCCAGAGCGGTGGGTCCGTCCTCGCGCACCTCGACCTCGTAGCCCTCTCGGCGCAGTGCGCGCGCGAGCGGTTCCGAGATGGATGCGTCGTCCTCGGCGAGAAGTACGCGGGTCATGGGCTTGATGGTAGTCCGCACCGGGCGCCGGGGAGGCGGTGGTACGGAGAGCCGCCCCACGCCACCCGCCGCGCCCCCTGTCACGGCTCCGCTCGCGGCTCCTGGCGCGGGGCTGCCGGACAGCTACCGGAGAGCCGCCAGAGTGCCGCCGGAGAGCCGCCGGAGAGCCGCCGGAGAGCTTCCCGGCAGCGGCCGGAAGGCCGGTGGAGCGGCCACGGACGGGCTGTCGGCGTCCGGACGCGGGGGCAGCCCCGCCGCCGAAGCCTTCGGGGGCGGGGCTGCCGGGGCCGGACGGTTAGAGGTAGGGGCGGGTGATCAGTTCGATCGCGTGGCCCGCGGGGTCCTTGAAGTAGACGCCCCGGCCGCCGTGTTCGGTGTTGATCTCACCGGGGCGGCGCATCTGCGGATCGGCCCAGTGCTCGACGGCGCGGTCGCACAGCCGCCGGTAGGCCCGGTCGAAGAGTGCGTCGTCGACCAGGAACGCGTAGTGCTGCATCTGGATCTCCACCGGCGGCTCGGCGAACTGGAGCAGCACCCCTGCGTCGAGCTGGACGTTGGTGAACGGACCCCAGGACGGCGCCTCGGGAAGTTCCAGCAGCTCCCGGAAGAACCGCGCCGATTCCTCGCGGTCCTTCGCGGCGACGATGGTGTGGTTGAACGTGACGATCATACGGCTGGCCTCGCTGGTGCTCGACACGGAACAGGGACTCGCGGCGCACGAGCGCCGGGAGGTCCGCGTGCCGAGCGGGGGTGCCTTCCGCGCACCCGCTGTGCGGTCAGTCCTCCGCCGGATGGCCGATCCGTGAGTGGCGTAGCGCCGGTCCGGTGTTCACGTCGGCCGACGCTACGCGATCCCGCGGGCCGCGACAACAGCCCGTCGCCCGGCTGATGTCGCGGCCCGTCCTGCGCGGGTCAGCGGCGGAGGAAGCGGCGCCAGGGGGTGAAGGTGAGGACGGCGGCGCCGAGGAGGAGGGCGGTGGCGGCGACGTAACCGAGGGCGCGGAGGGGGCCGTTGGCGTCGGAGCCGGTGGCGGCGAGGTCGCCGCCCGTGGTGGAGCCGGTCGTGCTCGAACCGCCGGTCGTGGAGCCGGTGGTCGTGGAGCCGGTCGTGGCGCCGCCGGGGGCGGCGGTGGTGTCGAGGGTGAGGGAGACCGGGGCGGCCTTCGTGGGCGTGCAGGTGGCGACGGCGGTGCCGCCGTCGGTGAGTTTGATGACGAGAGTGCCGGGGCTCAGCCCGACCTTGCCGGTTTTGCCGGGCACGAAGCGGCCCTTGATGTCGTCGATGGTGATGGGCGCGTTCTGGGCGAAGGCGGTGCTGTTCGGGGAGCCGGTGAGGGTGAGGGAGCCGGTCTGGGCACCGCTGAGCAGCACGGTGATACTCGGTGTGATCATGCCCTTGCTGATCGGACTCGGGCTGTCCATCACGCTGTTGCCGAACTTCACGGTGAGGTCGTAGCCGGAGGACGCCTTCGCCGCGTCGATCTCGACCTTCGAGGTGGCCGACTTGTCACCGATCAGCGTCTTGCAGGCGTACGGCACGTCCACGGACGTCCCCTTGAACGAGGTGCCGCCCGTCCCGCCGCCTGTCCCACCGGACGTGCTGCCGGACGTGCCTCCGGTGGTCGTACCGCCCGAGGTTGTCGTGCCGCCCGTCGTCGTACCGCCGGAAGTCGCGTCCCCCTCCGTCACCTTGATCGTGGTGGCGACCGGCACGGCGGCCGTGGGGGTGCAGACGGTGTCGGTGGAGATCGGGTAGCTGACGTTGATGGTGTAGGCGCCCGGGGAGAGGGTGATGTCACCGGCCTTGGTGAGCTTGAGGGTGCCGGTCATGTCGGAGAGCTTCATTTCGCTGTTCTTGGGGATGGCCGGATTCCGGCGCGGGCCCTGGACGTCGAGGGTGCCGGTCTGGGCGCCGCCGAGTGTGACCTTGCCGGACGGCTGCACCTTGTCGGCGGGCAGGTCGATGATGTCGGGGTTCTTGGAGGCGGCCTGGACGGTCTTCCAGGTGACGGTGACCGTGTCGCCGACCTTGGCGGTGGCGGGCGCGGTGATGTCGGCCTTGGTGGTGCCGTCGATGGGGCCGAGTCCTGACGCGGCCGGGGGCACGCACCTGGTCGCGAAGTCGGATTCCGCGGCGTGCGCGGCCCCCGCGGTCATCAGCACCGATCCGCCGCCGAGCAGCAGGGCGGCCACGGCCGCGGACGCGCTTCGTCGTATGGTCACGGGCTTCCTTTCGAAGGGGGGCTCGGGGCGGGGCTCTCGTCGGACCCGGACCCGGGCCCGGAGCCGGACCCGGAGCCGGAGCCGGACCCGGAGTCGGAGTCGGAGGAGCGCGGCGGCACGGAGCCGCGCAGGGCGGGCAGGGCGCCGTGGGTGAACCAGGGCAGCGGGCCCGCGTCCGGCGCGTACGAGGGCGGCGGGGGCGCGGAGGCGGGTGGCGGCGGTCCGGGCGGCGCGTGGCGTCCGCGCGGGACGGCGGCCTTCAGCGGCAGATGGGCCAGTACGGTCGCCGGGTGCCACGCGGGCCGCCCGCCGGGCACGGCGGCCACCGCGCCGGGCCTGAGCCGGTCGACCGCCAGCATCCCGAGCCGGAAGACGGCGGCCGGGACGACCAGGAAGAGCAGGATCCAGAAGAGGGTGACGCCCCACGGCCGCCCGACCGACCACGCCTCGGTGACCAGCACCTTTCCGCCGTAGCGCAGCTGTACGGTGTAAGCGCCGTGCGCGCCGGAGCCCAGCTCCACCGGGAAGCCGATCCGCTGTTTCCCGCCGGGCGCGACCGTGCCGTGCCACTGCTGGCGGTCCCACTGGGGTGCGTAGACGCCGTGCGAGGCGCCGACGTCGAAGGCCGGGTCCTTGACAGCGCCCGAGCCCAGATTGCCGACGGTGAACACGAGCGTGCGGTGCGCGGGCGCGCCGAACCAGGTGAGCAGTCCGCCGCCGCCGCGCAGCCGCGCGGTCAGTACGGCGAGCCTGCCGGTGCCGGTCCGCGCGGGCAGCGGCGCGGTGGGGTGTCCTGTGACGGTGAACGGCGCGTCCACGGTGAGCTGTTCACCGGTCACCGTGGACACGTGGATGACGCAGGGGCACGGCTTCGGCGGCGCCACGACCGGCAGCCGGCGGCTGAACTTCCCCGCCGCGTCGGTGGTGACGGCCCGGCCGGAGGCGTTGGCGCAGGAGTTGGTGCCGCCGATCGCGTCCTGGCCGCAGAGCAGGATGGCCAGCAGGGTGCCGGGTTTCCAGCCCGCGCCGACCACGGTGACGTCGCCGCCGGGGCGGGCTGCGCCGGGGTGCGCCACGACGGTCGGCGCCGTGGCGGCGGCGGGCGCGCGGAGTACGGCGGAGTCGGCGGGCGCGCCGAGCGCTGCCGGTGCCGCGACGGCCGAACCGGCCGTCAGGACAAGGGCGGTGAGGAAGGCGAGGACCGGCCGCCGGAACCGTGCCCGCCGCCCGAGGCCCAACCGCCGTCCCAGGAGCCCGCTTCGCGTCGCCCGCACGTCAACTCCCGCCCGTCGGCGCGCCGATGACGGCGGTGCCGGGCCCGGAGTCCGCACCCGTATCCGCACCTGAGTCGGTGTCCGTGTCGGTGTCCCCGCCCGCGCCCGTGCCCGCACGCGGACCGGGGCCCGTGTACGTACCCGAAGCGTCCGGCACCGCGTCCGGCCCGGCGCCAGATGCCGCCTCAGCGGCTTCCGCCGCCGGGTGCCGCGACCGCCGGCGGCGTACGTACCAGACGGCCGACACCGCGAGTCCGGCCAGGACGAGCGCCACCGCGAGCCAGGGTGCGACGAGGTACGAGGCGGTGCCGCGCTCGTCGACGCCGCCGGTCGCGGTGCTGACGGTCAGCCGGACCGAGACGCGGTCGAAGGCCGGGGCGTCCGCCCACTTCTGGGTGAGGCTGACCTGCTGTCCCGGCAGGAGTTCGAGGGGCAGGTCGCGGGCCGGGCGGTTGAGCAGGGTGCGGCCGAACAGGCCGGTGGCCTTGACGGCCAGGCGCGGTGAGAGGGTGACATTGCCGCGGTTGACCAGCGTGTAGTGGATGGTGGCGGCCGTGCTGCCGGTGCCGGGCAGCAGCGGGTCGCCGTGGCTGACGGTGAGGTGTTCGACGGAGAGCGCGGCCAGGCTCGGCCCGCCGACCCGCAGGTAGACGCGCGCGCCGACCGCCCGGCGCACCCCGACCGCGACCTTGCCCGAGCCCTCGTCGGTCCGGGTGTCCAAGGCGACGATCGCGCCGGGGTGGTCGCCGGGCGAGGCGTTGGCCGGGACGGCGAGGGTGAACGGGATGTCGGCGCGGGTGCGCGGCGGCACGGTCAGCGTGGTCTTGGCGAGCCGGATCCAGGTGCCGACGTCGCGGTTGGTCTCGTCGGGGCCCCGGACGGCGAAGCCGCCGTCGCGCGGGGTGTTGTACGCGTCGGCGCCGTAGAGCCTGAAGGTCATCGGCGCGGTGGAGAGGTTGGAGACCGACACCTTGTCCTTGACGGTGGTGCCGGGGTCGGCCTGGAGGGTGAAGAACTGCCGTTCCTGGCCGGTGGCACTGGGGTCGGCGGCGCCCGCGGCAGGGGCGGGGAAAACCGACCAGCGCCCGTTGTCGGCGGCGCCGGCCGGTCCCGCCGCCGGACCGAGGAGAGCGGCGAGGCCGACCGCCACGACGGCCCCGGTCGCGGTGAGCGCGCGCAGGCCCGTGGCCGCCGCGGACCGTGCCCGCGCCCGTCCGCGAGGAAGTACGCCCGGAGGTGTGCCCGCAGGTGTCCCCGCAGGTGTGCCCGCGAGCACGTCCGGAAGCGGCGGACGGGGCCGCACGCGTATCCGCGTACGCGTCCGCGCGTCGGCCCCGACCCGGGCGGCGCGCGGGCGGGACCGGGACGGCGGCGGTGACCACGACCGTGCTCGCGACCACGACATCCTCGTCAACTCCCTCGGTCGGCAGCAGTATCTGACTGTGCGTCAGGTCAGGGTCAGGGTCAAGACTCCCGAGTAGGTTCCGGCGGGGCTGAACCGCGGAATGTCGAGTGAGAGACCGGCGTCGACGGTGAACTCGCCGCCGGTCGCGGTGGCGTCGGGCGCGGAGGCCAGGGTGGCTCCCGTACTGCCGACGGAACCGGCGCTGCCCGCCACGCAGTTGCTCGGGCTGCCCGTCGCGGTCGCGCAGGCGGGTGTCCAGCCGAGCCTGTCCGCGCCGATCCGCGACCCGTCCGGGCCGGTGAAGTCGCTGACCTTGCCGGTGAGCGACCAGCCGGTGGAGCCGCCGCGGAAGTCCATGACGGTGACGGTGCTGAGCGCGCCGCTGGACGTGCCGCCCGCGCCGAAGTCGACGGGCGTCATCGTGACCGTGTCACCGGCCTGCGTCATCGACAGCGTGCCCGGGACGACCGACGCCGTGACCTTCTGCGCGCCGGGCGGTACGGGGGTGTTGTCATTGACGGCGTACGCGGCGGGTCCGGCGGCGGTCGCGGGGTCGTACGCGCCGCCCTCGTACGCCACGATCCCGGTGGTCGCGGGGTCGTTGACGGTGAGCGACGCCGTGAAGCCGCCGTAGGAGTCGGCGGTGGCCGTCGTACGGTCGGCCGTCCCGTCGGCGCCGGAGCGGCCCGCGATGGTGACGGTGGCGCCCTCGGTGAAGTGGCTGCCGGTCACCCTCACCGCCGCACACCGGTCGCCGGACGCCGAACCCAGCGCGATGGCACGGTTGTTGGTCGGCACCGAGCCGCTCGCCGTGACCGTCTCGGAGACCGGCGCGGGCGGATTCGTCACGGTGCAGACGGTGTCCAGCTCCAGGATGTAGCTGGTGTGGATGGTGTAGTCGCCGGGCGACAGCGTGATCGTGCCCGCCGCGGTGGCGGTGAAGCTGCCGTGCATGACCAGCGCGGGGAAGGCGCCCTTGCCGGGGATCGGCGGGTTGCTCTTGGGGCCGTCCACCGTGACGGCGCCGGTCTGCGCACCGCCGAGCACCACGACGGCGTGCGGAGTGACCACGTCGGCGGGCAGGGCGATGTCGGTCGGGTTGCTCGCCGCGGCCCGGCTGAGCGTGTAGGTGACGTGGACGGTGTCGCCGACCTTCGGCGTCGCGTCGTCCACGGTGACCGTGGCGGTGGACGTGCCGTCGATGGGCGGCAGCCCGGCGACGGCCGGCGGGACGCAGTGCGTGGCGAAGTCGACCGGGGTGTTGGCGTGCGCCGAGGCGGCGAGCACCGTCCCGCCGCCGACGACGAGCGCCGCCGTACCGACGACCGCCACGAGCCGGCGCGCGACGGTGGCTGGTCTTCGTGGACCTCGGCGGCCCGGCGCCCTGCGCGAATGAGCGTTCATATCGTCCCCTTGATCCGTGTTCGTGACGCGGCGTCCCATTTCCCGCGCCGACGGTGGCCATTGAGGCCGGGCGGTCAAGAGAAGTCGATGGAGAGCGCCGACCGTATCTGACGATCCGTCAGATCGTCAGACGCGGCGCCGGGTGCGGCGGGTCAGCCAGAGCGCGCCACCGGCCCCGAACAGCAGCACCGTGCCGCCGAGGGTGCCGAGGGCGACCACGCCGTCGTCGGAGCCGGTCTGCGCGAGGTTGCCGCTCGAACCTCCGCTCGTACCGCCGGAACCCGACGAGCCGCCGGAGCCCGTCGTACCGCCGGACGCGCTCGACCCGCCGGAACCGCTCGATCCGCCCGCCGCTTTGACGGTGAGGGTGAGCGACACCCCCGGCTTGGGATCGGCCGTGCAGGTCGTCGTCGTGCCCAGCGCCAGGATGGTCAGCACGCCGGGCGTGAAGGTGACCTTGCCGCTCGCCTTCGGGGTGTACGTGCCCGACAGATCGGTGATCTTGATCGGCGTGTTGGCCGGGATCGGGGCCGGGTTGGACGGTCCCGTCACCGTGAGCGAACCGCTGTCCGCGCCGCCGAGCAGGATCGTCGCGTGCGGGTTCATCGCCCCCTTGCCCAGCTCGATCGGACTGGACGAGACTCCCTTCTGGAAGGTCATCTTCAGGCGGTACGACGAGCCGCTGGGCGTGGCCGCGATGTCGATCGGCGAGACCGCGCTCTTGTCGCCGATCGGCGTCTTGCAGTGGTAGTTGACGTTCACCGTGGCCGCCTGCGCGGCTGGGGCGCCGGTCATGACGACCGCCCCCGCCGCTATCCCGGCCACCACGAAACCCGCCCTGGTCCTGCTCATCGGCCCATCTCCCTCCGCCGCCACCCGCACCGGCAGATCTGACGGCACATCAGATTTGGCGTGAGGGTACGCCGGTGAGGTCGGAGAGGGAAGAGAGGCGTCGCACCGACGGAAACCGGGCGCGCGAAGGCGGACCCGCCGGCGCGCGGAGGAGCGCGTGGGCGTACGGGAGCAGGCGTGCGCGGAGGAAGGCGAGCTTGGGCGTACAGACGGCGAGCGCGCGCGTACGGAAGCACGCGTGCGCGGACGGGAACGCGTCAGGGCGGGCGCGTACCGGTGCGGGCGCGTACCGGTGCGGGCGTACGGGCGCGGCCGTGCGGAACGGTCCGCCGCGACCGGGAGGGGTCCGGTCGTGGCCGCCGGGCGGCGGCCGTCGCGGTTACGCCGGTGCGGCCAGTTCCGCCCAGACCGTCTTGCCGGGCCGGTCGGTCTCGCGGATCACGCCCCAGTCGAGGCAGAGCCGCTGCACGATGAACATGCCGTGGCCGCCGGGGCGGCCCGCGCGGTGCGGGGTACGGGGCGACGGCTCGCCCGGGCCGCTGTCGACGACTTCGAGGCGCAGCGACTTGGGGTTGCGGCGCAGCCGCAGCTCGTCGGGGCCGCCCGCGTGCAGGCAGGCGTTGGTGACCAGCTCGGAGACGACCAGCAGCACGTCCTCGGCGGCGGCTCTGCGGTCCGCGCTCGCGGCGGGCAGCCAGCCCCAGTCGCGCAGTGCCTGCCGGGTGAAGTCACGGGCGCGCGGCACAATGCCGCTCTCGCCCGACAGCGCCAGCTTCCGCACCGGTTCGTCGGGACCGGCCCGCTCGGGCGCCGACACGTCGGACTCACCCTCGCCCGAATCCGAGCCGCGGTCGTCCGCAGCGTAAGGCCGGGTGGTGCTCATCAGCGCCTCACCTCACGGATGTCCAACAGGTGTCCGTCGGTCTTCTTCCCGGTCGATCTCCGGGAACACGTCTGGGAGCCCACCAAACATCGTCCCGCAGGAAATCGCCACTCACGTCCCATGGCCCCCGTACGCACCCCGCTACTCCTGAAGCGCCTGGTCCAGCGTGGCGTGCACGGTGAAAACCGTGTCCGCCCCGGTGATCTCGAAAACGCGGGCGACCGTCGGCTGCATGGCGGCCAGATGGACGGCCCCCCCGGCGGCGTCCGCCCGCAGTCGCGCGCTCAGCAACACGTTCAGCCCCGTGGAGTCGCAGAACTCCAGGCCCGAGCAGTCGATCACCAGCCGGGTGGTGCCCGCGTCGAGAGCCGCGTCGAGCGGCTCGCTCAGCAGGTCAGCGGTGTGGTGGTCCAACTCGCCCGTGGGGGCGAAGACCGCGGATCGGCCGTGGTGTCCCACCTCGACACGCAGCCTTCCCAGGTCGGCCGTGCCGACCACATCGCGGTCCATGTGCGCTCCTCTGTGCGTCCGTGTTGACACGCCCCCCGACCCTACGCTTTTCGCAGATGGCGCGGTAGTCGGAGGTCGCGGGCCCGGCAGGAACGGTCCAGCGGACCGTACCTCACCCGTTCGAGGGAATTTGCGACCGGCCGGGGAATCGGGGTAGGGGTGGAGATACGGCACCGCTCCATCCATCGCCGCGAGTGGTCGCGAAAGGTCTCAAGAGAGGGAGGAGCACATGACACCCCGGCTGAGCCTGGATCATGCGCACGAGCAGCTCAAGGGCCTTGAGGGACTTCCCGAGATCCCGCCGTACGACCGTATAGGACCGGTCGACGCCCGCGCCCTGTCGAAGACGCTCTTCGCCCGCCTCCAGTCGCTGGAGGAGGGCACCACCGAGTACTCGTATGTCCGCAACACCCTGGTCGAACTCAATCTGGCGCTGGTGAAATTCGCCGCCTCGCGCTTCCGCACCCGCAGCGAGCCGATGGAGGACATCGTCCAGGTCGGCACGATCGGCCTGATCAAGGCGATCGACCGGTTCGAGCTGAGCCGCGGTGTGGAGTTCCCCACGTTCGCGATGCCGACGATCATCGGTGAGATCAAACGTTTCTTCCGTGACACGAGCTGGTCGGTACGGGTGCCGCGGCGGCTCCAGGAGCTGCGGCTCGACCTCGCCAAGGCGGGCGACGAGCTGGCCCAGCAACTGGACCGCTCCCCGACCGTGCGGGAGCTGGCCGAACGCCTCGGCCTGCCCGAGCACGAGATCGTCGAGGGCATGGCGGCGAGCAACGCGTACACCGCCAGTTCGCTGGACGCCCAGCCCGCGGAGGACGACCCGGAGGGCGCGCTGGCCGACCGGATCGGCTACGAGGACCACGACCTCGAGGGCATCGAGTACGTCGAGTCCCTCAAGCCGCTGATCGCCGGGCTCGCACCGCGCGACCGCACCATCTTGTCGCTGCGCTTCGTCGCCAATCTCACGCAGTCCGAGATCGGCGAGGAGCTGGGCATCTCGCAGATGCACGTGTCACGGCTGCTGTCGCGCACGCTGGCGCGGCTGCGCCGCGGACTGATGGTCGAGGACTAGGGCCTGTCCGGCGGATCACGAACGGCCCCTTCGCCCCCTGGCACGCCCGCCCGCCGCCACAGGCCCTAAGCAGCCTCCCCCGGGCGCTCAGGCGCGCTCCTCGGCGCTTCATAGGCGCTTCCCGGCCTGCCACACCGCCGCCGTCAGGGGGACTCCCGGGCGGTAGGCGAGGTGGACGTGGCTGGGGGCGTCCAGCAGGTGCAGATCGGCGCGGGCGCCCGGCGCGACCGTGCCGACGTCCGTACGGCGCAGCGCCCGGGCGCCGCCGAGGGTGGCGGCCAGGACGGCCTCGTCGGGCGTCATGCCCATGTCGCGGACCGCGAGGGCCACGCAGAAGGCCATGGAGCTGGTGAAGGACGAGCCCGGGTTGCAGTCCGTGGACAGCGCCACCGTCGCGCCCGCGTCCAGCAGCCGCCGGGCGTCCGGGTAGACGGCCCGGGTGGAGAATTCGGCGCCGGGCAGCAGCGTCGCGACCGTACGCGGCGCGCTGGCGAGCGCGTCCACGTCGGCGTCCGTCAGATGCGTGCAGTGGTCGGCCGAGGCCGCGTCCAGCTCGACGGCGAGGCGCACGCCGGGGCCGTACGAGAGCTGGTTGGCGTGCACGCGCGGGACCAGTCCGCGGGCCGCGCCCGCGGTGAGGACCGCGCGGGCCTGGTCGCCGTCGAAGGCGCCCTCCTCGCAGAAGACGTCGATCCAGCGGGCGTGCGGCGCGCAGGCGTCCAGCATCTCGCCGGTCACCAGGGCGACGTACGCCGCCGGGTCGTCGGCGAACTCCGGGGCGACGACATGGGCGCCCAGGTACGTCACCTCGTCGGTGTGACCGGCCGCGATCCGCAGCGCGCGGGCCTCGTCGTGCGTGGTCAGGCCGTAGCCGGACTTGGTCTCCTGCGTCGTGGTGCCCTGCCGCAGCGCCTCCGCGAGGTAGCGGGCGACGTTCGCCGACAGTTCGTCGTCGGAGGCCGCGCGGGTGGCCGCGACCGTGGTGCGGATGCCGCCCGCGGAGTAGGGGCGGCCCGACATCCGGGCGTGGAATTCGGCGGTCCTGTCGCCCGCGAAGACCAGGTGCGCGTGGGAGTCCACGAAGCCGGGGAGCAGCGCCCGGCCCCCGGCGTCGTGGTGACTGTCAGTGGCGGGTGATTTGCTGTGGGTACCGGTCCAGACGACGCGGTCGCCCTCGATGACGACGGCGGCGTCCTGGATCAGGCCGAGGGGGTTTTCCGGGGTGCGGAGGGAGGGATCGTTGGTGACCAGACTGCCGATGTTGGTGATGGCCGTGCTGTGCGCCGGGCCGCTCGGGGCGCTGGTCGCCGGGCTGCTGGTCGCCGGGCTGCTGGTCATCGCGCGGGGGTTCTCCTTCGGACGCGGGCACGGAGGCGGGGTGCCGGGGCTCGGGGACGGGCTCGGTGGGCGCCCCGCGAGGGGGTTCGGATTCGGGCTCGGGTTCCGGCTCGGACTCAGCGGGTGGCCGCGATGGCCGCTGCCAGGGCGGCGGGCACGTCCTCGACGAGCTGATGCCGCCCGTCACGGACGATCTGCCGGCCGCCGACCACGGTGGACGTCACATCCGCGCCCGTGGCCGCGAATACGGCGGTCTCCGCGCCCAGCCGGGGCAGGGGTCCGGCGGTGCGGACGGAGTCCAGCGCGATCGTGGTGAAGTCCGCGGCGCAGCCCGGTTCCAAGCGGCCCGCGTCGGGTCGGCCGAGGCTCGCGTGACCGTCCTCGGTGGCGGCGCGCAGCAGTTGGGCCGCGGTCCAGTGGCCGCGGGCGCGGGTGCGCAGCCGTTCGTTCAGTTCCATGGCGCGCGCCTCCTCGAACAGGTCGATGACGGCGTGGCTGTCGCTGCCCAGGCTCAGCGGGCTGCCCGCCGCCTTGAGCCGGGGCGCCGGGCCGATGCCGTCGGCCAGGTCGCGTTCCGTCGTGGGGCACATGCAGACGGTGCTGCCCGCGCGCCCGATCAGGCCGATGTCCTCACCGGTGAGGTGCGTGGCGTGCACGGCGGTGGCGGTCGGCTTCCAGAAGCCGGAGTCCGCGAGCAGCCGGGCCGGGGTGCGGCCGTGCACCGCGACGCACGCCTCGTTCTCCGCGGGCTGCTCGGACAGGTGGATGTGCGTCGGCACGCCGTCGGTCCAGCGGGCGAAGGCCGTGTAGCCGTCGCTCGCGGAGAAGGCCCGCACCGAGTGCAGCGCGGCGCCGATCGTCGCGTGGCCGCCGCCCTTGAGCTGCGACCAGCGCTCGTACCAGCGGTCGGCGGTGCCGTCGCCGAAGCGGGTCTGCGGTCCGGCCAGCGGCGCGTAGCCGTTCCGGTTCAGGCCGCCGTGCAGGTAGACGGTGTCGAGCAGCGTGATCCGGATCCCGGCCGCGCCCGCGGCGGCGATCAGGGCCTCGCCCATGGCGTTGGGATTGTCGTACGGGGTGCCGCCCGGCTGGTGGTGCAGGTAGTGGAATTCGCCGACCGCGGTGATCCCGGCCAGCGCCATCTCGGCGTAGACGGCGCGCGCGAGGTCGAAGTACGTGTCGGGGGTGAGCTTCTGCGCGACGCCGTACATGAACTCGCGCCAGGTCCAGAAGGTCCCGGAGCCGACTTGCACGGTGCCGCGCAGGGCCCGGTGGAAGGCGTGGCTGTGGGCGTTGGCCAGGCCGGGCAGGGTCAGGCCGCGCAGGACGGTCGCCCCGGCGGGCGGCGCGTCCACGCCTGTGCTGACCTCGGTGATGCGTTCGTCCGCGACCGTGAGCGCGACGCCCGGCTCGACATGGGTGCCGAGCCAGGCGTGCTCCAGCCAGTACGTCACCTGCACGCGAGACCTTCCAGTACGTCGGCGAGTGCGGTCACACCGGCGACGCAGTCGTCCTCGGCCGCCGATTCGGCCGGGGAGTGCGAGACGCCGGTGGGGTTGCGTACGAACAGCATGGCGGTTGGGACGGTCGCGGACAGGATGCCCGCGTCGTGTCCCGCGCCGGTCGGAAGGACCGGTACGGGCGCGGCGCCGCCGAGCAGCGCGGTGAGGCGGTCGCGCAGGTCGTGGGCGAATTCCACCACCGGGGTGAAGGATTCGCGGACGACCCGCACGTCCACGCCGTCGCGGGCGCCGCGCTCGGTCGCGGCCTGCTCGATGGCGGTGACGACCTCGGCGAGGGTCGCCTCGTCCGCGGCGCGCGAGTCGAGCCAGCCCCGAACGAGTGAGGCGATGGCGTTGACGCCGTTGGGTTCCACGCTGACCTTGCCGAAGGTCGCGAGGGCGCCCGCGAGGCGGGCCTTCTTGCGGGCGGCCAGCACCGTGTTGGCGTAGGTCAGCATCGGGTCGCGGCGGTCCTCCAGGCGGGTGGTGCCCGCGTGGTTGGCCTCGCCGGTGAAGTCGAACCGCCAGCGGCCGTGCGGCCAGATCGCCGAGGCGACGCCGACCGCGTCGCCCGACAGGTCCAGGGCGCGGCCCTGTTCGATGTGGAGTTCCACGAAGGCGCCGATCCGGCCGAGGCGTTCGGGGTCGGGGCCGATCGCCTCCGGGTCCTGGCCCGCCGCTTCCATGGCCCGGGCGAGGCTCACGCCGTCCGCGTCGCGCAGTTCCCTGGCGCGCTCCGGGGTCAACTGGCCCGCGCTCAGCCGGGAACCGGCGCAGGCGACGCCGAAGCGGGCGCCTTCCTCGTCGGTGAAGTTGACCAGGGCCAGGGGGCGGGTGGGGGTCGCGCCGCGGGCGCGGAGTTCGTCGAGGGCGGCGAAGGAGGAGATGACGCCGAGGGGGCCGTCGAAGGGTCCGCCGTCGGGGACGGAGTCCAGGTGGGAGCCGGTGACGACGGCGTCGCCCGCCGTCGGGTCGCCCTGCCAGGCCCACTGGTTGCCGTTGCGGTCGACCTCGTAGGTCAGGGCGCGGGACTCCGCTTGGGCGCGGAACCAGGCGCGGCAGTCGGTGTCCGCCGGGGTCCAGGCGTAGCGGCGGTAGCCGCCGGTTCCGGTGTCCCGGCCGACCGGGAGGAGGTCGCGCCACATCGCGTGGAAGGACGCGCCCGCGGCGGGCTGTTTCGCCCCTGGCCCGTTCTCCCCTGGCCCGCCCCTTCCCGGAACCGGGGGCTCGGCCCCTGGACCCCGCTCCTCGAACGCCGGAGGGGGTGAATTGTGCGGGGGCGCGAAGTCATTCACCGGAGGTGCCCTCCCGCATCGGGACGCGCACGCCGCGCTCGGCGGCCACCTCGTCGGCGCGGTCGTAGCCCGCGTCGACGTGGCGGATGACGCCCATGCCGGGGTCGTTGGTGAGGACGCGGCGGATCTTCTCGGCGGCGAGGGGGGTGCCGTCGGCGACGGTGACCTGGCCGGCGTGGATGCTGCGGCCGATGCCGACGCCGCCGCCGTGGTGGATGGAGACCCAGGAGGCGCCGGAGGCGACGTTGACCATGGCGTTGAGCAGCGGCCAGTCGGCGATGGCGTCGGAGCCGTCGAGCATGGCCTCGGTCTCGCGGTAGGGGGAGGCGACGGAACCGGCGTCGAGGTGGTCGCGGCCGATGACGACGGGGGCGGCGAGGGTGCCGTCGGCGACCATCTCGTTGAAGCGCTCGCCCGCGCGGTCGCGTTCGCCGTAGCCGAGCCAGCAGATGCGGGCGGGCAGGCCCTGGAACTGGACGCGTTCGCCCGCGAGGCGAATCCAGCGGGCCAGCGACTCGTTCTCGGGGAAGAGTTCGAGGATGGCCTTGTCGGTCTTGTGGATGTCGGACGCCTCGCCGGACAGCGCGGCCCAGCGGAAGGGGCCCTTGCCCTCGCAGAACAGCGGCCTGATGTAGGCGGGGACGAAGCCGGGGAAGGCGAAGGCCCGCTCGTACCCGGCGAGTTGGGCCTCGCCGCGGATGGAGTTGCCGTAGTCGAAGACCTCGGCGCCCGCGTCCTGGAAGCCGACCATGGCCTCGACGTGCGTGGCCATGGACTCGCGGGCCCGCTGGGTGAATTCGGCGGGCTTCTCGGCCGCGTAGTCGGCCATGTCGGAGAAGTCGATGCCGAGCGGGAGGTACGCGAGCGGGTCGTGGGCGGAGGTCTGGTCGGTGACGATGTCGACGGGGGCGCCCATGGCGAGCAGTTGGGGCACCAGTTCGGCGGCGTTGCCGAGGACGCCGATGGACAGCGGGCGGCGGGCGTCGCGGGCCTCGGTGGCCAGCCGCAGCGCGTGCTCCAGCGAGTCGGCCTTCACGTCGAGGTAGCGGTGCTCGATACGGCGCTCGATGGCGCGCGGGTCGACGTCGATACAGAGCACGACGCCGCCGTTCATGGTGACGGCCAGCGGCTGGGCGCCGCCCATGCCGCCGAGTCCGGCGGTGAGGGTGATGGTCCCGGCGAGCGAGCCGCCGAAGCGCTTGGCGGCGACGGCGGCGAAGGTCTCGTAGGTGCCCTGGAGGATGCCCTGGGTGCCGATGTAGATCCACGAGCCGGCGGTCATCTGGCCGTACATGGTCAGGCCCAGCGCTTCGAGGCGGCGGAATTCCTCCCAGTTCGCCCAGTCGCCGACGAGGTTGGAGTTGGCGATGAGGACGCGCGGCGCCCACTCGTGGGTCTGCATGACGCCGACCGGGCGGCCGGACTGGACGAGCATCGTCTCGTCCTGCTTGAGGCCGCGCAGGGTGCGGACCATGGCGTCGAAGGAGTTCCAGTCGCGGGCGGCCTTGCCGGTGCCGCCGTAGACGACGAGCTTGTCGGGGTGCTCGGCGACCTCCGGGTCGAGGTTGTTCTGCAACATGCGCAGCGCGGCTTCCTGCTGCCAGCCCAGCGCGCTCAGTTCCGTACCGCGCGGTGCGCGTACCGGCCTCGGTCCCGTCATCGGTGCGGCCTCCTCGTCGTCGGCGCACCCGGTGTGGGTGCATCCATTCACATCCTGACTAGCTGAATAGCTCTAGTCAACAAGGTGCGGTCGCGCGGCCCCGGTGAGATCGGCGCGACCACTCCTTGAGCCGGGTTGGCGGGCGCGGGCGGGGAGGTGGTGGGATGGATGTCATGACGGATGAAC
This sequence comes from Streptomyces sp. NPDC088910, assembly GCF_044749865.1. Classification (NCBI taxonomy): domain Bacteria; kingdom Bacillati; phylum Actinomycetota; class Actinomycetes; order Kitasatosporales; family Streptomycetaceae; genus Streptomyces; species Streptomyces sp. NPDC088910. Next base: position 44,841 of record NZ_JBIVIV010000009.1, read on the forward strand.
TGGGAATACGACGGGGGCACGCGCTGCGTGCCGCGGTGGAGCAGGGACTGGTCGGCGAGGCGGAGCCGGTCGTCGGCCTGCTGGACGTCACCGGCATCGAACGCTCGGCGACGGCGCTGCACGCCGCCTTCGCGACGCCGGGCGTGGCCGTCACCCACACCTTCGCCGTCAAGGCCGCCTCCCTCGTCCCGGTGCTCGCGCTGCTCGGCGAGTGCGGGCTCGGCGCGGAGGTCGCCAGCCCCGGCGAGCTGGCGCTGGCGCGCGCCGCGGGCATCCCGGCCGACCGGACCGTGCTGGACTCCCCCGCCAAGACCGTGGCGGAGCTGCGCGAGGCGCTGGAGCTGGGCATCGCCGTCAACGCGGACAATCCGCAGGAGCTGGCCAGAATCGACGCGCTGCGCCTGGCCGGGGCGGAGTCGGCCTCCCCCGTCGGGCTGCGGGTCAACCCGCAGGTGGGCGGCGGCACGATCGGCGCGATGAGCACCGCGACGGCCACCTCGAAGTTCGGCGTGGCGCTGCGCGACCCGGGCGCGGAGGAGTGGGTGCTGCGCGCGTACGCCGAGCGCCCCTGGCTCAACCGGCTGCACACCCACACCGGTTCGCAGGGTGTGCCGCTCGAACTGATGGCGGCGGGCGTGCGGGCCGCGTACGAGCTGGCCGAGCGGATCAACGCGGCGGCCGGGCGGCAGCAGGTCAGCGTGCTCGACATCGGCGGCGGCCTGCCGGTGAACTTCCGCTCCGACGACGTCGCGCCGTCCTTCGCGGACTACGCGCGCGTGCTGCGCGCCGAGGTGCCCGGCCTCTTCGACGGGCGCTACGGCATCGTCACCGAGTTCGGGCGCTCGCTGCTGGCCAAGAACGGCACGGTGCTGGCGCGGGTGGAGTACGCCAAGTCCGCGGGCGGGCGGCCGATCGCGGTGACGCACGCGGGCGCGCAGGTGGCCACCCGTACCGTCTTCGTCCCCGAGGCGTGGCCGATACGGGTGCTGGCGCTGGACGGGAAGGGCCGCGAGAAGGACGGCGAGCCGGTCGTGCAGGACGTGGCGGGGCCGTGCTGCTTCGCGGGCGACCTGGTCGCGCAGGGCCGGGCGCTGCCGCTGCTGGACGCGGGTGATTTTGTCGCGCTGCTCGACACCGGCGCGTACTACTTCTCGAACCACTTCGCGTACAACTCGCTGCCCCGGCCCGCCGTCCACGGCTACACCGCGGACAGCACGGGCTCGGTCACCTTCGCTCAGGTCAGGACCGCCCAGACCCTGGACGACCTGGTCGCGGAGAGCGGCGGCGCCCTGCCGCCCCTGCGCCGGGGCTGACGGCGACGACCGGGCTGCCCCTCGCTTAGCGCGGGGGCAGCAGCCCGGTGCCGGGGCCGACCGCCGTCACCCGGGTCAGGACCGCCCGGCGGCGGCCACCCGGCGGTCGCCTTCCCTCGGCTCAGGACCGTCCGGCGCGCGGACGGGCCGGGCGCGCGGAGCGGCGGCGCGGCGCCGGGGCCGCGACGGGGTTGGCGGCGGTCACCGGGCCGCGGCGGCGGCCGCCGCCGGGGGCCGCGTCGCCCGCGGCGATCCCGGTGAGCTGGTAGGCGGCGCCGTCGCCGTCCGGGCGGACCCACAGCAGGGCGTCCTGGGAACGCTCGATCCGAGCGATCCTGCGGGACTTGGCCCACAGCCCGGCGCCGATGCCGCCGAGCAGCATGCCGCCCGCGCAGGGCAGCGCGAGCGACGAGGCCGCGGCCACCACGAAGGCGGCGAGCAGCCACCACCTGCGGCGGCGCAGCCAGGCGCGGGCGGTGACCCTGCGGTCCTGGAGGAAGACGCTCTTCGCCGCCTTGGTCGCGGCGCTCGCCCGCTCGGCGTACCGGCCGCCGCGTACCGCGTAGGCGGTCACCGCGGCGACGATGAACGCCACCGCGCCCGCCATGACGCCGATCCGGCGTCCCGTCGGGCTGAAGGTCACCGCCGTGCCCGGCACGGCCGCGATCACCCCCGCCCACCACAGCCAGCACGCCGCCGCGCGCACCGTCACTGCCACCCGTGCCAATGTGTAGGCCCCGCGCACCACGTCGCGCCTCCTCCTTCGCTGCCGTCCTTCGCCACGGCATCACCCAGCAAGTGGTGGGGAGGGTACTCAGTGTTTCTCAGATTTTCGTTAAGAAGTGCGGCTTCCGGCCCGGAATCATGCGGATTCGCCGCGGGCGGGGCGGCGCCGGACCCATGAGACCGGCACCGGCCCATGAGACCGGCACCGGGCCCTGAGAACGGCACCAGGCCATCAGAACGGCGCCCGAGGCGCTACTCGGTGAAGACGCCCCGCGCCGCCGCCCGGGCGTCGAATTCCTCCAGGCGCGCCTGGGCGTCGGGGAGGGCGTCGCACATGGACTCCAGGAGGACGCGGCCGAGGAGCATGGGGGCGCAGGCGGTGTCGAAGGCGAGGCCGGTGCCGACGGCGGCGGGGAGGAGGAGGTCGGTGTGGGCGGCGACGGGGGCGAAGGCGCTGTCGGCGACGGTGACGACGGTCAGGCCGGCCGCGCGGGCGTGGGCGAGGGCGTCGACGACCTCGCGGGGGTGGCGGGGCAGCGCGAAGCACAGGAGGGCGGTGGCTCCGGCGCGCACGGCCGCGTCGAGCCGGTCGGCGAGCATCGTGCCGCCCTCGTCGAGGAGCCGCACGTCGGGGTGGACCTTGGCGGCGAAGTACGCGAAGCCGCGGGCCTGGGCGCCGGCCGCGCGCAGGCCGAGGACCGGGAGCGGCCGGGACGCGGCGAGTACGGCGCCCGCGCGGGTGGCGGGCCCGGTGTCGCCGAGCAGTTCCGCGAGGTGCCGCAGATTCTCGATCTCGGCGTGCACGGCCTGCTGGTACTCGTTGTACGCGGCCGTCTCCGGCTCCGCGGGCGCGGGCGCGACCTCGCGCAGGTGGCGGCGGAGCGCCGGGTAGCCGTCGAAGCCGAGGGCGACGGCGAAACGGGTGACCGACGGCTGGCTGACGCCCGCCAGTTCCGCCACCTCCACGCTGGACAGGTACGGTGCCTGCGCGGCCTTACGCACCAGGCAGTGCGCGATCCGCCGCTGGGTGGGCGTGAGGCGGTGCGCCTCGAAGAGTTTCAGCAGCCGGGCCGAGGCGCCGCCCGCCGCGTCCCGCGTCACCACGTCGCTCCCCGTCACCGCACCGGCCCTTCGCCGTCCCCGACCTTCGCCGCCCAGCCCATCGTGACCCCGTCCACCGGCTCTTATTCACTGGGACAAGACTCTGCATGACGATATGCAGTCCGGGCAAGGCTACGGTGCCTGGGCGCCCGGCAGGTCGCGGTTCTCCTCGACCCGCAGGGGGCGCTCCTCGGTTCGGTGCGGGCGCTCCTCGGTTCGGTGCGGGCGCTCTTCGGCCCGGAGGGGGTGCTCCTCGACCCGGCGGGAGTGCTCCTCGGCGACGGAGCTGCGGATCACGCGCGAGGCCGACAGCGCGTGGCGGCGGTGGACGACGGCCAGGACGATCGCGGTGGCGATGGCGATCAGGTGCTCGCGGCCCGCCAGATTCGGCTTGATGACGGACTCCATGACCATGGAGCCGCCGGTGAAGAAGAAGACGATGGGCGCGCGCTGCGTGATCGACAGATACGTGAAGAGCCCGACGACGGCGGCCGACGGCCCGGTGTCGAGGATCGCCCCGGCGTCGGGCGGCAGCCCGAGCCCCCACCAGCCGGTGCCCATCGCGATCATGGCGCGCGCCATCAGGGTGCCGACCAGCGTCGTGGTGTACGCGATCACCAGCGTCCTGGCCCGCCCGAGTACCAGCTCGGCGAGCGCGAAGGCGAGGAAGAGCTGCGTCATGCCCGCCCACACGGGCAGGTCGAGCGCGGGGACGTACAGCGAGACCGGTGTCCGCAACAGGGCCAGCGGCAGCGGCAGATCGGCGTAGACACCGCCGACCACGCGCACCACGGTCGCGCCCGCCCTGCTCTGCGCTATCCCGTGGAAGAAGATCACCCCGAGCCCGGCGAGGAACGCCAGGGACAGTCCGGGCAGCCCGCGGCGCAGCAGCTCACGCACCGGCGCGACGACGATCCCCTGCCACTCGCCGCGCACGGTCCGCCAGATCAGCCGCAGGGCTCCCCGCAGTGCCGTCCCCACCCGCTCCGCGGCGCCCCGACTCCCCTCGCGGACCTTGCCCGGCACCCGACACCGCCCCCTCTCCCGCTCCAAACTCCGCCCACAAGCGTATAGACGCGTCTATCCGCCGGACATCCGCCCCATGCGGACCATGACGTAGGACGCCGTCAGGGTTTGCGAGGTTTACCCACCCGCGTCCTCGACCGGCACGGCGAAGGGGCCGGGCAGGCGGTGAACACCTGCCCGGCCCCTTCAGGAGCCGGAGCGAGTCGGACATAAAGGACGAACAGTGCGGACCGAGCGGACCGCACCGCGCGGGGTCAGCGGTGGCCGGACTCGTCCAGTTCGCGCTCGGGAGCGGGACCGCCGGGTGCGGCCGCGCGGGTGCGGTCGGCGTGGCCGGGCCACCAGGCCGCGTGCCCCATCAGGGCGGTGAGACTGGGGGTGAAGAACATGGCCATGACGAAGGCGGCGACGATGATGCCGAAGGCGACGGCGAAGCCCATCTGGGTCAGGAAGGCGTTGCCGGAGAGCATCAGGGTCGCGAAGGTCGCGGCCAGGATGAATCCCGCGGCGCCGATCGTCGGACCCGCGTGCCGCAGCGCCATGCTGGCGGCCTCGCGTGGCTCGCGGCCTTCCTGCGCCTCCTCCCGCAACCGGGCGATCATGAGGATGTTGTAGTCGGTGCCGATGGCGACGACGAACAGATACATGATGATCGGCAACAGGAAGATCAGCCCGTCGCCGCGGCCGAAGATGAGCACGGTCGCGCCGAGGGTGGCGCCGAAGCCGAGGGCGACGGACGCGATGAGGTACCAGGGCGCCACGACGCTGCGCAGCAGCAGTCCCAGGATGATCATGATGAGGACCGCGGCGACCGGGAAGACCGTCTTGTAGTCGTGGTTCACCGCCGCGTTGATGTCCTTGAAGATCGAGGACGAGCCGCCGACGAGGGCCTCGGTGCCGGGCGGGGCGTTGTCGTGCGCGACCGTGCGCACATCACCCACCGCGGCGATCGCCTTGTCGCTGGCCGACTCGTACTTCAGGGTCACCGTGAAGTTCGCGGTGGTGCCGTCCTTGTTGAGGTCGTTCTTCTGGTCGAAGGAGACGTCCGCGACGCCGTCGACCTTCTTCAGCTTGTCGGCGTACGCGGTGTAGTCGACCGAGCCCAGCGGCTTGTTCGAGGTGCTGGTGAGGAAGACCGAGGTCGGCTCCGCCGCACCGGCCGAGTACGCCTTCTGGAGGGTGTCCTGGACGACCATCGACTCCTTGGTCTTCGGGATCGACCCGGACGCCAGGTCGTAGGACGCCTTGTAGCCGAGGGTGCCGAGCGCGAGCAGCAGCATGACGAGACCGGAGACGATCGCCACCATGCCGGACCTGCGGCCGACGACCCGGCCGATGGCCGCGAAGCGCGCGTCGGAGGGCTCCTGCTGCCACTTCTTGCCGGGCCAGAACAGGGCGCGCGGCGGGATCAGCGAGCAGATCGCGGGGAAGAGCGTGAGGCCCGCGATCAGGGTGACGGCGACCAGGATGGCCAGCGCCGGGCCGAGCTGGGTGAGGAAGCCCAGGGTGGACAGCGCCAGCGCCAGGAAGGAGATGATCACCGCGCCCGCCGCCGAGGCGATGGCCTCGCCGACGCGGGTGACGCTGTTGATCATCGCTTCCTTGGGTTCGTCACCCGCCCGCAGCCGTTCTCGGTAGCGGAACATCAGGAAGAGGAAGTAGTCGGTGCCGACGCCGAGGACGACCACGATCAGCAGCGCCGAGATGGAGCTGTTGGCCTGGAGTCCGAAGATCTTGGTGGCGTCCGCGATCAGCGCGTTGGCGACGGTGAAGACGACGCCGGTCAGGATGACCAGCGGCATGATCGCGATGAGCGGCGATCTGAAGATGATCGCCAGCGTGATGATGATGATCAGCAGGGAGCCGACGAGCGCCACGGCGTCCGACGTCTTGCCCGCGTCCTGCTGGTCGAGGGCCTGGGCCGCCTGCCCGCCGACCTGCACCTTCAGATCGGTGCCCTTGGCGAGCGCCGTGGAGTCGTCACGCAGCGCCTTGGCCGCGTCGGCCTGTTTGGGCTGACCGGCCGTCTCCTTGTTCATCTGGACCAGCGCGGTCTGGTACTTGCCGTCCTTGGACGCGCTGCCCTGGACGACCTTCTGGACCTGGTCGATCTTCTTCTTGCCCAGCTCGTCGGTGATCTTGGTGATCTCCGACGTGTCGGCGTCGGTCAGCGCCGCGCCGTCCGTGCGCTGGTAGAGGACGATCGCGGCCGGGGTGAAGGCGGCGGGGAACGCCTTCTCCTGGACGTCCATCGCCTTGATCGACTCGTAACTGCTGGGCAGGAAGCTGCTCTCGTCGCTGTTGGACGGGAGACTCGGTGCGGTGGCGATGATCGCGACGGCGGCGATCAGCCACGCGACGATCGTCCATACGGGATGGCGGACGACGGTGCGTCCGATGCGGTGGAACATGCGGTGCTGCCTCCATGGCAGGGCGTATCACCGCCACCCTTTGGAGCGGGGCCCGGGTATCGGCGACCCGGGCGGCGTGTACCGGCCGCCCGGTGGTGTGCAAGGGGGTGGACTTATAGGCCAGGAGCCTACTTGCCGCCCGGCAAGCGGCAACTCCGGCCCCCGTATCCGTACCTTTTTCATACGGGCGGCAGCAACTTCTTTTGCGGCTTCCCCATCGCGTTGCGCGGCAGTTCAGGCAGGAAACGGACCATTCTGGGCCGCTTGTGGACCGACAGCCGGGTGGCCACGTAGTCCGTCAGTTCGGCCGCCGTCACCCCGTCCGCGACGACGTACGCGACGATCTGCTGGCCGAGGTCCGCGTGCGGCGCGCCGACGACGGCAGCCTCCCGTACCGCCGGGTGGTCGAGCAGCGCGTTCTCCACCTCGCCCGCGCCGATCCGGTAACCGCCGGACTTGATCAGGTCGGTGGAGGCCCGGCCGACGATCCGGTGCGTGCCGTCCTCGTCCACGCTCGCGATGTCGCCGGTACGGAACCAGCCGTCGGCGGTGTACGAGGCCGCCGTCGCCTCGGGCCGCCCGAGGTAGCCGTCGAAGAGGGTGGGCCCGGTGAGCTGCAACTCGCCGACGCCGTCGGCGGATTCGGCGATCCGGGTACGGATGCCGGGCAGCGGGGTGCCGACCGCGCCGGGGCGCCGCTCCCCCGCGGCCCGCGCGCTCAGGGTGATCAGCGTCTCGGTCATGCCGTACCGCTCCACCGGGGCCTGGCCGGTGAGCGCCAGCAGGTCGCGGAAGACGGGCGCGGGCAGCGGCGCGCTGCCGGAGACCAGCAGCCGCGCCCCGGACAGCGCGCGGGCGGCGGCCTCGTCCCGCACCATCCGGTGCCAGACCGTCGGCACGCCGAAGTAGAGGCTGCCGCCCGCCGCCGCGTACGCCTGCGGGGTCGGCCGTCCGGTGTGCACCAGGCGGCTGCCGGTGCGCAGCGCGCCGAGCACGCCGAGGACCAGGCCGTGCACATGGAAGAGCGGCAGGCCGTGCACCAGGGTGTCGTCGGCGGTCCACTGCCAGGCGGCGGCCAGCGCGTCCAGGTCGGCGGCGACGGCGGCCCGTGAGATCAGTACGCCCTTGGGCGGGCCCGTGGTGCCGGAGGTGTAGAGGATCAGGGCCGGCCCCGGCGCGGGCGTCCCGGTGAAGTCGGCGCGCTCGGCGAAGTCCACCGGCAGCGTCCGGGCGCCGGAGTCGCGCAGGACGTGCTCGCGCTCGGCCGGGCCCGCGTCCGGCGCGAGCGGCACCACCGGCACCCCGGCGAGCAGCCCGCCGACCACGGCCGCCACCGTCTCCAGCGACGCCGTCGCCTCCACGACGAAGGCCCCGGTCCCGGCCGCCCGCCGCGCGACCGCGCCCGCGGCGCCCAGCAGTTCCTCGTACGAGCAGGACCGGCCGTCCACGGTCAGCGCGTCCGCCCGGTCCCGGCCCTCGTACAGCGCCGTGAGCAGGGGGACGGCGGGCGGCTGCGGCACGGGGGAAGGCATACGGGAATCTCCTCGCGGACGGCTGGCCCCCGGCGCATTCGGGGGCTAACCCCAGTGTCGCCCACCCCCCGCTGTCCGTACGGTGTCCGCATGGACGCCCGCGACCCGGAACTCAACAAGGAACTCTCCGCCACCTTGCAGGCACGCAAGGACCTCGGAGCGGAGTACGAGTCGGAGCTGGTCGACTCGTTCATGGAGAAGGTGACAGAGCGCGTCGACAGCCGCGTGGAGCAGCGCGTACGGCGTGAGCTGGCGCAGCAGCAGACGTCGTACGCCCGCGCCGACCGCCGCCCGATCGGGCCCCCGCAGCCCAGCGCGCGCTTCGCCCGCTACGGCTTCGCCGGGTTCACGATGATCGCCGCCATCCCGCTGTCCGCGATCGGCGCGGTCAACGCCGGTACGGCGGGCCTGTTCATCACCTGGGCGGGCATCGTGGGCGTGAACGTCGCCCAGGGCCTGAGCAGCTTCCTGGTCCCGCGCTCGAAGCGCGACGACGACAAGGACGATTGGGCCTAGGGCCGGACAGGCCCTGGCCGGCCGGGCCCCGCGCCGAAGTACCCGCACCCGTACGGTGCGCCTTCGCGATCGGGCCGGCGAAAGAGTTAGCGCGGGAACCGCCGCACCCCCGGAACAAGGCCGGAGGGCGGGACGACGGCGGTTCCCGCGGTGGACGCGGGCTGGGTCAGGGCCGAGCACTCGCGTCCAAGGGTCACCATGGAGTCCGGGAGCCGCTCCGGAAGTCCTTGGCGCCACATTCAGTTGTGCCGACCGGCCGGTGTCCCGTGCCTTTCGACATCCCCTAATGTGCCGGACGCTTGTTAAGCCCGTGCTGCGCGGACGTGTCGCGGGTGTACCAGTTTCCGCGAATCCCCGCCCGCGCCGCGGACACCCGCCGCACACGGCCCCCCGGCGGCTCAGACGCCGCTGTGCCCGGCCAGGAAGGTGAGCAGGTCCTGCCTGCTCACGACGCCGGTCGGCTTGCCCTCCACCAGCACGATCGCAGCGTCGGCGCTCTCCAGCACCGTCATCAGATCGGCGACCGGCTCGCCCGACCCGACCTGCGGCAGCGGCGCGGACAGGTGCTTGTCCAGCGGGTCCTCCAGCGTGGCGCGCTTGGTGAACAGCGCGTGCAGCAGGTCGCGTTCCACGACGGAGCCGATCACCTCGGCGGCCATCACGTCCGGGTGCCCGGCGCCGGGCTTGACGACGGGCATCTGCGAGACGCCGTACTCGCGCAGCACCTCGATGGCCTGGCCGACCGTCTCGTCCGGGTGCATGTGGACGAGCTGCGGCAGCCCGCCGTCCTTGTGCGCGAGGACGTCGGCGATCCGCTGGTTGCCGCCGCTCTCGTCGAGGAAGCCGTGCGAGCTCATCCACTCGTCGCTGAAGATCTTGGAGAGGTAGCCGCGCCCGCTGTCCGGCAGCAGGACGACGACCACGTCGTCGGGGCCGAGCCGCTTGGCGACCTCCAGCGCGGCGACGACCGCCATCCCGCAGGAGCCGCCGACCAGCAGGCCCTCCTCCTTGGCCAGGCGGCGCGTCATCTGGAAGGAGTCCTTGTCGGAGACGGCGACGATCTCGTCGGCCACCTCACGGTCGTACGCGGTCGGCCAGAAGTCCTCGCCGACGCCCTCGACCAGGTAGGGCCGCCCGGAGCCGCCGCTGTAGACCGAACCCTCGGGGTCGGCGCCGACCACCTGGACGCGGCCTTCGCTGGCGTCCTTCAGATAGCGCCCGGTGCCGGAGATGGTGCCGCCGGTGCCGACGCCCGCGACGAAGTGGGTGATCCGCCCCTCGGTCTGCTCCCACAGCTCGGGGCCGGTGGAGTGGTAGTGCGACAGCGGGTTGTTCGGGTTGCTGTACTGGTCCGGCTTCCACGCGTTGGGCGTCTCGCGGACCAGCCGGTCGGACACGTTGTAGTACGAGTCCGGGTGGCTGGGGTCGACGGCCGTCGGGCAGACGACGACCTCGGCGCCGTACGCCCGCATGACGTTGATCTTGTCGGTGGAGACCTTGTCGGGGCAGACGAAGACGCAGTGGTAGCCCTTCTGCTGCGCGACGATGGCCAGGCCGACGCCGGTGTTGCCCGAGGTGGGCTCCACGATGGTGCCGCCGGGCTTGAGATCGCCGCTGCGTTCCGCGGCCTCGATCATGCGCAGCGCGATGCGGTCCTTCACCGAACCGCCGGGGTTGAAGTATTCGACCTTGGCCAGGACGGTCGCCTGGATCCCCTCGGTCACGCTGTTGAGCCTCACCAGCGGGGTATTGCCCACGAGGCTGATCATCGAGTCGTGAAACTGCACCGTATGTCTCCGGGTTCTCCGTGATGGTGGGGCCAAGCCTAGGGCGTGTCCGCAAGGTCTCGTCTGGCTGGCGGCGCCTGGCGGGCAGGTCCAAGGACGGGGGAAGCGAACCGCAGGCGAAACGTGGACGACGCGGACAGCGTTGACGTTGCTGATGGTCCCTGACGGGGCACCAGGTTCATGTACCAAGTAACCAGGACCGATACGCGTGCGTACACGCAGTAGGCCGGTGGAGTCAGTGGGAGGTGACCGGCTCGATGTCGAGGGCGAGGGTGGCACGGCGGATCGCGACGGCGGCGGCGTTCGGAGGCGGCGGCATCAGCCTGCTGGGCGGGGCCGCGATCGGGGTGCTGCTGACCGAGGCGCGGCTGGCCAAGCGGATGGTCGGCGGATCCGGCGCGGTCGCGCCGCGGGCGGACGGGAGGTACGGCTCCGCGTTCGCGCACCGGACCGGCGAGACGCCGCTGCGATTGGGCTTCCTGGGTGATTCCACGGCGGCGGGTCAGGGCGTGCGCCGGGCCAGGGAGACGCCGGGCGCGCTGCTGGCCTCCGGGCTCGCCGCGGTCGCCGAGCGGCCGGTGCAGTTGGTGAACGTGGCGCTGCCCGGCGCGCAGTCGGACGACCTGGCCCGTCAGGTGACGCTGCTGCTGGAGTCGGGCGCTCCGGTGCCCGAGGTCGTGGTGATCATGATCGGCGCCAACGACGTGACGCACCGGATGCCGCTGGCCACCTCGGTCCGGCTGCTGTCGGACGCGGTACGGCGGCTGCGCGAGGCGGAGTGCGAGGTGGTCGTGGGCACCTGTCCCGACCTGGGCTCGGTCGAGCCGGTCTACCAGCCGCTGCGCTATCTGGCCCGCCGGATGAGCCGCCAGCTCGCCGCCGCGCAGACCATCGCGGTGGTGGGCCTGGGCGGCCGTACGGTGTCGCTGGGCGCGCTGCTCGGCCCGGAGTTCGAGGCCAGGCCGCGCGAGCTGTTCGGCCCCGACAACTTCCACCCGTCGGCGGAGGGCTACGCGACGGCCGCCATGGCCGTACTGCCGACGTTGTGCGCGGCGCTGGGGCTGTGGCCGGACACCGACGACGAGCGGCCGGACGCGCGCCGCGGCGAGGGCTTCCTGCCGGTGGCCCAGGCGGCGGCCGAGGCGGCCTCCGAGGGCGGTACGGAGGTCACGGCGGCACGGGGCGCGGTGTCCGGTCCCCGCGGGCGCTGGGCGCTGATCAAGCGGCGCAGGCGGCGCGGACTGCCGGCGGAGGACGAGCGGCACCCGGAGGCGGCGGCCGAAGGGGTGGGAACGGGCGGAGCCGGGTAGGACCAGCCACGGAGCGGGGTAAGCAAGCGCTCAGAAAGAGGCCCGCATCACAGGCGGTCTCTGATGACTCGCTGCGCTACGTGGCGGTAGCTTCCCCAGGAGTCCCGAGAATCCCGCAGCCTCGACGAGGAGTGTCGCGATGCCAGAAGCCGTCATCGTCTCTGCCGCCCGTTCGCCCATCGGGCGCGCCTTCAAGGGGTCGCTGAAGGAGCTGCGGCCCGACGACCTGGCCGCCACGATCATCAGGACCGCGCTGGACAAGGTCCCGCAGCTCGACCCGCGCCAGATCGACGACCTGATGCTGGGCTGCGGTCTGCCCGGCGGCGAGCAGGGCTTCAACATGGGCCGGATCGTGGCCGTGCGGATGGGCATGGACCACCTGCCGGGCTGTACGGTCACCCGCTACTGCTCCTCGTCGCTCCAGACCACGCGGATGGCGCTGCACGCCATCAAGGCCGGCGAGGGCGACGTCTTCGTCTCGGCCGGGGTCGAGATGGTCTCGCGGTTCGCGAAGGGCAACTCCGACAGCCTGCCCGACACGATGAACCCGGTCTTCGACGAGGCCAGGGCCCGTACGCAGCAGCGCGCCGAGCAGGGCAGCGCCGAGCTGGGCGACTGGCACGACCCGCGTGAGGACGGCGCGGTGCCGGACGCGTACATCGCGATGGGGCAGACGGCGGAGAATCTGGCCCAGCTCAAGGGGATCACCCGGGAGGACCAGGACGAGTTCGGCGTGCGGTCGCAGAATCTGGCCGAGGAAGCGCTGAAGAACGGCTTCTGGGAGCGCGAGATCACGCCCGTCACGCTGCCCGACGGCACCGTGGTGTCCAAGGACGACGGTCCGCGGGCCGGGGTGACGCTGGAGGGCGTACGGGGCCTCAAGCCGGTCTTCCGCCCCGACGGCACGGTCACCGCGGGCAACTGCTGCCCGCTCAACGACGGCGCCGCCGCGCTGGTCGTGATGTCCGACACCAAGGCGCGCGAGCTGGGCATCACGCCGCTGGCCCGCGTGGTCTCCACCGGCGTGTCCGGGCTCTCCCCCGAGATCATGGGCTACGGCCCGGTCGAGGCGTCCCGGCAGGCGCTGTCGCGGGCGGGCCTGTCGGTCGGCGACATCGACCTGGTCGAGATCAACGAGGCGTTCGCGGCGCAGGTCATCCCGTCCTACCGCGACCTGGGCATCGACCTGGACCGGCTGAACGTCAACGGCGGCGCCATCGCCGTCGGCCACCCCTTCGGCATGACCGGCGCCCGCATCACCGGCACCCTCATCAACAGCCTCCAGTTCCACGACAAGCAGTTCGGCCTGGAGACGATGTGCGTCGGCGGCGGCCAGGGCATGGCGATGGTCATCGAGAGGCTGTCGTAACGCGCCGCCGAAGCCCGTCATCCGGCCATTTTGTGACCTTCCGTGATCACTCGGCTTCGTAACGCACAGTTGTGACGTAAGTCGCAATCAAATCGCCCCCAGGATGTGATTTTTCCTGGGGGCGATGCGTTTTCGCAGGTCAGAACGGTCATACCCGGATGGCCTAGGACGACAGACCCGGCCAATTCGTGACTTTCCGCACTGCAAAGGCCAGGGGTTTACCGGCAGAGTGTTGGGAGGGGAAAGTTTCACCCACCGCTTCGGTGGGCATTGCTCGGGTCGCGCGTCAGTCGGGAGAACGTCAGTGAGCGCCAACTTCACCGTCCTGCTGGTCGCCGCGGGTATCGCCGTGGCCGCGGGTTCCGCCGCCCTGCTCTCCGCTCGTGGCATGCGCCGCGAGCTGTCCGCCCTGCGTCAGGACCTCGCCGGTCTGAGTGTGCCCGGACCGCGCGCCTCCGCCGGGGACATCAGGTCCGCCGTCGCCGACGCGCTCGCCGACGAGCGGGAGCGGGAGCTGGCCGAGGCCCGTGCCTTCTGGGCCGAGCAGGAGGCCCGCGAGACCGCCACCGACGGCACCTTCTTCCGCGGCGGCGTCTACGGCGCCGGCGCCGAGGGTCCCGCGGCCGGTGACTACGAGGTCCCGCCGGTGCTTCCCTACCTGCCCCGGCAGGCCGACCTCGCGGGCCTCGAGGCGGCCGGAATCGAGACGGGCGGCCTCGAAGCGGCCCACGAGCCCGAGGCGTCGGAGGCGACCCTCCCGCTGCCCGGCACCTTCCCGCACCCCTCGGGTCCCGACTACGCGCCGTCCCCGGTCGTCGCGTCCCAGGACCAGACCGCCGAGCGCCTCGCCGACCTCGCCGACGGCCGCGTCCCGCTGACCGACGTGCGCCCCGGACCGCTCGGCACCCTCGACGTGTACGTCTTCGCCGACGGCACCACCTTGTGCATGACCCCCGGCCACCGCGAGACCGCGGTACAGCTCTCCGACGCCCTCGACCGCGGCGAGGTGCCCGTGCTGCGCGGCGGTTCCGCGATAGCGGGCGCGTACGCGCTCACCTTCGCGTACGGCGACGAGAGCGTGTACGTACTGGCCGACCGGGTCGTGGCCTCGCTCTGAGGCGGACTCGCTCCAGGGCCGGACCCGCTCCACGACGGCCTCGCCCCCAGGGCTGGACGCCGGTTTCCGGCCCTGACCGGCTCAGCCGATCGCCTTCGCCGCCGCCGACACCCGCTGGAGGGCCGCGGCGCACACCTCCGCCGTACCCGCCGGGTCGGCTTCCAGGGCCGCCGCCAAGTCATTGCCCGCGACGGCCAGTTGATCACCGACGGTGAAGACGCCGTCGTCGGGCAGCTCGTACGGCTCCCGGCCGGGGAACTCCAGCGCCTGCGCCTGCCGCGCCAACCACCGTGCCAGCGCGAGCCCTTCGGCCGCCGCGCCCGCTTGGAGGCGGCGCTGCGGAAGCGCCCGCAGCCGTCCCGCGAGGCGTTCGACGGAGGGGCGCAGAGGAGTGCGATCGGCCATGGTCGTGACCCTACCGGCGCGCGCGGACCGGCATCGCACCCATATCCGCACGTCCGGGGTGGTTGCCAACGGGGGAAGGCTCGGGCACGGTGGGGTAACCGGACCACCTACCGGAGGCGCCGATGTCCCAAACGCACTTCTCCGCCGAGACCCACCGCAATCTGCTGGACCGCATCCCGCACTGCACAGGCCGCGAGGTCAGCGACTGGCTGAGAGACCTCGCCGACGGCCCTTCTTTCTTCCGCTTCGACGACAAGGTGAGCTGGCTGCGCAGCGAGCACGCCCTCTCCTACGGCCACGCGAAGGCCCTCGTCCACGAGTACGACCTGCGGCGGGCCGCACGCAATCTGATGTAGCGCCCGCCAGGCCCCGCCCCCTTCCTCCACAGACGCCGACGGGCCGCCGGGAAGCGACGCTTCCGGGCGGCCCGTCGCGATGACGCGGACCGTGTGCGCTAGTCGCGCAGGATCGAGAGCAGCCGCAGGATCTCCAGGTAGATCCAGACCAGCGAGACGGTCAGGCCGAAGGCCGCGAACCACGACTCGTTCTGCGGGGCGCCGAAGCGGATGCCGTCCTCGACCTGCTTGAAGTCCAGGGAGAGGAAGAAGGCGCCGAGGCCGATGCCCAGCAGGCAGAAGACGATGCCCAGCGGGCCGGTGGTCAGGCCCAGGCCGTTGCCGCTGCCGAAGGCGTAGAACAGCAGGTTGACCACCATCGCCAGCAGGAAGCCGACCGCGATGGCCATGCCGATCCGCGCGTAGCGGGCGGTGACCCGGATCAGCCGGGTCTTGTACGCGAACAGCATGCCCGCGAAGACCGCCATGGTGCCGAGCACGGCCTGGACGGGCGCGCCCTGCCACCGCTCGTTGTACATGTTGCTGATGACGCCGAGGAAGACGCCCTCGAAGATCGCGTACCCCAGGATCAGGGCCGGCATCGGGGTGCGCTTGAACGACTGGACCATCGCCAGCACGAACGCGATCAGCGCCGCGCCGATGGCCAGGCCGTAGCTGTCGGGCAGCGCGAACCAGCCGAGGATCGCGCCGAGCACGACCACGCCGAGCGTCATCGCGGTCCGCATGACGACGTCGTCGATCGTCATCCGGCCGGTCTGCGCCGGACCCGCGGCGGGACCGGCGTACATCTCCTCCATCTGCTCGGGGGTGAGGGGCTGCCCGTCGGCCGCGTACGGGTTCCCGCCCTGTTGGGGCTGGGCGGCATACGGGTTCCCCGCTGGCTGCCCGTAAGGGTTTCCGCCCTGCTGCCGGGCACCCTGGGCGCCCTGCGCACCGAATCCGGCGTACGAGTCCCCGCGGGTGAATCCCCGCCGGGAGAAGACCGGGTTGCTGCTCCTCATTTCACTCCTCCAAGACCGCGTGCTGCGGCTCCGCTTGCGTCAAGAGTAATGGCTTGGCAAAAAGCCGAGCTACGCCTGGAGGAGGATCTTCCCCCAGGACGGACCCTCAGTCACGTCGGCGCCGGAAGAGTCCGCGGCGGGGCGGACCCGCGGCGGCGGTTTCCGCGGCCGTTTCCCGCACGGCTTCCGCTTGTTCGCCTTGCTCGCCCTGTTCGGCTCGTTCGGCTCGTTCGCCTTGCTCGGCGTGTGCGTCCGAGCGGCGGACGGCGGCCAGCAGGTCACGGGCGAGGCTCGTATAGGTGTCGTCCAGCCAGGGGCAGAGCAGCACCAGGCGGCACAGCGAGCCGAGGACGGTCACCTCACGGGTCTGGTACGCCTTCGCCGCGTCCAGCATCCGTTCGGTCAGGCGCAGGCCGACGTCGGCGCGGACGGCCGGGTCGCCCCAGGCGGTGGCCACCATGGCGAAGGCCGCCGTCTCGTTGACCCAGTCCTCGGGGCCGTGCAGCAGGTCGAGCAGGACCGCGCGGCGCCGGGAGTCCTCCCACGGCTCGTCGGCGCGGTGGTGGGCCACGCCCAGGCAGGCGAAGGTCTGCACGGCGCGAATCCACAGCTCGGGGCGGTGGTCGCGCAGGAAGCGGCCCTGGTCGTCGTCCGGCGGCTGCGGCGGGTGGGCGAGGACGCCGAGCAGGTCGTCGAGGCCGAGCCCGGCCAGCCGCACCGCGTGGTCGTACGCGGCGGGCAGGTGCGGCCAGCTCACCGAGGCGGTGTCCTGGACCAGCCCCGCGGCCTCGGGCGACGGCGGCGCGACGGCGGGCAGCGCGGCCAGGCCCTCGTACCGCCAGATCCGGACGGCGACCTCGGCGGTCGGCTGCCGGGGGTCGGGGTCGCCCGCCGCGTCGTTGACGAGCGTGCCGCCGGGCAGCGCGAGGGCGAAGGCGAGGGCGGCGCTCGGCGGTTCGACCGCGGAGGCGGACAGCTTCGCGCCGCCGCCGGACCGGATCGCCTGCGCGTCGGGGCTCTCCAGGATCTGGTGCAGGACGTTGACGGTCGCCTCGGTGGCGCTGTCGACCACGCCGAGCCACGGCTGCCACTCGCTGTGCCGGGCCAGGACGGTGCCCGCGTAGGGGTGGTCGGGGTGCTCGCGCAGGTGGTCGGTGAGGGCGACGAGATGGGCCGGGTCGCCGTCGGCGGCGTAGCGGACGCCGTGCACGGCCGGGGCGGCCTGCGGGTGCCGCGGGTCCGCGGTGACGGCCCGCTCGGCCCACGCCAGGCCCTGCTCGGCGCGGCCGGTGACCGCGTACAGCTCGGCGATGTCGACCATCAAGGAGAGGTCGGAGTCGTCCCTGGCCATCTCCTCCTCCCAGACCCGCAGTGCCTCGTCGGGGCGGCCCGCGGCGCGCAGCGCGTAGCCGAGCATGACGCTGGGCACGTGTCCCGGCTGGACCCGGCCCGCCTGCCGGGCCCAGGCGATGGCGCGGTCGTGGTCCTCGAACCGGCGGGCGAGTCCCGAGCCGATGGCGGCGAGCTGCGCCTCGTCCGGGTGGCGTTCGACCACCGCGCGGGTCAGGTCGTAGAAGGGCCGCAACGCGTCGCGGGCGTGCTCGGGCACGGGGTCGGGCAGCGCGCCGCCGACCGCGCGGGCCAGCGCCTGCGTCATGACCTGCGGCGGCAGCAGTTCGGGCAGCCGGTCCTGGGTGAGCCAGGCGACGTGCGACCACGGCCGGTCGTACTCGGCGCGTACGGCGGCGGCGATCAGGCCGACCGCCTCGGCCCACTCGCCGCAGGCGGCCTGGAGGTGCGCCCGGCAGACGACGGCGCCGATGTAGGGGTGGTCGAGCGGGAAGAGGTCGAGCGCGGCGCGCGGGCCGCCCGCGCGGGTGGCGAGTTCGGTGAGCGCCTCGTGGGTCTCGGGGAGCAGCGGGTCGATGGCGACGGCGTTGCCCAGATGGCTCGCCGCGTGCGGCAGGTCGCCGCCGTCCATGATCAGCCGGGCCAGTGCCGTCTCGCCCTCGGCCGCCAGCCGTTCGTCACCGCCGCCCGCGCACAACTCGGCGTCCCCCGCGTGCAGTTCGTCCATCTCTCCCGCCCCTCCGTCGCGGCGCCGGCCCGCCTGGGGCCGGACTCGGACAGCTACGACCTGTCCGCGCCCGACCGTAGTACCCGCGCGTGTCGAACACGGTCACCGGGGTGTCACGGACGTGACCCGGAACGCACCGCCACACCGGCACGCGCAGTGGACGGTGGGCGCCGCGCGCGGTATTACTTGAGGGTGCAGACGAACACACGTTCGAACGTCAGGGAGCAGGCCATGCCACGCCCCGACCACACCCGCGCGCTGCACGCCGCCCTGCTCACCGCGGCGCGCGGCCTGCCGGTGATCCCGCTGTCCCGGACCAAACTGCCCGCCATCCGCTCACCGCACCGCGACGAGCCCCGTACGAGTGACTGCCGGGGCGCGTGCGGGCGTCCGGGACACGGTGTGTACGACGCGAGCACCGACCCGGCCCGGATTCGCTCCCTGTTCGCCGCCGCGCCCTGGGCGACGGGGTACGGGATCGCCTGCGGCCGGGCGCCGCACCATCTGATCGGCCTCGACCTCGACGTCAAGCACGGCGCCGACGGCGTCGCGGCGCTCACCGCCCTGGCCGCCGCCCACGGCTTCGCCGTGCCCGACACGGTCACGGTGCTCACCCCCAGCGGCGGACGCCACCTGTGGCTGACCGCGCCGACGCAGGTCCCCAACTCGGCGGGCCGCCTGGCGCCGGGCATCGACGTGCGCGGCGAGGGCGGTTACGTGGTCGGCCCCGGCTCGCGTACGGTCGCGGGCCGCTATCTGCTGGCGCCCGGCACCGCGGGCCATCCGCTGGCGCCCGCGCCGTCCGCGCTGCTGCTGCTCGCCGCGCCGCCACCGCCGGTCGCGCCGCCCCGCGATGCCTCCGCGCCGCGCCACCCCGCGGAGAAACGTGCCGCCGCGCTCGTCCGCTTCGTCCTGGATTCACACGAAGGAGAGCGCAACGGCCGGTTGTTCTGGGCTGCGTGCCGGGCGTACGACGCCGGTCTCGGCGAAGCGCTGGCACCGGCGCTGGTGACGGCGGCGGTGCACACCGGGCTGAGCGAGCGCGAGGCGGCGGCAACGGTGGCCTCGGCGGCCCGCCCGCGTACCTCCCCGCACCCGTAACCCCGGAACGAGGCACCCCGACGCCCCGGCACCCCGGCGGCTCCATGTGCCCTCCGGCACCCCGGCACGGGGTGCGGACCTCGCACCGGTCGGGTCGTACGGCTGCCGACCGGCTGCCCGCGACCGGGGTACGCACCGGCCTTCCCGGGCATGACGTGTACACCAGCTCACACCATGGGGGCCCGCATGCTGCACATCCTGATCGTCGCCGCGGTCATCGCCGCCATAGTCATCGCCATAGCCCTGGCCGTCACCGGCCGCCGCGGCCGCATCCGCTGAGGCCCGCCTCACGCGGAAGGGGGCAGCGCCCGTCGGCTCCGGGGGGCGTGGGGGCACCGTGCTGGCACGGTGCCCACCGGGCGGTCCTCTGGGTGGAGCGGGGTCACCGCCGGTGAGGGCGGTGGTGCCCGGAGCCGGACTTGAACCGGCACGCCCCCGAGGGGCAGCGAGGTTTAAGCTCGCCGTGTCTGCGTTCCACCATCCGGGCCGGCGAGGCGCAGTGAAAAGCGTATCGGGGTTGGAGATCCCGAACAGGGCGCCCAACCGGCCATGTTGTCTTATTTTAGGGGTTACTGACGGGGTGTTAGTACGAGTTCCAGGGTTCTTGGGCTGAACAGGCACCGTTCACAGCAGTATCAGTCGCCACGCACAAGTGACGCGAAATCGCTCTCCGCGACCGGATCTCGCCCTCCGCGCTCAGCCGGGCCCGCCCAACTCACCTCAGCACCGCCCAAACCCAGCACAGCCCAAACCCAGCACAGCACAAACCCAGCCGGCTCAACGCAACCGGGCTCAGCTCAGCCACGCCGTGCGGGTCGCGGGCATGCCGGGGTCGCCGTCGGGGGCGGTGCGCACCGCGAGGACCTGGTTGACCCCGATCCGGTTGCGCTCGAAGGCCAGCGCGGAGGCCGCCATGTAGAGCCGCCAGACCCGGGCCCGCCCGGCCGACGTGGCCCGCGCGGCGGCGCCCCAGGCGTCCTCCAGATTGCGCACCCAGGCGCGCAGCGTGCGCCCGTAGTGCTCGCGCAGCGCCTCGACGTCCCGCACCTCGAACCCGGCCTCCTCCAGCCGGGCCACCGTCGACCCGACCGGCGCCAGCTCCCCGTCGGGGAAGACGTACCGGTCGATGAACTCGTCGATGCGGTATGACTCCTCGTCGCGCAGCGGGCGGCGCGCGATCTGGTGGTTGAGCAGCCGCCCGCCCGGCCGCAGCAGTCCGTACAGCGCCTGCGCGTACTCGCGGTAGCGCTCGCTGCCGACGTGCTCGGCCATGCCGATGGACGAGATCGCGTCGTAGGGGCCGTCCTTGACGTCCCGGTAGTCCTGGACGCGGATGTCGATACGGTCGGTGAGCCCGGCCTCGGCGATCCGCTTGCGGGCGAAGGCGGCCTGCTCAGTGGAGAGCGTGACGCCGGTCGCGTGGACGCCGTAGTGCTCGACGGCGTGCAGCACCATCGACCCCCAGCCGCAGCCGACGTCCAGCAGCCGCATCCCCGGCCGGAGGCCCAGCTTGCGGCAGACCAGGTCGAGTTTGGCGGACTGCGCCTCCTCCAGCGTGGTCTTCTCGCCCTCCCACACCGCGCAGGAGTAGACCATCGAGGGGCCGAGGACCAGCGAGTAGAAGTCGTTGCCCACGTCGTAGTGGTGGGCGATGGCCGCCTTGTCGCGGGGCCTGCTGTGGGCGATCCCGGTACGGCGGCGGACCTCCTCGGGCGGCGGCGGGGGCGGCAGCCCGGGCCCGGCCAGCGCGAGGGCCGCGCGGGCGACGCGGTAGTTCGCCGGGTCGCGCAGGACGCCCGCGGTACGGCGCACGGCGGCGGCCGTACTCTGCGCGGGCCCTTCCTCGCGCTCCCAGAACAGCCCGGACAGCAGGCCGAGCGCCTCGTAGAAGTCGCCGTCGACGTCGAGGTCGCCGGAGACATAGGCGCGGGCCAGGCCCAGCTCGCCGGGCTTCCACAGCAGTCGGCGCAGCGCGCGGCGGCGCCGGATGACGAGGACGGGGGCGCCGGGCGGCCCGGCCTCGCTGCCGTCCCAGGCGCGCACGCGCAACGGGAACGGAGTCGAGAGGGCGTGGTCGGCGAGTTCGACGATTCTGTGAGCCGCGTCAGCCATGCTTCCGAGCGTACGACTGAAAGACAGTCTCCGCTGACGAATCTACGTTGCGGATACATGCATTTTTTCCGGGCCGCTCACCGGGGGCGGCGCGGGCGCCGCGCGGCGGAAGCGGAGGACGCCGCGCGGGTGCGCGGGACGGGCGGCGAGGCGCCGCCCCGACCGGACACGGCGGGGCGTCCGGCGGCTCGGGAGCAGGCCGCGCGGGCAGGTCCCGGAAACGGCGCCGGGTACGCCGAAGGGCGCCCGCACCACGGATGGCGGGCGCCCTTCGGACGGTGGAGCGGGTGCGGCGCGCGCGCCGCGGCGCGTCAGGACGCCTTGGCGGGTTCCGCCGTCTTCTCGGCGGGAGCCGGCACCGCCGCGGCCGGAACCGGAGCGGGGCGGGCGGCCTCGTAGAACTCCTCGCGCGGGTTCTCGATCGCGCCGAGCGAGACGACCTCACGCTTGAGGAACATGCCGAGCGTCCAGTCGGCGAAGACCCGGATCTTGCGGTTCCAGGTCGGCACGGCCATGCCGTGGTAGCCACGGTGCATGTACCAGGCCAGCCGGCCCTTGACCTTGATCTTGGCCTTGCCGAAGACGATCATCGCGACGCCCTTGTGCAGGCCGAGACCGGCGACGGCGCCCTTGTTCGCGTGCTTGTACTCCTGCTGCGGGAAGCCGCGCATCCCGGAGACCACGTTGTCGCCGAGCACCTTCGCCTGGCGCAGGGCGTGCTGGGCGTTCGGCGGGCACCAGGCGCCCTCGCCCGCGGCGAGGTCGGGGATCTGGGCGTTGTCGCCCGCGGCCCAGATGTAGTCGCTGCCCTGCACCTGGAGGGTGGGGGCGGTGTCCACGTGACCGCGCGGGCCCAGCGGCAGACCGAAGCGGGCGAGCGCCGGGTTGGGCTTCACACCGGCCGTCCACACGATGGTGGAGGCGTCGACCTCCAGGCCGTTGGCGAGCACCACGTGCTTGTCGACGCAGGACTTCATCGACGTGCTGAGGTAGACCTCGATGCCGCGCTCGCGCAGGTGCTCCAGGCCCCACGTGCCGAGCTGCGGGCCGACCTCGGGGAGGATCTTGTCCGCCGCGTCCACCAGGATGAAGCGCATGTCCTCGCGCTTCACGTTCGGGTAGTACTTGGCCGCGTCGCGGGCCATGTCCTCGACCTCGCCGATGGTCTCCGCACCCGCGAAGCCGCCGCCGACGAACACGAAGGTCAGCGCCTTGCGGCGGATGTCCTCGTCGGTCGTGGAGTCGGCCTTGTCGAGCTGCTCCAGGACGTGGTTGCGCAGGCCGATGGCCTCCTCCACGCCCTTCATCCCGATACCGTTCTCGGCCAGGCCGGGAATCGGGAAGGTACGGGAGACCGCGCCGAGCGCGATGATCAGGTAGTCGAACGGCAGCTCGTAGGACTCGCCCACGAGCGGCTCGACCGAGGCGACCTTGCGGTCCTGGTCGATGTCGACGACCCGGCCGGTGAGCACCTCGGCCCCGGGCAGGACGCGTCGCAGCGGGACGACGACATGCCGCGGGGAGATGCTGCCGGCGGCAGTCTCAGGAAGGAAGGGCTGGTACGTCATGTACGAGCGCGGGTCGACGACTGTGACGGTCGCCTCGCCGTACCGCATCTTCTTCATGATGCGACGCGCCGCGTACAGGCCGACGTAACCGCCGCCTACTACGAGGATCCGTGGACGCTCCGTGGTGCTCATGGCGACAAGTATTCAGCACGTCCCAGGGGGGTGCTCGTGAGCCCCTTCACAAGGTACTGGACACCCTGTGCTATCCTGCCCGGCTTCATGACCAGGGCCTATCTGACCTGCGCGGACTCCTCCGCACCGCCCGCTCCGGCCACCGCCTCTGAGCAGCGCTGATCGATCACCGCTCATCCGTCGTTCCGACGCCCGTCACACCGCCGAAACACTCTCCCGCCAAGGATTCAGGGGGTTTGACACGCGGTCACCTTGGAAAATTTGGGCCGCGGGGCGGGAACTTCATGTGAAGAGTTTCACAAAGCTTTTCCGGAGGAGGGTCCTCCGGCCGGGTCATCCGGCCCCCGTGCGGGTGAAGACGTGGGTCGTCCGGGTCCCCGGCGCGGCCTCCATCGTATGGGTCCAGTGCAGGAAGCCGGCCTCCTGAAGCTGCTGGTCGAGCCCGTCGTCGCCGTGGGAGTAGAGCCGGAATTCGGTCAGCGCGGGGAAGCACTCGCGGAGCCGTTTGAGGTAGTCCGCGACCTCGCCGACACCGAACACCATGTCGGACCTGACCGCGAGGACGGACAGCCCCGGAAAGCGCTCCGCCAGCAGCCGCGGATCGAGCGTGGCCGGGGCGGCCCGCACCGACAGCAGCCATACCGCGCGCCGCGCTTCGGCGGGCCACAGCCCCGCCATGCGCCACGCGCTCAGGCCGCAGTCGGGACAGGCGCAGTCGTCGAACCACAGCTCCTGGACGCCCGGCGCCGTCGGCGCCGGGAACCGGTCGTGCCGGACGGAACCGTCGAGCGACAGCACCAGCAGGGCGGGGGGCAACTCGAGGCCGGACAGGCCCGGCTCGGGGTCGACCAGACGCAGTGAGCGCAGATTCCGCAGCCGCCGGACGACCGCGTAGCTGTCGGCGGCGCCGTCGACCGTGAGGTCCGTGACGCCGGTCAGCCGGTGGAGATGGGGCAGCTCGTGCGGCCCCACCGTCAGCGGCCCGAGCCAGGACAGTTCGGAGAGCACGACATGGGCGAACTCCGCCGTGTCGAAGTCGGGCCACATGCCGACCAGCCGCCGCTCGGTCTCCAGGTCGGGGACCGCGGCGAAACGGGCCAGCAGCCGCATGGCGGAGGGCCCGCCGACCAGGCGGCAGGTCTCCAGAATCGCCCGCACCACGCCGGGCGCCAACTCGGGCCGGGGGCCGGGCATCTGATCGAGCACCACCTCGCCGAGATTCGCCAGCGCCGCGGCCTGCGCCGGATTCTGCGGGGGAATCAGCTCCGCCGCCCGCCGTCTCGCCTCGTCGACGACGCGCGGGTCGATCGCGGTGCCGTCGCCGACGCAGTCCACGGCGAGAACGGTCAGCCGCAGCCGGTGGGCCTTGTCCCGACGGGCCCGTTTCAACAGGGACTTGATCAGGTGATCGCGCTCGGAGTCCCGCGCCCGCCCGGACACCATCACCACGACGTCCTGCCACTGGTCCTCGTGCGCGTGCTTGATCAGCAGGGCCAGATCGCCGTCGTTGAGCAACTGGTCCGCCGCCAGGTACTCCTGGAAGGTGCGGTGCACGAAGTCCACCGAGTCGTGTGCCGGGGCGCGCAACAGCCCCGACCGCTCCAGCAGTTGGCGGGCCACGGCGGCGGATTCCTCGGGGTACTGCGCCGAGTCCGCGAGGTACGCGGCCACCCGCCCGGTGAGCTGGGCGAAGGAGATCTCGGTCAGATCGTTGCGGATCATCCAGTACGCGAGCCTGCGCAGCAGCATCTCCTGGACTCCGCTGCGCAGCCGCGGGCCCTCCACCGCGATGTTCCGCTGCTGGTCGCGGCGGACCAGCAGCATCTCCAGCGCCGCGTCGTACACCTTGACCCGGTCGTCGGGAAGCTGCATGTCCCGGTCCCAGTGCAGCGCGCAGAGCAGGGCGCACAGCAGCGGGTTCCCGCCGAGTCTGCGCAGCTCGCGCCGCTCGGACAGGCTGCGCACGAGAGCGTGCTCGTACGTCGTCAGGCGCGCCCGTTCCTCCGCGTCCTCGGCGGTGGACCGCATGGTGGTGTGCCAGTGCTCGATGAACTGGTTCTGGTCCGACGGACTCATCGGGGCCAGCTCGAAGGAGGCGAAGCCCATCGGGGCGAGCCAGCGTTCGGTCACGGCCGCCTGCCGCGAGGTGACGACATACCGGCAGTCCGGGTATCCGCTGGTCAACTCGCGCAGCCAGTCGCGGACTTCGTCGCGGCGGCTCGCGGGCAGTTCGTCCACACCGTCGATCAGCACCAGGCTGTGCGCGGAGTCCAGCGCGTCCCGGACGAAGCCGTCCGGCGCGACGTCGGCGAGCGTCCTGGCCGCGTAGGTCAGGAAGTCCTCGGGGGCGGGCAGCGGCCGTTCGGCGAAGTGCCGCAGCGGGAGGAAGAACGGCGTCGCGCCGTTCCACCGGCCCATCGGCTCCGGCAGATCGCCCCGAATGGCCCCCACGGCAAGCCACTTGAGCAGCGTGGTCTTGCCGGAACCGGCGTCTCCCCTGATCAGCACCCGCTTGGCGGCGTGGATCGCCTCCTGCACGCGCTGGGCGCTGCCCTCGCCCTGGACGGTGAGGCTGATGTACGACGTGC
Organism: Streptomyces sp. NPDC088910; assembly: GCF_044749865.1. Taxonomy (NCBI): domain Bacteria; kingdom Bacillati; phylum Actinomycetota; class Actinomycetes; order Kitasatosporales; family Streptomycetaceae; genus Streptomyces; species Streptomyces sp. NPDC088910. The sequence goes on from NZ_JBIVIV010000009.1 coordinate 70,389, forward strand.
TCATCCGGTAGCGGAAGTCCGAACGGCGCAGTGTCACACCGAACAGCTCCATCGTGTCCAGCAACGTCTCCACGCACGGGTGGTACTTGGCGAGGAACGCCTGCTCGGCCGCGGTGCGTACGGCCGCGGCCGACGGCGCCGGTTCCCCGACCGCCGCGGCCTTCGCCGTCAACGTCGCTTCCCGCTCGGCCGACTTGGCCCGCACCCACCGCTCGCGGCACTCGCGCCGGACGTCCTCCGCGCGCTCCCGGCCGCCGCCCTCGTGGAGGACGCAGGCCACCGCGATCGAGACGGCGTCGTCGACCGAGGGCAGGCTCTCGCCCTGCAACGCCCGGCCCAGCGTGGACTTCGGTACGGGGCGGCCGCGCGGGACGGCGCCGGTCAGCCGGGCCAGGACGGCCAGCGACGGGTCGCCCGCGTGGGCCCGTAATCGTGCCAGCCACACCGCGAAGTCGGCCGCCGCCGACAGGTCCTCCGACTGATCCATGCCCCGCCGTTCCGGTCTGCCCAACCCTGTCCAGCCCTGCCCGACCCCGTCCAACCCTGTCCAGCATCTTCCCGCGTGCTGGAGGCGGTGTCCGGGCTCCGGCTCAACTCGTCACGTACACAGAGAAGAAGGAGAAGGACATCGTGACGGTCATCGAGACGGCGGCGGCAGCCGCGCGGACGGAATTCAGCTGAGAAAGTGTGCCGGCGCTCGCCCCGGGAGGCCCTTCGCCGGGCTTCCGCGGGGCCGCCGGGGACGTGCGGGCGGCCCCCCGGCGGACTCCCCCGGCCGGGTCGGACCAGGCCCGCAGGCGGCGCGTGAAGGGGTCGCCACAAAGGCTCTGACCTGGGCTTTCATGCCCGATGGGCCTAGCGTTCTCCCTGTCGGAAACGCCGGAGAAGACCGGAGAAGAGGGGGCTGGCGTGGAGCGGGACATCAGGTCGGTGGAGGACGTACTGAGGCTGCTGGACGGGCTGTTCGCCGGGGACGCGGACCGGTGGACGGCAGGGGCCGCCGGGTGGTGGGACGGGTTCTACGGGGACCGGGAACGCGGAGTGCCGTTCTTCGTGGACAAGCCGGACGAGAACCTGGTGTCCTGCCTGGACCGCGAGGTGGTGCGGCCGGGACGGGCGTTGGACCTGGGGTGCGGGCCGGGGCGCAACGCGGTGCTGCTGGCGCGGCGCGGCTTCGAGGTGGACGCCGTCGACCTGTCACCGGCCGCCGTCCGATGGGCGCGGGAGCGGGCGCGCGCGGCCGGGGTGGAGGGAATCCGCTTCCACGAAGGGGACGCCTTCGCGCTGAGCGAGGGCGGCGACGGCGACGGCGCGGGCGCGGGCGAGTTGAGCGGGCCGTACGACCTGGTCTGCGACTCCGGCTGCTTCCACCATCTGCCGCCGCACCGCAGGATCAGCTATCTGGCGCTGCTCGACCGCGTGCTCGCCCCCGGCGGCCATCTCGCGCTCACCTGCTTCGCCGCGGGGGCGATGGGCTCGGAACTGCCCGACGCGGACTTCTACCGGGACGCGCGGCTGCACGGCGGCCTCGGCTACACCCCCGAGTCGCTGCGCTGGATCTTCTCCGGCCTGACCGAGGTCGAACTGCGCCGCATGCGCGACGAGCCGAAGGACTCCCCGTACTTCGGGGAGCCCTTCCTCTGGACGGCCCTGTTCCGCAGGGACGGCTAGGGCCTGTCCCGGCCCGCCGACTCCGCCACGGCATACGCGATCCCGTCGAGGATGTCGTGTTCGCTGACCACGACCTCCTTCGCGCCCGTGCGCTCCATGATCCGCAGCAGCACCAGCGCGCCCGCGCCGATCACGTCCACGCGGCCCTCGTGCATCACGGGGATCGCGGCGCGCTCGGCGTGGGTGGCGGCCAGCAGCCGCGCGGTGATCCCCGCGACCTGCTCGACGGTGATACGGGAGTGGTGGATCGCGGCGGAGTCGTACGCGGCCAGGCCGAGCGCGATGCCCGCGACGGTGGTGACCGACCCGGCGAGACCCACGAGCGTACGGGCCCGGTCGAGGGGGACGGCGCGGGCCGCCTCGTCCAGGGCGGCGTCGATGTCGGCGCGGATCGCGGCCACCCGGTCGCCGGTCGGCGGGTCGACGACCGCGCCGTCCGCCACCAGGTGCCGTTCGGTCAGGCGGACGCAGCCGATGTCGACCGAGCGGGCGGCGGTGACCGTGTCGTCGCCGAGGACGAACTCGGTGGAGCCGCCGCCGATGTCGACCACCAGATACGGCGTGTCCAGGGCCTCGGCGCCGGTCAGGCCGCGGGTGGCGCCGGTGAAGGAGTAGGCGGCCTCCTGGTCGCCGCTGATCACCTCGGGCTCGACGCCGAGGAGGGAGACGACTCCGCGTACGAAGTCGTCCCGGTTCTCCGCGTCGCGGGACGCGGAGGTCGCCACGAAGCGGACGCGGTCCGCGCTGACGCCGTGCTCCGCGATCACCTCCGCGTACTCGCGGCAGGCCGCGAAGGTCCGCTCCAGCGCCTCGGGGGCCAGCCGCCCCGTGCGGTCCACGCCCTGGCCGAGCCGGACGATCCGCATCCTGCGGTCGAGGTCGGTCAGCGCGCCGGTCGCGGGGTCGACGTCGGCGACGAGCAGCCGGATCGAATTCGTCCCGCAGTCGACGGCCGCCACGCGGACGGTCGTGCCCCGCGGCCCGTCGGTCGCCGTACCGGTCGTCACGCGGACTCCTCCGTCTCGGGGGCGGTCCCGGTTCCGGTCCCGGTCGCGGTTCCGGTCCCGGTCGCGGTTACGATCTCCATCGCGGGGGCGACGCACGGGCCCTTCGCCCACCACTCGGGCAGCATGGCGATGGCCTCGTCGCCGAGCGGGTTCACGCCGGGGCCCGCGGCCAGGGAGTGGCCGACGAGCACGTGCAGGCACTTGACGCGGTCCGGCATGCCGCCCGCGCTGGGAAAGCCCTCCAGGACCTCGATGGCGTCGCGCCGCGCGATGTAGTCCTCGTGGGCCGCGCGGTAGGCCGCGGCCAGCTCCTCGTCCTCGGCGAGCCGGGCGGTCATCGTCTTCATCACGCCGTCGGCCTCCAGCGTGCCGATCGCGGACGCGGCGCGCGGACAGGTCAGGTAGTACAGCGTCGGGAAGGGCGTGCCGTCCTCCAGCCGGGGCTGGGTCTCGACCACGTCCGGGTTGCCGCAGGGGCAACGGTGCGCGATCGCGCGCAGGCCGCGCGGCGGGCGGCCGAGCTGCGCCGTGAACGCGGCGACGTCCGCGTCGGTGGGCGGGGTGGGGGCGGTGGGCTCGGGGTGCTTCGTCATGGGCCGTTCTAGGTCGGGGGCGGTACGCGGGGAGCGAGGGGTCAGTGCCGGGGCGCGGCGGCGGCGTCGGCGTGGTCGAGGCTGTCCCACAGATTGTCGTACCAGGGGCGGTGTGCGGCGGCCTCGTTCGTCGTCCGGTGGTCGGCGGCGGCGTCCCCGGTCGGGGCCGGCGCCGCCACGTTGTAGCCGGTCTCGCCGGGCAGGACGAAGTGCAGGTGCTCGCGGGCCTGCGTCCGTACGTACTGCGGGTCCTGCCAGCGCGCCTTCTCCTCGCGGAGCTCCTCGACCCGCTGGCGGGCCTTCTGGGCCTCGCGGCGCTGGTCGGCGATGTCGGAGCGCTGGGCGATGTACTGCCGCGTCGGGTAGGCGAGCGCCACGACCAGGGCGCACAGCACCAGGGCGAGCAGCGCCGCGCGGCCGGTGAGCTTGTTGCGCCGCGGCGGGCGCCGCTTGGCCGCCGCCCGGTACACCCGGGCCTGCGCCTCCTGGCCGATGGCCTTCAGCCGGGCCGAGGTGGAGAACCGATCCGCCCCCACGCCGTGTCTCCCCTCGCCGTCCTCGCACGCCGTCGCGTCCACACGCTGCCGTACGGGCGCGCACGCCAGTACGTCCCCGCCCACGGTACGGGACCGGGTGCGGGGACGTACGGAGGCCGGGGCCCGGAAACGGACGGCTCAGTGCTTGAAGCGGGGGAACGCCGAGCGACCCGCGTACACGGCGGCGTCGTCCAGGATCTCCTCGATCCGCAGGAGCTGGTTGTACTTGGCGACGCGCTCGGAGCGGGCCGGGGCGCCGGTCTTGATCTGGCCGCAGTTGGTGGCGACGGCCAGGTCGGCGATGGTGACGTCCTCGGTCTCGCCGGAGCGGTGCGACATCATGCACTTGTAGCCGTTGCGCTGGGCCAGCTCGACGGCGTCCAGCGTCTCGGTCAGCGAGCCGATCTGGTTGACCTTCACCAGCAGCGCGTTCGCCGTGTCGTTGTCGATGCCCTTCTGCAGGCGCTCGGGGTTGGTGACGAACAGGTCGTCGCCGACGATCTGCACCTTGCTGCCGAGCTTCTCGGTGAGGACCTTCCAGCCCGCCCAGTCGTCCTCGAACAGCGGGTCCTCGATGGAGACCAGCGGGTAGGAGGCGACCAGGTCCTCGTAGTACTCGGTCATCTCGGCGGCCGAGCGCTCCTTGCCCTCGAACTGGTACTTGCCGTCCTTGTAGAACTCGGAGGCGGCGACGTCCAGCGCGAGCGCGATGTCCTGGCCGGGCGCGTACCCGGCCTGCTTGATGGCCTCGATGATCAGGTCGAGCGCCTCGCGGTTCGAGCCGAGATTCGGCGCGAAACCGCCCTCGTCGCCGAGGCCGGTGGACAGGCCCTTGGTCTTCAGCACGCCCTTGAGCGTGTGGTAGACCTCGGCGCCCCAGCGCAGCGCCTCGGAGAAGGACTCCGCGCCGACGGGGGCGATCATGAACTCCTGGATGTCGACGTTGGAGTCCGCGTGCGAGCCGCCGTTGAGGATGTTCATCATCGGCACGGGCAGCACATGCGCGTTCGGGCCGCCCAGGTAGCGGAAGAGCGGCAGGTCGGACGCCTCGGAGGCGGCGTGCGCCACGGCGAGCGAGACGCCGAGGATCGCGTTGGCGCCGAGCGAGGACTTGTCGGGCGTGGCGTCCAGGTCGAACATCGCCTGGTCGATCAGCCGCTGCTCGGTGGCGTCGTAGCCGACCAGCTCCGGGCCGATCTGCTCGATGACGGCGAGGACGGCCTTTTCGACGCCCTTGCCCTGGTAGCGGTTCTTGTCGCCGTCGCGGAGTTCGAGGGCCTCGAATGCGCCGGTGGAGGCGCCGGACGGGACCGCCGCGCGGCCGGTGCTGCCGTCGTCGAGGCCGACCTCGACCTCGACGGTGGGGTTGCCTCGCGAGTCGAGGATTTCCCGGGCTACGACGACGTCGATGGACGGCACGAGTGTCTCCTTCAGTCCTTCTGAGATGTCTCTGTCTTTTTCGACCTGAGCCTAACCGTCTTCGGTGTCGCGCCCAGTACCGAGCCCGGACCCTGAGACGGAAAAAGGCCCCGGCCGGGCACGCTCGGGGGAGAGTACGTGCCCGGCCGGGGATCACATCCCGTGGCCTCAGCCCAGGTGCAGGTGCTGGCCCGGGTAGATCAGGTTGGCGTCCTGCACGATGTCCTTGTTCAGGTCGAACAGGTGCTGCCAGCCGCCGGAGACGTGGTGCGCGGTGGCGATCTTGGAGAGCGAGTCGCCGGAGACGACGGTGTACTCGCCGTTGCCCTTGCCGTGGCTCTTGTGGTGGGTGACCGGCGCGGAGGTCTCGGCCGGGGCCGGGGTGCTCTGCTGCTGCGACGGCTGCGAGGAGCTGTCGGAGGAGCCGGTGTTCGAGGAGTCCGAGCTGCTGGAGCCGGAGGAGCTGGAAGACGACGACGAGGAGGAGGACGACGACGAGGACGGCGACGAGGTGTCGACGTTCGCCGCGGAGCCGCCCGAGGTCAGGTTGCCGGCGCCGGCGCAGGCCCAGGCACCCGGGCCCTGCATGGCGAGCAGCTTCTCGGCGGTGGCGATCTGCTGGTCCTTGGTGGCCAGGTCGGCGCGCGCGGCGTACTGGGTGCCGCCCGCGGCCTCCCAGCTCGACTGCGAGAACTGGAGGCCACCGTAGTAGCCGTTGCCGGTGTTGATGGACCAGTTGCCGCCGGACTCGCACTGGGCGACGGCGTCCCACGTGGAGACGGAGGCGGCGGAGGCGGAGGTCGCTCCGAGGAGCGGTACGGCGATCGCGGTGCCGGTGACACCGGCGAGCGCGGCGATGCGGACGAGCTTGGACGTACGGCGGTGCTTAGCCATGGTTCGTGTCCTCACCGACGCCTGCGAGGTGAGCTGTCGGGTTCGGGCGTGAGTTGCCCGGCCGGATCCGCGACCGCGGATTCCGTGCTTAACCCCGAGCCGGTGCGTTCCGCAGGCTGCGTGCCGTACGAACGTGACCGGCGAAAGACCTTGGGTCCCCCGCTCCTGCCTACGGCGCTTTCGCGTCGACTGTTCCCGTCGGTCGGCGGCAGGACTCGGCGTTCCTGACCGGCGGGGCCCGCTGTGGCGAGCGATGACGACGCTAAGCACAGGCGCCGGAAAGGACAAACATCCGCGTTCCGCCCCCGCACCGCTCCCGCCCCCAGGGCAGGTTCAGAGAATCGCAGGTCACAGGGGCCGGTTTCAGCGCTCTGCGAGCGGGCGGTCACAGGGGCGGGCGAGAGGCTTGTCACACGGGCCGCGGAGGACGTCGTACGGTTCGTCCGGTTTGCCCCCGCGGCCGTGACGGACGGTCAGGAAGACGCGGAGCCCTCAGCCGAGGTCAAGTGTCAGGATCTGACCCGGTTTGATGAGGTTCGGGTCCTGGCCGATCACCTGCCGGTTGGCGTCGTAGAGACCGCTCCAGCCGCCCTGGACGTGGTGGCTGGAGGCGATACCGGCGAGCGAGTCGCCGTACGCGACGGTGTAGTCGTGGCCGCCGTCGGCGCTGTGTCCGGTGTCGCTGGCGCCGGTGGCTCCGGTGCTGCCGTCGTCCGAGCCCTTGCCGGTGTCCGTACCGCTGTCCGCGCCCGCGTCCGTGACGGCGGTCAGCTCCGTACGGGTCGCCTGGTCGGCCGCGGCCAGCTCGGCGTCGGTGGGCACGTACGGCTTCGCGTGGCGGCCCGTGCCGGGCGTCGCGGGCGCGTCGGCGGTGGGCGAGCCCGGAGTGTTCCGCGAGCCGTCACCGGGCGACGTGGGGGTGACGGGGGCGGTGGGCGCCGTGGGCGTCACCGGGGTGACCGTCGAGCCGTCGGCGGGCCCGGTGGGCGTGTCCGTCCCCGGCGCGGTCGGGATGATCGTCGGCAGCGACGGGTCGGTGTTCGAGCCCCCGGTGCCGCCGGAGCCGCCGGAGCCGCCGGTCGTGGCGTCGCCGGAGGGCGGGGTCGAGGCGGACGGCGCCGGGGTGGTGGGGGTGGCCGCGGGCGTGCCGCCCGCCACGGGCGGCGTCACGGCGTCCAGCAGCCCCGTACCGTCCTCGCAGCCGGGCCAGGCGTTCGGCCCGAGGTCGGCGAGCATCTGCTCGGCGACGGCGATCTGTTCCGTCCTGGACGCGAGGTCGGGGCGTGGCGCGTACGCCTGGCCGCCGTAGGCGTTCCAGGTGTCCTGGGTGATCGCCAGGCCGCCGTAGAAGCCGTTGCTCGGGTCGGCGCTCCACAGGCCGCCGGTCTCGCATATCGCGACTTTGTCCCACGTGCTGGAGTCCGCGGCGTGCGCGGCCCCCGCGCCGAGGAGCGGGAGTGCGATCCCCGCGCCGGTCGCCGCGACGGTCACCATGGCCGCCGGGGCCTGTCGCGGTCGGCGGTGCCGGCCGTTCCCGGACGAGAGCATGCGGTCGCCTTTCTCGTAAGCCTTACGCGCCGGAGCGCGGTGCGTGACGTGACGGCGGCGGGGAGCGGGCCGGAGCCCGCCGACGTTGCTGGTGCTGTTGCTGCTGTTTCCGCTTCCGCTTCCGTGACGTCCGCCGCGTCTGGCGCGAGCCGTCCGCGAGAGGTGGCCGTCCGTACGCACCGTGCCCGTACGAGCGACCGCGCTTCTCGCGTTGACCGCAGAACGTAGCGGTGTTGGCCAACGGATCACAAGTCGGTGTAGCGATCATCACGTCGCGATCACGACCGTGACGCGCCGTCACTTCTGTTGTGCGGCCTCGGCGGTGAACGACACCGGCAGCGTACGCAGTCCGCGCATGATCAGTCCGCCGCGCCAGCGCAATTCGGCCGGATCCGCCGCGAGCCGCAGGTCGGGGAGGCGGGTGAGAAGGGACGCGAGCGCCGTCCTGGCTTCCAGCCGGGCCAGCGGCGCGCCCAGGCAGTAGTGGATGCCGTGGCCGTAACCGAGGTGGGGATTGTCACGCCGGGCCAGATCGACGGTATCGGGCGCGTTGAAGCGCGCGGGGTCGCGATCGGCCGCCGCGAGTACCACCAGTACGGGGTCGCCCGCCGCGATCGACTGACCGCCGAGGCTCAGGTCGCCGGTCGCGTAGCGCCAGGTGGCCAACTCCACCGGGCCGTCGTAGCGCAGCAGTTCCTCCACCGCGGTCTCCAGCAGCCCGGTCTCGCCCGCGGCCAGCGACTCCTGGAGGCGGGCGCGCTGCTCCGGGTGGCGGAGCAAGGTGTGCACCCCGTTGCCGATGAGGTTCACAGTCGTCTCAAAACCGGCGAAGAGCAGGATGAAGGCCATGGCGGCGGCCTCGTTCTCCGTCAGGTGCTCGCCGTGGTCGCTCGCCCGGATCAGACCGGAGATCAGGTCCTCGCCCGGGTCTTCTCTCTTACGGTGGATCAGCTCGACCAGATACGCGCGCATCCGCTTCACCGACCGCGCCACTCCGCCGCGCGGGCCGCCGCCGTGCCGGATCATCATCCCCGCCCAGTCCCGGAAGTCGTCCTGGTCCTGCGGCGGCACGCCCAGCAGGTCGCAGATCGCGTAGATCGGCAGCGGGAAGGCGAAGTCGTGGATGAGGTCCGCCTCGCCGCTCGCCGCGAAGCCGTCGATGAAACGGTCCGTCAACTCCTGCACCCGCGGCCCGAACTCCGCCACCCTGCGCGGGGTGAACGCCTTCGACACCAGGCGGCGCAGCCGCGTGTGGTCCGGCGGATCGATGTTCAGCAGATGCGTCATCAGATCCGCGCTGCGCTCCCCCGGAATCCCGGTCTTCCCCTTCGCCCCCGCCGACTCCGCGTGATGCACCGGATTCTTGCTCAGCCGCCCCTCCGCCAGCGCCTCCCGCGCGTCCGCGTACCGCGTCACCAGCCACGCCTCCACCCCGCTGGGCAACGTCGTCCGCCGCACCGGCGCGTGCTCCCGCAGCCAGGCGTAGGCGGGGTAGGGGTCGGTGGCGAATTCCCACGTGAAGAGGGTGGGGCCGCCGTCGGCCGGGTCGGTGGGGGCGGGGGTGGGGCCGGTGGGCGAGTCGGCGGTGGGGTCGGTGGTGGGGTCGGTCATGCGCCGACGCTATCCGGCCCGGCCGCGTTCCCGGCTCACCGGGACCTGGCCGTTGCGGGGGCGGGGGCGTCAGGGGCTCTCTGAGGTTGTGGACGCCAGGGCGACGCGGCTCAGGCGGTCGGACTGGCGGGTGGTTTCGGGGAGGCGGTAGGCGGGGGCGAGGGTCAGGGTGTGGGCGCAGGCGGTGGCGAGGTCGATGCCGTGGCCGGTGGAGACGTAGACGGGCTTGACGCCGGTTTGGGTGCGCAGGGCGCGGCCGACGGTTTCGCCGCCGTCGAGGAGGTCGGCGTACGCGCCGCGCTCCGGGGCGAGGGCGTCGGGGTCGTAGCGGCCGACGAACGGGGTCTTGGCGACTCCGGCGGTCGGCAGGCCGGTCAGCACGCCCAGGTGGCAGGCGAGGCCGAAGCGGCGCGGGTGGGACAGGCCGTGGCCGTCGCAGAGCAGCAGGTCGGGGGTGGCCCGCAGGGTGCGCAACGCCTCGACGAGGACGGGCAGTTCGCGGAAGGCGAAGAGTCCGGGCACATACGGGAAGGTCGTGGTCGCGGTGGCCGTGGCGCGCTCGACCACGTCGAGCGTCGCGGTGTCGATGACCACCACGGCCGCCGCGACGAGGTCCCCGGTGCCGCGTCCGTCGCCCGCGTAGGCGACGTCGAGCCCGGCGACCAGGCGGGGCGCGGCCGGTCCGGGGCCACGGTGGTCGGCCAGCGGGCGCAGCCGGTCCTGGAGCGCCAGCGCCTCCGCCTCGTCGGCCGGCCACGCGTGCGGCACGTCGACGCGCATCGGGGCTAGCCCGCCTCGGTCGTACGGGGTGGCTCGGCGGTCCGAGTCCGCTCCGCCGTACGGATCGCGTCGCGGTAGCGGCGGGCCGCGTGGCGCAGGGCGGCTTCCGGGTCGAGGCCCGCGGCCTGGGCGGCGGCGGCCTCGGCGAGGAGGTGGTCACCGAGGGCGGTCTCGTCGGTGGCGGGCGTGCCGGGGGCGGGGCCGGGGCCGGGGGTGTCGTCGGCCGGGAGCGGGAGGCCGGCCTCCCGGGCGCGGCCCGCGAGCTTGGCGGCCAGGGCGAGGGCGGGCGATGCGAGGGGCACGCCGTCGGTGACCGAGTCGCGGGACTTCTCGACGCCCTTGAGGCGGATCCAGTTCGCCCGCACCTGCTCGGGGGTCTCGGCGACCTCGTCGCCGAAGATGTGCGGGTGCCGGTGGACGAGCTTGTCCACCAGTCCCCCGGCCACGTCGTCGATGCCGAACGGCTCCTCGGGGTCGCCCTCCGCGATGGCCGCGTGGAAGACGACCTGGAGCAGGACGTCGCCCAGCTCCTCGCGCACCGCCGCGCGGTCCCCCTCCTCGATCGCCTCGACCAGCTCGTACATCTCCTCGATGCCGTACTTCGCCAGGTCCTCGTGCGTCCGCAGGCTGCTCCACGGGCACTCGGCCCTGATCCGGTCCATCACCTGGACGAGGTCGAGCAGCCGGGCGCCGGGCAGGTCGTACGAGCCGGGCAGCAGCTCCAGGTCGGGCATGGCGACCCGTCCCGAGCCGCCGAGCCTGGCCAGTTCGTCGGTGACGGCCGGGTCGCCCGCGCCGCCGCCGGGCGGCAGATAGACGACCGTACGGCCGCCCGCCGTCGCGTCCACCAGCTCGCGGCCGCCGGGCGTCGCCAGCTCGACCCGTACCCCCGCCTCGCGCAGATACGGGAGCTGCGGATGCTCGGGGTCGGCGCAGACCACGAGGTCGGCCTCGCGCAGCGTCTGCCAGGCGGGCCAGGAGAGCTGTCCCGGCGCGACCCGGTGGCTGGTCGTGAGCAGCACCAACCGCCCGGGCGCGTTCGCGTCGTCTACGTCGTTCACCCCTCGAACGTACCCCGGACCACCGACATGCCCTGCGGGCGGCTGCTGCACGGACCGCGCGGCCGGGTCCGCTTACGCGCTCGGGTCCGCCGGGGTCGCCGTCTTGGTCACGACCCACGGCTCGTTGGTGGCGCCGACGATGGCCTTCTTGGCGTCCCAGGTGCCGTAGCGCGGGTTGACGTCCACGCCGAGCGACTTCGCGGTCTTGGAGATGACGGCGATGGCCGCCGCGTTCCCGGTGTCGCTGCCGGGCTGGAAGCCGAGGCTCTGGATCAGCTTGCCGACGGCGATGTTGGTCCGCAGGAAGGTGTCGATGCCGGACGGCACGATGTCGTACTGCTGGAGCAGCGCCGCCTCGAACTGGCTCTCGTCACCGCCGAACTGCTGCAACGCCTGCGCGTGCGACTGCTGCACCTCGGCGGTGCTGACCGAGAGCCCGGCGTCGGACACGGCCTTGTCGATCACCTTGTTCTGCACCAGCATGCTCAGCGTCTGCTGCGGCAGCTTGCCGCTCTGCCCGATGAGCTGCGCCGCCTGCGGCGACTTGCTCTGCGCGTCGCGCACCTGGTCGACCTCGTGCTGGAGCGTGGCGATCGAGATCTTCTGGTCCCCGACCACCGCCGCGGCCCCCGGGTGCGCGGGTCCCGAACCGCACGCGGTGAGGGCGGGCGATGCCGCCAGCAGCGCGGCTGCGGCGATCGAGACGGCGGTGCGGCGGCGGACCATGGTGCCTCCCGGCATGGGAACGACCTAGCGGTACTGAAGCGATGATCGAGTACGAGGATATGGACCGGGGCCCGCCGATTTCCAGCACTCGGCGCAAACGGCTCTCCTCGCGGGGGAGAGTACGCCTCGCGGCCGGGCCGCCGCGCACCCGGTGGGCCCTGCCGCCTTTGTCCCCGCCACCCTCACCGCCCCGCCGTCAGACGACGGCGACCGGGCCGTCCCAGGCGTCGCGGTCCACGGTCAGCGTGACGCCGCCGTAGGTCTCCTTGGAGTTGACCAGGAACTGGTGTCCGCGCCGGTGCCCGGTCCACAGGTTCGCGGCGAACGGGAAGCCGGAGGTGGTGCTGTTGACGCCGTCGTACTTGGCGTACCAGAAGGCGTCCGGCATGTCGTCCATGGTCGCCTTGGCCGCCGCCACGGCAGCGGCGCTGGACGAGCTGAAGCCGTAGAAGCCCGCCAGGTAACCGCCGGTGTGCAGCGCCCGGTTCCACGCCTGGACGTAGGTGAGGACGGCGTTGTTGCACGAGGTGTCGGAGACGGCGTACGGCTCCATGTCGAGGTAGAGCGCGCTGGCCGGGCGCATACCGAGGGCCGCGGCCTTCGTCACCGCGTCGGCGCCGTCGCGTGCGCCGAGCGTGGCCGCGTTGGCCGCCGTGAGCCGTTCGGGGCTGTTGCCGGTCTGGCAGGGCGGCTGCGCGCCGACGTAGATCGGGATGAGCTTCCAGCCCGCCGCGCTGACGGTCGTCACCCACGAGGACGTCAACTGGGGCTGTGCGCAGCCGCGGTTGGCGCCGCCGATGTAGACCGCGGCGGCGCCGTAGGGCGAACCGCTCTTCCAGGACGCCATCTTGCTCGCGCTGGGCGCGGTGCAGGTGTCGAAGGCGAGGCCGGTGAAGGTGCGGACGAAGCCGCTGAACGGCGCGGCCGGACGGCGGGTCTGGCGGGGTACGGACGGCAGGGAGCCGGGGACCGAGGCGACCGGGTTGCCGGGCTTGGCCGTCTGGGCGGCGGCCGGGGCGTGCGACGCGGAGGGGCTGCCGCTCGGGGTGCCGGCCGGGGAGCCCTTCGGGGCCGCGTTCTTGGCGCCGTTCGGTGCGTTGAGGGTGCTCGTCGCGCCCTGCGGGGCGTTCGCGTCGGCGGACCGGTTGGCGGCCTGGCCGGCCGCCGCCGACCCGCCCGTTCCGCCGCCGGACGTGGCGCCCACGGCGAGTGCGCCGCCGCCCCCGACGACGATCACTGCGGCGACTGTCGCGATGACGCGGTACCGCATCGGCTTGGGCAGGCGACGGCTGTTCGACACGGGGTCCTCTGGGGGCTCGGGCGGCGCGATCCACCAGAGGCGATCGGAGTGATCGCGGTGCGCGCGGCCAGTAAAGTATGGCGGGGCCGCGCGCCGTTGACAATCACACCGCGGCCCCTCGGCGTCACCCTCCGCACTGCGCGAGCATCGTGTCCTTGTCCGCGCTGGTCACCGGCAGTTGGTACTTGATCGAGACCTGTGCGACCCGGACCGCGTACGAGCACCGGATCTGCTTGTTCGGCGGCAGCCAGGACGCCGGTCCCGAGTCGCTCTTCGAGCCGTTGGACGGGCCGTCGACCGGGATGAGGTTGAGCGGGTCGTTGGCGATCGACTCCCGCTTGTCCTTGCTCCAGTGCGCCGCGCCCATCTGCCAGTCGTACGACAGCGGCATCACGTGGTCGATCTGGACCGTGGTGGCCTTGGTCTTGGTCCACTTGATGACCCGGCCGGTGTACGGGTCGTTGAGCGTCATCGTCGCGATCACGCACTTGGACGTGCCCTTGTAGTGGACGTCGTCGCCGTCCCGCTTGAGCAGGTCGTTACGCGTGTCGCAGCCGTTGTGCGCGAAGGGGACGGAGGGCGCGGAGTCCATCCACGCGGCGCCGAACTGCGCCCGCGAGTAACCCGTCTTGGGGCCGCGGCCCTTGGTCTTCACCTTGGCGATCAGGTCGCGCGCCTTCTTCTTGTCGGCGTCCGAGGTGATCGCGGCCAGACCGGCCTTCGTCCCGTCCGGGTTGTCCAGCGGGCTCACCGCCCGCCCGTTGCCGGCCGCGGGGCCCGCCGCTCCCGACGGGTTCGCGCTGCCCGTCGGGTCGGCGCCGAGCGTCGTGTCCTTGCACCCCGCCACGCCGATCACCGCGAGCAGGGTCGCGGCGCAGGCGAGGCGCCGGGATATCCGTCTGTCCATGTCCGCACCTCGGAGGTCGTCGTCCGGGGACGCAACGGCACCGCCCCCCTGCCCCTACACAATCACGCCTGCCCCGGCGTGCCCCACTTACGTCGTCCTCATCTCCCCGTCTCCCCAGGCCGCCCGCCGAATTGACCGGCCGCCAGGGCCAGCCAGCGCCGCCCCGCCTCCCTCGACCTCTCGCGGATCGCGCCGTCCGCCGCCCCTGACGTCAGGTCGGCGATGTCCCGCCGCTGCGTCTCGTCCTCCCCGGTCAGCAGATCGGCGCCGCAGCGCCGCCCGAGCCGGAACGCCATGTCGCGCAGGACCGACGAGCACCCGAGGACCGGCTCCGCGCCCATGGCCGTGTGCAGCGCCACCGCCCCCTGATACGCGAACGCCCGCGCCCCCGACGCCCCGTCGCCCTCGACCAGTTCCCGCATCCCCTCGATGCGCCCGCGCCCCTCCGTCAGCGTCCCGGGCGTCCACAGCGCCTCCAACTCCTTTGCGTACGCCTCCAGATCCGCCGTGCGCCCGTCCCCGGCCACCACCCAGAACAAGATCGCCGCCGCCCGCTCCGCACAGGCCGCCCCGAACACCGCCGCCTGCTCCCGCGTCGCGCTCCGCGCGAACTCCCCCGTCACCGCCTCCGCCCCCCGACCTTCACTCGATGACATCCCGGAATCTCCGCACATACCTCCGCGCCGGCTCCTGTACCGTCCCGGTCCCACGCTTCCCCTCCCGTACGGCTCTCATACGGGAGCCAGGTCGTCGGTCTGCCTCCGGCGCTCCTCGCCAGCCAAGCAGACCGCTCTTCCTCCGGGTCGTCACATGAACGAAGAAAGTCGTTCCGGCAGGACGGGTCCTCCGTCTCCGCGCGTCATCGCGCCGCGAACACACTTAGGACAGCGGTCAGTTGGCCGCTGTACTCATCACAGGCGGCCTCAAGGCGTCGGCCGACAGGGGACGTGAGGAGATCCGCACCGGCCGGGGCGGCGAGAACGGCGTCGTGACACTCGGCCTCGACGGCGAGGTTCCGTGCGCCGAAGTGCCCTGGATCGTAGACCCGTTGGTCGATCTCGGTGAGCGATCCCGCCCTGTAGTCGTCGAGGTAGACGGCCATCGCGCGGGCGACGTCGATGATCCGCTCGGTGTCGGCTTCGCTCATCTCGCCGAGGGCGTCCGCGAGCATCAACCAGCCGTTGAGAGCTTCCAGTTGGAAGCTCTCCGCGAACTCCGGCTCGATCTCGGACTCGAACAGCGGGGCGGCGGTCAACGCGGCGACCGCCCGGGCGAACTCCGCACCGCTCCCACCGTCCGCCACGTCCGCCCCGGCCCGGAGCAGTTCCCCGAGCGCCGCCGGGTCCACTCCCCACTCCTCGGGCATCGCCATACCGACCAACGGCCCCCGCAGCCGCCGCAGCGCGAAATACGCCGCCTGGCAGCGCTGCCCGCGCCCCATGGCCGCGACCTGCGCCGACAGCCCTTCGTTACTCAACCCGTCCGACCGACTCTCCGTTCCGCCCACCTACCCGGTCCTCCCGGCACCGACAACGAATTCCGTCCTCGAGCGCTCGTCACACGATCACCATCTGACATCGAACCCTGGGTACCGAGCCGCCCAGTCCTTGGCAACCCGCTTGACGGTCGCCGCATCCACCGCGCTCACGGGTTCACCTCCACTGTCACGTTCACACCTCGCGGTTGATGCAACCTGTGAAATCCCCCAGGACCGCAAGCAGGCAACGGAGTCGCGCTAGTGCTCTGACCGCTTAGAATTCGTCACACGATCTTGGCGAGTGCGGTCAGGTCGTAGTGTCCGTCGGCTTCATGCTTGCCTCGGTGCTCTACCAGGACTTCGGACCCGCCCGGTAGGGCTGCTCTCGCTGGCGGCCCGATCGTCTCTGGGTGATGCGCCGCGTGATTCCGGTACGGTTCGCGGCATGACCGGCGTGTTCGACGTGGCCCAGGCTCTCTACGGCGGAGTCACCGACCAGGGGCGGGCGCGGGCCTTTGTCCGCGGCTTCGCCGCTTCTTGGGACGCACCGTTGACCGAGGATGACGGCACGCCGGCAGCGGAACTGGCGCAAACCGAGGCGACGCTCGGCTGCTCCCTGCCGGCCGCGCTGCGCGAGGTCTACACGCTCCTGGGTAGGCGGTCCGGCCTGATCGCCAACCAGGATCCGCTGCTGCCGCCCGCCGAGATGTTCGTGCATGACGAGTGCGGCGGTGTCCTCGTCTTCCGCAGCGAAAACCAGGGCTGCGCCTTCTGGGGCGTGCGCCTGCGCGACCTTGAGCAAGACGATCCGCCGGTGTTCGTCCAGGCGCGGCACGGCTGGGTGCCGTTCTTGGACCGGGTGTCTCTGGCCTGCGTCGAGCTCGTACTGAGCGAGGCACTGTTCGGCAGCGGAGGTCGGCTGTACAACGCGTGCGAGCTGCCGGCGGACCTGCTTGGGACGGTGCCTGACCGCTTCCAGCGGGTCGCACTGCCCGATTATCCGATGTGGACAGGGCCGGAGGACTTTCCCGTGCGTTGGTTCTCCGCCCCGGGAAAGCTGCTGCGCCAGGATGGCTTGGGCACCCACAGCTGGCTGCACGTCCGGGGCCGGACCATGGCCGACCTGGAGGCGATCTGCGAGACCGTCCCCGGCCGGTGGGCCCTGGGATACGCCGAGCCGCTGCCCTTCTGAAGCGTCATGATGCGGGTCTGTTAAGACGTCTCCAGCAGATGGGGCTGCGGGCCAGAGATTCGAAGGCGTCGTGAAGTTCGGTGCGGCGTTCCCACCGAACAGCAAGTCCTTTGAAGTGGTGGAGCAGGGCAAAGGTCTTCTCCACGACGCGGTCCGACCCGGTGGGATAATTGAGATTAAATTAGCCGCCAGGAAACCAGGATGGAACAAGGGATATCAGCTCTTGGTCCGTGGTACCACCTTCGGTCCAGCTCAGCAATTCAAGCTTCATTTTTACTGACCAGCCATACTCTTTGCCGAGAGCGGATGCCGCGTTAATCTTCCTTCCGCCATTTTCCCCGAACACCCGAAGAAAGGCGGCGATGTCGATAATCGATGCCCCTTCCCGCTGCATGCGGCCTGCCTCTGCGACCCAGTCATCGATGGACACCCTTGCACCCCTTAGGTCTCGTAAAGATTGGCTCGACCGTGGAGTGTGCCCCTGGCTCGCCAAACACGTTCAAGAGACCGTAGCGCACCGAAGCCGCTTCTCGTAGCCAATTTCCCCGTTCATGCGTGAAGGATTGCCTCTTCCGCTGGCATGCCTTGACCCGTGAGCGCATGAAAGTGGCCCGATTATCCTCGATAAGGTTGCCGTTGATAGAAAGGACTCGATCACCAGAGTAGCGAAGCGCCCCGCGAATAGGTATGAGGGCCAAGCGTCTCTGGTCAGCGTGCGTTTTGCGTTCCGCTGACGTCCGTGGTTTGCGGGAAAACCGTGGTTGCTGCCTTCAACTACTGCCATCATACGGTTCAGCCCAGGTACGGCCTCTCGCGCACGCAGAGTTGAGAGGTTATCGTGCCGTCCGACTTGCCGACAGAGCCCATACATCAGAGCTTGCGGATCACCACGACTCATCGCCCGTCAGGACGATGACCACCTCATCAGGCTCATCGGTTCCGTCTCCGTAGACGTCGACCCGATTTTCTACATTCGGAACGGGAATCAGCAGTCTCACCGATTCATTAGGATCCGAAATTTCGAGGGACGCCTTGGGGAGAGTCAGATTCCCTGAGTACACAAGAACCTTTCCACTCGGCTGGTAAGGCCCCTGCATACATTGGACTGACACCGGACCGCTGGCGGCTTGCTGCACCGCGATGAACAAGGAGTCCGGACCGCCGTGCACCGCATCAGCAGCCGCGTCCCAGCCTGCGTGGTTGTCAACACTCCCAGGCGCGGCAACGACAACCAAACCGTGCGCGAATCTTGTCGTGCACGAGGCGAAAAGCATCATTGAATCCACCCACTGTCTCGGCTTCCACACCGGGAAGTCGTAATACTCCTTGATCAGCGTTCGCACGATTCCACCCTGCTGTTTGGAACATGCCTGGCAGTGCGGATAGAGAGTCCACGGACGATTCGGGGAGAGCTTGTTCGGCGGGTTGTGGTCGCCAGTCCAGTGCCCATCCTTGTAGCCAGACTTTTCGGCACCGCAAGCAGCGCAACCGTTCCGATCCCCGAATTCATTGATCATCCGCTGCTCGTGAGCGAGAACAGTGTCTCCACGCTCAGCAGTAACCCTCTCCGCTTTCTGCCCCTTCAAGTTGGGCCCGAGAGTCAAATTGCAGAGATCGCCTTCATTTACATTATGAACGAGGACCGGCGTCTCGCCCGCCAGCACATAGTACGTGTGCTACGCGAGCCCCTCGACCTGCTTTTTCGCAGGTCAAGCATGGTTTGCTGGTCCGGTGATGTGCGTGGGTGTCCGTGGTTGTGCAGGGTTGTTGCCGTCAGCTACTGCCATCAGCCGGTTCAGCCCAGGTAGGGGCTTTCACGGTGTTCCAGGAAGTGCTGGAGCCGGAGCCTCTGGGTGTGGTGCATCGGCAGTTGCTCGATCTCTTCGGGCGGCATGAACCGGAGTTCGGTGGATTCGTCGGAGATTGCCAGTTGGCCGCCGGTGATGCGGGCGGTGAAGCAGACGTTGAACTGGCGGCGGACCTCGCCGTCGGTGTAGGCGATGACGTGTTTCGGGTCGGTGTAGGTGCCGACCAGGCCGGTGATCTCAACGTCGAGGCCGGTTTCTTCCTTGACTTCGCGGACGGCTGTGCCGAGCAGGGAGTCCGTGAGGTCCATGCCGCCTCCGGGCAGTGCCCATAGGTCGTTGTCGCGTCGGCGCTGGAGGAGGATGCGGCCGTGGTCGTCGGTGACGACGGCGGAGGCGGCGACGACCATGCTGTTCGGCTTGGGGGCGGTGGGGTCGTCGTAGTACTCGGTGCGGGCCACGGTCAGCCTTCCTCTCGTACGGGCGTCGCCGTCGCCCACACGGCGTCGAAGCTGTCGGCGTAGGTATCGAACATGCCGCCTGTCTCGTGTCGGCGAAGGTGCCATATGGGGGCGGCGTAGGCGTTGACGCCCCAGATGTGGGCGTTGACGAGTTGCTGGTCGTCGGCGCGGTAGAGGGAGTTGTAGAGCGTGGTTTCGTGGGTGCGGACTTCGATGCCGGGGGTGCCGGCGAGCGGCCTGTAGTGCATGAGGGCGAGGCGGCAGCGGGATTCGATGCCGTGGCCGAAGCGCTCCTCCTGGCCGCGGGCTTGGATGTTGTCGCTGTCGGGGTCCCCGATCGCGATGCGGACGGTGCAGCCTTCGGCGGCGCGTTCGCTGAGGAGTTCGTTCAGCCGCGGGTACGCCTCGTGGAGTAAGACGGCCGCGTAGACGAGGATGTCGATCCGTTCCCGGGCCTGGGCCATCAGGTCGGTGAACGCCGAGACAGGGATGTCGGCCCGCTGGTCGTAGAGCGCGACCAGTTCGGGGCTGATGGCGCGGGCGGGGCGGGCTTGGCGGAGCGCCGGCCAGAGTGCGTGCACGTCTTCTCCCAGGGCCTTGGCCGCCTGGAGGGCGGTGGCACGACGTGGGATACGCCCGAGGTTCACCCAGCGCTCGACCGACTTGGGGTCGACCTCGACCTGCTGAGCCGGTTCCACGACCTGAGGCACTCGACCGCCACCCTCCTCCTGGAACAGGGCGTGGAACTCGTCGTCATCAAGGAGCTGTTGGGTCACGCACACATCGGCGTCACCGCCACCGTGTACGCCCACGTCCGCCTCCGCCTCCAGCGCGACGCCATCGACCTCCTCGGCCGCACCCTCGGCAAGTCCTCCGAGGCCGCCACCAACCCCGACGACGGCGACGGCCCGCCGCTTTGTGCAGCACCCGTCCGCTGACGTTGCCGTCAACTACTGCCGTCAAGACGCCATGTAGCCCTCCCCGGAACAGCTCCGGGAAGGGCGACATGGTTTTTCAGATACTTACCTTATGACGCGGAATCTTGAGTTAAGATCGCCTCTCAAATTTCCCAGTTGTTTAGTTCGGCAAACGCCTCGATAGAAGGAGTCAGTTGCACGGAAAATGCGCTTGCTGATACCTGCGCCTGGGTTGCCACCGAGCGTCCAATCACACCTTGAGCGGAATCTTCTGACCCCTGAGAAAGAAGCGCAAGGACCTCACGCTCGGCGTCAATCTCCATTTGCACTAGCAGCCCTGGAGGAGGAGGCTCTTCTCCGTATCTTACAATTACGGGATTTTCTCCTGACAGCTTGAAATCGAGCATGGAGAGCAGTGACCTGAGGGTATTGATAGACATCTCCGCCTTCGGGGCTGAAGGCCTCAAGGAGACGGCAAGAGCATTTCCCACGAGCCCCACCGCCTGAGCCACATAGAACTCTGGGCGATAAGAATCACCCTCGCCGTCCTGAGGTTCCATCTCCAGCCCATCCAACGCCTCGGCGCATTCGTCCTGGACAGACTCGCCAGCAACTGCCGCCCAAGCAAGCTCAAGCGAGGCATCGACCCACGTCAAGTACTCCGAAGGGCCTAGGGCTCGACAGAAAGTCACCCCCCGTTCCGCGGCTGCAGCACAGATCAGCATCAGCTCAGAGTCCGAAGCGTTCGAAATTGCCTGAATTTCTGACGGAATCTCCATGCCCCTCTAGCCTCCAGTGGCCCAGAAGATTGTGAATGGGGAGTTTTGTGCAGCATGACCGCGGATTCCTGCGCCACCCAACATCACCCCGCGAACGTTCAGCACGGGCGAACAGATGGCAACGCAGAAGTTTCGCGATGCCGGACCGAACACTGCATGCTCATTTGGCCCCAAGCTGTTAAGGATCCCTTCCTCTGCATGTCCAGCCGCCTGCACGAATTCCTCTCCCGGTCGAAGCGTCCACCCGGAAGGCATTGCGCCGCCCCCATTGATTCCGATCCGAGTGGTGAACGTCTTCGTCTGAGAGTTGAAGACACCAATTACCGCCGTGGTGCCCTTCACGTCCGCCATGAAGTAATCATTGCGGGACGCCTGCAACTCTTCCGCACGGTTGAGAGCAAGCATCGCATCGTCTTCAGTTGCAACCCCAGGACCACAGTTGTGAACCAGGACCGGCGTAATCCCTGCCAGCACATAGTACGTGTGACACTCCACCCTGCTCTACGTGCGTTTTGGCAGGTGGGCGGGGCTTTGGCGGTCCGTCAGGGTCCCTTGTCGTGCGCCGATGTGCGTGGTTGTTGCTGGCGCTGCTGCCGTCAGTGGTCTAGACCTGTATGGCTACTTGAGATGTTCAGTGAGGTCGTCCACGGTCCAGTCGGCCTGGCGGAGGAGGGGGCCCCGACGGCAACACCCACCCCCCGCCCTCGTACGCCAACGCCGCCGTACTCACCGATGCCATCCGCACCGCCGCACCGAGCGCCCGCATCTCCGTCGACTCCGCGGTCGGGGAACGCGACCTCGCCTGGGGCCAGCAGCTCGACGTACGCGAGATCGCCGCCTTCGGCACCGACAGCGAACTCACCGACCAGGCGGTCGCCGCCTACGTGGCCAACTACGCCACCAAGTCCGCCGACGCCTCCGGCACCCTCGACCACGCCCTGTTCTGCCGCCCCTGCCAGGGACGCGGCGCCACCCTCCTGTCCCACGGAACCCCGCTCCCCTGCACCGCCTGCGACGGCACCGGACAGGCCCGGCCCCTGCCCCGCCTCGCCGTCCCCCGCCACGTCCGGCAGATGATCCGCACCTGCTGGGAGCGGGGCAGGCTGCAGGAATTCACCGGCCTCAAGCTCTGGAAGTGGGCGCACATGCTCGGCTTCCGGGGCCATTTCTCCACCAAATCCCGCAGCTACTCCACCACCCTGGGCGCGCTGCGCGACGCCCGCCGCACCTGGCGCACCGAACAAGCCCGCGCCACCTCACCCGCACCTTCATCGCGCTCCTCCAAAAGGCCGGCCTCCGCCGCATCCGCTTCCACGACCTCCGCCACTCCACCGCCACCCTGCTCCTGGAACAGGGTGTCGAACTCGTCGTGATCAAGGAACTCCTCGGACACGCCCACATCGGCGTCACTGCCACGGTCTACGCCCACGTACGCATCCGCCTCCAGCGCGACGCCATCGACCTGCTCGGCCACGCGCTCGGCTGCCCCTGACAGCCAGACGGCGGCGGACACCACTGTGTCCGCCGCCGTTGCCGTCAACTACTGCCGTCAGGCGGTAATTTAGCCCCGCCGCACACAGCTCGGCGGGGCTAAAATTTGCTACTGTTTACGACACTTAGCAGCGCAACATCTACTAGCGGTCATCGCACAGCCGGGCAAGTACATCCGCAGCGAGCCCTGCTGAAACTTGGTCGAGACCTACCGTCGCCGTTCCATACAGACGTTCGGACATGTAACCGGCAATCGCAGACACTGCATCCGCAGAGGCCGCGGGGGCGAGCCACCTAAGCCACTCGCAGACCATGCGCATTCGAAATTCCCTGAGAATTTCTACACGGTCCAAAGGATCTGATTCCGAGGCCAGCTTGATCACCTTGAACGCGGCGGCAAGGCGATTATGCGGCATATCGTGTACCGAAAGAATCAGTCCGAGTTCATCGGATTTACCCAGATTGAAATTCTCGGCTACTACAAACTGGGGCAGCGGGTAACCATCCACGCTTGTCAGTGCTTGCCCGTCACGTCCGGAATCGATAACTACGTCGACACGGGAAGCAACCCCTGGATCATCGACAGCGACTCGGATGTGATGCACGCCAGGATCCCCGACGTTCTGCACGAAACGTGACACGCCGAGAATGTCGCCGACTCCGATGGCTCCGTCGTCGAGCACCAGGTCCCCGTCGAACAGGACGCTGCCCGCGGCCGGGCCAGCCCTGTTCCACAGCCTGACCCGGACCAGCCCCACCTGCGCACGTGCGGCGATCTGGACGTGACTCCTAGACGCCACCAGTGGCGCACCGGCCAGCGCCAGAACCTCCTCCGGCGGGGCCGTCGATCCAATACGGATCACGCGATGGTTCAAGTAAAGCTCGGCACTACCAATGAGCATTTCTCCGCCAACTACCCAATCTGAGCTTGATGGTGCGCCCGGTCAGCGCCATCGCTGACCGGGCGCACCCTGACCCTACTACCGCGTATGGCCTGGCAGTAGCTCCGCTAGCTTCTCAGCTGCACTCGGAATCCCTGGCAGTCCTGCAAACGTGGGATCGTGATAGCCGTGATTGCGCAGCATCTGCTGGGCTTTCGATACGGCAACCGCCTGAGTATCACTGCACGTTTCACAGTGAGGAAACAGGCTGCGCGGAAGGCTAGTCGGTCCAATTCCAGTAGACGGCTGGTGGTCACCCGTCATCGTCGGACTGCTCCCACCGCAAGAGTGGCATGGCCTTCCCTGCATGGCCGCACTCTGCTCCGAGGTAACCACCGGCCCGGTCGCAGGCACCGACTCATCAGCATGAGGACCGACGCGCAGCGTATTCGCCTCCCTCTGACTCAGCGAAACGTCGCAGTTGTGGACCAGGACCGGCGTGTTGCCGGCCTCCACGTAGTACGTGTGGAGGTCGCCGATGGTCAGGTCGTATGTGGTGGTGTGGGCGTGGAAGAGGCGGACGGTGGTGATCTGGGCGGTGCCGGTGGGGGTTTGGAGGAGGTCGCCCTGGTGGAGGTCCTTGGCCTCGACGAAGGCGGACTGGGTCTCGTCGTAGAAGGGGTGGTGGAAGGTGGTGGTGAGGTGGCCGTTCGCGGGCGTCGGGGCGGCCGGGGAGACCGCCGCCACCGGGGCCGTGGCCGGGTGGGAGTCGGCCGCGTGGTGGGTCGCGCCCAGGGCGCCCAGGACCGCCGCGGAGGCCGCGAGGCCGAGGGCCGCGCGCCGGACCACCTTCTTCGCGGCGGACGTCACGGCGTTGGCCGCGACCGGCTTCACCCCGACGTCCACGAAATCGTGGTCCGTCGTCGTCACGATCACCGCGGTGACCTTGTGGCTCTGCGTGCCGGAGGCACCCGGCACCGAGTTGACGACGGAGTCGCCCACCTTGATCCGGTCGATGTCCTTGGTGCCGCCGCCCGCCATGAGGACACGGGAGCCGGCCGTGAAGCTGTGGCAGGTCCCGCTGTCGGTGGCCGACTTGGCGGCGCCCGACTCGCCCTGGCGCGCCGCGGTCTGGGTGGCGTCGCCCGCCGCCGCCTCCTCGGCCTCGGTGGCGCCCTTGCCGAACAACCCGCCGACGGCCTCCATCGCCTTGGGGGCGAACTTGCTGAGCACCTTGCCGCCCAGCGACCCGAGCGCCCCGCCGATCGCGCCCGCGACGGCGCCCGTCACGGCGGAGGTCGCGAAGGCGCCCGCGCTGCACGCCGCGCCGCCCGCCTCGGCGCACTTGAAGCCCTGCTCGACCAGTGACCCGGCCGCGCCCGCGACCGCCGCGCAGCCGATGGAGCCGACGCCCGCCGTGACCGCCTCGCAGCCCATGAAGACGGCGGTGGAGACCACGAAGGACGTGATGGCCGCCGCATGGTGCTTGGCGTAGGTGGCCGCGGTTTTCACGGCCTTGACGGTGGCGTGATACGCGGTTCTGGATGCCTTCGCCACGGCCTTGGCGGTCTTCTTCACCGCGTGGACCACGCGTTTCGCGACCTTCTTGACCGCGTGGTAGGCCGAGTGGACGGCGTGCACGGCGGCGTGGACGACGCGTTTCACCTTGCGCGCCGCGTAGTGGTAGACGCGGCGGGTGTAGCGGACGGTGGCGCGGTAGACGTCCCGCACGTGGTGGACGACCCTCTTCACCACGCGCTTGGCGGCGTGCACGACCTTGTGCACGATCGGCGGCGTGTAGTGGTAATAGGCGTACGAGGCGTAGAAGTTGAAGGAGCTCCAACTGCTGGAGGCGTACGAGGTGGCCGCGTGGTAGGTGCTGCTCACCGCGTGGCTGACGGCGTGACTCGCCGCGTGCCAGACGCTGCCCAGGCCCCAGTTGCCCGAGGGGTCCGTGCCGTCGAGCGGGTTGTCGCCGACGTACGCGAAGGGGTTGGCCGCCGCCTCGTTCGGCACCGGGTTGACGGACGCGGAGTCCTTGTTCATGAAGGTGCCGGTCGCCGGGTTGTACCAGCGCGACGCGGTGCCGACCTTGCCGGTGTCGGCCTCCGTCCAGCCGGACTGGAAGCCGAGGTGGCCGATGAGCCCGTTGTTGGCGGTGACCTTGCCCATCGGGTCGTACGTCGTGGAACCGGCCAGGGTGGTCGCCCCCGGCGCGAAGTTCCCGATGACGTCGTCGTGGCTGTCGGTCAGGGCCAGTTGGCCGGTGCCCGGCGCGGTGCCGCCGTTGATGCCGATCAGTGAGCCGCCGGGATCGTACGTATAGCTGTAGTTGCCGTCCGCGGCGATGGTGTTGTCGGCGCCCGAGTACTGGAAGGCGCGCGAGGACTGGTCGGCCGAGTTGGCGTCGGTGATGTTCCGGCCCGACGCGTCGAGCGTGTACGAGTGCGTGCCCGCGGTGATCTGGTTGTTGTACGCGTCGGTGGAGTAGGCGACTTGGCCGTTGGCGGTGGAGGTGTCCGAGGTCATGGTGCCGCGCGCGGAGTACGCGTAGCTGTGGACGCCGTCCGAGGTGAGCTGGTCGCGGGCGTCGTAGGTGTAGACGTCGGCGCCGACGCGGGTGCGGTTGCCGGAGTCGTCGTAGGAGTAGTTCGTGGTGGCCGTGCCGTTGTTCCACGAGCTGAGGCGGTCGGCCTGGTCGTAGGTGTAGACGTTGTTGGAGGCGCCCGCGACCCCGACGGTGTTCTTCGACGTCAGGTTGCCGTTCCTGTCGTAGCCGTAGGTGATGGCCGACAGTGTGCTGGCGCCCTGCGTCAGGGTGTCGCCGGTGAGGTCGTGCGCGGTGTTGTACGTGAAGGTGCGGGTCTGGCCGCTCGCGCCGTACTTGACCGACGCGGTCTGGTTCAGCGTGTTGTAGCCGTAGGTGAGCGCGGTGCCGGAGGCCGCGTCGTTGAGCGTGGACAGCCGGCCCGCGGTGTCGTAGCCGTAGGAGGTGGTGCCGGCCGCGTCCGAGCGGGTCAGCGGTGAACCGTCGTCGTTGTAGGTGAAGTTGGACGAGCCGCCGGAGCCGCCCGCCGACGTCAGGTCGCCGCGGTCGTCGTAGCTGAACGTCTCGTGGGTGGCGGCCTGGTGGTCCTTGGCGCCGGTGGTGCCCGCCTCCGCGGTGTCGGCGGCGGTCACCTGGTTGTCGTGGTCGTAGGTGAAGCTGCGGGTCGCGGTGGCGGCGTCGGCGCCCTGTCCCGAGGCGGTCTTCAGATTGCCGAGCTGGTCGTACGTCATCGTGTGGGTGACGCCGCCGGGCAGCGTGCTGGAGACCAACTGCCCGTCGAGGTCGTAGACGTTGGTGGTCGTGGAGTCGGCCGCCGAGCCGTACTGGGCGGTGGCCGGCTGCTTCACCGTCTCCTGCTGGCCCCACGGGGTGTATCCGTACAGCCAGGAGTTGTTGCGGCCGTCGGTGAACCGGGTCCTGTTGCCCGCCGCGTCGTACCCGAAGGACGTGGTGATCGAGGTGGTCGCGGTGACCGGCTGGATCTCCTGGGTGACGGTGCCCGCCGCGTCGTACGTGAAGTGGCTGGTGTTGCCGTTCGCGTCCGTGGAGGCGGTGAGGTTGCCGACGCCGTCGTAGACCTGGTGGGTCTGCCTGAGCTGCGTGTTGGCGGCGTCGTACTGGGTGCTCAGCGTCGGGTTGCCCGCGACGTCGAAGTCGGTCTCGGTCCAGGTGTTGTCCGGCTGGATCGTCTTCTGCCGGTTCCCCATGAAGTCGTACGTGTACTTGGTGGTGTTGCCCGCGCCGTCGGTGACCGAGGTGACCTCGCTGGCCCGGTCGTACCCGTAGGTGGTGGTGACCCCGGCGGGCGTCGTGGTCGACGCCAGATTCGCGCCGTACGGATTCCCGGTGGTCACCGCGTACGAGTTGGTGGTGGTCAGCACCCGGTTGGACGGGAAGCGCTCCAGCGTGGTCGCGGTGACCTGCCGGCCGAGGTAGTCCCAGGTGGCCTGGGTGACGGCCCCGGTGCCGTCCGTCACCGACAGTTGGTCGCCGTTGGTGTCGTACGTGGTGTGCAGCTTGGTGCCGTCCGGCTCGGTGACCTGCGCGAGGTCGCCGAGCTGGTCGTACAGGAAGCCGGTGGTCCTCCCGCCCGGCGTGGTCGAGGAGATCTGGTTGCCGTCGGAGTCGTACGACCAGGTCGACGTGGCCGCCAGCGGGGCGGACGCGCCCGCCGGGGTGTACGGCGGCAGGGTCTCGGAGACCTTGTTGCCGTTGGCGTCGTAGACCGTGGTGGTCTGGTTGCCGGTCGGATCGACCTCTTCGACGGCCTCGCCGAAGGTGTCGAATCCGCTGGTGGTGACCGGCCGTTGGGTGACCGGCTGGCCGCCGCCGGTCTCGACCTGGACGGCGGGTGCGGTGGTGACCGCCAGATTCCCCGCCTCGTCGTAGGAGTAGTCGGTGGTGAAGTTGTCCGCGTCGGTCATCGACTTCGGCAGCCCGCGCTTGTCGTACGTGTAGCGGGTGGTCTGCTCGGTGGAGGAACCGACGGTGCCGCCGGTACGGCCGTTGCCGTACAGCGTGTTGACCTCGGTGCCGGTCAGCGCGCGCGGGTAGACCTGCACGTTGGAGACCGCGCCGGGCAGGAAGTCGGTCGGCGCGCCGTTGTACTTGCCCGCGCCGATGGTCAGCGGGCCGTTCGCGGACCACGGCGCGGTGTTGGTGCCGCTGCCGGACAGCGCGCCGTTGACGTAGATCTGGCTGGCGCCGTTGGCGACGTTGTACACGCCGACCACGTGCGTCCAGGTGTTGGTCTTGGGCACGGCGGTGGAGTACGCGGACGGGAAGGTCGGCGCGGCCGTGTCGGCGCTGGTCTGCTCCATGCTCCACAGCGGCGCGCTGGTGTGCGCGTAGTTGTACTGGAGGTAGAAGGCGCTGGCCGTGGTGCCGCCCTGGGCGACGATCGTCGCGTTGTGGGTCGGCAGCGACGCCATGTTGACCCAGGCGGAGACCGTGTAGGACCCGGCGGTGTTGAGCACCGGGCCGTTGGTGGCGATCTGCTGGCCGGAGGTGCCCGCGAAGGTCGCCGCGCCGCCGCCCCAGGTGACGCCCGAGGCGGCGCCGGTGTAGCCGCTGCCCGAGGTGTCGGTGACGGTGGAGCCGGTGGTCTGGTCGAGCTTCCACCAGGCGGAGGGGTGTCCCGAGGCGTCGCCGTGCAGCGTCTCGGTCAGGGTGTTGCCCGCCGCGTCGTAGGTGGAGGAGGTGGTGCGGTCGAAGCCCGAGGAGTCGTGCTCGTTCTGGGTGGCGACCTGGTCGTCCGGGGTGAAGGACACGCTGGTCACCCGGTCGACGCCGGTCGGGTCCACGGTGGTGCTCGTGGTCCTGGAGGCCGCGTCCACCGTGAAGTTGACGACCGTCTGCCCGTTGTCGGTGGTCTGCGACAACTGGTTCCCGGCCGCGTCGTACGTGGTGGTCTGGAGCACCGTCGAGGCCGTGCCGTCGGCGCTCTTCTTGGTCGCGGTGACCGCCAGGCCGTTGTCGGTGTAGGTGTACGACGTCGTGGCGCCCATCGAGTCGGTCACCGACGCCAGCCGGCCCGCCGGGTCGTACGCCCGCGAGGACTCCGTCAGCGTGGTGGCGGCCTGCGGGCTGACCGGGTCGCCGGTGTACTGGAGCGTCTGGGTCAGCAGGTGCCCGTTGTCGTCGTACGTGTAGTTGGTGACCGTGCCCGACTTGGACACTTCCTGCGTCTTGTTGCCCGACGTGTCGTACGTGTACGTCGTCGTCCCGCCGTTGGTGCCGCCCGCGTTGGCGTTGGCGTCGGTCTGGGTGAGGACGTGGTCGTACGCGTCGTAGGTCTGGGTCTCGGTCCGGGGCGCGTCGCCGCCGCTGAGGTCCTTGACCGTCTGCGAGGTGATGTCGCCGTCGGCGTCGAAGACCGTGGTGGTGGCCGCCGCGTGGGTGGCGCCGGTGACCCGGTCGGTGAGCTGCGGGTCGTCCTCCTCGGTGATCTGCCCGGCCTTGTCGTACGTGTAGGACGTGGTCAGACCTGCGGGGTAGGTGTCGGAGACGGCCTTCTTGGTGAGCACCTGCCCGAGGCCGTCGTAGGTGTAGCTGGTGACCAGGCCCACCGCGTCGGTGGAGGAGGCCACGTCGCCGTTGTGGAAGTAGGACACGGAGTTGACCGCGCCGCCGGGCGAGACCGACCGCACCGGCAGGCCCTTGGGCACGTTCCCGCTGTCGGCGGCGGGGTAGGTGGCGGTGCCGTCGCTGAACACGGTGGTCGAGGCGCGCCCGTTGGGGAAGCCCGCGACCGGCGGTCCGGTCACCGCGGTCTCGTCGCCGAACGCGTCGTAGGTGTACGAGGTCAGGTACGTGGGGTCGGTCGCCGAGGAGGAGCGGCCGTCCCGCTCGGTGAGCAGCACGTCGTTGCGCGGGTCGGCGGTGGTGAGCTGTTCCGTCGTGTCGTCGGGGAAGTACGTGTAGTACTCGGTGGAGCAGACCTTGGCCGCCTGATTCTGGCAGGTGGTCGAGGAGACGACGTTGCCGCGGACGTCGTGGCCGGTGACGGTCATCGCGCCGTTGGGGTCGGTGACCGTGTGCTCGTAGCCGCCGGTGTCGTAGCCGAAGCTGGTCCTGTTGCCGAGGCCGTCGGTCTCGGTGAGCTGGCGTTCGTTGTTGACGACGTCGTAGGTGTACGTCGTCACCTTGTTCGCCGGGGAGGTGACCTTGACGGTCTCCACCGGCAGCAGGCCGGTGGAGTTCTTGCCCGCCTGGAAGTGGCTCTCGGCGTCCTGCGCGGTCAGCGCGGTGCGGTAGGTGGCGACGTCGGCGAGCGTGCCGTTGAAGTAGGCGACGGTGCCGTTGGTCAGGCCGGTCCAGCCGGAGCCGGTGGTGCCCGCGCCGATGTAGGCGGTGGTCCTGGCGCTGTTGGACAGCGCGGCCGTGGCCGTCTTGGTCGCGGCCTGCGCGCCGTCGAGGTACAGGGTCTGGCTGGTGGCTCCGGCGCTGAGCAGCACATGGTGCCACTTGCCGTCGGTGACGGTGCCCGTGGTGCCCATCTGCACCGAGCCGGACGTGGTGTAGAAGCCGCCGTAGAGCTTGCCGTCGCTGCCGATCCACAGTTGCGGTGTCGTGGAGGAGACGGTCGAACCGATCGCGGCGCTCTGCGTGTTGAGCAGGATCGCGCCGCCGTGGGTGGTGCTGAACCACAGTTCGGCCGAGGCCGCGGTGTCCCCGGTCACGGTGTCGGGCACCTTCACCCAGGAGCTGGTCCCGTTGAACGTGGCGGCCTTCTGGTCGCTGAACGGCCCGGTCGCGCCGAGCGTCACCGCGTTGTACGTACCGGTCCCGCCGCGCGTCTCGTCCAGCGCCGTGGTGGCGCCCGCGGGTTCGCCCAGCCGGAAGTACGTGGCGGGCGCGCCGCCGAGCACCGCGCCGCGGTAGGTCTGGCTGGAGCCGGTGACGGTCGGCGCGCCGAGCTTCCAGACGCCGCCGTTCTCGTCGGTGAGCTGGGTCAGCGCCGTGGTCGCCGGGTCGTACGTCATGGCGTGGTACGTCTTGGCGGACGGCCGGGTGACCGTGCTCAGCAGGCTCGCGGCGTGGGTGCCGTAGGTGCGCAGCGCGCTCGCGTCGGCGGCGACCAGCGGGCGGTCGTACCAGGCGGCGTCGGCGATCGCGCCGTTGAAGTACGTGGCGTAGCCGGTCTTGTCGGTGGTGCTGGAGTGCGGCTGGTCGGGCCAGGCCCCGCCGAGGAAGCCCGCGCCCAGGGTGTTGTACGGCTGGTTCTTGCCGAAGGCGATGCCGGGCTGGATGGAGATCGAGCCGGACACCGAGCCGACCTTGGCGCCGTCCAGGAAGAGGGTCTGGCTGTTGCCCGCGGCGGACAGCACCATGTGGTGCCACTTGCCGTCGGCGACCGAGGCGGTGGTGCTGATCGGCGCGATGCCGCCGCTGTACCAGAATTCGGCCTTCAGTTTGCCGTCGGTGCCGACGTAGGCGGCCGGGGTGTAGCCGCCGGGCGAGTCGCCCGCGGTGACCGGCTGCGAGGCGTAGGAGTAGAGCACGCCGGGCCCGGCGGAGGTCTTGAACCACAGCGACAGGGCGCCGGAGTCGGTGTTGTTGCCCATGTCGAACGGGAGGGTGGCGTACGAGCTGGTGCCGTTGAACCCGATGGCGGTGGCGGCCGACCCGGTGAGCGGGCCCGCCTGGCCGTAGGTGACGCCGCTGTACGCGAGGTTCTTGGTGCCCTGGTTGGCGAGGACCGCGTCCTTGCCGACGGTGCCCGACGCCTCGGACATCGGCCACACCGCCCGCGGGTCGAGGTCGAGCGCGGCGTTCTGGTACTGCGATCCCGCGGTGTAGTTGTACGCGGTGCACTGCGTGCTGGAGATCGGCGAACAGACCTTCGTGAGCTGGTCGTTGGTGTAGCCGTACGTCCAGGTCTGCGCGGAGTTCGGGTCGGTCGCGGTGACCGGGTCGGTGACGACGGTGGCGACGTGCGCGGCGCTCGCGCCGGTGGGTGTCTGCCAGGTCAGGTGCAGGGCGCGGGCGGAGGTCACCGAGGTCATGGTGGTGACGTGGCCGCTGGTCCAGGTGAAGGTGACGGCGCGGCCGTTGGCGTCGGTGACCGAGGTGATGCCGTACGCGCCGGAGCCCAGCGACTGGGTGAAGGCGTAGACGGTGGCGTTCTTGTCGGTCAGCGTGTAGCCGCCGGTGACGGCCTTGAAGGTGGCGAAGCGGCCCGCGGGCGGCGAGTAGCTGCCGTCGCCGTTCTTGCCGAAGCCGACCTGGGAGCCGTCCGGGTAGGTGACGACGTTGGAGACGACGGCGCCCGCCGGGTTGTACTGCTCGGTGGCGCGGGCGTCGAAGATGCTCGACCAGCCCGCGCCGAACGCCCCGGTCCAGCGCGGGTCACGGGAGTTGTAGTCGCGGTCGACGTCGAGGCTCGGGCCGACGGTGGAGACGGTCGCGTCGGTGTCGGAGGTGGTGTAGTTGCCGATCGACGGGTCGTAGCCGTGGTCGCTGCTGTTCTGGGACAGCCCCGAGGTGATCAGCGGCTGCGGGACCTGGATCGCCATCTGGTACCAGGTGGCGCCGGAGTACAGCCCCGCGTCCTGCGACTGCACCGTCCAGGAGTAGCTCTGGCCCCACTTGAGCTTGCCCGCCGGGACCGTCCAGGAGCCGGTGGTGAGCAGTCCGGAGTCGACGACCTTGGTGTTGGTGTTGTCGTAGATCTGGAAGTCGTACTTGGTGGTGGTGTTCGCCTGCGAGTTGGCGCCGCCGGACCAGGCGGTCAGTTGGGGGGTGGTGGTGTACTCCACCTCGTTGTCGTTGGGGTACTGCTGGTAGACCTGCGGCGGGGTGGTGCCGGTGTACGTGACGTCGATGTACGGGCCCTTGCCCGCGTCGGCGAAGGAGCCGAACTGCTTCCAGTGCAGGGCGTCGGTGGTGGCCGCGTAGACCGCGAGGCCGTAGTCGGGGGTGGTGCCGTTCATCCAGCCCTGGATGGAGGCGGTGGTGAGCGGCACCTCCACCGCGTTGCCCTTGGTGGGGTCGGCGGCGGTGTTGGCGCAGGCGATGGGGACGCTGGGCGTGAGGTTGCCGATGGACGCGCCGTGCGAGGGGCCGGGGTAGGTGGTGACGCCGGTCGGGGTCCACGGCGCGGTGATCAGCGCGACGTCGAAGCGCTCGGCGGTGCAGGTGGAGGCCCAGGTCTCGAACAGGTGCAGCGACGCGGCGGTCACGGTGACCTTGGAGCCGTCCCAGCCGCCGTACCAGTGGTTGACGAAGGTGTTGGCGGAGTGCGTGCCGGAGTCGTACGAGCCGATCTTGACGGTCTGCTCGAAGGAGTGGTCGCCCGCGGGGTTGCCGGACTCGGCGTAGGTGGTGGTCCAGCCGTCGACGATGCTGGGGTCGACGGTGACGGGGAAGACCCGCGCGGGGTCGTGCAGCCACGCCGGGTCGAGGGTGACCTTCAGGGCGGTGCCGCCGTGGTCGGCGACCAGCCGGTAGTCGACCGCGTAGGTCGTCGTCGGCTCGCCGGAGCGGCGGTCGACCTTGGAGTCGTAGGCGTAGGCGCGCGGTATCCGGGCGGTCACCTTGCCCGCGGCGTCGCGCAGTTCGACCGAGCCGTCCTTGACCTGGACGGGGGTCAGGCCCTGGAGCCTGAGCGGGAAGAGCCAGGAGTTGGCGGCGCTCGCCGCGTGCAGGACGACGGCTTCCTTGACGCCGGTCGCGGACGGGGCGACGACCAGGTCGGTGCGCGGCAGGGCGTCCGGGTACGTGACCCGGTCGCCCGACACGGCGGCGGTGACGTCGGCCGCTCCGGACAGGCCGTACGCGACGGAGTGCGCGGCGTCGGTGCGCAAGGTGGCGAGGTCCGGCGCGGAGGAGCGCGGCGCGAAGTCGACGCCGAGGGAGTTGGCCGCCTCGTGGAGGCGGCCGTCGGCCCGGCGGTGCACGCTGGTGTCGATCGGCTGCCACGCGCCGTGCGCGTCCCGGTAGTTGACCGGCGTCTGCGACACGCGGCGGGTGTGCGTGCCGTCCGCGTTGTCGAACACCGTGACGGTGTCGGTCGACTTCGCCGCGTTCCGCTTGCTGGTGCGGGCGGAGTAGCCGCCGACGACACTGCTGCGGCCGGACGTGGACGCCTTGCGGAACGGGTGGTAGGCGTCGAGTTCGCCGGGCGCCTTGCCGGGCCTGTGCCCCGCGCCGACGTGCGCGCGGGTGGAGTCCGCGGTCGCCCGGTGGCTGTGCCCGGCGGCGGTGCCGCTCTCCTGCTGCGGCACGCGCCCCCAGTGGGGGTGCTTCAGCCACGCGGTGAGCGAGGCGAGGCTGGGCATCGACAGCGCGGGCAGGGTCGCCCCGTCCGCCGCCGCCTGCTCCGTGGTCAGCACCAGTGCCAGCGCGATCAGCGAGAGCATCGCGGTGGCACGCAGCCACCGGCGACGGAGGGTTGTTCTCCGGGACGAACGACGGGCGAAGGATGCGCGCACGGCACAGGCTCCTGACAGGATCGACACAGAAAACTTGCCGATCGTGACCGTTTTCCTCACCCGCGGATAGATCGTGGGGACGATCCGGGGACACTCTTTGCCTGTACATCATCAAGCGCGGCGACTTGTGACCCATGTCCCGGTTCGCTCCGGGAACGATCTTTACGATGGAGGGGTTTGGTCCGCCTTTCGCCCTGCTTTTGGGCAAGAGAGGTCAAACCCGCGCGGGCCTCCCGGCGGACTCCCTCAACGACGTCTCAACGACGTCTCAGCGACGCCTCAGTAACGCAGCGCGTCGGTCACGGCGGCCTCGACCGCCTTGCGCGTGCTCGCGGCGGAGCCCCCGGGCACGGCGGTGA
The DNA here is from genome assembly GCF_044749865.1 of Streptomyces sp. NPDC088910. Lineage (NCBI taxonomy): Bacteria > Bacillati > Actinomycetota > Actinomycetes > Kitasatosporales > Streptomycetaceae > Streptomyces > Streptomyces sp. NPDC088910. The sequence goes on from NZ_JBIVIV010000009.1 coordinate 104,787, forward strand.
CATTCGCACCGGGCGCGTCAGCCGTACCGCCCGTACCGCCCGCCTTCTCCCCCACGGCCTTCTCCCCCACGACGACGAAGCGCGTGCCGGGGAACTTCGGTCCCGCCGCCGGGACCGCGCCGTCGGGGGCCGCGCCGACCGTCAGGACGACCGTGCACTTGCGGTCGGCCAGGGTCGCCAGATAGGGCCCGGCCGCCGCCGCGCTCTGCTCCCCCGCCATCGCCAGATAGCTGACCTTCGCGTGCGTCCCGGCCGAGGCGTCCCGCATCCCCGCCCACACCGGCGCCGCCGCCGGGTCCGCCAGACCGCGCTCCCCGGTGAGCAGACACGCCTGCTGGTCGGTGTACGTACGCGCCCGGGCCGGCGGCAGGGCCCGCTCCTTGCCGGGGCCGGAGGACGTCAGGACCAAGGCGGTCACGGTGGCGGCCACCGCCACGGCCGCGGCGCCCGCGAGGAGTATCCAGAGCCGATGCGCGTTCGTCCACGTTTTCACGGCGGGCAGCATATGCGGCGCGGGCCGCCGGGACAGCGGCGGCCGAGGGGTATCTTTCTCGCGGTGAAGCACCGCATAACGGTGCATACGGGACGGACACCGCGGGGCCGCGCCGGTCCGCCGGGAGCGGCGGGCCCGTGGTGCCGGGACGCGAGTGGCGGAGGTGAGTGGGGATGGCGGGTTCAGGAGTGCCCCCGGCACAGCCGCGTCCCGTATCTTTTCCGGCAGACCCCGACCCAGCTTCCGCGGGAGGACCGACGATGGACAGGGCCGAGGCCGTCATACCGGCGCAGGACACCAGAGCCGCCGCGCCCGGCGGCACCACGGTCGACGACGCGCCGACGACCGGCTTCAGGCTCGGCGGCATCGGGCCGCGCGTCGACCCGTATCTGCTGGCCACCGTCTTCTTCGCGGCGTTCCTCGCGCTGTCGGTCACCCGCTACCGGCGGATGCTCACGATGTCCTGGGACCTGGGCATCTTCGAGCAGGCGGTCGGCTCCTACGCGCACTTCCACGCGCCGGTCGCCGACCTCAAGGGCCCCGGCTTCAACATCCTCGGTGACCACTTCAGTCCGATCACCGCCCTGATCGCCCCCTTCTACCGGGTGTTCCCGAGCCCGGTGACGCTGCTGGTCGCGCAGGCGCTGCTGTTCGCGCTGTCGATCGTGCCCGTGACCCGGGGCGCCGCCCATCTGCTGGGCCGCGGGCGCGGACTGGCCGTCGGCGTGGCGTACGGGCTGTCGTGGGGCGTGCAGCGGGCGGTCGAGTTCGACTTCCACGAGATCGCCTTCGCGATGCCGCTGCTGGCGTTCTCGCTGGAGGCGGTGCTGCGCCGGAGGTGGGCGCCGGCGATGTGGTGGGCGCTGCCGCTGATCTTCGTCAAGGAGGACATGGGCGTCACGGCCGCCGCGATCGGCGCGATCGTATGGCTGCGCACCCGCAAGGAGACCGGGCCGGACGCCGGGTCCGAGGCCATGTCCGGGGCGCCGTCAGGGGCGGGGTCGGTCGCCGGGTCCGGGGCCGTCGGCGGGTCCGGGTCCGCGCGGGGCGAGGACGTCGTCCCGGCGCCGCGCGCCGACGGCGGCGAGACCCCGGAGGCCCCGGAGGCCGACGAGAGCGGGACGCGGGCCGAGGAGCCGCCGCGGCTCAGCGACGGCATGCGGTACGGGCCGTACGCGCTGGGGCTGGTCAGCCTCGGGGTGCTGGCCTCCGCGCTCGCCTTCGCGGTGATCATCCCGGCGTTCAACAGCGCGGGCGGATACGACTACTGGAACAAGCTGAACGGCAACGGGGCGCCGATGCCGGGGCACATCCCGTTCGGCACCGCCGTGCACACCCTGCTGTGGATTCTGCTGCCGACCACCGGCCTGCTGGCGCTGCGTTCGCCGCTGCTGCTGGCCGCGCTGCCGACCATCGGCTGGCGGTTCATCTCGCACGACGACCACTACTGGGGCACCGACTGGCACTACAGCGCGGTGCTGATGCCGGTGGTCTTCCTCGCCCTCGTGGACGCGGCGGCGCTCTCCCGCAGGAGCCCGCGGCCCTGGCTGCGCTCGTACGCCTCGGGGCTGCCCGCGGCGGCGGCGGGCGCCGCGCTGGCGCTCACCTTGACGATGCCGCTGGCCTCGCTCAGCCACTCCGACACCTACAAGGTCGACGCGCACACCAAGGCCGTGGAGAAGCTGCTCGAGACGGTGCCCAGCGGCTCCTCGGTGGAGGCGAACGTCGGGCCGATCAGCCGTCTCGTCCACCGGACCACGGTGTACTGGGTCGGCGACACGCAGGGCATCAGCCCGGACTACATCGTGATCGACAACTCCTCCGGCTGGGTGCCCGATCCGCTCACCTACGCCAAGCAGCTCCACCCGAACGCCGAATATCAGCAGATCGTCAACGCCGAGGGCTATGTGATCATGCACCGGACGAGCCCGCCGAACGGCTAGGGCCGGGCGCGTCGGGCGCAGCGGGACCGGCTCAGGCCGTCGGGTAGTCGACGTAGGCGAAGCGGCGGCTGTCCGGGGCCCAGCTGTTGACGTTGAGGCTGCCCTGGCCGCCGGGGAAGGCCAGGACGTCACGCGGGGCGCCGCCGTCCGGGTCCATGACGCGCAGGACGACGTCGCGGTCGGCCGGGTGCCCCTCGGTGCCGGGCGGGAAGCTGATGTAGAGGACGTGTCGTCCATCGGGTGACAGGTGCGGGAACCAGTTGACGCGGGCGTCCGAGGTGAGCCGCGTCAACTCGGTGCCGTCCGGCCGCATCCGGAAGAGCTGGGCGTGGCCGGGGACGGTCGCGCCGTGCTCGGAGTTGAAGTAGATCCAGGCGCCGTCGGGGCTGAACTCCGGGCCGTCCGCGGGCGCGGGAGAGTCCGTCAGCCGGGTGTCGGGGCCGCCGGCCGCGGGGACGGTGAAGATGTTGCGGTAGCCCCACTCGTCGCCGCCGTACGGCTCGACGCCCACGTACGCCAGCGTGCGGCCGTCGGGCGAGACGCCGTGCAGGAAGTGCCGGAAGGGTCCGGGGCCGCGGTCGTTGGTGACCCGGCGCGCGGGTCCGCCCTCGAACGGCACGGCGTGGATGTGCCCGTCGCCCGCCGACAGATAGACCGTGCCGCCGTCCGGCGAGAGCACATGGTCGTTGTTGGCGTCCGTGATGCCGCCGGTGTCGATGACCTCGGGCGCCCCGCCGCCGGGGGCGATCCGCAGCAGAAGCCCGTCCTGGTTGAAGACCAGCCAGCGGCCGTCCGGCGACCAGTTCGGCGCCTCCAGCGCGCTGTCCGCCGTCTCGTACACCAGGCGCGGCTCGCCGCCGTCGATGTCCCCGACCAGCAGCCGCGCGCGCTGTCCCGCCGCCAGCGGCCGTACGTTCGTCCCCGCTCCGGTGATCGTCACAGCCGCTCACACTAACGCGCCCCGCTCGTGGTGAGCGGGGCGCGTCGGATGAAGCGTGCGTACAGGCTGGCGCGTACGGCCTTACCTGTGTACGGCCTTGCGTGCGTACGGCCTTGCGTGCGTACGGCCTTGCGTGCGTACGGCCTTGCGTGCGTCCGTGGGACGACGCCGGGTCAGCAGCTCAGGTTGTTGCCCGCCGGGACTCCGAGGATCGAGACGAAGCTCTGGTAGGAGTTGACCCGGCTCTGCACCTGCGCGGGGTTGCCGCCGTTGCACTCGATGCTGCCGTTGATGCTGCGGATGGTCTCACCGAATCCGGCGCCGTTGACCATGGCGTTGTGCGGGGTCATGGTGCCGGGGCCGGTCTGGGTGTTCCAGTACCACAGGCCGGTCTTCCAGGCGACGGCCGAGTCGGTCTGCACCAGGTTGGGGTTGTGCAGCAGGTCGATGCCGAGCGCGTCGCCCGCGGCCTTGTAGTTGAAGTTCCAGCTCAACTGGATCGGCCCGCGGCCGTAGTACGCGGACTGTCCGGCCGGGCAGCCGTAGGACTGGCTCGCGTCGCAGTAGTGCGAGTAGTTCGCGGTGTTCTGCTCGACGATGTAGACGAGGCCGCCGGTCTCGTGGCTGACGTTGGCGAGGAAGGCCGCGGCCTCCTGCTTCTTCACCGTGTCGCTGCCGGTGTTCGCGAAACCGGGGTACGCGCTGAGCGCCGCGGTCAGGCCGCTGTAGGTGTAGAAGGAGTTCCGGTTCGGGAACATCTGGTTGAACTGGGCCTCGGTGACGACGAATCCGCTCGGGTTGCCGGGCGGGGTGGTCGTACCGCCGCCGTTGCAGCCGAACGGGTCCCAGTACCAGGTGCTGATGGTGGGGTCGTAGCCCGGGTTGTCGTGGGAGGCCTTGTAGTAGTTGCCGTTGCTGTACTTGACGATGTCACCGGCGACGTAGTTGTGGCCCTGGACCCACGCCGGGTAGTTGCAGGTCCCGCCGGTGCCGCCCGTGGTGCCGCCGGTGCCGCCCGAACCGCCGGTACAGGCGCCCTGGTCCGACCAGACGTCGGCGGCGCCGGGCGTCTCGCCCTGGGTCCACCACTTCGCCAGCCAGTTGTGGCTGTTGTACGACGCGCCCATGCCGCCGGTGTACACCGACGACGAGTTCCACGCGGTGGAGCAGCCCGCGGCGGAGGCGGTGGACGCCAGCGGTACGAGGATGGCGATCCCTATCGCGACCGCGAGTGCGGTGAGGAACGCTATGAGCCGTTGTCTCGACACGTGACCACTCCTTGTGGGGGTTCGAGTGGGGTCGGGACAGACTCAAGCGGAATGGTCTGGACCTGTCAAGGTCCAGACCATTGAACGTCCGCCGGGCGGTGGGAAACCGGCTGGAACAGCCCTAGTTGTCCAGCACCGTCGTCAGTTGTCCAGCACCGTCGTCAGGAACTCCGCCGTCCACTCCAGCAGTTCGCGGCCCACCACCGGCTTGCCGCCGATCCGCGCCGTCGTCGGACGCGGGACGAGGATCTGCTTCGTCGCGTGCTTGAGCACCGTGCGCGGGTAGAGCCGGTTCAGCCGCAGCTCCTGCGACTCGCGCAACTCCACCGGGCCGAAGCGGACGTTGGCGCCCTGGAGGGTGATGTCGCTGACGCCGACCTTGCGGGCCAGCATCCGCAGCCCCGCCACCAGCAGCAGATTCTCCACCGGCTCCGGCAGCTTGCCGTAGCGGTCGGTCAGCTCCTCGCGGACCGCCGCGATGTCCTCGGCCGTGTTGGCCGCCGCGATGGCCCGGTACGCCTGGAGCCGCAGCCGCTCGCCCGGCGCGTAGTCGTGCGGGACGTGCGCGTCCACCGGCAGTTCGATCTTGACGTCGAGCAGCGTCTCCTCCGGCTCGCCGCCGCTCTCCAGCGCCGAGCGGTAGTCGGCGACGGCCTCGCCCACCATCCGTACGTACAGGTCGAATCCGACGCCCGCGATGTGCCCGGACTGCTCGCCGCCCAGCAGATTGCCCGCGCCGCGGATCTCCAGGTCCTTCATGGCGACGTACATGCCCGCGCCCATCTCGGTGTGCTGGGCGATGGTGGCGAGCCGCTCGTGCGCGGTCTCGGTCAGCGGCTTCTCCGGCGGGTACAGGAAATACGCGTAGCCGCGTTCGCGCGAGCGGCCGACGCGCCCGCGCAACTGGTGGAGCTGGCTGAGCCCGAAGGTGTCGCCGCGCTCCACGATCAGGGTGTTGGCGTTGGCGATGTCGATGCCCGACTCCACGATCGTGGTGGACACCAGCACGTCGAACCGCTTCTCCCAGAAGTCGACCACGACCTGTTCGAGCTGCGACTCCCCCATCTGCCCGTGCGCGGTGGCGATCCGCGCCTCCGGCACGATGGCGCGCAGCCGCGCCGCCGCCCGGTCGATCGACTCCACCCGGTTGTGGATGTAGAAGACCTGGCCCTCGCGCAGCAGTTCACGCCGGATCGCGGCGCCGATCTGCCGCTCCTCGTACGGGCCGACGAAGGTCAGCACCGGGTGCCGCTCCTCCGGCGGGGTGGTGATGGTGGACATCTCGCGGATGCCGGTGACCGCCATCTCCAGGGTGCGCGGGATCGGGGTGGCGGACATGGTCAGCACGTCCACGTTGGCCCGCAGCTTCTTGAGCTGCTCCTTGTGCTCGACGCCGAAGCGCTGCTCCTCGTCGACGATGACCAGGCCCAGGTCCTTGAACTTCGTCTCGGAGGAGAAGAGCCGGTGGGTGCCGATCACCAGGTCCACGGTGCCGTCCCGCAGCCCCTCGATGGTGGCCTTGGCCTCGCTGTCGGTCTGGAACCGCGACAGCGCCCGCACCTTGACCGGGAACTGCGCGTACCGCTCGGCGAAGGTGCCCATGTGCTGCTGCACCAGCAGCGTGGTCGGCACCAGCACGGCGACCTGCTTGCCGTCCTGCACGGCCTTGAAGGCCGCCCTCACCGCGATCTCGGTCTTGCCGTAGCCGACGTCGCCGCAGATCAGCCGGTCCATGGGGACGGACTTCTCCATGTCCTCCTTGACCTCGGCGATGGTGGTGAGCTGGTCGGCCGTCTCCGCGTACGGGAAGGCGTCCTCCAGCTCGCGCTGCCAGGGGGTGTCGGGCCCGAAGGTGTAGCCGGGGGCGGCCATCCGCGCCGAGTACAGCTTGATCAGGTCGGCGGCGATCTCCTTGACCGCCTTCTTCGCCCGCGCCTTGGTCTTCGTCCAGTCCGCGCCGCCGAGCCGGTGCAGCGAGGGGGCCTCGCCGCCGACGTACTTGGTGACCTGTTCGAGCTGGTCGGTGGGGACGAAGAGCCGGTCGCCCGGCTGGCCGCGCTTGGCGGGCGCGTACTCGACCAGCAGGTACTCGCGGGTGGCGCCCTGCACGGTGCGCTGCACCATCTCCACATAGCGGCCGACGCCGTGCTGCTCGTGCACGATGTAGTCGCCCGCCTGGAGGGTGAGCGGGTCGATGGTCTTGCGCCGCCGGGACGGCATCCGGCCCATGTCCTTGGTGGACGAGCGCTGCCCCGACAGGTCGGTCTCGGTGAGCACGGCGAGCTTGAGCGCCGGGTCGATGAAGCCGTGCTCGATGGAGCCGGTCGCCACGTGGACCACGGACGCCGCGAGGTCGGCCAGCTCGATGTCGAGGCGGGCGGCGATGCCCTCGCCGCCCAGCACCTCCACCACGCGGGCGGCCGGGCCCTGGCCCTCGGTGACGTAGACGGTGCGCCAGCCGTCGGCCAGCCAGCCCTTGGTGTCGGCGAGCGCGCGGGCGGTGTCGCCGCGGTACAGCTCGGGCGCGTGCATGCCCAGCTTGAGGGTGTCGGCGGCCAGGTCGTCGGCCTCGTCGGCCGCGAAGGGGCTCACCGACCACCAGGGGACGCCCAGCTCGCGGGCCCGGTCGCGGACGTCGGCGATCGACCACAGCGAGGCCGCGCCGAGGTCGATCGGCGCCTCGCCGCCGCCGGCCGACGCCGCCCAGGACGCCTCCAGGAATTCGCGGGAGGTCGCCACCAGGTCGGCGGCGCGGGTACGGACCCGCTCCGGGTCGCACACCACGGCCATGCTGCCCGCCGGGAGCACGTCGAGCAGCAGCTCCATGTCGTCGACCAGCACCGGGGCCAGGGACTCCATGCCCTCCACCGCGATGCCCTCGGCGATCTTGTCCAGCAGCTCGTGCAGCTCGGGGTGGGCGACCGACAGCGCCGCGGCCCGCTCCTTCACCTGGTCGGTGAGGAGCAGCTCACGGCAGGGCGGCGCCCACAGGCCGTGCTCGGCGACTTCGAGGGAGCGCTGGTCGGCGACCTTGAAGTAGCGGATCTCCTCGACGTCGTCGCCCCAGAACTCCACCCGCAGCGGGTGCTCCTCGGTCGGCGGGAAGACGTCGAGGATGCCGCCGCGCACCGCGAATTCGCCGCGCTTCTCGACCAGCTCGACGCGGGAGTACGCGGCTGCCGCCAGGCCCTCGGTGACGGTGCCCAGGTCGGCGCTCTGCCCGGTCCGCAAGGCGACGGGCTCCAGGTCGCCCAGGCCCTTGACCTGCGGTTGCAGCACGGACCTGATGGGGGCGACCACGACCTGTACGGGTCCGGTCGCCGCGTCGTCGGCCCGCGGGTGCGCCAGGCGGCGCAGGACGGCCAGGCGGCGGCCTACGGTGTCGCTGCGCGGGGACAGCCGCTCGTGCGGCAGCGTCTCCCACGCCGGGTACTCGGCGACGGCGTCCGGCGGCAGCAGGGTGCGCAGCGCGGCGGCCAGGTCCTCCGCCTCGCGGCCGGTCGCCGTGACCGCCAGTACGGTGCGGTGCGCGCGGGCCGCGAGCGCCGCGATGGCCAGGGGACGCGCGGCGGGCGGCCCCACCAGGTCCACCATCGGCCGGGCGCCGGAGGCGGCGGCCTCCACCGCTTCCGCGAGGGCGGCGTCCTCGACGACGACGTCGACCAGACCGTTCAGACTCATGAGGGGTTTTCCGTCCCGGGGCAGAGGCAACGCGAAGCACCCGACACGTGTCACGGGCCGGGGGTACCTCCAGCGTACGACGTACCGCCGACAGCCACAGGCCATCGCGTGAGGCGCGGGGCCGCGGAGCCCGTGGGCGGGGACGCCCGGCGGGGGGGCGGACCGGGGTGCGGGACGCGCGGGCGGCCCCGGAGCGCGGGGGGTTGCGCTTCCGGGGCCGCGTCTGTGGTGACCTGCGCCACCGGCCGGTGCGACCGGCGGCGTCAGTCCGTGGCGATCGCGTTCAGTACGTTCATCCGCCCCGCCCGGAAGGCCGGGAGCAGCGCGGCCAGCAGGCCGACGACCGCGGAGCCGATGAAGACCAGGATGATCGTCGTCCACGGGATCTGGAGGACGCCGAGGCCCTGGGAGGCCAGCACCTTCTGTCCCGTGGTGCCCCAGCCGAGGCCGAGACCGAGGCCGACCAGCGCGCCGAAGAGCGCGATGACCACCGATTCGAGGCGGATCATCCGGCGCAGCTGGCGCCGGGAGGTGCCGATCGCCCGCATCAGGCCGATCTCCCGGGTGCGCTCGACCACCGACAGGGCGAGGGTGTTCACCACGCCCAGGATGGCGACGATGATCGCGAGGCCGAGCAGCCCGTAGATCATGTACAGGAGCTGGTTGACCTGCTTGTGGATGAGGTCCTTGAAGTCGGACTGGTCGCGGACCTTGAGCTGCGGGTAGTCCTTGACGGCCGCGGTGAGCGAGGCGCCCGCCTCCTTGGCCTGGCCGTCGACGGCCTTGGCGAACATGATCTGGTCGAGCGGCTGCTTGTCCGCCGGGAGGTACTGCTTGGCGGTGGCCAGGTTGGTGTACCAGGCGCCGTGGTCGACCGTGGTGTCGTCGCTGGTGATGACGTTGACGCGGAGCTTGGTCGGCGTGCCGCCGATCATCGTCACCGGCAGCTCGTCACCGATCTTGATGTGGTGGTCCTTGGCGTACGCCTCGTTGACGGACATGCCGTTCTTCGCGTACGCGTCCTTCAGATCGCCCTTCACGGTCTTGAGCCGCAGGTCGTCGGCGTAGGTCGGGCTGACCGCGCTGAACTGCTTGGTGACCGTCTTGCCGTCGGGCAGCGTGACCTTGGCGTTGACGCCCGCGTACTCGGTGAAGTGCTCCATGTGGGAGGCCGACTTGATCGCCGCCACCAGGGCGGGGGTCAGCGGCTGGCCGCCGTCGGGCTGGAGGATGAAGTCCGCGCCGACCGACTTGTCGAGCTGGTCGTCGGCGGAGGCCACCATGGACGAGCCGACCACCGACATGCCGGCGACCAGCGCGAGGCCGATCATCAGCGCGGAGGCGGTGGCACCGGTACGGCGCGGGTTGCGCAGCGCGTTGCGCTCCGCGAGGCGGCCCATCGGTCCGAAGAACCGCAGGATGACCGCGCTGACCGCTCGTACGATCACACCGGCCAGCAGCGGGCCGATGATCACGAAGCCGACCAGGCTGAACAGCACGCCCAGGCCCAGCAGTCCGCCGCCGGAGGACGCCTTGTCCGACTGTCCCGCGCCGACCAGCGCCACGGCGCCGATCGCGCAGACCAGGACGCCGATCGCGGCGCGGATCCGGCCGGACTTCGCGTCGGTGGGGGTGCCCGCGTCGCGCAGCGCGGCCATCGGGGAGATCCGTCCGGCCCTGCGGGCCGGGATGTAGGCGGAGATCACGGTGACGATGACGCCGATGGCCAGGCCGACGATCGGGGTGGTGGCCTTGATGGTCAGCTCGGAGGTGTCGAGCTTCATGCCCGCCTGGCCCATGAGCTTCATCAGGGCGATGGCCAGGCCGATGCCGCCGCCGATGCCGAGCACCGAGCCGACGACGCCGAGCAGCACCGCCTCGACCAGCACCGACCGGTTGACCTGCTTGCGGCTGGAGCCGAGGGCCCGCATCAGGCCGATCTCGCGGGTGCGCTGGGCGACCAGCATGGAGAAGGTGTTGACGATGAGGAAGATGCCGACCAGGACCGAGATGCCCGCGAAGCCGAGCATCGCGTACTTCATGAAGTTCAGGAAGCTGCCGACGTCGTCCTTGTCCTTCTTCTTGGTCTCGGCGGCGGTGTCGACGGTGTACTTGCCCGCGCCGATGGCCGTCGTGACGTCCGCCTTGAGGCGGTCGTCGGTGACGCCCTTGGCGGCGGTCAGGCCGTAGCCGGTGTACGCGTGGCTGTCACCGAGCAGCTTGGCCTGGGCGGTGGCGGTCTCGATGTAGATGACGGCCGCGCCGGGGTTGGTGGTCTTGAAGGTGACGATGCCGGAGATCGTGACGTGGAAGTCGCCGGGGGCGGCGATGACCCGCAGCGTGTCGCCGATCTTCAGGTGGTGCTTGTCGGCGGTGTCGGCGTCGATCACCGCGTCGGTGGGCCCGCGCGGGGTGTTGCCCGAGGACAGCTCGACGGCCTTGGTCTCGGTCGGGTCCCAGTTGCTGACGATGGTCGGGGCGCCGCTGGTCGGGCTGATGCTCTTGTTGTTCGCGTCGGCGACCGTCACCTGGTCGCTGGTGACGTCGGGGTAGGACTTGGCGACGCCCGGCACCTTGAGCAGGGTCTGCTGGAGCGAGGCGGGCACGGTGTCGGGCCGTCCGGTCTCCTGCGCGTCGTCGACCTTCTTGGCGCTGATGGTGACGTCGGAGGCGGTGGAGCCGAAGAGCTTGTCGAAGGTGGCGGTCATGGTGTCGGTGAACACGAGCGTGCCGCACACGAACGCCACCGAGAGCAGGACGGCGACGGCGGACAGCGCCATGCGTCCCTTGTGCGCGAGGAAGTTGCGCACCGATGTCTTCAGGACGGTCACGAGGTCCTCCCGCGACCGTCGAAGGACTTCATGCGCTCCAGGACGCCGTCGGCGGTCGGGTTCTGCATCTCGTCGACGATCCGGCCGTCCGCCAGGTACAGCACGCGGTCGGAGTAGGAGGCGGCGACCGGGTCGTGGGTGACCATCACGATGGTCTGGCCCAGTTCGTCCACCGATTTGCGCAGGAAGCCGAGGACTTCGGCGCCGGCGCGGGAGTCGAGGTTTCCGGTCGGCTCGTCACCGAAGATGATCTCGGGACGGGCGGCGAGGGCGCGGGCGACCGCGACGCGCTGCTGCTGACCGCCGGAGAGCTGCGTGGGGCGGTGCTTGAGGCGCCCGGCGAGACCGACGGTCTCCACCACCCGGTCGAACCAGTCGCGGTCCACCTTGCGGCCCGCGATGTCCATGGGCAGCGTGATGTTCTCCGCCGCGTTGAGCGTCGGCAGCAGGTTGAAGGACTGGAAGATGAAGCCGATCTTGTCCCGGCGGAGCTGGGTGAGCTTCTTGTCCTTGAGGGTGGTGATCTCGGTGTCGCCGATCCAGATCCGGCCCTCGGACACGGTGTCCAGCCCGGCCAGGCAGTGCATCAGCGTGGACTTGCCGGAGCCCGAGGGGCCCATGATCGCGGTGAACCGGCCGCGCGCGATGTCGACGTCCACCGCGTCGAGCGCCAGGACGCGCGTCTCGCCGCTGCCGTACGCCTTCGTCACCGCTCGGCCTGCTGCGGCAACGGCCGGACGCTCTCCGCTGCCCCCGGACTTGGGAATCGTCACTGCCGTTGTCACGTGAATCTCCTGTGAGGTCGATGCGGGCCCTGACCAGGCCCTGTTGAGCCGGTGTGCTCAGCTTGTCGGAGCGGCGTCCCCCGGCACGATGGGGGAGGTCTCCGTCTTGTGGGTGGGGCTATCCCCACCCCGCCTCATGACCGTATGGAACGGACGGCCCGGGATCGTCATCCGCCGGTACGAACCGATGGCCACCAAAAGTAGGTACCTCCCCCTAGGGGTCTGCTACCTGAGGCTCATCCCCGTGTCGGGGACGTCGCCGCGACCGCGCGAAGGTGTCCTTTACACGTACGGGAGTTGAGGGGTCGTCATGGCCGGGGGGACGCCCGCGTCCACGGCCGCGGACGCGGGCGGTCCGTCGTGGACGGGTTCGCCGTGAGCCGGTCTTTCGCGGCTCAACCCGGCGAAGGTCAGTGCATCGTGAGGCGCACCGGGCGTACGCCGCCGATCAGGGCGGTCAGCGCGCGGTCGATGTCGGGGCCCACGTACCAGTCGCCGGTGTGGTCGACGGTGTAGACGCGGCCCTCGGCGTCGATCGCGAGCAGCGCGCCGGACGCGGGCTCCTCGCCGAGCGGGCTGATGTCGGTCTCCAGGGCGCGGCCGAGATCGCCGAAGGTCCGCGCCAGGTGCAGGCCGCGCAGCGGGTCGACGGCGATGGCCGTGGGGGCGATCTGCCGGCCGGGACCCGAGGCGCCGGGGATCAGCAGGCCGCCGAACTCCGCCCACGCCTCGACCGCGGCGGGGAAGACGGCGTGCCGGTGGCCGCCCGGCGACTCGTACGCCCGCAGCCGGTCCGCCCAGAACTCGGCCTGCTTGATGTCCCAGCGCCCCGGCCGCCAGCCCGCGGCGCGCAGCGCGGCGTCGACGCCGACCGGGAAACGGGTGGTGCCCGCCATCGGGATGCTCATACTCCTTCGGCCGCCGGATCCACCGGCTTGACCCCCAGGTGCGACAGCAGCGGCGCGCACGAGCGGCAGGGCGGGGCGTACGCGCCGTGCGTCGGGTCGCCGTCCTCCCGGATGCGCCGCGAGGTGAGCTTCGCCCCGCGCAGCGCCTTGCGGGCCTCACCCTGGGTGAGCGGCTTGCGGGACGCACGCTTGCCCCGGTTTGCCTCGACTGCCGTCAAGTGGCGTGAAATGAGCACCGGTTCGGGACAGCGCCCGGCGAACCGTTCCCGCTGCGCGACCGGCAGCGCGTCCAGGAAGTCCTGAACGATCGGGTGCAGTACGGGCGGTTGCTCACCTTTGGCGCCGGTGCAGGTCAGCACGTCGTCGCGGATCAGCAGCGCCGCGGCGACCGCGGGCATGATGCCGTCCCTGCGGTGCCGCAGCACCGGCGGGCCCACCGGATCGTCCGAACCGCTCCAGCTCAAGCGCGGATCGGCGGCCCCCGCCGCCTGGGTCTGACTTGTCATGATCTGTGTGCGTCCCTCCATCCGCCCGCCTGGGCGGGCGATCCCCCGTATGTCGTTCAGAGTGCCAAACAGGCCATGCGACGGGAAGCCGGACGCGGCACCGCGCCCATCGTGTGTGGGCCATGTCACCGTCGTGTGACGGAGCGTCGGCAACGCGGGCACAGCATGTGCACAAAACCGGCCGCCATACGGTCGCGGGCGATCGTCGTACGGGCGCGGACGGTCGACGCAGGGTGACGGCCGGTCCCCGGCGGGCGCTTCCCGAACACATGTCGGCGGCGGGGGCGCGCACAGCGGGGGGCGTCAGGCACGCACAGCCGCGGCACAGCTTCGGCGCGGCATGGACGCGCGCCCGACATGGCGGGAGTATCGGCAGTCGGTCCGCGCCCGCGGACCCGCTGCCGCCGATCAGGGAACGTGACCCCCCATGCGCAAGACCCGGCTCCGCCTGGCCGCCGCCGTGCTCCCCGCCCTCGTCCTCGCCGCGGCCTGCTCCGGCTCGTCCGACGGCTCCAAGGACGCCGACGGCAAGGGCGGCAAGGCCACGGGCTCCGCCTCGGCCTCCGCTCCGACGAGCGGCGCCGACAGTCCGTCGGACGGCTCGGCGCTCACCAAGGCTCAGCTCACCAAGGCGCTGATCGCCGAGGCCGACGTGCCCGGCTGGACGATCCAGGTCTCGCAGACCGACGACTCCGCCGACACCTCCACGCTGACCGCGGACAAGCCCGCGTGCCAGCCGCTCGCCGACATCACCAGCAGCAAGCCGAAGATCCCGCGCAAGGCGTTCGTCGGCGCGGCCTTCGCGAAGACGACGTCGAGCGCCACCCCCGACGCGATCAACCAGATGCTGGTCGCCAGTCACGCACCCGGTGACGCCGAGAAGGTCATCGAGTCGGTGAAGACGGCGCTGGGCACCTGCAAGAGCTTCACCGCGACGGACAACACCGGCACCAAGACGCCGTTCACCATCGCCAAGGGCCCCGCGGTGCCGACCGGCGACGAGGCCGTCTCCTATGTGATGGCCGACACCGCGGACAAGAAGTCCGGCGCGGCCCTGGTGAGCGTGGTGCGGACCGGCGACACCATCACCGCGTACCTGTCGGTGAAGTCGGCGGGCGGCGCGGGCACCCTGCCCATCGACGTCGCGCGCAAGCAGAGCGAGAAGCTGAAGGCGGCGCAAGCGAAGTGACCGTCCGCTGAAGGGCCTGCGGGGACCGTCTCGGGGCACACCCCGGGGCCGCTTTCGCGCGCCTCTTTGTGAGCGGCCCCACAGGCGAAATCGCGCCCCTGGTGCCGTAAAGTCGCGCGGCAACGGACCGTCGCCCGTGCGATCCCGGGGACGGACACAACACAGGGGAACACCAGATGCCGATACGTGCACGCAGTCGCCTACTGACCGGTAGCCGGGAGTCGGCCGCTGACCTGCGACGCGGCGGCCCGCACACGCGGACCGCCGTGCTGGCGGCCGCCGCCCTGGTGCCGGTGCTCGCGCTGACCGCGGCCTGCGGGGGCGGGGGCGGCGACGACAAGGCGAAGAAGGAGCCGGGCCCGGTCCGCGCGTCCGGCGCGGTGTCGACGGCCAAGCTCACCTCCGCGCTGCTCACGTCCTCCGACGTCCCCCACGTCCAGGTGCTGCCCGCGGGCAGCAAGACGCAGCTCCTCGGCCCGGCCACGACGGTCGACAACGCGGCCTGCCAGCCGGTCGCCGACCAATGGAGCAGCCGGCCCAAGCACACGCGGCAGGTGTACACCGGCGCGATGGTCACCGACACCGCGGACAAGGACAAGAACGCGAAGGCGATCAGCCTGGAGGTGATCGCCTCCTACGCTCCCGGCACCGCCGAGACCGTGCTGGACGAGCTGACCACGGCGCTGAAGACCTGCCGCGGTTTCAAGGCCACCCGCGACGGCGGGGTCACCTCCTACACCGTCCGGCCGGTGGCGCCGCCCGCGGGCCGGCCCGCGCTGGGCGACCAGGAGGTGGCGTACACGATCGCCGACACCGCGCGCGGCGCGGCGGGCGTCGTCTTGGTCACCGTGGTCAGGTCCGGCGGCGCCACGGCCGCGTACGAGACGGTGCGCGCCGACCACAAGACGGCGACGCTGCGGGCGGCGATCGCGCTGAAGCAGGCGGAGAAGCTGCGGGCGGCGGCGACCGGCGACTGAGCCCGGCGGCTGCCGACGCGGGGCCGACGCGGGGGCCGACAGCCGCAGACGCGGAGTCGAGGCGGAGTCGGCGCGGAGTCGACGGCTGCCGACGCGGGCCCGGCGGCAGGCGGATCAGGCAAGTTATCCACAGGCCCTGGCTCTGCCCTGGTGGTGAGGCCCTAGGCTGTGGTCATCAGCCAGACGCAGCAGGGGGCAACCGCCATGACGACAGGTCGGCAAGGGCTGGGCGCACCTCCCGGTCCGCGGGCCGGGGGACGTATCGTGCCGCCGCCGAACGCGGCCTACGCCGGACAGGTCGTGCATTTTCCCGACCCGGTACGCGCCGCCCGCCATCCCCAGGGTGTCTGGGTGGACGACAACGGGATTCCGGACTTCGCGCCGTACGCGCGGGCGGTGGCGGAGATCGCCGAGCCCCCCGAGGGCTTCGGGATAGACGAGCTGCGGCTGACCGACTACGTGTCGGCGAACGCGGCGCTGCACGCCTCGGGCCACGAGCTGTGGGGCAGCCTCTCCCCCGTCGCGACCCCGCACGGCTGGACCTGGCACCACGTCATCGGGACCCGCCGGATGGAGCTGATACCGGTCGAGGTCAAGGCGCTGCTGCGGCACCACGGGGGCCTCGCCGCCTCCTCCGCCGATCACGCCAAGCGCGGCACCCGGCCGCTCCAGGAGACCCGCCCGGTGCACTTCGGACTGCCGAAGGACCCGGTCGCGGTCACCGAGTCGCAGGTCCGTGACGTCGAGGAGGAGCTGGGCTACCGGCTGCCCGGCGGCTACCGCACCTTCCTGAAGGCGGCGGGCGGCTGCGCCCCGAGCGGCGTCGCGCTCGACCCGGACCTCGGCCTGCTGATCGACCAGCCGTTCTTCACCGTCCGCGACGACGCCGCGGTCAACGACCTGGTGTACGTGAACAAGTGCCTGCGCGACCACCTGACCAAGGACTTCCTGGCGATCTCCTACCTCCAGGGCGGCCTGCTCGCGGTCAAGGTCAAGGGCGAGCGGACCGGCTCGGTCTGGTTCTGCGCGTACGACGACGTCCGCGACGGCGACCGCTGGGCCGCCCCCGCCGACCGGGTCGCCGAACTGCTGCTGCCCTGCGGTGAGTCACTCGACGCGTTCCTGCTCCGGCTCGCGGGCAATCCGCCGGAATTGGAGACCGTCGCGAACCTGATGGTGGACGGGGGCTTCGCCAGCGCCGTCCCGGTGGAGGGATGAGGCCGGACATGGTCACTTTCGCGCAGGCCCAGGAGCGGGCGGAGCGCTGGATCAACGGCGACGTCCCCGCGTACGAGGCCCGGGAGATCCGGGTCCGCGAATTCGACCTCGGCTTCGTCGTCTGGTCGGAGCCGCGCGAGGGCGGCCCGTCCGCGGGCGACGGCGGCGACGTCCGCGTCGTCATAGCCAAGGACAGCGGCGAGGCCACCTTGTGGCCCGGCCTGCCCGTCGGCGAACTCATCAGGCGTTACGAGGAGGAGTACGGCCCGGTGCCGAACGACGCGGTGCCCGACCCGCCGCAACGCATCGACCTGGAGGCCACGTCCTTCCTGCTGAGCCCGCCGCAGTGGCTCCAGGACGCGGCCGACAAGATGGGCATCCCCGACAACCGCCGGTCGAGCCGGACCAACGGTGCCGGTATCGCCGCGGGCGCGGGAGCCGACGCTCCCGCGTGGCATGCCGCCGCCCCCGGATCCCACGGCGCCCCGGCCGACCGTGCCCCGGCGGCCGACGCCGACGGCGGGTACGGCCTGGCGGCGGCCTCGGGACCCGCCTCGGGACCGGGCGACGGTACGGGCTCCGCGCCCGGCTCCGGCTCCGGCTCCGGCTCCGGCTCCGGCTCCGGCTCCGGCGGGATCGACTACCGGCGGCCCGCCTCCTCCGGCGCCTCAACGCCCGCACCCGCACCCTCCCCCGCTGACAGCGCTCCCGTCGCACCGGCCGCGTCCGGCGGGATCGACTACCGGCGCCCGGCCCCGGCGGCCGACGCGCCCGCGACGCCCTCGGCGCCCGCGGAACCGGCCGTGCCCGGCGGCAGTTGGGCGGGCAAGACGACCAGCGACAGCGGCGAGGGCCAGTCGGTCCCGGTGCCCGCGACCGTCTTCGCGCCGCCGATCAGCGGCTCCGACCAGGTGGACGTCGCGCAGGACCCCGAGGCCGAGCAGGCCCGCACCGAACTGCTGCCGAGCGGCAGCGGGTTGCCCAAGACCCGGATCGCCCCGCCCGTGGAGCCGCAGGCTCCCGTGCCGCCCGCCAGGCCCGGCGTGCCGCACACCGTGGGGGGTTCGGAATTCCCGCCGCCCGGCGGACCCGCGGTGCCGCTGCCGCCGCCCGGCGGCCTCGGCGCCGGATCCGTGCCTCCGCCCGGTGGCCCCGGTCGCGGTGCCGCCGACATCGCCGACCTGGAGACGGCGAAGGCCGCCCGCGGCAATGTGCCGCCGCCCTCGGGCGGTCCGGTCCGCAGCCCGGACGCGCCGCCGCCCCCGCCGGGAGCCGCCGCTCCTGCGGGCGGTTACCTGCCGACGCAGCTCGTACCGCAGAATCCGCCGGGTGGTCAGAGCCCGCAGGGCCCGCAGGGACCGCCGCCGCCCGGCGCCGGTCGTCCCGGCGGCAACGACCCGCACTACGCGGCGACCATGCTCGCGGGCCCCGGCGGGCCGCCCGGACCTCCCGGACCCACCGGTCCGACGGGACCGCCCCCGCCGCCGCCCGGCCCCGGCATGTCGCCGCCCCCGCCGCCCGCGGGGAACAACGACCCGCACTACGCGGCCACGATGCTGGCAGGGCCTTCGGGTCCGCCCGGACCCCAGGCGCCCGGCGCGGGCCCCGGCGCGCCCGGCCGGCCCGGCGGCAACGACCCGCACTACGCGGCCACGATGCTCGCGGGTCCCGGCGGCGCGCCCATGGGGCCGCCGCCCCCGCCCGGTGGCGGCGGCATGGCCCCGCCCCCGCCGCCCGGCTACGGCTACCCGCAGCCGACGGCGGTGCCCACGGTCGGCCCCGGCTACATGGCGGTGCTCCGGTACCGCGGCCAGGACGGCAGCGAGCAGCAGCTCATCCGGCGTTCGGCGCCCGGCACTCCGCACCCGGAGTGGCAGATCCTGCACGAGCTGCGCTCGATGGGCGTGCGGCCCGAGCAGGTGCTCGAACTGCACACCGAGCTGGAGTCGTGCGACCTGCCGGGCGGTTACTGCACGCGGATGATCCGCGAGACCTGGCCGCAGGTGCGGATCAGCCACACCGCGCCGTACGGCAGGGACCACGCCAGCCGCCAGCAGGGCGTCCAGCATCTGCTGACGCACCAGGGCGAGCTGCACCAGGTGGCGGGCGCGCCCGCGCGCCCGCAGCCGCAGCGGGTGCCGATGCCCGACCCGCACAGGGTGCTGCGGGTGCCGCCGGTGCCGCTCGACGTGATCGGGCAGGAACTGGCGTCGGCCTTCGGGCCGCAGGGCTTGTTCCGCTTCGACCAGCGGGCGGTGTCCCGGCAGGGCGTGCCCGACATCGTGGCGCAGACCCTGGTGTGGGCCGGGCTGCCGGTGGACTTCGGCCCGTTCTTCTGGGCGCAGGCCCAGCCGGGCCAGCCGGTGCCGACGCTGGCGGAGCTGGCCCAGCAGCGCGGCGTGCAGGCGGCGTCGGACGCGGGCTCGTATCTGGTGATGGGCAATGACTTCGGCCGTCAGCTCTGTGTGCAGTACGGCACCGCGCACATCGTGGCGGTGCCGTTGGAGGCCGGTCCGGGCGGACAGCCCGCGCCGCCGCAGTTCGTCAATTCGAGCCTGCCGGAATTCGCCCGCTGCCTGGCGCTGCTGGGCCGGATGTGGCGGCTGCGGATCGGGCTGACGCCCGATCAGGCGGGCCGCTGGACGGTGGACTTCCAGGCGCAGCTCGCCGCGCAGGACCCGGCGGCCATCGCCTCGCCCGACCACTGGTGGTCGGTCCTCATCGAGCAGATGTGGGACGGACTGCTGTAACGGCCCCGCCAGGGCCCGGCCGACAGAAGTTCCGTCCCGCCGGGTCGTAGCAGAGGCGTCAGGGAACGGCCCCGCCGCGGCGGGGCCGTTCGCTGTGCCGTTCAGGCGGGCCGGTCAAGCGTGCCGATCCGGCGGGCCGGTCAGGCGTTCAGGGGTGCGAACAGCGCCTGGACGGTTTCGGTGGCCAGGTCGCGCAGCCAGATGTGGGCGCGGTCCTCGTCGTACCGCTGGTGCCACAGCAGGTACAAGGGGACGTCGGGCAGCGGGAGCGGCGTCGGCAGGGTGAGCAGGCCGAGGTGGTCCCTGGCCTCGCGGGTGACCGCGTCGGGCACGGTGACCACGAGGTCGGTGTCGAGGACCAGCCGCAGTGCGAAGGCGGCGGTGGGCCCGGCGGCGGCGACGCGCCGTTCGAGGCCGTGCGCCGCCAGGGCGTCGTCGACCGAGTCGCGCAGGCTTCCGCGCCGGGAAACGGTGAGGTGTTCCGCCGCCGCGTAACGCTCGGGGCTCAACGGGCCCTCGGCCAGCGGGTGGCCGGGCCGGACGGCGACGACCAGCCGGTCCCTGCCGACGAGGCGGTGGCGGATGTCGGGAAGCGCCGACCGGCCGGAGCTGGATTCGAGGTCGACCTCGCCCCGGTGCGACTCGGGCGTGTCCGTGCCGGGTTCGGCGGACAGGCGCAGCCGGGCGCCGGGCGCCTGCTCGCGGACGGCCGTGGTCAGGGCGGTGCCGCAGGCCGCGGTCAGCGCGTCGTGCCAGCGCACGGTGAAGACCCGGTCCAGAGCCGCCAGGTCGAGGCTCTGCCGGGCGGACAGCAGGCGGTGGGCCTGCTGCACGAGGGCGTGGACTTCGGCGCGCATGGCCAGCGCGCGAGGGGTGGGGAGCATGCCGCGCCCGGCGCGGACCAGGATCTGGTCACCGGTGACCTTGCGGATACGGCCCAGGGACCGGCTCATCGCAGGCGCGGTCACATGGAGGCGGGCCGCGGCGCCGGTGACGCTCCCCTCCTCCAGCAGCGCGTCCAGGGCCGTGAGCAGGTTCAGATCCAGTTGCATGACAGTAAATCTACAAGTGAAAAGCATGCACTTGTTGTTAATCCACGGGCGACCTACCGTCGAAGTGCGGGCGCGAGAAGAACCGCCCCGCGGCCATCGACACCAGGGAGCCCCCCATGAGCACAGCCATGCCTTTCGCCGCCGGCACGACCCTCCTGTCCGACGTGACGGCCGCGGTGCGGACCGCCGGTCGCACGTTGCGGGCCCGCCACACCACGCACGCCCGCGGCGTGAGCCTGGACGAGGTCGTCGCGGAGATCCACGCCAACGACGACGCGGTGCTGAGCGTGCTGCGCGAACCGCTGCTGCGGGCCCGGCCGGGATCGCGGTGGGCCGAGGACGAGTTGGCGGGCGGCGCGCTCCCGCCCGGGGAGTGGTGGGTGGTCGACCCCGCCGAGGGCAACATCAACCACGTGCACGGCATGGACGACTGGGCCGTCACCGCCACCCTGGTCCGCGACAACCAGCCGGTGCTCACCGTCGTCCACCTGCCGCTGACCGGTGACACGTACACCGCGGTGGCCGGCGGCGGCGCCCGCCTCAACGACCGGCCCCTGGCGGTGTCCGCCAAGACCGGTCTGGCCGCCTCGCTCATCGGCACCGGTCAGGCCAGGCCCGGCGAGGACGAGCGCACCTTCCGGCGGATCGGCGACTCCGTCACCGCCATGCTCGTCAACGGCCTGGTCGTACGCGTGTCCGTGCCAGCCACGATGCAGCTCATCCACGTCGCCGCCGGACGGATGGACGCCTTCTGGCAGTTCTCCGACGTCCGCTCGGGACTGGTCGCCGGCGCCCTGCTGGTCTCCGAGGCCGGAGGCACCGTCACCGACCTGGCGGGCGAGCCCTGGAGCACCCGCAGCCGCGACTTCCTGGCCGCGGCCCCCGGCGTCCACGCCGCCGCCCGCGAGGTCCTGTCGCCGATCGTCTGACCGGACGCCCGCCCTTACCCGCTCGACACCGCAAGGAGCATCACCTCATGACCACCATCGGCATCCTGGGCGCGGGCCGCGTCGGGACCCACCTCGCCAACAAGCTCTCCGCCGCGGGACACCAGGTCACCCTCGGCGGCCGGACCCCGGTGGAGACCGCCGCCCGCGCCGCCGGGGCCGCCCCGACGGTCGCCTTCGCCGACCAGCCCACCGCCGCCCGCGGCGCGGACATCGTGATCAACGCGACGCCCGGCGACACTTCGCTGGAACGCCTCACCGGCCTGCGCGCCGAACTCTCCGGGAAGATCCTCGTCGATGTCTCCAACGCCACCCGCGACGCCGAGGACGGGCTGCCCGGCGACCTGTGCTACCCCGGCAGCAGCCTCGCCGAGCACCTCCAGGCCGCGCTCCCCGACACCCGTGTGGTCAAGACCCTCAACACCATGCTGTTCATGGTCATGACCGCTCCCGAGATCCTGGCCACCCCGCCGACCGCCTATGTGTCGGGGGACGACGAGGACGCGAAGAAGACCGTCACCGGTCTGCTCGCCGACCTGGGCTGGCGGCCCGCATGGATCGAGGACCTCGGCGGCATTCGCACCGCCCGCGCCGCCGAGGCCATGATCCTGGTCGTGCCCCACGTCCTGCGCCGGAACGGCTTCACGCCGTTCGCCGTCTCCCTCGCGCGCTGACCCCCACCCCGCACGCGGCGAAGAGCCGGGTGACGAAGGGCACTTCCCTTCTTCACCCGGCCCGTCTGCGTTCGGGGCCATCGGGAAGGGAGTGGATGGGTAGGAGACAGGTCGGAGTGTCGCAGCCCGTACAATTCGGACATAAGCCAAAAATAGGCAGGACGGAACGGCCGACGGCGAGGGGCAGGGCATGAGCAGCAACACCGCATCGTCAGCCCGCAACATCGACACCGCGCGCGGACGCGGCTATCGGCCGGAACAGGTCGACCGTTTCCTCGACGAGTTGTCGGAGGACCGGGACGCCGCCTGGGAGCGGGCCGCCCGGCTGACGGTGCTCGCCAACGAGATGGACGCCGAGTGCGCCTCGTTGCGGCACCAGGTCGAAGCGCTCGGCGCCACCTCGTTCGACGCGCTCGGCGACGGCGCCCAGGAGTTGCTGCGGCTGGTCGAGGAGGAGGCCGCCGCCGTACGCGACCGCGCCGAGGCCGAGGCGCAGCACGCGCGCGACACCGCGGAGACCGCCCGCCGCACCCTTCAGGACGAGGCCCGCGCCGCCGCCTCCGCCCGGCTCGCCGCCGCCGAGGAGCAGGCGGAACGGCTCCTGGACGAGGCGTGCGGACGCGCCTCCGAGATCCTCGGCCAGGCCCGCGCGGAAGCCGAGGCCGTACGCGGCGAGGCGGGCCGCGCCCTGGACGCCATGCGGCAGGACGTCGGCCGGACCCTGGCCGAGGTCGACAAGGAGCGCCGCGAACGGCTCGACACCCTCGAACACGAGCTCGCCGAGCGCGAGGCCGGGGTCGACAGCAGGCTCGCCGACCTCCTCGGCGACGCCGAACGGCGCCTCCACGAGGCGCACCAGGAGCGTGCCGACGCCGAGGAGGCCCTGCGGGTGCAGCAGCAGGAGGCCGAGGAGCGGGCGTCCGAACTGCTCGCCCAGGCGCGCATGCACGAGGAGCGCACCCGCCGCGAGAGCGAGCGCTCGCTGCGCGAGCACGAGCAGCACCGCGACGAGATTCGCGCGCATCTCGCGCACGTACGGGCCACCCTCGCCTCCCTGACCGGCCGCCACCTCCCGCCCTCCGGGCCGGACCACCCCGAAGCCCCGGGCGCCCCCGGCCTCCCCGAACAAGCCGACCCGTCCGACCCGGCCTGACCCCCAGGGCGCGCTGCCCTTGCGCAGGGCGCTGTCTTGAGGGGCGCGGGGAAGGTGCCCTGCCCTTGCGCAGGGCGCTGTCTTGAGGGGCGCGGGGAACTGCGCGGCCCGCCCCCACCGGGCTGTCAGCCCGGGAACAACCGCGTCTGCCCCGCGGGGGCCGGTGGCCAAAGGCCGCGCCACCGTCGGTGGCTGAGCGCGCAGTTCCCCGCGCCCCTCAAGGATCGGCCAGCCGCCTTGGGAGAAGAACCGCCCAGGGCCCCGCCCCCGAAGAGCGGCTTACCGTCCGGCGCCAGGCGGGCGTCAGATCGGGCGGGCTGCCAGGGGCAACAGGGCGGAGACGCGGAAACCGCCGTCGGGGGTGGGGCCCGCGGCGAAGCCCCCGCCGTGGGTGGTGACACGTTCCTTCATGCCGACCAGCCCGTGCCCCCCGCTGGGAAGCGGCGTGGCCGGGGTGCCGTCGGAGGGCCCGTTGAGAACGAGGACGGCGATCTCGAGCTCGCGGTAGGCGAGCCGGACATGGGCCCTGGCGCCCCCGGCGTGCTTGTGGACGTTGGTGAGCGCTTCCTGCACCACGCGGTAGACGGTCTGTTCGACGCGGGCGCCGCAGGGCCGCTCCTCGCCCTCGACGGTGAACTCGACGGTCATCCCGGCGGCCTGGGACTGCTCGACGAGTTCGCCGAGCTGGTCGATGCAGGGCCCCTCGGGCTCCGGCTCCGGCTCCGTAGCCGTATCCGTATCCGGCTCCGGCTCAAGAACCCGCGGCGCGGGAAGCCGCGGCGCGGGCGCGGGTGCCCGCTCGGGCGCCGCCGTACGCAGCACCCCGAGCATCTGGCGCAGTTCGGTCAGCGCCTCGCGCCCCATGTCGCCGAGCAACTCCGCGGTGCTGGACGCCTTGGCCGGGTCCTTGAGGGCGACGGCCTTGAGGGCCGCCGCGTGGACGACCATCAGGCTCACCCGGTGGGCCACCACGTCGTGCATGTCGCGGGCGATCCGGGTCCGCTCCTCGGCGCGGGCCCGCTCGGCGCGCTCGGCCGCCTTCTCCGCGAGGAGTTCCAGCTCGCGTTCCAGGCCGTCGGCCCGCTCCCGCAGGCTCTCCACCAGCCGGCGCCTGGCCCGTACGTACAGACCGAGAAGGACCGGCGGGGCGGTGAGGCCGAGGGCGAGCAGGAGTGAGGTGCTCAGGACGATCGGCAGGGACATCGAGCGGTTGTCGTCCGCGTTGCGCAGGCTGTCGTGGAGGCGGATGAAGGAGACCAGGAAGGTGCCGAGGCCGTTCATGGCGGCGAGCGCGGCGGTGATCCGGCGCGGCACCTCGGAGACGGTCAGGGAGTAGAGGCCGACCACCGACAGCAGGAAGCCCAGCTCGGCGGGGCTCAGGGCGATGCCCACCAGGACCACGGCGATCGGCCAGCGGCGGCGCAGCAGCAGGGTGCCGCCCGCGAGCAGCCCGATCAGCGCCGCCACCGCGGGTGTCACCCCGGTCTTGTGGGCGAAGGTCACGCCCTCGAAGGCGCACTCCACGGCCGAGGCCACGGCCAGCGCCAGGTCCAGGAGGAAGCCGCGCCGCCGCGTCCACCACCACCAGCCGGACCCGGGCCGTCCTCCAGCCCCGTCGTCCGGTACGTGCGCCCCCGTCGTACTCATGGCGTCCAGACTAGGCGGTGCCCGAGGCGGCGTGGCGGCCGTGTCAGCCCCGTATCGGCGCGGTATCGGCCGACGGGACCGGTAAGGGTCTCCAGGGGTAAGCGCGACCGGGTGCCGTGTCCGCCAGATGGGCGGGCCGTCTCGCCGCGGAGGCGGCCACCTATCCTGGAGCGGTCGGACAGCGCGGTCCGCAGCCACGTCTTTCCCTACGCCTTGTATGCCGTCGTCCACTTCCACTGCACAAGGAGCCGCACCTGTGAGCAGCGCCGACACCGCCCCGGAGAGCAGTACCGCCCTGCGAGCCGACATCCGCCGCCTGGGAGAACTGCTCGGCGGCACGCTGGTGAGACAGGAAGGCCAGGAACTCCTCGATCTCGTCGAGCGGGTACGTGCCCTGACCCGCACCGACGGCGAGGCAGCCGCCACGCTTCTCGGCGACACCGACCTGGAGACCGCCGCCAAGCTGGTACGCGCCTTCTCCACCTACTTCCATCTGGCCAACGTCACCGAGCAGGTGCACCGCGGCCGGGACCTGCGCGAGCGCCGCGCGCAGGAGGGCGGCCTGCTCGCCCAGACCGCCGACCTGCTGAAGGACGGCGACCCCGAGCACGTACGCGAGACCGTACGGAATCTGAACGTGCGGCCGGTGTTCACCGCGCACCCCACCGAGGCCGCGCGGCGCAGTGTGCTGAACAAGCTGCGCAGGATCGCGGAGCTGCTGGACGACACCACCGGGCAGGGCACGGGCGACCGGCGCCGCGCGGACCTGCGGCTCGCGGAGAACATCGACCTGCTGTGGCAGACCGACGAGCTGCGGGTGGTGCGCCCTGAGCCCGCCGACGAGGCGCGCAACGCCATCTACTACCTGGACGAACTGCACGCGGGCGCGGTCGGCGACGTCCTGGAGGACCTGGCGGCCGAGCTGGAGCGGGTCGGGCTGCCGCTGCCCGCGGGGACCCGCCCGCTGACCTTCGGCACCTGGATCGGCGGCGACCGCGACGGCAACCCCAATGTGACCCCGCAGGTCACCTGGGACGTGCTGATCCTCCAGCACGAGCACGGCATCACCGACGCGCTCGACCTGGTGGACGTGCTGCGCGGCGCGCTGTCCAACTCGATCCGCAACTGCGGCGCGAGCACCGACCTGCTGGACTCGCTCGCCACGGACCTGGTGGCGCTGCCCGAGATCAGCCCGCGCTACAAGCGGCTGAACGCCGAGGAGCCGTACCGGCTGAAGGCGACCTGCATCCGGCAGAAGCTCGTCAACACCCGCGAGCGGCTGGCCGGCGGCACCCCGCACGTCCCCGGCCGCGACTACCTGGGCACCGGCGGTCTGCTGCACGACCTCCAGCTCATCCAGGACTCGCTGCGCGTCCACCGCGGCGGCCTGATCGCCGACGGCCGCCTGGACCGTACGATCCGGACCCTGTCCGCCTTCGGCCTCCAGCTCGCGACCATGGACGTGCGCGAGCACGCCGAGGCGCACCACCACGCGCTGGGGCAGCTCTTCGACCGGCTCGGCGAGGAGTCCTGGCGGTACGCGGACATGCCGCGCGACTACCGGCGCAAGCTGCTGGCCAAGGAGCTGCGCTCGCGCCGCCCGCTGGCGCCGACGCCCGCCCCGCTGGACGAGGCGGGCGCCAAGACGCTTGGGGTGTTCCACACCATCCGGGAGGCGTTCGAGCGGTTCGGTCCGGAGGTCGTGGAGTCGTACATCATCTCGATGTGCCTGGGCTCGGACGACGTCTTCGCGGCGGCGGTGCTGGCGCGCGAGGCCGGGCTGATCGACCTGCACGCCGGGATCGCCAAGATCGGCATCGTGCCGCTGCTGGAGACCACCGACGAGCTGAAGATCGCCGACCAGCTCCTGGACGAGATGCTGTCCGACCCGTCCTACCGGCGGCTGGTGTCGCTCCGCGGTGACGTGCAGGAGGTCATGCTCGGCTACAGCGACTCGTCGAAGTTCGGCGGCATCACCACCTCGCAGTGGGAGATCCACCGGGCGCAGCGGCGGCTGCGTGACGTCGCGCACCGGCACGGGGTGCGGCTGCGGCTGTTCCACGGCCGCGGCGGCACCGTCGGCCGCGGCGGCGGCCCCTCGCACACCGCGATCCTCGCCCAGCCCTGGGGCACCCTGGAGGGCGAGATCAAGGTGACCGAGCAGGGCGAGGTGATCTCGGACAAGTACCTGATCCCGTCGCTGGCCCGGGAGAACCTGGAACTGACGGTCGCCGCCACGCTCCAGGCGTCCGCGCTGCACACCGCGCCCCGGCAGTCCGACGAGGCGCTGTCGCGCTGGGACGCGGCGATGGACATCGTCTCCGAGGCGGCCCACGACGCGTACCGCAAGCTGGTCGAGGACCCGGACCTGCCGCCGTACTTCTTCGCCTCCACGCCCGTCGACCAGCTCGGCGAGCTGCACCTGGGGTCGCGTCCCTCGCGCCGCCCGGACTCCGGTGCGGGCCTGGACGGTCTGCGGGCCATCCCGTGGGTGTTCGGCTGGACGCAGTCCCGGCAGATCGTCCCCGGCTGGTTCGGGGTCGGCGCCGGGCTGAAGGCCGCCCGCGAGGCGGGGCTCGGCCCGGTGATAGACGAGGCGTTCGGACAGTGGCACTTCTTCCGCAACTTCCTGTCCAACGTCGAGATGACCCTGGCCAAGACCGATCTGCGGATCGCCCGGCACTACGTGGACACCCTGGTGCCCGACGAGCTCAAGCACGTCTTCGCCACGATCGAGGCGGAGCACGCGCTGACGGTCAGCGAGGTGCTGCGGATCACCGGGGAGTCCGAGCTGCTGGCGGGCAGCCCGCTGCTGGCGCAGACCTTCCACATCCGTGACCAGTACCTGGACCCGATCTCGTATCTCCAGGTGACGCTGCTGGCCCGGCAGCGGGCGGCGGCGGAGCGGGGCGAGAGCCCCGACCCGCTGCTGTCGCGCGCGCTGCTGCTGACGGTGAACGGTGTGGCGGCGGGGCTGCGCAACACCGGCTGAGCGATAGGAGAAAGGCGCCCGGCGGACCGATGATCGGTCCGCCGGGCGCCTTCTTCTGTACGCCTGTACGTCTGTATGCCTGTACGTCTGTGCGCCTATGCGCCTGTACGTCGTCGGCCGCCTCAGTTCTTGCGGTGGCCGATCAGCCGCGGCTTGGGCTCTATGCCCGCCAGGCCGTTCCAGGAGAGGTTCACCAGGTGGGCGACGACCTCGGCCTTCTTCGGCTTCTGCGCGTCCAGCCACCACTGGCCGGTGAGCGCCACCATGCCGACCAGCGCCTGCGCGTACATCGGGGCGAGCTTGGGGTCGAAGCCGCGCCGCTTGAACTCGTGGCCGAGGATGTCCTCGACCTGGGTGGCGATGTCGCTGATCAGCGAGGCGAAGGTGCCGGTGGACTGGGCGACGGGTGAATCGCGCACCAGGATGCGGAAACCGTCGGTGTACTGCTCGATGTAGTCCAGCAGCGCGAAGGCGGCCTGTTCCAGCAGCTCCCTGGGGTGGCCGCCGGTGAGGGCGCCGGTCACCATGTCGAGCAACCGGCGCATCTCACGGTCGACGACGACGGCGTAGAGCCCTTCCTTGCCGCCGAAGTGCTCGTACACCACCGGCTTGGAGACGCCCGCCTTGTGGGCGATCTCCTCGACCGAGGTGCCCTCGAAGCCGCGTTCGGCGAAGAGCGTGCGGCCGATGTCGAGAAGCTGCTCGCGCCGTTCCTTGCCGGTCATACGGACCCGGCGGGCGCGCCGGGCGGTGGGTCCCGCCACGCCTGAGGCCGTGGCCGGACGTGAGCCCGACTTCGCACCCGAATCCGTACCCGAGGCCCTGCCGCTTCCGCCGTCGCCGTTCGATCCGCTGCCGTCGCTCACGCGTCAATCATGCCGCTTCACTGATGTTTTCCTTACGGCGGGCCGCGATACGGTCCGCGCTCGGCCAGCGGACGTCGGTGGCCCAGCCGAGCTGTTCGCACCAGCGGATGATCCGGGCGCTGGAGTCGACCTGGCCGCGCAGCACACCGTGCCGGGCGGAGGTGGGGTCGGCGTGGTGCAGATTGTGCCAGGACTCGCCGCAGGACAGCACCGCCAGCCACCACACGTTGCCGGAGCGGTCACGGGACTTGAAGGGGCGCTTGCCGACCGCGTGGCAGATCGAGTTGATCGACCAGGTGACGTGGTGCAGCAACGCCACCCGAACGAGCGATCCCCAGAAGAACGCGGTGAACGCGCCGTACCACGACATGGTGACGAGGCCGCCGACCACCGGCGGGATGGCCAGCGAGATCACGGTCCACAGCCAGAAGTCGCGCGAGATGCGGCGGATCGCGGAGTCCTTGATCAGGTCAGGCGCGTACTTCGCCTGCGAGGTCTGCTCCTCGTCGAACAGCCACCCCATGTGGGCCCACCACAGGCCCTTCATCAGCGCGGGCAGCGTCTCGCCGTACCGCCACGGGCTGTGCGGGTCGCCCTCGGCGTCGCTGAACTTGTGGTGCCTGCGGTGGTCGGCCACCCAGCGCACGATCGGGCCCTCGACGGCCATCGATCCGGCGATGGCGAGCGCGATCTTCAGGGGGCGGTTGGCCTTGAACGAACCGTGGGTGAAGTGCCGGTGGAAGCCGATGGTGATGCCGTGGCAGCCGAGGAAGTACATGCCGATCATGAGGCCGAGATCCAGCCAGCTCATGCCGCGGCCCCAGGCGAGCGGGATGGCCGCCACCAGCGCCACGAAGGGGATGCTGATGAACAGCAGCAGCGCGATCTGCTCGATCGACCGCTTGCTCTCACCACCGCGGGTGGCGCTGTTCAGCGCGTCTTCCTGTCCCGAGGGCCCGGGTTCCCGGGACTCGGGCCTCACGTCCGTGTGCGTGGTCATGTCTGTCCCTTGGGGATCTGAGGGGGCTGGTTTCAGCCGGTCAAGCCGTAACTTACGCCGCCGTAAGTATTGCAGCGGCCGACGACGAGCGACAGAACCACTTCGCGCGGCCCGTCGTGCGATCTCTACCCCGGATCTACGTCGCGTCCACCCCGGCTCGTACGGCATGATGGTGAAGTCCAGCCCGCCCGGCTCGCCAACGGGTCGAAAGCGCGGCTTGATCCGCCGTGGTGTAATTGGCAGCACTGGGGCTTTTGGTGCCTTATGTCCGGGTTCGAGTCCTGGCGGCGGAGCACCTCACCGGGGCCCCGGCCGGTCCGGCCGGGGCCGCCCGGCGTCCATCCGGGAACCCGTCGGTATCCTGCGGATGTCCAGCACCCGAAGCCGAGGAGTCTCCTCACGTGAGCCCGAACCGTCCGGCTGCCGTCGTCGTCCTCGCCGCGGGTGAGGGCACCCGCATGAAGTCGGCCACCCCGAAGGTCCTCCACCCCATCTGCGGCCGTTCCCTGGTCGGCCATGTGGTCGCCGCCTCCCGCGAACTGGCGCCGCAGCACCTCGTGGTGGTCGTGGGCCACGCCCGCGAGCGGGTCACCGAGCACCTCAACGGCATCGACCCGCAGGCGCTCACCGCCGTGCAGCACGAGCAGAACGGGACCGGGCACGCGGTCAGGATCGGCCTGGACGCGCTGTCCGCGCAGGGCGTCGTCCTGGACGGCACCGTGGTGGTCACCTACGGCGACACCCCGCTGCTCACCGCCGAGACCCTGCACACCCTGGTCGGCGCGCACGAGGGCGACGGCAACGCCGTGACGGTCCTCACCGCGAAGGTGCCCGACCCCACCGGCTACGGCCGGATCATCCGCTCCTCCGACGACCGGGTCACCGCGATCGTCGAGCAGAAGGACGCCGGACCGGCCCAACTGGCGATCGCCGAGATCAACTCCGGGGTCTACGCCTTCGACGCGGCCCTGCTCGCCGACGCGCTCGGCAAGATCACCACGGACAACTCGCAGGGCGAGGAGTATCTGACCGACACCCTCGGCATCCTGCGCGAGGCCGGCCACCGCGTCGGCGCGTACGTCGCCCCCGACCACCGCGAGATCGCCGGGGTGAACAACCGGGTGCAGCTCGCCGAGGCCCGCCGGGTGCTCAACGACCGGCTGCTCCACCGCGCCATGCTGGACGGCGCCACGGTCGTCGACCCCGCCTCCACCTGGGTCGACGTCGACGTCCGCTTCGAGCAGGACTGCCTGGTGCACCCCAACACCCAGCTCCTGGGCGCCACCAGCGTCGGCGCGGGCGCCGAGGTCGGCCCCAACTGCACGCTCACCGACACCGCGGTCGGCCCCGGCGCACGGGTGTCCAACACCGTCGCCGACCAGGCCGAGATCGGCGAGCAGGCGACCGTCGGCCCGTACGCGTATCTGCGGCCCGGCGCCAAGCTCGGCCCGAAGGCCAAGGCGGGCACGTACGTGGAGATGAAGAACGCCTCGATCGGCGAGGGCACCAAGGTGCCGCACCTCAGCTATGTGGGGGACGCCACGATCGGCGAGTACACCAACATCGGCGCCGCCAGCGTCTTCGTGAACTACGACGGCGAGGCCAAGCACCACACCACCATCGGCAGCTACTGCAAGACCGGCTCCGACAACATGTTCGTGGCGCCGATCACCGTCGGGGACGGCGCGTACACCGCCGCCGGATCGGTGATCACCAAGGACGTTCCCGCGGGGTCGCTGGCCGTCGCCCGCGGTCAGCAGCGCAACATCGAGGGCTGGGTGGCGCGCAAGCGTCCCGGCAGCGCCGCCGCCGAGGCCGCCGAACGCGCACAACGAGGAGACACGCCGCAGGGCGAGTGAGGGACGTCTCATCCGGGCCTCTTGAGGTGCACAGATGCGCCGGTTGGGGCGTACCGTGTGGCTTGCACACAATTCCGCCAGCACGCCTAACCGAAGGCGACGCTGTGCCGAACACCAGTCGAAAACTCCAAGGAGACGGTGCAGTGACCGGGATCAAGACGACCGGTGAGAAGAAGCTGATGCTCTTCTCCGGCCGCGCCCACCCCGATCTGGCGGAGGCGGTGGCACACAGTCTCGGAGTCGGCCTGGTGCCGACCAAGGCTTTCGACTTCGCCAACGGCGAGATCTATGTGCGGTTCCAGGAGTCGGCCCGCGGCGCGGACTGCTTCCTCATCCAGAGCCACACCGCTCCCATCAACAAGTGGATCATGGAGCAGCTCATCATGCTCGATGCTCTCAAGCGGGCCTCCGCCCGGAGCATCACCGTGATCGTGCCCTTCTACGGCTACGCCCGGCAGGACAAGAAGCACCGCGGCCGTGAGCCGATCTCGGCCCGGCTGATGGCGGACCTGTTCAAGACCGCGGGCGCCGACCGCATCCTCACGGTCGACCTGCACACCGACCAGATCCAGGGCTTCTTCGACGGCCCGGTCGATCATCTCTTCGCCCTGCCGGTGCTCGCGGACTACGTGGGCGCCAAGGTCGACCGCGCCAAGCTCACGGTGGTCTCCCCGGACGCCGGCCGGGTACGGGTCGCCGACCGCTGGTGCGACCGGCTCGGCGCGCCGCTGGCCATCGTCCACAAGCGCCGTGACCCCGACGTCGCCAACCAGGTGAAGGTCCACGAGGTCGTCGGTGACGTCAAGGGCCGGGTCTGCGTCCTGGTCGACGACATGATCGACACCGGCGGTACGATCTGCGCCGCCGCCGACGCGCTGTTCGCCAACGGCGCCGAGGACGTCATCGTGACCGCCACCCACGGTGTGCTCTCCGGGCCCGCCGCGGACCGGCTGAAGAACTCCCGGGTGAGCGAGTTCATCCTCACCGACACCCTGCCGACGCCGCGCGAGCTGAACCTCGACAAGATCACCGTGCTGTCCATGGCGCCGACCATCGCCAACGCGGTGCGCGAGGTGTTCGAGGACGGCTCGGTCACCAGCCTGTTCGAGGACTCCGAGCACTGAGCTAGATCGATTTCTCCCGGGGCCTCCCCGCCGGTTACGCTGTCCGCGTTGCTCGGCGAGGGAGGCCCCGGTTTTTCCGGCGGACCTCCGTTATCGGCGCGCTCCTCGTAACGGTCTCCGCGCAAGCGGGGGTGAGTCGTGGAACGGCCCGTCGTGGGTCGGGCGACCGTATGACCCCCCTTTCGCGTACCGAGTTTTCCGTATCGAGGAGTTGAGCATCATGGCCGAGGTCAAGATCGCCGCAGAGCCGCGCACCGAGTTCGGCAAGGGCGCCGCCCGCCGCGTGCGCCGCGCCCACCAGGTCCCCGCCGTCATCTACGGTCACGGCGCCGACCCGCAGCACGTCACCGTCCCCGGCCACGAGCTGCTGCTCGCGCTCCGCACCGCGAACGTGCTGATCTCCCTCCAGCTCGACGGCAAGACCGCGCTGGTCATCCCCAAGGCGGTCCAGCGCGACCCGCTGCGCGGCACCATCGAGCACGTCGACCTGCTGTCCGTGAAGAGCGGCGAGAAGGTCACCGTCGAGATCCCGGTGCAGACCGAGGGCGAGCTGGCCGTCGGCGGCAACCTGCTGGAGCACGTGCTCAACACGCTGCCCGTCGAGGCCGAGGCGACCCACATCCCGACCGCGGTCACCGTCTCCATCGAGGGCCTGGAGGCCGGCGCCTCCATCCTCGCCAAGGACATCACCCTGCCCAAGGGCTCCACCCTGGCGATCGACGAGGACGCGGTCGTCATCCAGGTCGTCTCGGCCCAGGCCGAGGCCGCCGACGAGGCGGGCGACGAGGACGCCGAGGGCACCGAGGACGCCGCCGCCGAGGCGTAGTCCCCCGCGCTCCCCCGGTCCTCGCGCGCTTATGCGCTCGTGTGCTGACGTGCTCG
This sequence comes from Streptomyces sp. NPDC088910, assembly GCF_044749865.1. Taxonomy (NCBI): domain Bacteria; kingdom Bacillati; phylum Actinomycetota; class Actinomycetes; order Kitasatosporales; family Streptomycetaceae; genus Streptomyces; species Streptomyces sp. NPDC088910. The sequence continues at coordinate 138,472 of NZ_JBIVIV010000009.1, forward strand.
TGTGCGTACGCTCACGTGCCCGCGCGCTCGCGTGCTGACGTGCTCGCGTGTGACCCCGGCCGCCGCCGCACCCTCACGGAGTGCGGCGGCGGCCGTTTTCCCGGTACGAAGTCGGCGACACGGAGTCGGAGACGTGGATGAGTGACACCTCAGGGCCCTGGCTGGTCGCGGGCCTCGGCAATCCGGGCCCCGAGTACGCGGGGAACCGGCACAACATCGGCTTCATGGTGGCCGATCTGCTCGCCCAGCGGGTCGGCGGCAAGTTCAAGCGCGCGCAGAAGGCGCAGGCCGTGGTCGTGGAGGGCCGGATCGGCCCGCCCGGTCCCGCGAACCAGCGGGTGGTGCTGGCGAAGCCCCAGTCGTACATGAATCTGTCCGGTGGCCCGGTGACCGCGCTGCGCGACTTCTACAAGGTGCCGACCGAGCGGATCATCGCCGTCCACGACGAGCTGGACATCGACTTCGGCACGCTGCGGCTCAAGCTGGGCGGCGGCGACAACGGCCACAACGGCCTCAAGTCGATGACCAAGTCGATGGGCCCCGACTATCTGCGGGTGCGCGCGGGGATCGGCCGTCCACCGGGCCGGATGGACGTGGCGGCCTTTGTGCTCAAGGACTTCTCGTCCACCGAGCGCAAGGAGCTGGACTGGTTCGTGGACCGGGCGGCGGACGCGGTCGAGGCGCTGATCACCGAGGGCCTGGAGCGCGCGCAGAGCACGTACAACACCTGACCGGACGCGCGACCGGTCAACCGCCGGACACGGCGCTCACCCTTGTCGAGGGCGGGCGCGTACCGAGGTTGACCGGACGGCATGCGATGGCCAAAGATCGCCCGCATGGTGAAACGCAGCCGTTCCCGCCGGATGGCCGAGGGCACCTGGGGGCTGGTCCTGCTGGCCCGGGTGGTGGGCGGGTGGGCGCTGGTGCTGCTGCTCCTGGCGTCCGGCGCCTGGGACTCGTGGAAGACCGCGCAATACGTGATGCTCACCAAGGGGCACGAGCACGGCACGATGACGCTGACGAACTGCGGCGACTCCACCTGCACCGGACCCTTCGCGCCGAAGGGGTCGGCCGTCGCCCGCCCGAAGGTGGTCATCAGCCTGCCGGTCACACACCATGTCGGCGACCGTGTGCCGGTCGTGGTGAAGCCCGGGACGAACACGGTCGTACGGTCCGACTGGGGCGGCCTGTTCTTCTCCTGGGTGCCGCTGGCCGGAGCCCTGCTGCTGGCCGCGGTCGTGGCCGGCGGGGCGCTGCGGATGCGGCGCACGGCGTGGACGCTGGCGGCGCTGGGGGCGGCGCTTATCGGTGCGGCCTTCTTGCTGCTGTAGGACGCGTGGGGGCGTCGGGCACGCTCGCCCGACGCCCCCGCGCGCGGACGTCAGGCTCTCATCGCCGTCGGCTCCAGGAACTCCAGCCGGTTGCCGACCGGGTCCTCGGAGTAGAAGCGGGAGTGGCCCGGCAGGTCGTCGTCCCAGACGACCTTGGCGCCGCGCGCCTGGAGCTCCTTGCCGAAGGCGTGGATCCCGGTGACGCGGATGCCCGGGTGGGCCTTGCGGGCGGGCCTGAAGTCCTCCTCGATCCCTAAGTGCAGCACCGCGTCCCCCGCCGCGAACCAGCAGCCGCCGCGCGCCGCGAGCACCGGCGGCTTGGTCAGCTCGGCCATCCCCAGCACCCCGACGTAGTACGCGCGCAGCGCCTCCTCGCTGCCGGGCGGCGCGGCGAGCTGGACGTGGTCGACCCCCGCGATCCCGAAGCCGTCGGCGCCCCCCGCCGTCCCCCCTGCCGCTCCCCGCGTCACGCCGCCGCCTCCTGCCCCTGTTTGCGCGCGACGGTGAAGATCCGCCGGAAGGGGAAGACCGTCCCGTGCGGGCCCGGCGGGTACGCCTTGCGCAGCAGGTCGCGGTACTGGCCGACGAATTCCGTCACCGCCCCCCGGTCGCCGTCCAGCGCGGTCAGCACCGGCCGCAGCGCGGTGCCCTTGGTCCACTCCAGCACCGGGTCCTCGCCCTGGAGCAACTGCACATACGTCGACTCCCACACATCGGCCGCGCAGCCCAGTTCGGTCAGCCGCTCCAGATAGTCGGCCGGGCTGAGGATGTGGACGTAGCGGCGGCCGTGTCCGTCGAGCCGGTCGCGCCACCGCGGGGTGTCGCACAGCTCGCCCAGCAGCGCGTGGCTGGGCGCGGTGAAGTTGCCCGGCACCTGGAAGGCCAGGGTGCCGCCGGGCGTGATGTGGTCGAGCCAGCCGGGGAAGCGGTCGGCGTGGCCGGGCACCCACTGGAGCGCGGCGTTGGAGACGATCAGGTCGAAGGACTCCTCGGGCGCCCAGTGCGCCGCGTCGGCCTGCCGGAAGTCCAGCTCACCGCCGCCCGCCGTGGGTCCCGCGTACCGCGCCGCCGCGTCCAGCATTTCGCGGGAGCTGTCGAAGCCGGTGATCCGGGCTCCGGGCCAGCGGTCGGCGAGCAGCGCGGTGACATTGCCCGGACCGCACCCGATGTCGGCGATCCGGGGCGCGTCGCCGCCCGGCAGATCCTGGATACGGGTGAGGAGGTCGAGGAAAGGGCGGGTGCGGTGGGTGGAGTGCCGGAGATACTGTTGCGGGTCCCACGTTGGCGCTGCGTGCATCGTCGTACTCCCTGGCTTTTCATAGCCGGCTGCGCACAGCCGCTACCGAAACGGAGGGCGAGGTTCTGCCCTCTGGTCGGTGTCCAGGCTCCTCCGACATATCTCTTGAAGTCAAGAGGCTTCATATCAAGAGACTTCATATCGACAGACCTACTACACTGAGCGCATGGAGGACGAGGTCGACCGGCTGGTCGCTGCATGGCGCCGAGAGCGCCCCGACCTCGACGTGGAGCCGCTGGAGGTGCTCAGCCGGGTCAGCAGACTCGCCCGGCACCTCGACCGCGCGCGGCGGCTGGCCTTCGCCGAGCACAGTCTCGAACCGTGGGAGTTCGACGTGCTCACCTCGCTGCGCCGCGCGGGACCGCCGTACCAGCTCTCGCCGGGCCAGCTCCTGACCCAGACGCTGGTCACCTCCGGCACGATGACCAACCGGATCGACCGGCTCGCCCAGCGCGGGCTCGTCGAGCGGCTGCCCGACCCCAGCGACCGGCGCGGCGTGCTCGTCCGGCTCACCGTGGAGGGCCAGGAGCGCGCGGACCAGTCACTGGCCGGACTGCTCGCGCAGGAACGCGCGATCCTGGGCGAGCTGTCCGCCCGGCAGCGCGGTGAACTGGCCGGGCTGCTACGACAGTTGACCGCGCCTTTCGACAACGTCCCCGGCTGACGGCACCAGCTCCACCGGCCCCACGCCCGCCCTGCGGGCCAGCGCGACCGCCGCCAGCGTCGAGTGCACGCCGAGCTTGCCCAGCACATTCTGCATATGGGTGCGGACGGTGTGCGGCGACAGGAACAGCCGCTCGGCGACGGCTTTGCGGCCCAGGCCCGCGACCATGCAGCGCAGCACCTCCTGCTCGCGCGGCGTCAGCGACTCCACCAGCCGTTCGCTCTCGGTGCGGTGCCTGCGGGCGGCCGTCAGCTCGCGCAGCACCCCGGTCAGCAGCGCGGGCGGCAGATGCGTCTCGTCGCGCAGCACCCCGCGTACGACCGCGAGCAGCCGTGACAGCGAGCAGTCCTTGGCGACCCACCCCGACGCCCCGGCCTGGAGCGCGCGGGCCGCCCTGCGGGCGTCGTCCCGCTCGGCCAGCACGACGGTACGGGTCCCCGGATACTCGGCCCTGACCCGTTCCACCAGCGCCAGGCCGTCCAGGACCGGTTCCTGCTCGACCGGGATGCGCGGCACCGCCGCGAGCGTCACCGGCGGTCGCGGACCGTCCCCCAGATCGGCGTCCACCAGCAGGACGTCGTAGCGCCGGTTGTCGGCCGCCGCGCGGTCCAGGCAGCGCTGAGCGGCCGGGCCGCTCCCCGCGGCCGAGACGTCGACGTCGGGCTCCGCCGCGAGCGCGGCGGCAAGCGACTCGGCGAAGATGCGATGATCATCGACGACGAGAACGCGGATTCGTCCCACGGGTACCACTCCCGGTGTTGGGCACTCCCCCAGTGGCGGGGCGGCATTCGCGCGGGATCCGGCACCCGGATCGGGACCGCCGCCCCTCCCCGGGTGCCGAACCCCTTGCGTCTCGCCCCCTGATGCACGCCGGCCCCCACCGGCGCTGTCTCAAAAGCGTAGGGCGTCGCGCCCCCGTTAACACCGTCTTGACGGAAGTTCTCCGTCGCGGAATTCCGGATTCCCTCGTCTTGTGGTACCGGAGTGACCACGGTGACGGGAGCGGCCCCGCGCGCGCCGAACGGGCCGGTCCGCGCGTGCCGAGCTTCACACGGACCGACCCGTCCGACAGCGGGGAACGGGAGTGGGGAACGGGATTTGAGCACGGGGTGGGAGAACGGGGTCTGGGAACCGGGTCTGGAAACCGGGTCTGGGAACGGGGTTTGAGATCCGGGCCCCGCTAAACCAGCCGGTGCGCTCCAGGGCCCGCCGTCGTCGGGAAGAGCCGGGCCGCCGGAAGGGCGGCCTGGATGGTCGCGGACAGCGCCGGGATGTCGGCGGCCTCCGCCAGGACGATGGCGGAGCCGCCGAAGCCGCCGCCGGTCATACGGGCGCCCAGGGCGCCGTTGGCGAGCGCGGTGTCGACCACGAGGTCGAGTTCGGCGCACGAGATCCGGAAGTCGTCGCGGAGCGAGACGTGCCCCGCGGTCAGGACGGGCCCGATCTCGCGGGTGCGCCCGGCGTCCAGAAGCGCGATGACCTCCTCGACGCGCCGGTTCTCGGTCACCACGTGCCGGGTGAGCCGCCGCAGCCGCTCGTCGGGGAGGGCGGCCAGCGCGGCGTCGAGCCCGTCGTAGGGGACGTCGCGCAGGGCGGGGACGCCGAGGGCCGCGGCGGCGGCCTCGCAGCCCGCGCGCAGTTCGCCGTACGCCCCGTCGGCGTGCGCGTGCTTGACGCGGGTGTCGACCACCAGCAGTTGCAGCCCCTGCGCGGCCAGGTCGAACGGCACCTGGCGCTGCGTGAGCCCGCGCACGTCGAGGTGGAGCGCGTGCCCCTGCGTACAGCAGGCGGACGCGGTCTGGTCCATGACGCCGACGGGCGCGCCGACGTAGGTGTTCTCCGAGGACTGGCAGAGCAGGGCCAACTCCTGACGGGGCAGGTCCAGGCCGTGCAGTTCGGTGAGGGCCAGGGCGGTGACGACCTGGAGGGCGGCGGAGGACGAGAGCCCGCCGCCGACCGGCACATTGCTGTCGTAGTGGATGTCGGCGCCGCCGATGGCGTGGCCCGCCTGCCGCAGCGTCCACAGGACGGCCGCGGGGTAGACGGCCCAGCCGCCGGTCGTACCGGGAGCCAGTTCGTCGACGCGCAGTTCGACGACGCCGCCGTCCATGTCGGCGGAGTGCACGCGCAGCAGCCCGTCGTCGCGGCGGGCGACGGCCGCCCGGGTGCGGTGCGGGAGCGCGAACGGCATGACGTAGCCGTCGTTGTAGTCGGTGTGCTCGCCGATCAGATTGACCCGGCCGGGCGCCGCCCATATGCCCTCGGGCGCGCGCCCGAAGATGTTCTTGAACGCGATCTCGAACGCGGCTTCCGTCGTGGCTTCCGTCATCGTCCGTCCTCCCCCTGCGTCGGCGAGTGGTCCTGCGACAGCGACCGGGTGAAATTCCATGCGTCGCGGATGATCTCCGCGAGGTCGGTGCGGCTGGGCTGCCAGCCGAGCCGCTGCCTGGCGCGCTCCGCGGAGGCGACCAGTACGGCGGGGTCGCCCGCGCGGCGCGGCTCGTCGGTGGCCGGGATGGGGTGGCCGGTGACCTGGCGGGCGGTCTCGATGACCTCGCGGACCGAGAAGCCGTTGCCGTTGCCGAGGTTGCAGATCAGGTGCTCGCGCGCGGGCGCCTTGTCGAGCGCCAGCAGATGCGCCTCGGCCAGGTCCGCGACGTGGATGTAGTCGCGCAGGCAGGTGCCGTCCGGCGTCGGGTAGTCGTCGCCGAAGACCGAGACCGCGCGGCGGCGGCCCTGCGCGACCTGGAGGACCAGCGGGATCAGGTGCGACTCGGGGTCGTGCCGCTCGCCGTGGCCGCCGTACGCGCCCGCGACGTTGAAGTACCGCAGGGAGACGGCGGACAGGCCGTGCGCCGCGCACTCGCTGGTGATCATGTGGTCGACGGCGAGCTTCGTCGCGCCGTACGGGTTGGTGGGCGCGGTCGCCGCGTCCTCGGTGATGGGAATGGCGGTGGGCTCGCCGTAGGTGGCGGCGGTGGAGGAGAAGACGAGGGTGCGTACGCCGGAGTCCCGCATGGCGGCGAGCAGTTCGAGGGTGCCGCCGACGTTGTTGCGCCAGTACTTCTCGGGTACGGCGACGGACTCGCCGACCTGCGAGGAGGCGGCGAAGTGCAGCACCGCGTCATAGGTGCTGTCGAGCACCTTGTCCGCGTCCTGGACGCGGCCCTCGACGAAGTCGGCGCCCTTGGGCACGCCCGCGAGGAAGCCGGTCGACAGGTCGTCCAGCACCGTCACCCGGTGCCCGGCCTCCAGCAGATGGGCGGCGACGACCCCGCCGACGTATCCGGCGCCGCCGGTGACCAGGACCTTCTTGGGCCGGGCGGCCGTCTCCCGCTGGGCGGTCGTCGACTCGGTGCCCGCTCGCTCGGTGCTCACTGACTCGCTACCTCTCGCAGTCGCAACGCCGCGGACTCCGGCGGCACATCGTTGATGAAAGCGCCCATTCCGGACTCGGAGCCCGCGAGGAACTTCAGCTTGCCCGATGTGCGCCGGATAGTGAAAAGCTCCAGATGGAGCGCGAAATCGCGGCGGTCCGGCGCGTTGAACGGCGCCTGGTGCCAGCCGGAGATGTACGGGGTACGCGGCTGGCCCTCGCCGAAGATCCGGTCGAAGCGGCGCAGCAGCTCCAGATAGACCCGCGGGAACTCGGCGCGCGCGTCCTCGTCGAGGCCGAGCAGGTCGGGCACCCGGCGGTGGGGATACAGGTGCACTTCGTACGGCCAGTGCGCGGCGTACGGCACGAAGGCGGTCCAGTGTTCACCCGTGAGGACGATTCGGCGGCCGTCCGCCCGCTCGTCGGCGAGGACGTCGTCGAAGAGGTTGCGCCCGCCGGTGCGCTCGCGGTGCTCGGCGAGCGAGCGCAGCATCAGGGCGGTGCGCGGTGTGACGAACGGATAGGCGTAGATCTGGCCGTGCGGGTGGCCGAGGGTGACGCCGATCTCCGCGCCGCGGTTCTCGAACGGGAAGACCTGCTCCACGCCGGGCTGCTGGCCCAGGTCGCGAGTGCGGTCGGTCCAGGCGTCCAGCACCAGGCGGGCGGAGCCGGGGCTCAGGTCGGCGAAGGACGCGTCGTGGTCGGGGGTGAAGCAGACCACCTCGCAGCGGCCCGCGTCACCGGCCAGCGAGGGGAAGCGGTTCTCGAAGACGACCACCTCGTAGTCGCTGTCCGGGATCTCGCTCAGCCGGCCCTCGCGCGAGGGGCACAGCGGGCACTCGTCGGCGGGCGGGTGGTACGTACGGCCCTGCCGGTGCGAGGCGACGGCGACGGTGTCGCCCAGCAGCCGGTCGGCGCGCAGCTCGGACTCGGTGGCGACGGGCTCCAGCGGACGGCGGTCCACGGCGTCGCGCACGACGTCGTCCCTGGAGTCGTAATAGATCAGCTCACGGCCGTCGGCGAGCCGGGTCGTCGTCTTCTTCACCCTTGAGGCCCCTCATCACAAGCACTCAACATAATCAAACACAAGGAACCACAAAATAACAGCCCGGTCAATGGGGACTCCGGGAAGATGCTTGAAACAGGTTGATTGTGGTGGTAAGTGTCCGCGCACGCGAGAGCGGGGCGGCACCTCCTGTCCGGAGGTGCCGCCCCGCGTGCGGAAGACGTGCGGAAAACGGGTGGGAAAAGGGGGTACTGGGGTCGGTGCGTCAGCCCGCCGCGCCGGGACCGGCCGCGGAGGACTGCGGGAACGGCGCGGACGCCGGGGCGCCTTCTGCCGCCGCGCGGTCCAGCAGGCCGGTGCGGGCCGCCAGGGCGGCGGCCTCCAGCCGGGAGCCGACCCCGAGCTTCATCAGGACGCGCTGCACATGCGTCCGCGCGGTGCTCGGCGCGATCCGCATGCCCGCCGCGATCAGCCGGGTGTCCTCGCCCTCCGCGACCCGCACCAGGACCTCGATCTCGCGCGGTGTCAGCATCTCCAGCAGCCGCGCGCCCTCGTCGTCCGGCTGCCGCGCGGGGTTGAGCAGTTCCGCGAAGGCGCCCTGGAGGAGCGTCTGCGCCACCGCGACCTCCCCGGCCCGCGCCTTGGCCATCGCGCGCTCCACGCCCTCGATGCGCTCGTCGTGGCGTACGTAACCGGAGGCGCCGGCCGCGAAGGCCGCCGCGATGCCGCGCGGGTCGGGCACCGGTCCGAGGACGACCACGGCGACCGCCGGGCGCTCCCGCTTGATCCTGGCCACCGCGTCGAAGGCGCCCGGCTCGGCCGGTGCGGCCGTGCCGTACAGGCACACCTCGGGAGACCTGCTCAGTACCAGTTCCGCCGCGCCCGCCGCGGGCGCCGCCGCCGCGAGCACCCGGTGCCCGCGCAGCTTCAGTGCCGAGGCCAGCGCCTCGGCGAGCAGGCGGTGGTCGTCAACGACCACGAGCCGTACGCCCATGTCGGGTATCCCCTATCCCCCCGGGGTCCGGACCAATGCCGACCCCGACCCCTACGCATACCGCCCTAGGCGGCGAAGCTACACGCATCCACCACCGGCCGCGCCCCCTATCGAACAGAAGGTTCCGGCGAATCCGGAATTACCGTAGCTCGTCAGCCGAAGGTCACCAGATAGGTCTGGTCGGACGAGGAGGCATACACCGTGCGGGTCGCGATGATGAAATGACCGTCGTGCCAGACGGGGTAGCTGCGCATCGCCGACACGTTCAGCTTCTGCGAGGCGTCAGTGTCGAACTGCGCGTAGGTGGTGAGCGCGCCGCTGGCCGGGTCCAGGGTCACCAGACGGCCCTGCACGTCGTAGTCGGCGGGCTCGTACGCGAGCAGCTTGCCGTCCTCGATCGCCAGGCCCTGGATGTCGTGCTTGCTGTCGGGCTTGGCGATCCACTTCTGCTTGCCGTCGCTCAGGTTGAACGCGACGATCCCGCTGAGCACCTGGCCGTTGCTGTCGTGCTTGCTCGTCAGCGACAGATAGAGGGTGTCACTGCTGACGATCACATTGTGCACGGCCTGCATCTCGGTGCCGTCCGTGCTGATGTCGTACTTGTCGGTGCCGAGCGAGACCCGCGACTGGAGACGGCCGTCGACGATCGTCGCCACGTCCGTCTGCCTCTCGCCCTCGGTGCCGAGCACCACCACCACCGGGTCGGTGGAGACGACGGCCGAGACCTTGGTGCCGACCGGCGCCGTCCACGACCATTTGGCGCTGCCGTTGTTGTCCGGATCGATGACCTGGACCTTGTACGTCTTGTAACCGCAGTTGACGATCGCCACGAACTGCTTGCCGCCCGCGTAGCCGTCGTCCTCGCAGTCACCGTTGCCCGACCGCCACAGCACCTTCTGGGTGCTCAGCCGGTAGCCGATCGAGCCCTCCAGCCAGTCCACGCCGAGCGTGTCGCCGCTGATCGCCATCTCGCTGTAGTCGAAGTCCGCCTTCTCCGAACTGCCGACCGGCAGCTTCGCCGTCCACACCGCCCTGCCCGCCGCGAGATCGATCACCATGACCTGCTCGCAGTTGGCGCCGAACTGGACGGCGGTCAGGTTGTTGTTGGAGTCGCGCGCGGCCGTGCAGTCGCCGCTCGACGGTGTCGGTACGGTCCACGCCACCGCGCCGGTGCCCAGGTCGTAGCCGACGACCTTGTCGATCTCGTTCTTCACCACGTACTTGTCGGTGAACCAGACGCCGAGGACGCTCTTCAGATTGTCCTTCGACGCCACCGGGTCCGCGGGCTTGTCCCACTTGTACGACAGTGTCGAATTGTGCGTCTTGGCGGTGTTCGTACCGCCGTTGGCGCCACCGGCGTTGGCCTGCGGCTTGGGCGCCGGGTCGTCGCCGCCGCCGCTCTTGGTCGCGAAGTACACACCGCCGCCGATCACCAGCACCGCGGCGACGACCGCCGCGACGATCACGATCAGCTTGTTGTTCGACGAACCGCCTGAGGGGGCGGGGTAGCCCGAGGGTCCGGGCCCGTACGGCGGCTGTTGCTGCTGCGGATAGCCGTACGCCTGCTGCTGCGGCGGGACCTGGCCGGGCTGCGGGTAGCCGTACTGCGGGGGCGGTGTCTGCCCCTGCGGCACCTGGCCGGGCGGCGGGGGCGGGGGCGGCACCTGGCCGGGCGGCGGCGGAGGTCCCTGTCGGCCGCCGTACTGCTGCTGCGGGAAGGCCGGTTGGGTGGGCGCCTGCGCGTACGGGTTCTGGCCGGGGGGCACCGGCTGCGCGTACGGGTTCTCGTTACCGGGAACCGGGCCCGCCTGGCCCGGGTATCCGTAACCACCGCCGGGCGGCGGCGGGTTTCCGGGGGGCGGCGGGGGCGGCTGCGACATCAACAGGTCCTTCGGGCACAGGTGAATCAGGGACGGATGAACGGAAATTCTTTCTATCACCCGCCCCCACCACCCCCTCGGGGAGCGGCCCGACCGTTACCTGGCCGCTACACGTCTTCACACGTCGAGGGATTCTGCTTCACCTGCGAAGGGGTGTTACCCGCCCCAGGTGAAGGGGTCTTACCCGCCTCATGTGAAGGGGTGTTACGCGTCCTCCGCCAACTCCAGCCAGCGCATCTCCAGTTCCTCGCGCTCCTCGCGCAGCGCGCGCAATTCGGCGTCCAGGGAGGCGACTTTCTCGAAATCGGTCGCATTGTCGGCGATGCCGGTGTGCAGCTTCGCCTCGCGCTGGCCGAGTTTGTCGAGCTGCCGCTCGATGCGCTGGAGTTCCTTCTTCGCCGCGCGGGTGTCGCCCGTGGGCTTGTCCTTGGCGGGCGCCGGGGCGGGCGCCGCGGCCTCGGCGACCCGGCGGCGGCGCTCCAGGTACTCGTCCACCCCGCGCGGCAGCATGCGCAGGCTGGCGTCGCCGAGCAGCGCGAAGACGCGGTCGGTGGTGCGCTCCAGGAAGTACCGGTCGTGGCTGATCACCAGCATCGAGCCGGGCCAGCCGTCCAGCAGGTCCTCCAACTGGGTGAGCGTCTCGATGTCGAGGTCGTTGGTGGGCTCGTCCAGGAACAGCACATTGGGCTCGTCCATCAGCAGCCGCAGGATCTGGAGCCGACGGCGCTCACCGCCGGACAGGTCGCCGACCGGCGTCCACTGCTTCTCCTTGGTGAAGCCGAACTTCTCGCAGAGCTGCCCCGCAGTCATCTCCCGGCCCTTGCCGAGGTCGACGCGCTGCCGCACCGATTCCACGGCCTGGAGCACCCGCCAGTTCGGGTCCAGCTCGGCGACCTCCTGGGAGAGGTAAGCGAGCTTCACCGTCTTGCCGACGACCACTTTGCCGGCCGCCGGCTGCTGGTCGCCGCCGGTCGCCGCGGCCTCGGCGAGCGCCCGCAGGAGTGAGGTCTTGCCCGAGCCGTTGACGCCGACCAGGCCGACGCGGTCGCCGGGGCCGAGCTGCCACGTCAGGTGCTTCAGCAGCACCTTGGGGCCCGCTTGGACTGTCACATCCTCCAACTCGAAGACGGTCTTGCCGAGGCGGGAGTTGGCGAATTTCATCAGCTCCGCGGTGTCGCGCGGCGGCGGCACGTCGGCGATCAGCTCGTTCGCCGCCTCGATGCGGAAGCGCGGCTTGGAGGTGCGGGCCGGGGCGCCGCGGCGCAGCCAGGCCAGCTCCTTGCGCATCAGATTCTGCCGCTTGGTCTCCTCGGTGGCCGCGATCCGTTCCCGCTCGGCGCGCGCGAACACGTAGTCGCTGTAGCCGCCCTCGTACTCGTACACCGAGCCGCGCTGCACGTCCCACATGCGGGTGCAGACCTGGTCGAGGAACCAGCGGTCGTGGGTGACGCAGACGAGCGCGGAGCGGCGGGTGCCGAGGTGGCCCGCCAGCCAGGCGATGCCCTCGACGTCGAGGTGGTTGGTCGGCTCGTCGAGGACCAGCAGGTCCTGCTCCTCGATCAGCAGCTTCGCGAGCGCGATCCTGCGCCGCTCGCCGCCGGAGAGCGGGCCGATGACGGTGTCCAGGCCGAGCGGGAAGCCGGGCAGGTCCAGGCCGCCGAACAGGCCGGTCAGCACGTCGCGGATCTTCGCGTCGCCCGCCCACTGGTGGTCGGCGCGGTCGCCGATCACCTCGTGGCGCACGGTCGCGGCCGGGTCGAGGCTGTCGCTCTGCGTCAAGACGCCCAGTCGCAGCCCACCCTGGTGGGTGACGCGGCCGGTGTCCGGCTCCTCCAGCTTGGCGAGCAGGCGGATGAGGGTGGTCTTGCCGTCGCCGTTGCGGCCCACGACGCCGGTGCGGTCGCCTTCGGAGACGCCGAGGGACACGGATTCGAGCAGCGCTCGCGTGCCGTATGTCTTGCCGACGGCTTCGACGTTGACCAGGTTGACGGCCACTCTCGTACGCTCCAGGGGTTCGCGGGGGTTCTGCTTCAGCGTAGTGCGGCGCGGTGAGGTGCCGGTTCCGGGTGGTGCCCCGGCGGTCAGGGGGCGGGGACGACGGTCGCGCCGGGGGCCGGGGAGGCGGCCGGGCGGGCGGTGCGGCAGGTGCCGGAAGCGGTGAGGGTGACCGCGATCTTGGCGGCGGTGTCGGCGTCCGGCGCGAGGAAGGCGCAGGTGGGTCCCGAGCCGGAGACCAGCGCGGCGAGCGCGCCCGCGTCCGTGCCGGTGGCCAGGGTGTCGGCCAGCGCGGGCCGCAGCGACAGGGCGGCGGCCTGAAGGTCGTTGACCAGGACGGCGGCGAGCGCGTACGGATCGCCGGTGCGCAGCGCGTCGATCAGGGCGGGGTCGGCGACGGGCGCAGGCACGTCGTCGGTGGTGTCGCCCGCGCCGGACTCGCGGCGCAGGCGGTCGCACTCGCGGTAGACGGCCGGGGTGGACAGGCCGCCGTCGGCGACGGCGAAGACCCAGTGGAAGGGGCCCGCCACCTCCAGCGGCGTGAGGATCTCGCCCCTGCCCTCCCCCAGCGCAGCGCCGCCGACCAGGCTGAACGGCACGTCGCTGCCCAGCTCCGCGCAGATCGCGAGCAGGTCGGCGCGCGGGGTGTTCAGGCCCCACAGGGTGTCGCAGGCGAGCAGCGCCGCCGCCGCGTCCGCGCTGCCGCCCGCCATGCCGCCCGCCACAGGGATGTCCTTGGTGATGTGCAATCCCACAACGGGATCGACGCCATGGTGCGCGGCGAGCGCGACCGCCGCCTTGGCCGCCAGATTGGTGGCGTCCAGCGGGATGCTGTCGGTGTCCGGGCCGGACGCGGTGATCGTCAACGCGTCGGCGGGCACTGCTGTCACATGGTCGTACAGGCCGACCGCCAGAAAGACGTTCGCCAGGTCGTGGAAACCGTCGGGACGGCGACCGCCGACCGCGAGCTGGACGTTGACCTTTGCGGGCACGCGGACGGTGACGGGTGCGGCGGTCACTGCTGGCTCCCTTGCGAGGGTGGTGCGTACGGAGGGCGGTCCGCCGGGCGCGGCGGATTCACGGGGTGGGGATTCGCGGGCTGGGGATTCGCGGGCTGGGGATTCGCGGGCTGGGGATTCGCGGGCGGCGGGTACGGGCGGCGGCGGGTTTACGGTGCGGCGGCGTCAGACCGCGGGCTTGTGCTCGGCGACGGCGGCGAATTCCTCCACCGTCAGTTCCTCGCCCCTGGCCTGCGGGGAGACCCCTGCGGCCACCAGCGCGGCCTCGGCGGCCGGGGCCGAGCCCGCCCAGCCGGACAGCGCGGCGCGCAGCGTCTTGCGGCGCTGGGCGAAGGCCGCGTCGACGGCGGCGAAGACCTCTTCGCGGGTGGCGGTGGTCTTCGGCGGGTCACGCCGGGTCAGCGAGACGAGACCGGAGTCGACGTTGGGCGCGGGCCAGAACACATTGCGACCGATGGAACCGGCGCGCTTGACCTCCGCGTACCAGTTGGCCTTCACCGACGGCACTCCGTACACCTTGTTGCCCGGCCCCGCGGCCAGCCGGTCGGCGACCTCGGCCTGGACCATCACCAAGGTGCGCTCGATGCTCGGGAAGGCGGCGAGCATGTGCAGCAGGACGGGCACCGCCACGTTGTACGGCAGATTCGCCACCAGGGCGGTGGGCGGCGGCCCCGGCAGTTCTGTCACCCGCATCGCGTCGCTGTGCACCAGGGCGAAACGGTCCGCCCGGTCCGGCATGCGCGCGGCGACGGTCGCGGGCAGCGCTGCGGCCAGCACGTCGTCGATCTCGATCGCGGTGACCCGGTCGGCGGCCTCCAGCAGCGCGAGGGTGAGCGAGCCGAGTCCGGGACCGACCTCGACGACCGGGTCCTCGGGGCGCACCCCGGCGGTCCTGACGATCCGCCGCACCGTGTTCGCGTCGATGACGAAGTTCTGCCCGCGCTGCTTGGTGGGGCGCACCCCCAGTGCCGCGGCCAGTTCACGGATGTCGGCCGGTCCGAGGAGGGCGTCGGGATCTGTCGTACTCACACCCGCAAGAGTACGGGGCGGCCGGGGCCGCCCTCGCGGACCGGACCTAGGGCCTGTCCGGCCCTAACCGCCCAGGTGCCGCCCGCAGACCGGCCAGGGGGCGGCGCCGCGCTGGACGTACAGCTTCTTGGCCCGGTAGGTCTGCTCGGCGGCGGGGGCGTCCTGGGGGCGGCCCTGGCCGCCGATGCTGTGCCAGGTGTGCACGTCGAACTGGTAGAGCCCGCCATAGGTGCCGGTCGCGTCCACCGCGTCGGGTCTGCCGCCCGCCTCGCACTGCGCGAGGCCGCCCCAGTTGAGGCCGTCGGCGCCCGTGACGGCGGTGGGCAGCGGTCTGGTGCCGACGCGTACGACCTCGGTGACCGGTTCGCGCGCGGTCACCGACTCCACGACGCGCGGGCGCTCCCGGACGCCGTTGACGGTGCGGTAGGCGTAGGTGACGCGGCGGACGCCGTCGCGGCCCGGCCGGTCCACGGCCTCGGTGCCCTGCGCGAGCGTCGCGTCGGTGTGCTTGCGGGTGCGGAAGGGGATCGGTTCTTCGCGGGTCTCCTGGTGGCCGGAGATCCGCAGCACCGAGACGGTCTGGCCGTCGCGGGGGAAGCTGTCGGCGTCCACGGAGGTGGCGTCCTGGCCGCCGAGGGTGACGCCCGCGTCCGCGACGGCCTGCCGGACGGTGGCGGCGTTGGTGCGCACGGTGTGCTCGCGGCCGTCGGCCAGGACGGTGACCGTACGTTCGGTGCGCACGTCGAGGAAGAGGCCGTGGCGGCCGATGGACGCGTCGCGGGAGGCGTTGAGATACGCGCCCTCGGCCCGTACGCCGAGCTGCCGCAGCGCTTCCGCGACGGTCTTGCCGGTCGTCCACACCCGCTGGTGACGGCCGTCCACGGTGAGCGTCAGCGGACGGCCGTAGCGGACCACCACGTCGTCGCCGTCGTGCAGCGCCTCGCCCGGCGCCGGCGCCACGATGTCGTGGTCGCCCACCTCGACGCCCTGCTCGTGCAGCACGTCGGCCACGTCGTCGGCGAAGGTGTGCAGCGTGCGCGGCCGGCCGTCCACGGTCAGCCGTACCGCCTTGTCGGCCAGCACGTACGCGCCGGTGCCGCCCGCCAGGACCGCCATCACCAGCGCCCGCGGCACGATCGCGCGGCCGGTCCGCCGGACGGCGGCCGCCGGATTGGCGGCGGCTCGGTGTGTGCCCTGCGTATTGCTCACGACGGCTCGCTCCACGGCTGCGGGGTTCCGGTGCGGGGAACCGGGAACGTAGCCGACTTGTCGCCACCGGCCAAGCGCTCGCCGTCACGTGGCGTCGTCACCTCCGGTCACGCGAAGTCACCTGTCCGGGTGAGCGCGTGGAAACGTCAGTAGGCGAACGCCCTGGCGGTGTTGGCCGCGACGGCCGTCGCGAGGGTGTCCTCGTCGATGCCGCGGGCCGCGGCCATCGCACGCAGCGTGACCGGAATGAGGTATGGCGCGTTCGGCCGTCCGCGGTAGGGCACCGGGGTGAGGAAAGGCGCGTCGGTCTCCACCAGGAGGCGGTCGAGCGGGGCGACGGCCACCGCGTCGCGCAGATTCTGCGCCGACTTGTAGCTGACGGTGCCGGCGAAGGAGAGGTAGAACCCTTGCGCCGCGCAGACTTCGGCCATCTCGGCGTCGCCGGAGTAGCAGTGGAAGACGACGGTGTCCGGGGCGCCCTCCTCGTCGAGGATGCGCAGCACGTCGGCGTGCGCCTCGCGGTCGTGGATGACCAGCGCCTTGCCGTGCCGCTTGGCGATGTCGATATGGCGACGGAACGAGTGCTGTTGGGCGGCGACGCCGTCGGGCCCGGTGCGGAAGTAGTCCAGGCCGGTCTCGCCGACGCCGCGCACCTGGGGAAGGGCGGCGAGCGCGTCGATCTCGTCGATCTCCCGGTCGAGCCCCTCGATGCCGCGCGGCGCCTGCGGGCCCCCGTAGGAGCCCTCGGGCGCTCCGTGGACGATGCGGGGCGCCTCGTTCGGGTGCAGGGCCACGGTGGCCCAGATCGCGTCGTGGGCGGCGGCCGTCTTCGCCGCCCAGCGGGAACCCGCGAGATCGCACCCCACCTGGATGAGGGTGTCGACGCCGACCGCGGCGGCCTGGGCGAGGGCCTGGGGAACCGTGCCCGGCTGCATGTCGAGGTGGGTGTGGGAATCGGCGACCGCGACCCGCAGCGGCTCGGGCGCCGGCGGGGCGGACTTCTTGTCGTCGGCCTTGGCGTTCTTGTCGGGCATGGCCCCGATCCTAAGGACGCGGGGCCGTCGTCCTGTCAGGCGGTGTCGGCTCCCCCGGACTGCTCATCGCACTGGAGGCCGGGCTGCGCTCCGGGCTGGGCGTCGGGCCGCCCGCCGTGCTTGCCGCGCTGCTTGGCGTGCTTGCCGCGCTCCCCGTGTTTGCCGCGCTCCCCGTGCGGCTTGCGGTGCAGGAAGTGCAGGACCGACCAGTGGTGCTCGCGGCGCACACCGCGGTCGCCCCGCGGGTGTGCCCATACGGAGGCGACGCCGGAGACCTGCCCCGAGCGCATGATGCGTACGTGCGTACCGCCGCAGTTCAGGCACGCCGGACGGGTGAGCGGTGACGGCACCCTCGCGCCGTCCGCGAGGTAGACGACGAAGGCGTGGCCGGACGCGTCCACATGGTGCTCGATCTCGTACGCCTGCTCCCAGCCGTGGCCGCAGTTCAGGCAGGCGAAGGCGTACGCCTCCGCCGCGTTCCGGCCCGACTCCTCGCGCGCGGCGGCCGCGCGGTCGGGTGCGGGAGCCGGGCCGTCGGGTGCGGGGGCGGTGACGGTCACCGTGACGGGTACGGCGGGCGCACCCGGTGCGGCGGCGACGGGACGGGGATCGCTTCCGATGGTCTCGCTCATGGCAGCTCCTGCGTGCCCTCCGGACACGGTGTCCGGAGCGGGACTTTGCACCTACCAGCGAACGCCCGATTTGCCCGCTCCGCAGGAGATGCGCCCGACTCTTGAGCCAGATTTGGGCGCGTATGTGGCAGATGGCGGATATTGCTTTGCCATGCATACGGTTTAGGTTCTTACGGCGTCAAAAGGGCGGCCCGCCGGGATTGTGCGCCCGGGAATCAGGGCATCAGGCGACGGATTCCGCGAACGGCGGTCGCCGGGCCGTCAGAAAACGGTCCTCGGACCGCAGGCCGCCGCGCCGTCAGAAAACGGTCCTCGGGCCGCACGCCGCCGGGCCGTGCGGGGTCCCGGTCCTCAGGCACCCGGGGGCAGTTCGCCGGTCCGCTTGGCGGCGACGACGGCGTCGAAGACCTCCCGCTTGGGCAGGCCCGCCTCGGCGGCGACCGCCGCGATGGCCTCCTTGCGCCGCTCGCCCGCCTCTTCCCTGGCCGCCACCCGGCGGACGAGTTCGGCCGGGTCGAGGTCGGCGGGGCCGGGTTCCGGCGCGCCTTCCACCACGATGGTGATCTCGCCGCGCACCCCCTGCGCCGCCCACAGCGCGAGCGCCTTCAGCGGCCCGCGCTTGACCTCCTCGTACGTCTTGGTCAGCTCCCGGCAGACCGCGGCCCTGCGCTCCTCGCCGAACGCCTCCGCCATCGCCGCCAAGGTGTCGTCGATCCGGTGCGGCGCCTCGAAATACACCAGGGTGCGGCGATCGGCGGCGACCTCGCGCAGCCGCGACAGCCGTTCGCCCGCCTTGCGCGGCAGGAAGCCCTCGAAACAGAAACGGTCCACCGGCAGCCCGGAGACCGCCAGCGCGGTCAGTACGGCCGACGGGCCCGGCACCGCGGTCACCTTGATGTCGCGTTCGACGGCCGCCGCCACCAGCCGGTAGCCGGGGTCGGACACCGACGGCATCCCCGCGTCCGTCACCAGCACGACCCGCGCGCCGCCCTCCAGCGCCTCGACCAGCTCCGGGGTGCGCCCGCTCTCGTTGCCCTCGAAGTACGAGACGACCCTGGCCGTCGGGTGCACGTCCAGCGCGTGCGTGAGACGGCGGAAGCGGCGGGTGTCCTCCGCGGCGATCACATCGGCGGCGAGCAGTTCCGCGCTGAGGCGGGGCGGGGCGTCGGCGGGGTCGCCGATGGGGGTTCCGGCCAGAACGAGGACGCCGACGGCTGAGGTGGTCACGCCCCCAGCCTCCCACCTGCCCGCCGTATCCCCTCAATCGCGCCCAGCGCCCCCCGCCCACCGCCCACCGCCTCCGCGCCCCCCGCCCCGCTCCTCGGAGCCGGCCGCACGGCGCGTGACCAGGATCACGCCGGGGCCCTCGCCCGCCCCCGCGGCCCCGCGCGAACGGCATCGGCCCCGATCCCGGCCGCCCCACCGCCCGGAAACCGCCCGGACACGGCCCGCGCACCCCTGGTTACCGGCCGGGATTGCGGACAAACCCGGGCGGTGAGCCCGGACCTCATCGCTTTCTCAGGGGGTTTCCCTACGATGGGCCGGTGACAAGTGAGACCGCGACGCAGGACCGGGCCGACGAGGGCTTTCGGGTGGAGGCGGAGTCGAGCGCGTGGGCGCGACGACTGCGCCGGTTCGGCTATGCGGAACGGACTCGGATCGACACCCGCGACCGCCTCGTACCGCCGTTCCCCGAGCCGGGCACCCGGATGTGGGAGGCGCTCGGCCTCGGCCCCGTCGCGGCCCACCGGGTGGCGAAGTGGAGCGGCTGGCTCGGCCCGCTGCTGGTCGCCGTCTTCGCCGGGGCGATCCGCTTCTGGCACCTGGGCAACCCGCGTGACGTCGTCTTCGACGAGACGTACTACGCCAAGGACGCCTGGTCGCTGCTGAAGCTCGGCTACGAGGGCACCTGGCCCGACGGCAAGGTCTCCAACCCGCAGATCCTGGCCCACCCCCAGGTGATCCCGCTCTCGGACGCGCCCGGCTATGTCGTGCACCCGCCGATGGGCAAGTGGGTGATCGCGGTCGGCGAGTGGATGTTCGGGCTCAACCCCTTCGGCTGGCGCTTCATGATGGCGCTGATCGGCACGCTGTCCGTGCTGATGCTGTGCCGGATAGGGCGACGGCTGTTCCGCTCCACGGCGCTCGGCTGCGTGGCGGGCACCCTGCTCGCGGTCGACGGACTGCACTTCGTGATGAGCCGGATCGCGCTGCTCGACCTCGTCATCTCCTTCTTCGCGCTCGCCGCGTTCGGCTGCCTGCTGATCGACCGCGACTGGTCGCGGGCCCGCCTCGCGCGCGCCCTGCCCGTCGACGAGAGCGGTTACGCGGGACCCGACCGGCAGGTCGGCGACCGGACGGGCATGGGCTGGCGGCCCTGGCGGATCGCCGCCGCCGTCTGCCTCGGCCTGGCCTGCGCCAGCAAGTGGAACGGCCTGTACTTCCTGGCGGTCTTCGGCATCATGACCGTCGTCTGGGACATCGGCTCACGCCGCCTGGCCGGCGCCCGCCGCCCGTACCTGGCCGTCCTGCGCAAGGACCTGGGCTGGGCCGCGCTGACGATCCTGCCGGTCGCCCTGGTGACGTATCTGCTCTCCTGGTCCGGCTGGTTCCTGTCCGACAACGCCTACGGACGGCACTGGGCGGACGCCCGCGGCGGCACCTGGTCGTGGATCCCGGCCCCGATCCGCAGCCTGTGGCACTACGAGGTGCAGGTCTACGACTTCAACGTCAATCTCCAGACCCCGCACCCCTACCAGTCCAACCCCTGGAGCTGGCTCGTACTCGGCCGCCCGGTCTCGTACTTCTTCCAGTCCCCCAAGAACGGCGAGGACGGCTGCCACGCGGCGGCCGGCTGCTCCCGCGAGATCATCGCGCTGGGCACGCCCCTGCTGTGGTGGTCCGCCTGCTTCGCCCTCATCTACCTCGTCTACCGCTGGGCGATGCGCCGCGACTGGCGCGCGGGCGCCATCCTGTGCGCGGCGGGCGCCGGTTACCTCCCCTGGTTCCTCTACCAGGACCGTACGATCTTCTTCTTCTACGCCGTCGCCTTCGTCCCCTACCTCTGCCTCGCGGTCGCCATGATGATCGGCGCCTTCCTCGGCCCACCGAGCGCGAGTGAGGGCAGACGTATGTGGGGCGCGGTCGGCGCGGGCACGCTTGTCCTATTGATCATCTGGAATTTCATCTACTTCTTCCCGATCTATACCGGTATGACGATTCCGTACAGCAGTTGGCAGGCCAGGATGTGGTTCGACTCCTGGGTCTGACCGGGGTCCGGGGGGCCGGGGTCCGGGCGCGGGGGCCGAGCGCCGGGGGGCCGGACAGTGCTACGGCGCCAGGCTGAGTTTTCCTGGGACGGGTGAGGGTCCCGGGAGGGCTGTTTCCGTACGAACCCGTGCCCGGACTGAGACCTTCCTCCGCACAGGGGTCCCGTAGGGTGCTACAGCACGCGTTCCTTGAACGCGTTCAAAGGGGAGGGGGAGGTCTCGTGCCCATGTCACGGGGTGTCAAGTCGGGGATCATCGGCACGGTGTTCGTCGGAATGCTCGTGGTCGCCGGGTACGGCGCCTACAACGTCTACGACTCGCTGGAGGGCGGCGGCGGGGGCGGCGGCAAGTCCGCGCGGCCCAAGCCGACGCCGGTCAACACCGCGCCGCCGAGCGCCGCCGAAGTCACCGACGTCGGGGACGACTTCCTGACCGCGTGGTCGTCGGGCGACATCACGCGGGCGGCGGCCCTGACCGACTCCGTGCGGACGACGACGGCCGCGCTCACCGCGTACAAGACGCAGGCCCATGTGACGTCCGTGCAGCTCACCCCCGGCACACCGGCGGCGACGACCACCACGACCATGCCGTTCACGGTGACCGCGCAGGTCACGTACGACGGCGTCACCACCCCCTGGAGCTACCGCTCGTCGCTGACCGTCGTACGCGGCGCGAGCGGGAAGCCGGTCGTGCGGTGGAAGCCGTCCGTGATCAGCCCGGAGCTGGGCGACGGCGACCAGCTCGTCACCGGTCAGGCCAAGGTGCCCGAGGTGGATGTCGTGGACCGCAAGGGGCGGGTGATGGACCCGGCCGACTACCCGTCGCTGAGCCGCATCATCCCCGACCTGCGCACGCGGTACGCGGACAAGCTGGGCGACGGCACCCCCGGCATCGAGACGTACGTCCAGAAGGCGGACGACTCGGCCGGCAAGACGCTGAACGTGCTCAAGAAGGGCAAGCCCGTACGGCTGGACACCACGCTCGACGCCACGATCCAGAAGGCGGCCGAGAAGGCGGTGGCGGGCAAGGACAAGTCCGGGGTGACCGCCGTCGACACCACGAACGGCGCCATCCTGGCGGTCGCCTACGGCCCGGCGTCCGGCACCGACTACGCGTTGCAGGACAAGGCCGCGCCCGGCTCGACGTTCAAGATCGTCACGGCGGCGGCACTGCTCCAGCGCGGTCTTACACCGTCCTCGCCCGCGAAATGCATCAATGGTGCGAACTACGGTTACGGCAAGGCGTACAAGAACGACGGCGGCATGAACAACCCCGGCGCCTCGCTGCAATGGGACTTCATGAAGTCCTGCAACACCGGCTTCATCCTCCAGGCGAAGACGCTCGGCGCGACCGGACTCGTGGACACGGCCGAGCAGTTCGGCCTGACGCAGGGGTGGAACATCGGCACCGTGTCCCAGGACCCGGTGGTGCCGGGCGGCACGGGGGACGAGCTGACGTCGGAGATGATCGGACAGGGCACTCTTCAGATGAGCCCGCTCATCATGGCGTCCGTCGCCGCGACCGCCAGCACCGGTGACTTCCACCAGCCGCGGATCGTCGCCAAAAGCCTCATCGAAGGCCCCATCGCCACCGCCTCCGGCATCCCGTCGAAGACGACGCAGTATCTGCGGCAGATGATGCGCGCGACCATCACCAGCGGCACGGCCAGCGGTGTGATGAGCGGATTCGGCCCCAACTCCGGTGCCAAGACCGGCTCCGCCGAGACCGACACCTCCGCGGAGGCCAACGGCTGGTTCACCGCGTACTCGGGCCATGTCGCCGCCGCCGCCGTCGTCCACAGCGGCGGTCACGGCAACCAGTCCGCCGGCCCCATCGTGGCGGCCGTGCTGCGCGCCTCCTGACCCGCCGATGCGTCCGTCGCACCGGCCGAACCGCCGCAGCCGTCTGAGCGGTCCGCACCGTACGAGCAGCCCCGGCCGTTCGAGCCGCGGATGACGCCGCTGGTCGTCGCCGTCGTCCTCACCGCCGCGATCACGCACGCCGCGTGGAACGCCATCGCGCACGGCATCAAGGACCAGGTCCTCGCCTTCACCCTCGTGGGTGGCGGCGGGGCCCTGTGCGCCCTGGCCCTGCTGCCCTTCGCGGCGGTGCCGCACGCGGGCGCGTGGCCGTATCTGATCGCGTCGGTGGTCATCCACCTCGCCTACCAGTACCTGTTGATGCGGTCCTTCCAGCTCGGCGAGTTCGGGCAGGTCTATCCGATAGCCCGTGGTATCGCGCCGCTCGCCGTCACCGTGCTGGCGGCCGTCTTCGTCGCCGAACGGCCGGGGCCCTGGCAGACCGCGGGCGTCATCACCTCCTGCGCCGGACTCGGCGGCGTCGCCCTGTGGGGCCTGCGCGGCAAGCGCCCCAACTGGCCCGCGCTGACGGCAGCCGCCGGTACGGGACTGACCATCGCCGGGTACACGGTCGTGGACGGCGTCGGCGTGCGCGCCTCCGGCAGCTCGCTCGGCTACATCGCCTGGCTGCTGCTGTTCCAGGGCCTGGTGATCCCGGCCGTGGCATTCTCTGCGCGCCGCAGAGAATTGGCCGCGCAGCTAAGACCCGTCGCCCTGCGCGGCCTCCTCGGCGGCGCCCTGTCCATCACCGCCTACGGCCTCGTCCTGTGGGCCCAGACCCGCGCGCCGCTGGCCCCGGTCGCCGCCCTGCGCGAGTCCTCGATCATCGCGGGCGCCGCCATAGGCGCGCTGTTCTTCAAGGAGCACTTCGGCCGTCCCCGTATGGTCGCCGCCGTGGTGGTCGTGACCGGCATAGGTCTGATGCTGCACGCGAGTTGACGCTCACCCGGACAGGCCGCGCAGCTTGTCGGGGTTGACCTGGAAGCGCAGTTCGTGGATGCGGCCGCCGGCGGCGAGCTCGAAGGTGAGGGCGCCGGCGGGCGCGCCCTGCAGGGTGAAAAGCACACCCGGCCGGCCGTTGACGGCGGCCGGTGCGGCGGTGATCGCGGCCAGGTCGGGCTTGCCCAGGACGCCGAGGACCCACCGGGCCACGTGGTCGGCGCCGCGCAGCGGGCGGGTGGCGGCCGTCACCTTGCCGCCGCCGTCGGACCATGCGGTCACGTCCGGGGCGAGCAGCGCCAGCACCGCGTTGAGGTCGCCGCCCGCGCAGGCCGCGAGGAACTTCTCGGTCACCGCCGCGCGGGTGGCGTCGTCGGCGTCATAACGGGAGCGGCGCGCCTGGATGTGCGCGCGGGCGCGGTGCGCGGTCTGCCGTACGGTCGGCTCCGCGCGCTCCACGGCCGCGGCGATCTCCGCGTACTCGTAGCCGAAGACCTCGCGCAGCACGAACACCGCGCGCTCCAGCGGGCTGAGCGTCTCCAGGACGACGAGCATGGCCATGGACACCGAGTGCGCCGTGTCGGTGCGGTCGGCGGCGTCGGGCCCGGTCAGCAGCGGTTCCGGCAGCCACGGGCCGATGTACGTCTCGCGGGTGGCGCGCGCCGAGGTGAGCCGGTTCAGGCAGAGCCGCGAGACCGTACGCACCAGGTAGGCGGTGGGGTGGCGGACGTCGGCGCGGTCGACGCGCGCCCACCGCAGCCAGGTGTCCTGGAGTACGTCCTCGGCGTCGGCGACGCTGCCCAGGAGGTGGTAGGCGGTGGAGAACAGCAGCCGCCGGTCGCGCAGGAAGGCGTCGTCCTCGCGCGCGCCGCCGAGGTCGCCCTGTGGGCGCTCGTACGTGCCGCCCGTGCGCCGTTCCCCCGTGTCGTCCGTCATCCGCTCAGGCTGGCAGCAGCGGCCCGGCCCCGGCAACCGGCCCGGCGGCGATCGCCCGCACGCCCTGCGCGCTGTCGCGGTACGACGGCCGCCAGCCCAGTTCTGCCGCCGCCTTCGCGCTGTCCAGTTTCAGCCGGGTCCCCATGATCGCGCGCATCAGCGGGGTGGCGCGCAGCACCCAGGCCGGTACGGTCAGCGGGCGCGCCACTCCGTACGCGTCGGCGACCGCGCGGATGTGGGTGGCGAAGCCGAGCGGCCGGTCGTCGGCGATGTTGTACGCCTGCCCCGGCCGCCCCGAGGTGACGGCGAGCGCGACCGCGCGGGCGGCGTCGCCGGCCTCCACCCACGACACCTGGCGGTGGGTGTCGTCGACGACCGGCATGGTGCGCTTGCGGAGCAGCGGCAGCATCAGGGTGTCGGTGACCCCGGCGCCGTAGAAGAGGCCGAAGCGCAGGGCGACGCCCTCGACGCCGTCCGCGCCCAGGACCAGCTCCTCGTTGACGCGCATGGCGGCGACGTGCCGCTCCAGGTGCTTGTCGTCGCTGTGCGGCCCGAAGGGCGTGCCCGCCTCGGTGACCGGACCCTCACCGTGGTCGCCGTACCCGTAGCCGAACATCATCGACTCCGTGACGCAGCGCCACGCGCCGGTCGTGCGGGCCGCCTCCAAGAGGTGCCGGGTTCCGGCCGTACGCAGCGTATTGGTGCCGTCCATGTCCCGGTGCCTGGTCATGGACTTGCCGGACAGCGCGGTCGCCGCGTGCACGACGACGTCGAAGCGGAGCCCGTCGACCGCGCGCAGCAGCGCGTCACGGTCGAGGAGGTCGGCGCGGATGTCGTGGGACGCGCCCCTGCCGAGCTGTACCACCTGATGCCCGGCGGCTGTCAACTCCTTCGCGGCGGAACGTCCCAGGACGCCGCTGCCGCCCGCCAGCAGAATCCGCAGGCCCCCGCCGCCCGTGCGCCGGTCGCTTCCCGTGTCCTTCGCAGCGTCCATGCCGTCCGTCCCTCGTCCCGTGCCGGGGCCGGACACACAAGCCGGCCGCCTCGTCGATGCCCATAGGACAAACGGCCCGGCGCCTGCGTGACAGAAGCGGAGGTGACCTGCGTCACTCTTTCCCGGCGGCGCCGACGGCGGCTCCCGCCGCGGCTCCTACGGCGCCTCGTCGTCGGCGGTCCCGGCCGACAGCGCGTGGGTGAACCCCGGATTCGCCGAGAGGATGCCGCCTTCGACCGGCAGGGTGACGCCGGTGATCCAGGACGCGTCGGCGGAGGCCAGGAAGGTGACGGCGGCGGCGATGTCGGCGGGTTCGCCGACGCGGCCGAGCGGGTACAGCCCCGCGGCGGTCTCCAGCATGGACTCGCGGCCCGCCCACGCGGGCGTGCGGATGGTGCCGGGCGCGACGAGGTTGACGCGGACGCCGCTGGCCGCCGCGTGCACGGCGAGCGTGCGGGTCAGGGAGATCAGTCCCGCCTTGGCCGCGCTGTAGGAGTGGTTGCCGAAGTACGACATGCCGTTGACCGAGCCGATGTTGACGATCGCGCCGCGCCCGCCGGTCGCGGCGGCCAGGTGCGGCAGCGCGGCGCGGGAACAGCGCATGGCGCCGGTCAGGGTGACGTCGAGGTCGCGCAGCCAGTTCTCGTCCGGCTCCTCGGTGAAGTCCTCGGAGTGATCGCTGCACGAATAGGCGTTGTTGACGAGGACGTCGAGGCCGCCGAAGGCCGCCACCGCGTGCGCGACCGCCGCGTCCACGGCCGTACGGTCGGCGACGTCGCACCCGACCGCCTCCGCCCGTCCGCCGTCCTCGCGGATCGAGGCGGCGGTGCGTTCGGCCGCTTCACCGTTGAGGTCCGCGAGGAGTACGGCGGCGCCTTCCGCGGCGAATCTGCGGGCCGTCGCCTCGCCGATGCCCCGCGCGCCGCCGGTCACCATGACGGTGTAGGTCGCGAATCGTTGCCCTGAATACGCCGCCGCAGCTGTCCCGTTACGCACCATCGGGTCAGCGTAGGCACTCCCGTACCGCCCTGACCAGGGCTTGGGCACGGGGATCCGCAGTGACGTTCTTCTGCATGCCGTTGGTGACGTAGCCGAAGCCGATTCCGCTCGCGGGGTCCGCGAAACCGAGGCAGCCGCCGCGGCCGGGATGCCCGAAGGAGCCGGGCGCCAGCAGCGGGGACGCCGGGCCGTGCAGCATGTATCCCAGGCCGAATCGAGTGTTGACGATCAATACTCGATCCGGCCCCTCGGACTCCACGGTCCGGGCGGCGGTGAGCGTGGCGGGCACGAACAGCCGCGGCCCGTCGGTCAGTTCCCCGATCAGGGCCGCGTAGAAGCGGGCCAGCGAGCGCGCGTCGGTGATGCCGTTGGCGGCGGGCAGCTCGCCCGCGCGATAGGCGGGGTCGTTCTCGTCGGGCCGCGGCGAGATCGCCCCGAAGGCGCGCATGGTCAGCGACTCGGGGTCGGCGTACGCGTCCTGCACGGACCGCTTGGGCCGGGCCCGCAGCGCGCCGGAGACGGCCGGTTCGGGCGTGACGGTCTCGGCGGTCCCGCCCACCCGGTGCGCCTGCCCCGGCGGCAGCCCCACCCACAGGTCGAGGCCGAGCGGCCGGGCGATCTCCTCCGCGACGAAGCGGCCGACCGTCCGCCCCGACGCGCGCAGCACCAGCTCCGCGACCAGCCAGCCGTAAGTGTGCGCGTGGTATCCGTGCGCCGCGCCCGGCGGGAACTGCGGCTTCTGCGCGGCCACCGCGCGCGGCCCCGTCGTGCCGTCGAGCGCCTGCTCCGGCGTCAACGGCGTGTCCAGCGCGGGCACTCCTGCCCGGTGCGCCAGCACGTCCCTGACGGTCACCCGCTCCTTGCCGTGTGCCTTGAACTCCGACCAGTACGCGCCCACCGGCGCGTCCAGATCCAACTGGCCGCGCTGGTGGAGCAGCAGCAGACAGGCCGCGGCCACGCCCTTGGTGGCCGACCGGACGATCTGCACGGTGTCCTCGGCCCACGGCTTCCCCGAGGGCTCCCCGGCCGCCGCGGCACCGCCCCACAGGTCGACCACCTTGCGGCCGTGCCTATAGAGCGCGAAAGCGGCGCCGACATCCCCCCGGCGGGTGAAATTCTGGGCGAAAGCGGTACGTACCGGCTCCCAGCCGTCCTCCGCCGTGCCGTGGACGTCCGTGAACGCGTCCATGAATGCCGCCTCCGCCTGCCGCTCCGCCGGTCCACCCGCTGCACCGAACTCTGCGGCACCCATGGTGCACGACGAAGATGCGCGTTCTGTAAACAGGCGGTGGGACGGGCCGTATACGCGGTCGAGCGCGGGCGGCGGGGCAGCACCCGTTCCCCGCGGCAGGAGCCGGAAAACCACCCGGGCCCGCGGCGGGCCCGCGACCCCGGCCGGAGATGTCCGGCCGGAGCGCGGGACCCGTCACGGGCCCGGTGGGGGGTCCGCTACGGGAGCGGCGGGTACGCGTTCTGCACGAGCTGGTGGAACTGCGCCGAGAACCAGGCACCCGCGAGCGGGGCGTTGGCCAGGGCACCGGTCGGGTTGTTGCCGTTGCGGGCGTTACCGGTGTAGGTCGGGTCGCACATCCGGTCGAAGCCCTTGCCCTGGTCGTTCGGGATCTGGGTGCTCGAACCGTCGGACTCACCCGGAGGCTTCACCCACACGTAGGCGTCGATACCGGCGGCGGGCGCCGCGGTCGGGCGCTCACCGATGCCGGCCCCGGACTGGTTGCACCAGTTGCCGGCGTGGATGCGGCGGTCGATACGGCCACCGTCGACGTAGGTGTCAACGGTCGTGGTCGCCCCGGGACCGGCGGGACGCGAGGCGCCGCCCCAGCCGTTGCGGGAGGTGTCGATCAGCATGCCGATGTTGGAGTTGAAGCCGTCCGACACCAGGAGGTTGCGCAGGGCCTGCGCGTAGCTCTGCTCATCGACGTATTGATTCCAGTCAACCCACTTGGACTGGCGAATGGTGGTGCCGTTCACGCTGTCCGTGACCTTGAAGTTCGGCTCCACGGTGGCGCTGTAGTTGGCCGTGTTGACGATGAAGCCCTGGACGTCGTTGACGGTGGCGCCACCGGTCTTCGCGGCCTTCAGGAACTCCTGCGCGGCGGGCGCCAGGTTGGTGTCCCAGCCGAGCCAGGCGTGGTGTCCGGCGTCGATGTAGTTGTACGTGTTGCCGATCGCGCCGAGCTTGGCGAGCGCGTAACCGACGCCGTTCTCGTAGTTGCCGTTGGCCTTCATCGTGGCGCAGGCGTCCGTCGAACCGGCGGTGCCGCCCGCGTTGGTGACCAGGTTGGGCAGCGAGTCGGGCTCGATGATGTTGACGATCCGCAGGCCCGCGTACTTCGGGTCCGACATGATCGCGGCGATCGGGTCGATGTACTCGGTCTTGTAGCGGCCGATCTCCGTCGCGCCCAGTTCGCCGTTGGAGGCGAGCGCGGCGCAGTCACGGCCGGGCAGGTCGTAGATGACCAGTTCGATGGTGAGCGGCTGGCCTGCGGCCTGCTGCACCGCCGCGTCCAGGTGGGCCTTGAGCCCCATGGCACCGTTGGTGCCCGCGATCGCCGCGATCCGGTCCAGCCACACCGCGGTGGACTGGTTGGCGATCTTCGATCCCCCGTCGGCCGCGGCCTTCGCGGACCAGTCCGGGTTCACGTAGCCCTTGGCGCCCGCGTACGGGTTGTCGACCCTGGTGCCGGGCGGCGGCGAGGTGGGCGGGGTGGTCGGCGGCGTCGTGGGGGGCGTCGTCGGCGGAGTGGTGGGGGGTGTGGTCGGGGGCGTCGTGGGGGGCGTCGTACCGGTGCCGCCGCCGCACACGACGCCGTTCAGGGTGAACGACGACGGCTTGGTGTTGGTGCCGCTGTACGAGCCGTTGAAGCCGAAGGTCGCCGTACCGCCGGTCGCCACCGCGCCGTTGTACGACAGGCTCGCCGCGGTCACGGCCGCGCCCGTCTGGCTCACGGTGGCGTTCCAGCCCTGGGTGACCTTCTGATTGCCGGGGAAGTTCCAGCCGAGTTGCCAACTCGTGATGGCCGGGCCGGTGTTGGTGATCGTCACCTGCGCGGTGAAGCCGGAATCCCACTGGCTCACGTCGTAGGCGACCGAGCAACCGGCGGTGGCCGCCGAGGCGGATGTCGTACTCATCGCGGCGACCACGCCGCCTGAGGCGACGACCATCAGGCCGGCCGCGAGCGCGGCGGTTCTGCGTCGGACTGTCGGGACTGCCATGTGCGAACAACCTCCATAGGGGGGATGGACCCCTCGAAACGACTTCGCGGGGTCATGGGAGGTGGTGCGGTGAAGCATGGTTCGGTTACACGCTCTTAACGTGGGAGCGCTCCCATAGTGGGCAGGCGGTCCGCTCCTGTCAATGCTTGGCGCTACGTCCATGGAGTTGGTCCCGGACGGGGGCCGGGCGCCAACACCTCTGAAACGCATGACGGTTGGCGGACCCGCCCGGACGGGCGGCCGGGCGCCGGGGCACGGAGGGAGCGCCGGGGGCGGAACCCCCGGCGCCCGCTCGCGCGTTATGCCGTCGCGGCCGCGGCGGCCCGCCCCGCCGCGCGCCCGGAGAAGATGCAGCCGCCGAGGAACGTCCCTTCCAGCGACCGGTATCCGTGCATCCCGCCGCCGCCGAATCCCGCGGCCTCGCCCGCCGCGTAGAGCCCGCTGAGCACCTCGCCGCGACCGGCCGCGCCGCCGTCCTCCGCGCCTTCCGACCCGCCGCGCAGGACGCGCCCTTCGAGGTCGGTCTCCAGGCCGCCGAGCGACTTCCGGGTCAGGATGTTGAGCCGCACGGCGATCAGCGGCCCCGCCTTCGGGTCGAGCAGCCGGTGCGGCGACGCGGTGCGAATGAGCTTGTCGCCGAGGTAGTTGCGGGCCCCGCGAATGGCGGTGACCTGCAAGTCCTTGGTGTACGTGTTCGCGATCTCGCGGTCGCGCGCCTCGACTTCGCGCCGTACGACCGCCTCGTCGACCAGCCCCTCGCCCGTCACGGCGTTCATCCCCCGCACCAGGGCGCCGAGGTCCTTCTCCACCACGAAGTCGACGCCGTGCTGCTTGAACGCCTCGACCGGCCCCGGCGCCCCCGGCAGCGCGCGCTTGAGCACGTCGCGCACGCTCTTCCCGGTCAGGTCCGGATTCTGCTCGGAGCCCGACAGCGCGAATTCCTTCTCGATGATCTTCTGGGTGAGGACGAACCAGGTGTACTCGTGGCCCGTCCCCATGATGTGCTCCAGGGTGCCGAGCGTGTCGAAACCGGGGAAGTACGGGACCGGCAGCCGCTTGCCGGTGGCGTCCAGCCACAGCGACGAAGGGCCGGGCAGGATGCGGATGCCGTGCCGGGCCCAGATCGGGTTCCAGTTCTCGATGCCCTCGGTGTAGTGCCACATCCGGTCACCATTGATCAACCTTCCGCCCGCCGCCTCTGTGATGCCGAGCATCAGGCCGTCCACGTGCGCGGGAACGCCGGAGAGCAGTTTGCCGGGCGGGGTGCCGAGCCGCTTGGGCCAGGCGGCCCGTACGAGATCGTGGTTGCCGCCGATGCCTCCGCTTGTGACGACCACGGCCTGCGCGCGCAGTTCGAACGCGCCCGCCGTCTCCCGCGAACTGGCCTCGCCGCGCGCCACGTCGCTGGCCACCAGGACCTCGCCGGTCACACCGTCCACGGCGTCGCCGGTACGGGTCAGGCCGGTCACCCGGTGCCGGAAGCGCAGTTCGACCCGCCCGCGCGCGACCTCGTCGCGCACCCGCTGCGCGAAGGGCGCGACGACGCCGGGCCCGGTGCCCCAGGTGATGTGGAAGCGCGGCACGGAGTTGCCGGGGCCGGTGGCCAGGAAGCCGCCG
The DNA here is from genome assembly GCF_044749865.1 of Streptomyces sp. NPDC088910. NCBI lineage: Bacteria > Bacillati > Actinomycetota > Actinomycetes > Kitasatosporales > Streptomycetaceae > Streptomyces > Streptomyces sp. NPDC088910. Next base: position 169,785 of record NZ_JBIVIV010000009.1, read on the forward strand.
CGCTCGGCCCAGCCGACCACCGGGAAGAAGCGCATGCCGCGCTGGTGCAGCCAGGCCCGCTTCTCACCCGCGGCGAAGTGCACGTACGCCTCGGCCCAGCGGCGCGGCCAGTAGTCCTCGGGCCGGTCGAAGCCGGCCGTGCCGAGCCAGTCCTGGAGCGCGAGGTCGGGCGTGTCCTTGATCCGCATCCGGCGCTGTTCGGGCGAGTCGACGAAGAAGAGCCCGCCGAAGGACCAGAACGCCTGGCCCCCGAGGGACGCCTCGGGCTCCTGGTCGACCAGGATCACCTTCCGTCCGGCCTCCGCCAGCTCGACCGTGGCCACCAGACCGGCCAGCCCCGCGCCCACCACCACGACATCCGCGTCCAGCGCCATCCGACCGCTCCTTACTCGCCAGTAGTCAACGTAGTGACGAGCACGTTACGCGAGCGGCGCGCGCGGGTCAGCGGCATCGGGACCCCGCATAATCCGAGGCGCGGAGCGCCGACCCGGCTCGGTAGGATTCACGCCATGTCTGATGCCCCGCTCCGCGTCCGTTTCGCCCCGTCCCCGACCGGTATGTTCCACGTCGGCGGCGCCCGTTCCGCCCTCTACAACTGGGCGGTCGCCCGACAGTCGGGCGGCACCTTCGTCCTGCGCATCGAGGACACCGACGCGGCGCGCAACAAGCCCGAATGGATCGACGGCATCATCAGCGCGCTCGCCGCCATCGGCATCAGCGGCGCCGACCCCGCCTTCGAGGGCCCGTACTTCCAGTCGCACAACGCCGACCGGCACCGCGAGGCCGCCTCCCGGCTCCAGATCGAGGGGCGCGCGTACTACTGCGACTGCACGCGCGACATGCTCAAGGAGCGCACCGGCTCCGAACACCTCGGCTACGACGGCTTCTGCCGCGAGCGCGGGCTGGCGTACGAGCCGGGGCGGGCGATGCGCTTCCGCACGCCGGACGAGGGCGAGACGGTCGTGGTCGACCTGATCCGCGGCGAACCGGCCTTCCCCAACAGCTCCATCGAGGACTTCGTCATCGCCCGCGGCGACGGCTCCCCGGTCTTCCTGCTCGCCAACGTCGTGGACGACCTCGACGAGCGCGTCACGCAGGTCATCCGCGGCGAGGAGCACCTGTCCAACACGCCCAAGCAGCAGCTCCTCTGGGAGGCGCTGGGTGCCACCCCGCCCACCTGGGCGCACCTGCCGGTGATCGTCAACGAGAAGCGGCAGAAGCTCTCCAAGCGCCGCGACAAGGTCGCCCTCGAGGACTACCTCGCCGAGGGCTACCTGCCCGAGGCCATGGTCAACTACCTGATGCTGCTGGGCTGGGGCCCCGGCGACGACCGCGAGATCCTGCCCTACGAGGAGCTGGAGCGGCTCTTCCGCATCGAGGACGTCATCGGCTCGTCGGCCTTCTTCGACGTCAAGAAGCTCACCGCCTTCAACGGCGAGTACATCCGCGCCCTGTCCCCCGCCGCCTTCGTCAGCGCGTGCGCGCCGTGGCTGACCGCCCCGCACGCCACCTGGGACCCGCTGTCGTACGACGAGGCCGTCTTCGAGACCGTCGCGCCGCTCGCCCAGACCCGGATCGCCCTGCTGTCCGAGATCACGTCGTACGTCGACTTCCTCTTCCTCGACGAGCCGGTGCGCGACGACGCGTCGTGGTCCAAGGCGATGAAGGCGGGCGCGGCGGATCTTCTGCGCGACGCAGCCAATGAACTGGGCGCGCTTCCCGACTGGTCGGCCGAGCCCCTGAAGGCGGCTCTGGAGTCCATCGCCGCCGCCCACGGCCTCAAGCTCGGCAAGGCCCAGGCGCCCATCCGCGTCGCCGTCATGGGCCGCACCGTCGGGCTGCCGCTCTTCGAGTCGCTCGAAGCCCTCGGCCGCGAGCGCGCGCTGGCCCGCCTGGAGGCCGCCCGCACCCGGCTGGAGTCGGAGACGCCCGCCGAGTCGTAAGACCCGCCACCCTGGCGCGGCGGGTCTTACACCGCCGCGCCGGACCCGGCATCGGGACCGGCCGCCGGACGGCGTACGGTCGCCGCCGTGACCGTTTACGACACCGCCCGGCGGCTCCCCGCCATCCCCGTGCTCCGTGACCACTGCCGCGCGCTGGCCATGCTGGAGGCGATACTCAGCCCGTCGTGGGAGAGCCGCTTCTACTCCTTCGACGCGCACTGGTCGGACGTCGAGGAGATGGCCTCCATGAGCAACGGCTCGGGCGACGAATACTCCATCGTCTTCTCCCCCCTCGGCGCCTACGTCCGCGGCTTCGCCCACGAGTCCCGGATGAGCCCCTACGTCGAGGACGGCCCCTGGCCCGGTGTCCTCGACGACGTCCCCGCCGTCTTCCGCCCCTGCGTCGAGGAGCCCGCCTTCAGCGACGAGGACGGCATGCCCGTCGTCACCGCCTGCCTCTGGCGGCAGCCCGCCGACACCGCGTGGCGGACCGGCGGCGCCATCGAGTTCCCCGACGCGCCCGACGGCGACCCCGACGGCGCCGGGCTCCTCTTCCCGCTGCTCACCGACCGCGACGCCGACGCCTACCGCGCCTTCGCCGAGGACTACTACGAGGTCCCGGTCGCCCCCGCTCCCGTCCACCACGTCCTCGCCCTGCGCCCGCTGACCGCCGAGGTCGTCACCACGCTCAACCCCGACCTCACGCTCCCCGAACTGGCCGACGACATCGCGGCCATCGGCTACCCGCGGCCGTAGCCGTAGCCGTAGCCCCACCCCCTGACTACGTACGGCCGTCCGCGCCGCTCTCCGGGGCGGCGTGGGCCAGGCCCGTGCGGTAGGCGATGACGACGAGCTGCGCCCGGTCTCGACCGGGTCCTCCCGCACCACCCACCCCTGGCCCCCCGCATTACCCCTGGCTGCCCGCGGGCCCCGAAGCCACCCCCTTGAACCGCGCCCACACCACCTTCCCGAACGGCTCCCGCCCCTCGACCCCCCACCCGTCCGCGACCGCCGCGACGATCAACAGCCCCCGCCCCCGGACATCCGCCGCACCGGGCTCGCACACCCGCGGCCTCCGCTCCCCCTCCTCGTCACGACTGTCATGCACCTCCAGCCGTACGCACCCGTCCCCCACCACCACCCGCACCAAAAACCCGTGCCCCCGCCGCGTCCCGTGCGCCAACGCGTTCGGCGCCAACTCCGATACGCACAACCGCACGTCGTCAACGACAGGCGACAACCCCCATGCCCTCAGAGCCCCCACGGCGAATTCGCGTGCCAGCCCGACCGATTCGCGTTTCGCGTCGAAGAACTTCTGTGCTGACTCGGCCATGGCGGACCTCACGGTTCAGGTGGTGACGGGAAGTGCGGTCGACGCGTGGACCGGGAGGCCGCGCCGTATCCGATCCTGGGCGGGCCGCGATCTCCGCGAAATGTCTTCCTGTTGCACTTCCGTCGTACTTCCGTCCCCCTGTACACCTGCGCCGTGCTTCCATGGCGGGAAGAAGGGAGTGACGTGTGGCGACGGTGCACCACTGGACCGGGCTTGAGGCCCGAGCCCTGCGTAGCGCTTTACGGTTGAGCGTCCGCGCTTTCGCCGAACATCTGGGCGTCGGAATTCGCACGGTCTCCAAGTGGGAGAAGCTGCTCACCGAGACGGAACCTCGCCCCGACACCCAGGCCATTCTCGACACCGCCCTTGCCCGCGCGAGCGCCGACACCCATGCGCGCTTCGCGAGGAATCTCTCGGATGCCGTGACGACACGTTCACAACGGCACACACCGCCCGCCGTGCCGCAAGCGTGGGAGTACGAGTCGTGGGCCGATGATCTCGACCGGGTCATCATCGCGTTGTCGCATCAGGATTTCGCCGTCGCCGGGAATCTGCTCCATCGCCGGCTGGACCACTTCGTGGAAGGTGAGGCGAACGACCGAGGGCTGTATCTGTTTGCCCGGTCCACCGCCCTGCTCGGCGACCTGCGACGCGACCGGGGAGTTCTGTGGGGACCGCTGTCGGCCCGTCACGCGTACAGCATCGCGAACGGTCTGTTCTCCGGGCTCGATATCCCACGACGTCTGGCACAGACCGAGTTGTCGCTCGCGCTCGTGGACGAGATGTCGGGGAAGGTCGAGCAGGCCAGCCGGACGTACGAGCGGCTGACGTGCGACGGGCGCCTCAGCGGACGCGACCGGTCCCGGTCCCGGCTGTGGCTGGGCAGGTCGGCCAGCAAACTCGGTGACAACGATCGCGCCGTGAAGGTCATGACGGAGGCCGCCCGTGAATTCGAGGACCTCGCTGAACCCGGGGACTGGTCGGTGGCCCACCAGAAGATCGCACTCGCCCACCGCGCGAAGGGCGGTCTCACGAAGGCGCTGCGGCACATCGACATCGCGCGATCCGGCGGAAGCGGTGACTCCCCCTTGCAGCGCGTGCGGTTGAGCACCGCGCACGGGCACGTCCTCATGTCCGACCCGAACACCCGCGACAGCGGTCTGGCCATACTCAACGAGGCGGCGGAGGTGGCCGGCCGTTACGGCTTGGGACACCAACTACGTAGCATCGAGGGAATCCGGCGGTCGGAGGACGTCGTGCCGAACGTTGTGCCGCCACGGTCCCCGTGGCAATGAAACCGGGAGTACGTGTGCCGGAGCGCGAGCCGCGCGCCATCACCGATGGGCAGTGGAGCGACGCCAAGCTGATGTGGGACTTCCATCTGCTGAGGCACGAACCCCGTCCGTGCGACGCGGCGATCGGTCTCGGCAGTCATGACCTCGGGGTGGCGACACGCGCGGCCGAGCTCTACGGGGAAGGGCTGTTTCCCGTCGTCGTGTTCAGCGGCGGGAACAGCCCCACGACAGTCGCACGTTTCCCGCGCGGGGAGGCCGTCCACTACCGGGAGCACGCCGTCGGCCTCGGTGTACCGGACGACGCGATCCTCGTGGAGCCCAGGGCCGGGAACACCGGCCAGAACATCACCTTTTCGCGTGAGGTACTGGCAGCCGCCGGATTCAGCCCAAAGACGGTTCTGCTGATCTGCAAGCCGTACGCGGAACGCCGCTCGTATGCCACGACCAGGAAACTCTGGCCCGAGGTGGACGTGCTGTGCGCCTCGGAACGTCTGGAATTCGACGACTATCTGAAGAGCATCGGCGACGACAAACTCGTCGTCGACATGATCGTCGGAGACCTGCAGCGGGTGATCGAATACCCGAAGCTCGGATTCGCTGTCGCCCAGCACGTCCCGCGGAACGTACGCGCCGCATACGAACGACTGATCGCCGCCGGATTCGTCAGCCGCCTGGCGCGCGTCTGAGCGGACGGAGAGGACGCACGGCGACCGGACCGCACGTGGGGTCCGGGATCCTGGATGTCCATGGCGCGGTATTCGACGAGTCGACGCCGGAGCTGCTGTCCGCCGCATCGCACCTGCTGGCGGTGGGGACCGCCTGACGCCGGCCGCCTGGCCAAGGTCTGTGGGACGGGGTCCCCCGGGGCGCCCGGGGCGGGGCGCATGGGCGGCGGACGGGGGCGAGGCGGGGGCGCAAGGTGGCGAAAAGTTGCCGGGGGTTTCCGGGGGCCGAACCATGGGAGGGGTGAGCGACGGCGCGTACCTCCGATTCCCGCATCTCCACGGCGACCTGCTCAGCTTCGCCGCCGAGGACGACATCTGGGTGGCCCCGCTGGGGGCGGCCGGGGGGTCGCCCGGGCGGGCGTGGCGGGTGACGGCGGACCGGACGCGGGTGGGGCCGCCGCGGCTGTCGCCCGACGGTTCGACCATCGCGTTCACGACCTGGCGGAGCCTGGACCCCGAGGTGTATCTGGTCCCGACGGACGGCGGGGAGTCGCGACGGCTGACGTATTGGGGCAGCTCCGACACGCGGGTGTGCTCGTGGACGCCGGACGGCCAGGTGCTGGCGGTGTCGTCGCACGGGCAGCCGTTCGCGTACCACACGTGGGCCCACAGCGTGCCGGTGGACGGCGGGCCCGGCGGGCCGCTGCCGTGGGGGCCGGTGTCGGACATCGCGGTGTGCGACGAGAACGGGGAGCCGGGTGAGCGCCGCACCCTGCTGTTGACGGGGACGCCGCCGCACGAGCCGCACGCGTGGAAGCGGTACCGCGGCGGCGCGACGGGGCGGCTGTGGCTGCACGGCGAGCGGCTGGTTCCGGACATCGACGGTCACTTGGCGTCGCCGATGTTCGTGTCGGGCCGGATCGCCTTCCTCTCCGACCACGAGGGCATCGGCAATCTGTACTCGTGCCACCCGGACGGTACGGATCTGCGGCGGCACACCGACCACGCCGAGTTCTACGCCCGCAGCGCCGCCACCGACGGCCGGCGGGTGGTGTACCAGTGCGCGGGCGAGCTGTGGCTGGTGGAGGACCTGGCGGCGCCCGACGCCCGGCCGCGCCGCCTGGACATCCGGCTGGGCGGCGCGCGGAGCGGGCAGCGCCCGTACCAGGTGCCCGCGGCCTCGAATCTGGACAGCCTGGCCATGGACGGTACGGGCCGGGCCAGCGCCGTCTGCGTACGCGGCAGCCTCTACTGGCTCACGCACCGCGACGGCCCGGCCCGGACGATCGCCGACGAGCCCGGCGCGCGGGTCCGGCTGCCGGAGATGCTCGGCGACACCGGTCTGGTCGCCTTCGTCACGGACGCGGAGGGCGAGGACGGGATCGAGCTGGCGCACCTGCCGGGGCGGGCGTCGCGGACGGCGATCCGCGGCGGCGCGCGGGATTCCGCGGCGGCGGACGCGAAGGCGCAGGTGACGGAGGCGGAGGACGTCACCGAGGTGACGGAGGAGCTGACCGATGTGGTGCCGGTCGCGGGTGGCGACAAGGCGGACGACAAGGCGGACGGCAGGGCAGGCGGCGGGGCAGGCGACGGCGGCACAGCAGGCGGAGGCAAGGCCGGTGGCGGGGTGGGCGGCGGGAGCAAGGCCGGTGGCGGCAAGGCCGGCGCGGACCTCAGCCGTTCGAGCACGGTCTACACGGACCCCGCGGCCGGCCGCGGCAAGGGCGAAGGCCCCACCCGTACCCCCGGCTCGGACGGCCAATCGCCCGACACCGATGTGTACACGGACGACGACGTCACCGGCGGCGGCCACGAGCCGGACCGCCCCACCCGCCTCGCCGTCGGCAAGCTCGGCCGCGTCCTGGAGCTGGTCTCCTCCCCCGACGGCGGCACGCTGGCCGTCGCCACGAACGACGGCCGCCTGCTGCTGGTGACGACCGGCGAGGCGGAGGACGACTCGGACGGTGACGAGGGCGATGACCCGTACGGCCTAGGGGACGACGTACGGGCCGACGTACGCGACGTGCGCGAGATGGGCGATGCGGGCGACGAGCCCGGCGGCGCGGGTGACGGCACGCGAAACGGCGTACGCCGCGTACCGCTGGACGATCACACAACCGACGGCCGCACCATGGCGGGCGCTGTCGACGAGCTGATCCGTTCCACCAACGGCCCCGTCCGCGACCTGGCCTTCTCCCCCGACTCGGCGTGGCTGACCTGGTCGCACCCCGGTATCGGCCGCAGTCTGCGCTCGGTGAAGATCGCCCGCTTGTCGGACCAGTCGATCATCGACGTCACCAACGGCCGCTTCGAGGACGAGCAGCCCGTCTTCACCCGCGACGGCCGCTACCTCGCGTTCCTGTCGTGGCGCGGCTTCGACCCGGTGTACGACGTTCATACCGGCGACCTGTCGTTCCCGCTCGGCTGCCGCCCGTATCTGGTGCCGCTGAACTCGGCGACGCCGTCACCCTTCGCGCTGCCGGTCGACGGCCGTCCCATCGGCGGCGGTCTCGACCCGGGCGAGAGCGGCGGCGGCGACGGCCCGGTGGTCGTCGAGGTGGAGGGCCTGGCGAACCGGGTGACGCCCTTCCCCGTCCCCGCGTCGAAGTACTCGGCGCTGGAGCCCGTGCACAACGGCCTGGTCTGGCTGCGCTGGCCGATCTCCGGCGCGCTCGGCGAGACCTTCGCCAACCCCACCGACCCCTCCGCCCGCCCGACGCTGGAGTACTACAACCTGACCAAGTCCAAGCGGACCGAATTGGTCCACCACATGGACTGGTACGCGGTCAGCGGCGACGGCCAGCGCCTGGCGGTCTTCGATGAGGGCGAGTTGGCCGTCCTGCCCGCCACCGAACGCGGCGACGACGACTCGACGGTCTATGTCGACATGCGCCGCATCCTGCACGAGGTGGACCCGACGGCCGAGTGGCGGCAGTCGTACGCGGAGGCCGGGCGGCTGATCCGCGACTACTTCTGGGCGCCCGACATGTGCGGCGTCGACTGGCCCGCGATCCTCGACCAGTACCGCCCGCTGGTCGAACGCGTCGCCACGCCCGACGAGTTCGCCGACCTGCTGCGCGAAGTCCTCGGCGAACTGGGCACGTCGCACGCGTACGTCGCCCCCGCCCGCCGCAACGAGGGCCCGCCGCACTACCAGCGCCCCATCGGCCTGCTCGGCGCCGACTTCCAGCACGGCAAGGACGGCACGTGGTCGGTCGTACGGATCCTGCCGGGCGAGTCGTCGGACTCCAAGGCCCGTTCGCCGCTGGCCGGTACGGGCATCCGCGAGGGCGCGGTGCTCACCCACATCGACGGGCGGCCGGTCGACCCGGACGCGGGACCGTATCCGCTGCTGGCGGGCGCGGGCGGCACCACCGTCGAGCTGACCTTCGTCGGACCGGGCCGCCGCGGCGCGCCCCGCCGCGTCGCCGTCGTCCCGCTGATCGACGAACGCCCGCTGCGCTACCAGCACTGGGTGGCCAAACGCCGTTCGGTCGTACGGCAGTTGAGCGGCGGCCGGTGCGGTTATCTGCACATCCCCGACATGGGCGGCTCCGGCTGGGCGCAGTTCAACCGCGACCTGCGGATGGAAGTCGCCTACGACGCCCTGCTCGTGGACGTCCGCGGCAACGCGGGCGGTCACATCAGCGAACTGGTCATCGAGAAGCTGACCCGCACCATCCTCGGCTGGGACCTCACCCGCAACGCGCAGCCGGTCTCCTACACCGGCAACGCCCCGCGCGGCCCGGTCGTCGCCATCGCCGACGAAGCGACGTCGTCCGACGGCGACATGATCACCGCCGCCTTCAAACTCCTCGGCATAGGGCCGGTCGTCGGCTCCCGCACTTGGGGCGGCGTCGTCGGCATGACCGGCCGCCACCGCCTCGGCGACGGCACCGTCATCACCGTCCCCATGAACGCCGCCTGGTTCGACGCGTACGGCTGGTCCGTCGAGAACCACGGCGTCGACCCCGACATCGACGCCCTCCGCACCCCGCTGGACTGGGCCGAGGGCCGCCACGGCCAGATGGACGTCGCGGTCCGCACCGCCCTCGCCCTCCTGGCCGAACACCCCGCCGCCACCCCGCCCGACCTCACCACCCGCCCCAACCGCCAACGCCCCCCACTCCCCCCGCGCTGAACACACCGCGAAACGGGCGGGGCGGACAGAAACGGGCGCGGCGGACAGGAGAACGGGCCGCGGGCACAAGGGAGAAGGGGCACCCCCGAGGGGGTGCCCCTTCTTTGTCACGGTGTTCGCGTGACGTCAGGCCCAGTCGTCCTGGTCCGCGTCGCTCGACTCGGAGCCGAGGCGGTCCTGCGACGGGTCCTCGACGTCGGAGCGACGGTCCCGCTGCCCCTGGTCCTGCTGGGTGCCGCGCTGCATGTTGTCGCGCGCGTCGTCCGCGGACTCGGCCGCCTTGTCGCGCTGGTCGCCGGCCGCGCCCTTGGCCTTGTCGGCGAACTCGCTGGCCTTGTCCTTGAACTGGTCGAAAGCGCCCATGATCACTCCTCCTGGAGTCTGTGGGGATGGGGCCTCGACCAGACTTACACGGGTGCGCGAAGTGCGCATCTCGGGACGAAAGGCCCAGCGCGGCAAGGACTTTGGGGTCACGGAGCGTGAGGCTCAGGCGTTCGGTCCCGTGGTCGCGCCGGCCGAGCGGGCCGTCTCGTCGGCGGCGCCGCCCCGGCCGACGAGGCCGCGGTGGGTACCGGCCGCGCGGGCGAGGGCGGGTTCGACCTGCCGCATCTGCCGCTGCCCGAGGGCGCCGCCGATGACGGACGGGAGATAGCCGCGGATGGACTGCATGCCGCGCAGCCACGCCTGCCCGTAGACGTGCGGGGAGCGGCGCACGATCCCGGCGGCGATACGGTCGACGGCGGGTTCGAGCGGATAGGTGCGGTTGGTGGGCCAGGGCAGCTTGGAGCGCAGGTCGCGCAGGACGTCGTCCTCGTCGGCGCCGCGCACCATGTCGGTGTCGGTCCAGCTCAGGTATCCGACGCCGACCTTGACACCCTTGTGGCCCACCTCCCCGCGCAGGCAGTGCGCGAAGGCCTCGACGCCCGACTTGCTCGCGCAGTACGCGGCCATCAGCGGCGCCGGGGTCAGCGCGGCCAGCGAGGCGATCTGGAGCAGATAGCCGCGCGACCGCAGCAGCGCGGGCAGGAAGGCGCGGGCGGTGGTGATGCTGCCCAGCAGATTGACCTGGATGACGCGGTCGAACGCCTCGGGGTCGGAGTCGAGGAAGGGGCCGCCGGTGGCCACCCCGGCGTTGGCGACGACGACGTCGACCCGGCCGAAGCGCTCGGCGACCTCCTCGGCCACCGCCGCCATCGCGGCCCGGTCGGTGACGTCGGCGGTCCACCAGCCCGCCCGCGCCCCGATCGACTCGGCGACCTTCTTCAGCTCGTCCGGCTCCAGGCCGACCAGCGCCAGCGTCGCCCCCCGCGCGGCGAGCTTGCGCGCCAGCAGCGCCCCCACCCCGCGCGCGGCCCCCGTGACCACCACGACCTGCCCGTCGAGCGAGCTGTCCGTACGGCTGCTCATGCGCTCTTCTCCTCTGTCCGTGTGTCGGTGAGCGGGTCAGTAAGTGTGCCGGTACCTGTGCCGGTACGCGGGTCGGTGCGCGGGTCGGTGCGCGGGTCGGTGCGCGGGTCGTCCACCGCGCGCGCGTCGCCGGACGCGGCACCCACCCGCAGATAAGCCGCGGCCAGCTTCCGTACCGCCGCGACCACCGCGTCCGCGTCCTCGATCGGGGTCATGTGGCCGAGCCCGGGCAGCTCGATCAGGTCGGTGCAGTTCGGCAGGGCGGCGGCCATGCCGCGCGCGTGCACCGGAGGGGTGAGCTTGTCGGCGGTGCCGACCAGCACGGCCGTGGGCGCGGTGAGCGCGGCCAGTTCCGCGTCGAGGTCGAGCGCGGCGAGCACCCGTCCCCACTCGGAGCGCTGCCGCGCACCGCAGGCGTGCACGATACGGGCGGAGAAGGCCACCTGCTCGCGGGTCGAACCGGACGCCAGCACGCCGTACTTGAGCGCCGCGCGCGAGACCGGGGTGACCGGTCCAAGCGGCAGCCGGGATACGAGGAGCTGCCGGTGGAAGGCCCGCCGGACGCGCCGGGAGCTGAAGCGGGGCGGCAGCACCTGGGTCGAGCCGAGCAGCCGGGCGCTGCCGGTGCTGGTCATGAGGACGGCGGCCGTACGCTCCTGGACGGCGGTACGCCCGGAGGCCGCCATGATCGTCATACTGCCCATGGAGTGGCCGACCAGCACGGCCTTCTCACCGTCGTAGCCGTCACCGGTGCCGTCGCCAGCGCCGCCGCCGTCAGCGGCTCCGAGAGCGCCGGCTCCCGAAGCGCCCCCCGGCAGCACAGCCCTCACCACCGCCTCCAGATCGTCGGCGAGCTGCGTCGTCCCGTACCCCGCCCGCGACCGCGGCGACGCGCTGCGCCCGTGCCCGCGCTGGTCGTACGCGATGACCCGGAAGTCGGCGGCGAGCGCACGGACGACCGGGGCCCAGAAGAGGGTGGAGCAGGTCCAGCCGTGGGCGAGGACGAGCGGCGGCCCGTCCGCGCGGCCGTACTCCTCGACGTGAATCCGGGTGCCGTCGGCGGAGACGACGGTCAGCTCGCGGCGGGCGCGTACCGCCTCGTAGGGCACCGTCATGACACGGCCTCCACAGCCTCGCGCCGACCCGCGACCGGGGCCAGCACCTCGTATTCGGAGAGCTTCAACTGCCTGGTGGCGCGCCGGAATTCGGCGGTGGTGCCGGGCCAGGCGGTGGTGTTGCGCCCGTTCGCGTCGAGATACCAGCTCTCGCAGCCGCCGGTGTTCCAGACCGTACGGGCGGCGCGGCGCTGCATCTCCTCGTTCCAGGCGGTGACGGCCTCGGGCCTGGCCTGGAGGGCGGCGGCGCCGGTGGCGTCGAGGGTGCGCATGAAGTCGGCGACGTAGTTCAGCGACGACTCGATCATCAGGATCATCGAGCTGTTACCGAGGCCGGTGTTGGGGCCGATGATGAACAGGAGGTTGGGGAAGCCGTCGACCGCGCAGCCGCGCAGCGCGGCCATGCCGTCCTTCCAGTGCTCGGCGAGCGTGCGGCCGTCCGCGCCGATCACCCGGTCGCCGATCGGCATGTCGGTGACGTGGAAGCCGGTGCCGAAGACGATCGCGTCCACCTCGCGCTCGGTGCCGTCGGCGGTGACGATCGTCGAGCCGCGGACCTCGCTGAGCGCGGAGGTGACGACCTCGGTGTTGGGCTGCGCGAGCGCCGGATAGTAGGTGTTGGACAGCAGGATGCGCTTGCAGCCGATGGTGTAGTCGGGGGTGAGGCGGGCGCGCAGCTCCGGGTCCTTCACCGACCGCTTCAGGTGGTTGGCCGCGATCCGCTCGGCGGCCTTGAGCAGCTTCGGGTGCCGTACGAAGGCGCCGACCTGGAACTCCCTGATCAGCCAGAGCAGGCCGCGGCGCGCCTTGGCGGTGGCCGGGACCTTGCCGTGCAGCCAGCGCTCGGCGGCGCTGACCCCGCGGTCGACGCGCGGCATCACCCACGGCGGGGTGCGCTGCACGACGGTCAGCCGCGCGACCTCCGGCTGGATGGACGGCACGATCTGGATCGCGGACGCGCCCGTGCCGACCATGGCGACGCGCTTGCCCTTGAGGTCGAAGTCGTGGTCCCAGCGCGAGGAGTGGAAGACGCGCCCGGGGAAGTCCTCGATCCCGGGGATGTCGGGGATCTTCGGGTCGGACAGCGGCCCGGTCGCGGAGACGACGACATCGGCGGTCAGCTCGCCCGTCGCGGTCGTCAGGTGCCAGCGGTTCGCCTCGCCGTCCCAGCGGGCCTGCCGCACCTCGGCGCCGAACCGCAGGTGCGGGCGGAGCCCGAAGGTGTCGGTGACCCGCTCCAGATACGCCCGGATGTGCTCCTGCCCGGAGAAGGCGCGCGGCCAGTCGGGGTTGGGCGCGAAGGAGAACGAGTACAGGTGCGACGGCACGTCGCAGGCGCAGCCCGGATAGCTGTTGTCGCGCCAGGTCCCGCCGACCGAGTCCGCGCGCTCCAGGATCACGAAGTCCGTGATGCCCTCGCGCCGCAGCCGTACCGCGGCCCCCAGCCCGCCGAACCCGGACCCGATCACCGCCACCCGCACGTGTTCGAGCTCGTCCATGGCACCGCCTTCCGCCGAATTGTGCCCCCGTCGATCATGCCAGCAATCACTGGCACGGTTCGGACTGTAGACCATGCCGGGTTACCTCCGGTAGGGGTAGGGGCGGAAGTCGTCCGTACGTGGGGCGCGGGGTGGGGCGCGGGGTCCCGGACGACGGGGCGCGCGGTGGCGGACGACGGGCGCGCGGTGGGGCGTACGGGCCAGGACACGGGGCGTACGGCGGGGGCGTACGCGTCCGGGCGGCGGGGCGCGCGACGGAGCGTACGGGTCCGGACACGGGGGCGTACGGCCAGGCGCGCGGCGGCGGATGTCACGACGGAATACCTGCCCAGGGGCGGGGTCGGACAGCCCCGAACAGCACATAGGCTGGCCGCGTGGACGACAACGGAAGCGGCGGCGCGGGGGACCACGGCGCGGGCGACGGCTCCGGCAGCGGCTCAGCGGCCGAGCGCGAGTACCGCGTGGAGGAGCTGGCCAAGGCGGCCGGTATCCCCGTCAGGACGCTGCGGTTCTACCGTGAGCGGCGGCTGCTCCCGCCACCGCGCCGGGACGGCCGGATCGCCTGGTACTCCGAGGCCCACCTCGCCCGGCTGCGGACCATCGCGGGGCTGCTGGAGCGCGGCCACACCCTCGGCGGCATCGCCGAACTGATCGGCGCCTGGGAGAACGGCCGCACGCTCGGCGGCGTCGCCGAACTGCTCGGCCTGGAGGGCGCGCTCACCGCGCCCTGGTCGGAGGAGACCCCGGTCCGCCTCACCCCCGAGGAGCTGGCCGACTACTTCGGCGAGGACGTCACCCCGGAGAATCTGACGACGGCCCTCGACATCGGCTACATCGGCGTCGACGGCGAGAACGTCATCCACATCAGCCGCCGCCTGCTCGACGCCTCCGCCGCCCTCGTCCACGAGGGCGTGCCGCTGGCCGCCGTCCTCGCCGCCGGACGCGGCGTACGCGCCCACACCGACGCGCTCGCCGACCTCTTCACCCAGGTCATCCGCACCCACGTCATCGGGCCCATGGACGACCTCCCGCCCGCCGAGGCCCACCGCATAGCCGAGTCCCTGCAACGCCTGCGGCCCCTCGCCAAGAACATCGTCGACGCCGAGATGGGGCTGGCGATGGAGCGGCGGGTACGGGCCGAGATCGACGCCTGGCTGCGGCAGCAGGCGGAGCGGGCGGAGGGCGACGCGGGCTGCGGAACGGACGGCGGTACGGACGGCGGCGCGAAAGCCGATGTGGGCGGCGGCGCGGAGGCCGGTGTGGACGGCGGTACGAAAATCGGTACGGACCCGGCCGAACCCACCGCCGACGCCTGACGTACGCACCGCGCCCGACGTACCGGCCGCGTCTGACCCGTCACATCACCCCGCACATCGCGAGCGCGCCGCCGCACGACCTGCGAGAGTGGACCACAAGGCCGTACCGACCCGGGAGGTGCCCCGTGCAACAGCCCAACGACTCCTCGGCAGACCAGGCCATTCTGGGCCGGATCAGCGCGATGGTCGCGGACGAGAAGGCGCTGCGCGACCTGCTCGCCGCAGGCAGCATCGACGGCGCGACGGAACAGGAGCGGCTCGCCGCCCTGGAGCGCGAGCTCGACCAGTGCTGGGACCTGCTGCGGCAGCGCCGCGCCCTGACCGACGCGGGCGAGGACCCCGGCGACGCGAAGGTCCGCCCGGCCTCCACCGTCGAGAACTACCGCTCATGACCGACGGCGCCGCCTCCGTCCACGGTGACGTCACGGTCACCGACGCGCCCGAGAGCAAGCGGTACGAGGCACGTATCGGCGACGACATCGCCGGGGTGGCCGCGTATCTGCGCACTCCGGACATGATCGCGTTCATCCACACCGAGGTGAAGGACGCCTACGAGGGCCGCGGCGTCGGCTCCGCGCTCGCCCGCACCGCCCTGGACGCCGCCCGCGCGCAGGGCCTGCGGGTCCTGGCGATCTGCCCGTTCTTCGAGGGCTGGCTCGGCAAGCACCCGGAGTACGCGGATCTGCTCTACGTACCGGCGAGCAACGTCTCCGACTGAGCCCCCGTACGTGCGGGCGTCCCCAACCCGCCCGTACCGACCCGCCCGCAGCGCCGCGCCCGTACCGCCGCCCCCGCACCGCACGCGCCCCGACGTCCATGTCGGATTTCCGCCAGACCGGAAGCCTGACGACGGGCGATGCTGGTGGGGTGGACACGGATACGGACAGGGCTGGGGCTGCGGTCGCGGCTGCGGGCAGGGCCGCGAGCGGGAACGCCGCCGGGGGAACGGTCCGGGACTCCGGGTCGGCCGCGGCCGTCCCGGACTTCGACACCTGCGTACGCGCCGTCCGGTCGAAGGACGCCCGCTTCGACGGATGGTTCTACACCGCGGTGCTGACCACCGGCATCTACTGCCGCCCGAGCTGCCCCGTGGTGCCGCCGAAGGCCGAGAACATGACCTTCCACCCGAGCGCCGCCGCCGCGCAGCAGGCCGGTTTCCGGGCCTGCAAGCGGTGCCGCCCGGACGCCAGCCCCGGCTCGCCGCGGTGGAACGAGCGGGCCGACCTGGTGGCGCGCGCGATGCGGCTGATCGCCGACGGGGTGGTGGACCGCGACGGGGTGCCGGGCCTCGCGGCGCGGCTCGGCTACAGCGCCCGGCAGGTCGAGCGGCAGCTGCTGGCGGAGCTGGGCGCCGGGCCGCTGGCCCTGGCGCGTGCCCAGCGCGCGCAGACCGCGCGGCTGCTGATCGAGACGAGCGCGATGCCGATGGGCGAAGTGGCCTTCGCGGCGGGCTTCGCCAGCATCCGCGCCTTCAACGACACCGTGCGCGAGGTCTTCGCGCTGTCGCCGAGCGAGCTGCGGGCGCGGGTCGCCAAGGGGCGTCCGGCCGCGGGGACCGGCACTCTGTCACTGCGGCTGCCGTTCCGCCGGCCGCTCACCCCGGACAATCTCTTCGGGCACCTGGCCGCGACCGCGGTACCGGGCGTCGAGGAGTGGCGGGCGGGCGCGTACCGGCGCACGCTGCGGCTGCCGCACGGCACCGGGATCGTGGCGCTGCGGCCCCAACCCGACCACATCGCCTGCCAGTTGTGGCTCACCGACTGGCGTGACCTGGCGCAGGCGATCAGCCGCTGCCGCCGGTTGCTCGACCTGGACGCGGACCCGCGGGCGGTGGACGCGCTGCTGTCCGCGGACCCGGTGCTCGCGCCGCTGGTGGCGAAGGCGCCGGGGCGGCGGGTGCCGCGGGTCACGGACGGGCCGGAGTTCGCGGTCCGCGCCGTCCTCGGGCAGCAGATCTCGACGGCGGCGGCCCGTACGCACGCCGCCCGTCTGGTGCTCGCGCACGGCGAGCCGGTCACCGACCCCGGCGGCGGCCTCACCCACCTCTTCCCCGCTCCCGCCGCGCTCGCCGGACTCGACCCCGCCGCCCTCGCGATGCCGCAGACCCGCAGGAACACCCTCGCCGCGCTCGTACGGGCCCTGGAGAGCGGCGAGTTGGACCTCGACGTCGGCAGCGACTGGGTACGGACCCGCGCCCAGCTCTCGGCGCTGCCCGGATTCGGGCCGTGGACGGTCGAGACGATCGCGATGCGTGCGCTCGGCGACCCCGACGCCTTCCTGGCCACCGACCTCGGCGTGCGGTACGCCGCCCGCGACCTCGGCCTGCCGACGACTCCGGCGGCGCTGGTACGGCACTCCGCCGCCTGGTCGCCGTGGCGGGCCTACGCCACGCAGTACTTGTGGGCGACGGGTGACCACCCGATCAACGTCCTGCCCCCCAACACCACTGATGAGAAAGGGACTTCACCCTCATGACCGCCAACCGCCCCGCCCCCTCGGCGGAGCACCCGGTCCACACCGTCGTGGACAGCCCCTGCGGCGAACTGACCCTCGTCGCCCGCGGCTGCGCCCTCACCGGCCTCTACATGACCGAGCAGCGGCACCGCCCCGCGCAGGAGACCTTCGGCCCGCGCGCCGACAGCCCCGTCTTCGCCGCCGCCCGCGCCCAGCTCGACGCCTACTTCGCGGGCGAACTCACCCGCTTCGACCTGCCGTTGGCGATGTCGGGCACGCCCTTCCAGCAGCGCGTCTGGTCGGCGCTGCGCGACATCCCGTACGGCGAGACCGTCTCGTACGGCGAACTCGCCGCGATCCTCTGCCATCCCACCGCCTCCCGCGCGGTGGGCCTGGCCAACGGCAGGAATCCGATCGGCGTCATCGTGCCGTGCCACCGCGTCGTCGGCGCGGGCGGCGACCTGACGGGCTACGGCGGCGGGCTGCCGCGCAAGCGGTGGCTGCTGGCGATGGAGAACGGCGTCCAGCAGCCGGTGCTGCTCTGAGGCGCGGGAGCCGCCGGTGCCGCTCTGAGGTGCGGAAGCCTCCGGTGCCGCTCTGAGGTGCGGAAGTCTCCGGTGCCGCTCTGAGGTGCGGGAGCCTCCTCAGCTCTCGACCAGCGCCGCGGGCACCGGCCGTACCGGTTCGCTGTCGCCGTCCTCCTCGGGGCGGCGCCGCCCGCGCCACCAGCCGAACGCCGCGAGGGCCGCGACGCCGAGCAGTGAGGCGCCCCCGATCGCCTCGCCGAGGTGGAGGCCGGGCGGGGTGAAGGAGCAGGAGACCGAGGTGGCGCCCGCGGTGACGGGCACGGAGATCAGCCCGAGGTAGGAGCGCGCGGGGTGCCTGGAGCCGTTGTCGGTGGCGCAGCTCCAGCCCGTGATGGCCGGGGCCGCGACGACCGCGAATCCGTGCGCGCCGGAGGGGAGTTGGGCGCTGATGCCGTCGTCGGTCACCTGGACGCGGGTGGCGGCGCCCGCCGCCAGCTTCCGCTCGGCGGCGGCGAGCCTGCCCCGGTCGAGGCAGCCGACGCCGTCCGAGGAGAGGGTGCCGGGCTCCAGGGCCCGTACCTTCAGGGCGAACCTCCCGCCGCCGCGCGGCACATCGCCCAGGCGCTCGACGGCGGCGCGGTGGGTGGGCATCCGGCCGAGGAAGTCGACCGGCGCGGCGCCCGGGAGCGTGACCTGACCCTTGAAGTCCGGTGACCAGAAGTACACTTCGCTGCCCGCGGGGCAGGACGTCCGCAGCGAGTACGTACTGGTCCGCGGATGCCGTACGTACCCGGTGACCCGGTACCCCTTCGGGGTGCGCGGCATCAACCGGCCCTTGCTGTCGCGCAGTTCGGCGCTGGTCGGGGTGTAGACGGCGGAGCCGAGCAGCAACTCCTGGTTCCGGTACGGCGAGAGGCCGTAGCGCCCTGCCGGTGCGGCGTCGCGCATCGTCACCAGCGGCGGTACGTCCTGCCGGGTGACAGTCGGCGGCACGTTCGGCGGCGGGTTCACATGCACCTGGTGCGGGTCGCGGCGCGAGTGGACGCGCGCGCCGACCGAGAAGATGACGTCGGTGACGGGGTTGTCGAGGCTCTGCAACGACCGGCCGCGCGAGGTCCAGCCGCCGCCGAGCGCCATCAGGGTCTTCGTCCACACATCGGCGGTGAGGCTGCTGTAGTACTGCGCGCCCTGGCCGTCGACCATCAACGGGTCGTTCCCGACGGTCTGTTCGCGTCCGGGATCGGTGCGGTAGTCCGGCCAGCCGTCGGCCTTCGCGACGGCGTCGTACTGGTACGTCTCGCGCTGGCCCCACTGCCCGTAGTCGTCCATGGTCGCCAGCCGCTTCCTGACGTCCCAGGCGTTGGTGAACGCCGACTGCCCGATCTGGGCGCCGATCAGCAGCGTGGCGGCCAGCACCACGGGCAGCGTGGCGGTCGCGGAAGCCTTGGTGGGCGCAGAAGCACTGGTGGCCGCGGAAGCACTGGTGGCCGCGGTAGCCCCGGTGGGCGCGGCACCGCCTTGCGACCGGTCCGCCGCCCAGCGCAGCAGCAACAGGGCGCCGATCGTGGCCACCAGGCCGAGCGCGAGCAGCGGATACGTGCCCTGCCCGGTGACGCCCTTCTCCGCACCGAAGCGCGTAACGGCCACCAGCGCCGCCATCACGCCCGTGGCCCACGCGAGTTGACGCCGGCCGGGCAGACCGTGCGCGAAGGCGAACCACCCGGCGATCACCATCATCCCGCTGAGCACGAACGTCTCGCGGTACGCGCTGCCGTTGGGCGTGGTGAAGGCGTGCCACAGCAGATGCGTCGGCTTCCACTGGAACGACGCGGTGACCACCAGCACCAGCACCGTCCACACCGTGCGCGTGCGGCGCGGCACCGCCGGGTGGAAGGGCAGCGCGAAGGCCAGCAGCAGCGCCGCGGTGTCGATGTACGTGGACGGCGTCGTGAAGCCGTACGTGCCGGGGAGCATCCGGCCGAGCAGGTCCGACCACGGCTTGGGTTCGAACTCCTGCACCAGGCCGGGGTAGGCGAGCTTCGTCCCCTTGAAGATGGTCAGCACCAGCGGCGCGGACAGGCCGATGCCGAGCACCATGCTGCGCGCCGCCCTGCCGAGCGCGCGCAGCCACTCGCGCGGCGCACGCGTACCGCCGGGGCCGCCGACGCCCGGTGCGGTCCCGTCCTGTGCGGTCCCGTCCTGTGCGCCCGCGTCCGGCGCGGTCGTGTCGCCGCGGTCGGACTCGGTCAGCAGCCGGGCGATGAGGACGAGCCCGGCGCCGATCGTCGCCATATACGCGGTGTAGAAATTCGCGATCCAGCACAGGGCGACCACGAGGACGCTCAGATACGGCCGCCGCGCGGTCCGCGCCCACTCCCCCACCAGGCACAGCAGCGGAAACGCGATCAGGCCGTCCAGCCACATCGGGTTGTACGACGCGAGCATCACCGTCCAGCCGCACAGCGCGTACGACGCGCCGAGCGCGCCCGCCGCCCACCAGCGGCCTGGGCGCAGCGCCAGCAGCAGTACGGCCATCGCCGCGGCGGCGGCGCCGATCTTCAGCACGGTCACGGCGTAGACGGCGAGGTCGATCCGGTCGCGCGGGAAGAAGGCGACCAGCAGCGCGAAGGGGCTGGAGACATACGTGCCGAGGTCCGGCAGGAAGCTGCTGCCGTAGCCGGACTGCCAGTTGAGCAGGAGCCCGCCGTCGGCCCTGCCGTGCAGCAGGTCCCACAGGTGCGCGTGGTACGGGACGAACTGATTGCCCAGGTCATTGACGCTGCGCGTGCGCGAGCCGAACGGGTAGCTGCCCGCGACCGCGTCACCGATACAGAAGGCGACGGCCGCGACGCCCGCGGCGAGCAGCGCCGCCCGTGTGCGCGCGGCGAGGAACCATGACCTCACGCGCCCGACGGCTTCCGGAGGGACTTCTTGAGGTGCCATCGGTTCCCCCGGTACGCATGTTCTGTGAATGTCGCCAGATATTAGGCATCCCCGACAGACAGGAACGCGACATTCCACCGACTCCGAGGTGAACGTCAAACACCCGCCCGGTGCCCGAAGGCAACCGGACGGGTGGCGGATCACACAACGGACGGCGTCACCTGGTGCCGCGTCCGACTGGACGAAGCCACAACCGACGGCGTCACATGATCAGACGCGTACGGGGTCGTGCTCCTCCTCCGAAGCACCGGTCCCCGAGGCGCCGCCGCCGGTAGTCACCGTGTCACCGAGGCTCTTGCGGAGCTGCTCACCCTCGACGTCCACATTGGGCAGCGCGCGGTCGAGCCAGCGCGGCAGCCACCAGGCGGAACGCCCGAGCAGCGCCAGCACGGCGGGGACGATGGTCATACGAACGATGAACGCGTCGAAGGCGACCGCGATCGCGAGGCCGAAGCCCATCATCTTGATCATCGACTCGGAGGAGCCGATGAAGCCCGCGAAGACGCTGATCATGATGACCGCCGCGGCGGACACCACCCGCGCACCGTGGTTGAAGCCGGTGACGACGGCCTGGCTCGGCGACTCCCCGTGGACGTACGCCTCCCGCATCCGGGTGACGAGGAAGACCTCGTAGTCCATCGCGAGACCGAACACCACACCGATCATGAAGATCGGCATCATGCTCATGATCGGCCCGGTCTGCTCCACGCCCATCAGGCCGGACAGCCAGCCCCACTGGAAGACCGCCACGACCGCGCCCAGTGCCGCGAGCACCGACAGCAGGAAGCCGAGCGCCGCCTTGAGCGGCACCAGCACCGACCGGAACACGAGCATCAGCAGCAGGAACGCCAGGCCGACGACCAGCGCCAGGTAGGGCACCAGCGCGTCGTTCAGCTTCTGCGACACGTCGATGTTCATCGCCGTGGTGCCGGTGACCAGGACGTGCGCGCCGGTCGTACCGGTGAACTCACCCTGATGCCCGCGGATCGCGTGCACCAGGTCCTCGGTCTGCGCGCTGCTCGGCTTGGAGTCCGGCACCACCGAAAGGGTGGCCGTGTCGCCCTTGGTGTTGAAGGCGGGCGCGTTGACCGTCTTCACATCGGGGAAGCCGGTGATGGTCGTCTTGATCCGGTCGACCGCCGCCTTCGGGTCGTCGCTCGCCGCGGCGTCGACCACCACCATCAGCGGCCCGTTGAAGCCCGGCCCGTAACCGTCGGACAACAGGTCGTACGCCTTGCGCTGGGTGGTGCTGACCGGCTGCGAACCGTCGTCGGGCAGGCCCAGTTGCATGCTCGTCATCGGGATCGCGGCCAGGCCCAGCGCCACGACGCCCGCGACCAGGACCGGCACCCGGCGGCGTACCACCATGCGCGCCCAGCGGGTGCCCATGTTCGGCTTGCCGGTGTCGACCGCGCGCCCCTTGCGGACCTTGCGGCTGAGCGCCTTCGGTCCCGCGAAGCCGAGCAGCGCGGGAATCAGGGTGAGCGCGATCAGCACGGCGATGGCGACGGTGGCCGCCGCGGCCAGCCCCATCTTGGTCAGCATCGGGATGTTGACCACGGCCAGGCCCGCCAGCGCGATCAGCACGGTCAGACCGGCGAAGACCACCGCGGAGCCCGCCGTGCCGACCGCCCGGCCGGCCGCGTCCTCACCCTCTCGGCCCTCCATCAGTTCATGCCGGTGCCGCGACACGATGAACAGCGCGTAGTCGATACCGACCGCCAGTCCGATCATCGACGCGAGCGTGGACGACGTGCTGGACAGACCGAGCGTGCTGGCCAGCGCGGTGATCGACGCGATACCGATACCCACACCCATGATCGCGGTCAGCAGCGGGAGCCCCGCCGCGACCAGCGAACTGAACGTGATCAGCAGCACGACCGCCGCGATGCCGACACCGATGATCTCGCTGTTCCCGGTCTCCACCGACGCCTGGAGCGCCGTACCGCCGGTCTCCACCGTCAGCCCGGCGTCCCTGCCGTGCTGCGCCGCGTCCTCCAGCGCCGTGTGCGTGGCGTCGGTGATGTCGGAGGACTTGGCCGTGTAACTGACCGACGCGTAAGCGGTGGTGCCGTCCTTGCTGATCGCGTCACCGCCGGCGGCGAACGGATCGGCGACCGTCGCCTTCTGCGGTGTGCTCTTCAGCTCGTCGACGACCTTCTCGACCGCCGCCTTGTTCGGTCCCGCGGTGATCTTCTGACCGTCGGGTGCCTGGAAGACCATGCGCGCGCTCGCGCCGTCGGCGTTCGTGCCGGGGAAACGCTCATGCAGCAGGTCGAACGCCTGCTGCGCCTCGGTGCCGGGCACCGTGAAGTTGTCGCTCGGCGCGGACGGCGCGGTCGCCGCGCCGACACCGGCGAGCGCCAGCAGCGCCACCCATATCAGTACGACGAACCGCCGTCGCCGGAAAGCGAGCCGGCCCAGCTTGTAGAGGAATGTGGCCATGGGGGCATGGGCTCCCGTCAGGAGGATGGAAATGTGGGCGTGAGGAACCAGCCCGACGACGAGAGCGGCGTGTCAGGTGGAGCGGTGGTGCGGGGAATGTCGTGCTGAGGAAGTCGTGCTGAGTCGTGCCGGGGCGCCGAGTCGTGCTGAGTGGCGCGGGGAAAGGTCAGATCACATCAGTGGTCACTGCGCTTCGTCACGACAGACGCAGGGCGGGGACGACCACCGCGTCGATGTATCTGTGTGAGAAGTCGGGGTCGGGGTCGAGACCTTCGATGATGGGCCGCGCCAATGCGGCCCCGAACAGCAGGTGCGGGACGAAGTCGCGTGCCGGATTGTCGGCGGCCAGCTCACCGCGGTCCACGGCGCGCTGCACAAGAGCCCGGAAGCTGACCAGCTCCGGCTCGATGAGCAGCTCCCGCAGGGCGCGGAACAGGTCCTCGTTCCTGAAGGCCGCATGAGCGAGCCCGCGCATGAGTTCCTGGTCCCGCTTGGTCTCGTCCTGGTCGTGACAGCGGATGAGTTCGTGCAGGTCACCGCTGAGCGAGCCCGTGTCGATGTCCGCCGTGGACACCGACTTGGAGTGCCGCAGCGCGGTGGCCACGAGTTCCGGCTTGCCCTTCCACTGGCGGTAGAGGGTCGCCTTGCTGGAACGCGTACGGGACGCGACCGCGTCCATCGTCAGCGCCTCGTAGCCGACCTCACGCAGCAGCTCGACCACCGCCGCGTAGAGCTCGTGCTCGCGCTCGGGGGTCAGGCGCGTACGACGCGTGGCGGAAACCTCAGCCGTCATGTCGCCCTGCCCTCCGAGTCGAAACGATGTCGTACACATAACCATAGACGGCCCGCGATCGAAACGCCACCGTTTCGATCGTGGGTCGAATCACGTTCACGACGCTCAACCGTGCCCGCGCCCTCGCGCGTACGGATCCGCACCGCCGATCTGCTGTGCCGCGGTCGACGTCGCGTCCCGGCTCAGGCGGGAAGCGCCAGCGTGTGACCGGTGTGCTCGACCTTCGCCCGCAGGTAGCTGACATTCGCCGCCGACACGTGGACGGCGGTCGGAATCCGCTCGACCACGGCCGTCCCGAGCGCGGTGAGCTGCCGCGCCTTGTCCGGGTTGTTGCTCAGCAGCCGTATGCCGTCGACCCCGAGCGCCGCCAGCATCTGGGCCGCCGCGGTGTAGTCCCGCTCGTCCTCGCCGCGCCCGAGCGCGCGATTCGCCTCGTACGTGTCGAGGCCGTCGTCCTGGAGCGCGTACGCGTCGAGCTTCGCGTACAGACCGATCCCCCGGCCCTCCTGCCGCAGATACAGCAGATACCCGCCGGTCTCCGCGATCCGCTCGACCGCCTCGCGCAACTGCGGCCCGCAGTCGCACCGCTGCGACCCGAACACGTCCCCCGTCAGGCACTCCGAATGCGGTCTGACCAACGGCGACTCGGCGCCCTCGTAGTCCCCGAGTCCCAGCGCCAAGTGCTCCTTGCCGTCCACCAGACCGGTGAACGTGAACACGTCCGCCGTCGTCCCCCACCCGTCCGAGAACCGCAGCGGCACCCGCACCTTCGTCCGTATCCCGGCGGCCGGCAGCGGATTCTCCCCGCCCCGCGCCGCGTTGACCGCCGTGCCCGACGCACTGGTCGACACCTTCGACGCCATGCTGACCCCCTCATAAGATCTTGAAACATCAAGCTCTTTCGGCGGTCGGATTATTTCCCTCACCCCGAGATGTGTCCCAGGCCACACATATGAGTCGCCGTCCCCGATCCCCCCTCGACCCGCCCGATCGGCCGCCCCCGGGTCCGCCATGCGCACTGACCGTCAGCCGCAAGCTGTTCCGGCACCGCCAGGCCGACCAGGCGATCGGCGCGATGTGCGCGTCCTACGTCAACTCCGCCAACCTCGGCATCCCGGTCGCCGTCCACGTCCTGCACGACACGTCCTTCATCGTGGCCGCCGCGCACTTCCAGATGCTCTTCGTCACCCCGCTGATCCTCGTCCTGATCGACCTCGACACCCACCGCGGCGTCGGCGCGCTGTGGCGGCGCATGCTCCGACTCCCCTTCCGCAACCCGGTGATCGCCGCCTCCGCCACGGCCCTGGCGGCGGCCGCCACCGGACTGACCCTGCCCGCCGAAGTGGTCTCCCCCGTCCAACTGCCCGGCGGCGCGGGCGTTCCCTCCGCGCTCTTCGCCCTCGGCATGTCGCTGCACGCCCGTTCCCGCCCCGCCCCGGCCGCACGCACCGAACGCCGCCTGCTGGCCGGCCTCAAGACCGTCGTCCACCCCCTCCTGGCCTATCTGCTGGCCCGCTACGCCTTCGCCCTCTCCGGCCACGCCCTCTTCGCCGCCGTCCTGTGCGCCGGACTTCCCACCGCGCAGAACGCCTTCATCTTCGCCTCCGAATACCGGCTCCCCACCGACCTCCACCGCGACACCGTCCTGCTCAGCACCCTGCTCTCGATGGTCACCCTCACCCTGATCGCCTACGCGCTCGGCTGACCCCCGCCCCCACCGGCGGACGGCGTCACCGGCTGCCCCACCTCGTACGTGAGATAGGCGAATTGGCCGACCCGCTCCACGTCCGTCAACCGCAGCCGCCCCCCGTCCAGCCGTCTGGGCAGCAGCGGCGCGCCCGCTCCCAGCGTCACCGGCGCGACGCCGAGGATGATGTCGTCCAGCAGCCCGGCGTCGGCGAAGTTCCCGACCAACTCGCCGCCGCCGAGCAGCCACACGTTCTCCCCGTAGCCGCGGCTGCCACGACTCCCCTCCCGCGCCGCGGCCACCATCTCCCCGTGCACCGGCCGTACGTCACCCTGGACGAAGCGGATGTCCGCCCCCGGCACGGCGGGCAGATCGTCCCGGTGCGTGAAGACCCAGCACGGCCGGTCCCCGTACCAGCGCCGCCACTCCTCCGGCCGGTCCACCACCTTCTCGTGCTCCAGCACCCAGCGGTACGTCGTCGCACCCATCGCCAGCACCCCGACGCCCGCTATGAAGCGCTCGAACGGCTCTCCGGGTTCGGTGTCCACCTCGAAGAGCCAGTCGAGCGAATTCGCCTCATCGGCGAGGAATCCGTCGAGCGTGGTCGCTGTGTAGTACTGAGTCCTGGTCACGGTCACAGCCTGCCACCCACCACTGACAATTGCCCCTCAAGCGGACATCGGCGCAGGTCGGCCGCGCTCAACACCGCGGCAAACGGCGGCCCGTCCCGGTCCCGGGCCCTCACACCCCGAGCTGGCGTGCGGCGGCGTCCACCGTCTGCGCCAGCAGCACGGCGATCGTCATCGGCCCGACCCCGCCCGGCACCGGCGTGATCAGCCGCGCACGACCGCGGGCCGTCTCGAAGTCCACGTCGCCGACATTGCCCGCGTTGTACCCGGCGTCGATCACCACCGCGCCCGGCTTGATGTCCTGACCCCGGATCAGCCGGGGCCGCCCCACCGCCGCCACCACGACGTCCGCCTCCGCGACCACCGCGGCCAGGTCCTCGGTACGCGAGTGGCAGTACGTCACCGTCGCGTCCTTCCCGAGCAGCAGCATCCCGACCGGCTTGCCCAGGATCGCGCTGCGGCCCACCACGACCGCGCGCTTCCCCGCGAGCCCGACCTCGTACTCCTCCAGCAACCGCATGATGCCGCCCGGCGTGCACGACACGAACCCCGGCAGACCGAAGCTCATCGCGCCGAACGAGCTGACCGTGACGCCGTCGACGTCCTTCTCCGGCGCGATGGCCTCGAACGCCGCCCGCTCGTCGATGTGCGGGCCCACCGGATGCTGCAACAAGATGCCGTGCACCTCGGGGTCGGCCGACAGCGCGCCGAGCGTCTCCACGAGTTCCGCCGTACTGGTCCGCGCGGGAAGCGCCACATGGCGCGACAGGATTCCGGCCTTCGCGCTGCGCGACTGCTTCATCCGCACATACGTCACCGACGCGGGATCCTCACCCACCAGCACCGTCGCCAGGCACGGCGCGAATCCTGTGCGCCGCGCAAGGATCGACGCCTTGGCGGCGGTCTCCCCCATGATGCGCCGGGCCAGACCGGCCCCGTCCATGAGCCGCGCGGTATGTGTCGATGCCACCGTTGCCTCCAGGCGTGTTCAGTCCACTCGCCCAGGCGCACGGCACCGACGTATGCGTCAGGCCGCTCCCCGGTGGTACTCCACCTCAGCGCCAGTCACGGCCCACCCGCACTCTATCCGCCCCCGCCGCCCCCGCCCCGTATCGCCGGTGCCGGGCCGGGGCCGCAAGCCGCCCTGAAAAGCTCCGCCGCCCTGAACCGTCGCGAACGGACCCCGTAAAACGACAGAAATCCCGTCCGATCATGAAGACCGGCGGGATTCCGTCAAACGTTCCCGAAATCGCCCAGGAACGGCCCTGTTGTGGGGTGTTGACGGATACCTCTGATCAGGCACACGTGGCGCCCGTGAAGATCGCTTCCCGCGGCAAGGTTGATCGTTTCCCGCGCGAGGTGTCAGCGAGGGGCCTCAGTCCCACCAGAAGTCCCAGTTGTGGACACCGGTGAGCCGCTCAGCGTACGCGCCCAGTGTGTACGGGCGTCTGCCCTGCCAGATGTTGTCAGGGCAGAAGGCGAAGTGCTCCGCAGCGACCAGGAGGGCGTCCTCCTCAGTTGTGGGTGGGGCTGCGACGCTGAGATGCAGGGTGGAGAAGCCGACAGCGACGACACGGGCGCCGAACCGGTTCTCCCAGTCGCCGACGATCGCGGAGAACTTCGCCGTGTCGTTGTCGTAGTTGGCGGGACCGGACCATCCTGCCGTTGTGAGGGCTTCTGCGCCGGATGCGGCGGTGACCAGCCCGAGACGCGACTTGGGGTGGTCGGAAAGGAACACCTCGGCGTACTCGGCGGCCAGTTGGTCAGCGCTCAACACGGCTTCTCGGCTGGGTGCGCGTCCAGGCCAGCTTTGCTCGAAGGGGGCGGTGACGGCGAGGCGCCGATCGGCCGACAGCATGTCGTCGTCTTCATCGACGGCGGTATACGTCGCCCACCACTTCGCGAGAAGGGCGGTTGGGTCGTGGCTCGTGGCAGCGGACATCTGCTGTGGAAAAACCTCGCCCGATCCCCAGGGGCGGAATTCGGCATCCTCGGGGTCGAGCGCGTCCAGCAGCAGGGGCCACTGGCCGGAGCCTCTGTGTTCGGCGTGCATCCGAGCCCACAGCCCGGCTGCGGCCGGCTCGTCGCTGAGCCATAGGGGTTGGGAATCCCCATCGCCTTCACTGGACGTGATCATCCGGCCGGGCGGCATCACTGAGCGGATCCGAGCACACCGTCACGGAACTGTTGGAAGGTGTGCCAGCCCGACGTCTGTCCCGGATTGATCAGGTCCCCTTCGGCGAGATCGAGCACCTTGCACCGCAAAGCCTCTGCAAGGCGGAAGACGGGTGCCAACACGTCGTCGCCGGAGCCCCGAATGTGAAGCATGATCGAGTCCACCGGGTCTTCTGAGCCGATGCTGAGTTCGATGGACCAAGTGGGGCCGGACAGGTCGCCCCACGTGGGGTCCGAGAGATCAACTTCGGGAACGGCCCGGGTGACAGCCGCGAGCACGTCGCATCGCCGGCCGAGCGGTTCCGACGAGTAGTCGTCGGGAAGCTCGTGCATCGAGGTGACCTCGTCGGGCAAGCGGAGGAGGAGCACATCCCAGCTCATGGTGGCCTTTCAGGCAGGACTCAAGTAGCGGTCGCGGTCGGTCAGATCAGGCTGAACTGCTCTCCAGGAGGCTGTGGCAGGAGCACGTTCTGCAACTGGGACGTTCGCGCGCCAGGAGGCGCCACTCGGCTCGGCCCACAGCTCCATCAGATCGGACGGCTCGGTCATGACACGGCCGAGGGCCTGACGTGCCAGATCGCGCAGGCCGGTGAGATCAGGAAGGAGCTCTTCCGGCCCATAAACGGGATCAGCAGGCTCACCCCCGGGACACTGCGCCGCGACGATGGCGGCCGCGGCCACGGCTACCTCTGATTCTGGCGCTTCGTGGTAGTCCACGGTGTCGATCACACGGGTGAGAGCGCCGCGGACGAGGCCCTCGCGTTCGCCTGCGGCAGCCTCGTCAAGGTCGCCACAGAAGTCCGCTGCGGTGTCGTTGTCGAAGGGGCCGACGTCCCAAGTGCCCATAGCTCTCTCCCGATCACGGTGCTGATCGAGGAATCCTGACAGAGGCCACTGACAGCGGCCGCACGGACCGGACAGCGTGAAAGTACGCCGGGGTCGGGAACGGCTGCCAGACGTGGGTCTGACCAGCACATCCAACGCCTTTGGAGATCGCTTCCCGAGTGGTGATCGCTTCCCGGGAGAAGCGTGGGCCGCCTATGGGGCGGAAATGTCGTGCAGGTTGCCGCATGCGTCCTCTCGGATGTGCAGCCGACGCAGGTCTTGCAGTGCTGCGGCTGGGAAGGGGTGTTGCACCCACTTTGCTCGGTAGCCCTCTTCGCCGTGAAGCCGCAACACTGACTGCGCGGCCTCGATGACAGCGTGACTCAGGGCGCTACGGCTTTGCGTCGAGGTCCATACGAGCGTGCCGGCCTCGTCGTTCGCGTCGAAGCTCGCGGACATGTCTGGGAAGCGGTAGATCGTTATGTCCACGTCCGGCCCCAGACGTCGGAGGACCCACCTGACTTCGGCCGGTTCGAGGTCGAAGGAAAACCGGTGGACGGAGTTCAGGCTGTAGAGGCCGGCAACGCTGTGAAGCAGGTCGGCAAGGGCATCGGTGAGGTAGCTGACGATGTCCTTGCGCTCCGACGAACCGTCTGCGATGCGGCAGGTTGCCCAGCCGGACCCGCTGAGTTCCCAGCTGAACTGGAGATCAGGCACCGGCCTCGTCCTCCCACCTTCGGCGTCCGACTTGGCGAAATTGGGCCAGCAGCCGGAAGAACTCCTCGACCGGTGTGGAGTCCGCTGGTGTCGCACGCTCGATGCCTGCTGCCCAGCTGAGGGAACCGGAGATGCCCTGCTGCTCACGAAGCCAGTAGGTGAAGTCCCCGTCGGGCCAGAAATCGAAGGGTTCGTTGATGTGGTGCACGCCCAGGGCGACTCGGTAGCCGATGAGGATGGAGTGCAGGTGCTGGAGTGAGCCGCCGGGAAGCCGCATGCCAGGTCGCAGAAGGACCTGCTCCAGGAAGTCGTAGACGCTGGTGCGCTCCTGCCAGTGCTTGACGCTGTTCTGGGGGCTGTCCTCTGCCGGCACGAGATGAGCTTACGGCGCGGACGGGAGTTGTCGTGGGGCGACGCGGCGCGGGCGGAAGGCAGGCGTGTGTGGTCGTTTGGCGGCATGAGCGGTCACCTTCTGCGATCTTGGTGCGCTCCCTTCTACGGTTGCCTGGAGCTTCGGAGGCCGTGGAAGCCGGCTGTCGGCTGCGGGCGATTGGCGGGACGAGATGACATCGCTGTTTCAGCGTCTCGATGAGGAAGAAGCCATCGTGCGCGGCGAGTTGTCCGCGTTGCGGGAGAAGATCACCGTCGCCGAGGAACGGCTGGCGCGGTTGACCATCACCCGGGAGACGGCGGAATCGCTTCTGGGCGGCGGTGCTTCCACCGAGGGTCCTCAGGCAGCGTCGGAAGAGGCCGGGCAGGCGCCGCCCGCCAGCAGTTCGCCCCGCGGTTCGGCCGAGGTCTCAGCTTCGGCTGATGGCGATAGCTCAGGTGCTTCTGCTGCGTCCGGGACCCAGTTGGACTGGGAGGTGGCACGCGAGCAGATGCTGGTGCTTCTGGCTGGGGCTGGGCGGGCGATGAAGGTGCAGGACATCTGCGCGACGATCGGCGAGGACGTCACGAGCACGCGGTGGGTGGAGACGACCCGTTCCCGGCTGAAGCGGATGGCGAAAGAGGGCCGGGTGGTTGAAGGCCCGACGGCGTATTTCGCGATCGCGCCCACGGCTGGCGGACACCGTCAGGAAGGAGTGGGCATGAGGTGACGCGACGGCCGCCGGTGCGGCCGGGGAGGGTGGCACCACCGAGGGTTCAGCTCGGCGGTGCCGAATGTGCGTGAGCGCCCAAGTGAACGGTGGCTCCCGCGTTTCCGAGCGTAGTAGATGCCTTTCCCCCCTCAAAGCGTGGAGCCGCGAAGTCGTCATGCCCGGTCGCCGTTGTGCGGTTCCGGGCGCGAATCGAGGCTCAATGCGTCCCAGTTCGATCGGTCGTGGAATTTCGCGGCCACAGCCGCCCTCCGGTGAACGCGCCCAGTCGGGCGACAGTGGCCACGTCGGGCCAGGACCGGCCCGGCGAGCAGATCCGCGATGGCCTGCCGGTTGACTCCGGAACCGGCCGCCGCCGCCCGCAGACTCAGTCCCTGATCGGCCAGCGCCCGGGTGAGGGCGTCAGCGATCTGTCGAACCGCCTCGGCCGCGGGGTCGGGGCTGGTCTGTTCGGGCCAGGCTTCCGGATCGCGGGTCATCTGCCGGGGGGAGCGTGCGCGGGCGCGTCCGCCGACCATGCGCGCACCATCCTGTCCGTCGAAGTCGATCACGCTTGGAATGGCTGCTTGTCCAGCCGGTATGTATGGCCGTGGTCGTTGATCCCGATACGTCTGCGAAGATCGCCCGCTACCGCCCCCGGCAGGCTCCACCGCTCTGGGACGAGGTCGCGCCACTCGTCAGCTCGGTGGCCGCTGCCACGGTGAGCTCGGTTCCCTACGAGGTGGAGAGGCTGCTGCACGTCCTCGGGCGCCTGGCGTTGTGGGCCGAGTCGGCGGGGCTGGAACGCGATCCGGATACGTGGTTGCGCAATGAGGTGATCGACGCGTTCGTCCTGTCGCGGGCAGGAGACATCGAAACGTCGTCGGTGCGGACCTACCGGACGTGGCTCCTGCGGGTGCGGGATGCTCTGGCCTTCAGCGAGCGCGGAGAGGCAGCCCCGTCGCGGATGCACGCGGAAGCGTCTCCGCACCCGCCCTACACGGCAGCCGAGTTGGCGGGTCTGCGGCAGTGGGCCGATCACCTGCCGGGCCAGCAGCGGACCGATGCCCTGGCACTTCTGGCCCTGGGCGCGGGGCTGGGGCTCACGCCCAGGGAGGTGGCGGCCAGTCGCGGCGTCGATCTGCGGCGTCCTCGCCAAGGCGGGCCGCTGCTGCACAAGGGCGTCAAGCGTGTGGTCCCGCTCGTCGCCCGAGCCGGCTGGGATGCCCTGCTGGGCGAACTGGCGGAACGGGCGGGCAGCGGGTACGTGTTCCGGCCCGGGCGGACCGTCGAATACTCCAAGAACCTGATCGGCTCCTGGTCCCTGATGCACCGGCCGCCGGGGAATACGCCCGCGGTGTCCGTGGGCCGGCTGCGAGCGACGTGGATCGTCGAGTGATGCGCGCGCATATTGATCACCACCTGATCGCCCAAGCGGCCGGACTGGCTTCCGCCGCCTCCCTGGCCCGCTGGCAGCATCTGGTGCCGCCCGTGGACGAGGCGACCGCAGCCCGGCTGTTGCGGGGCCCGGAGCAGCGGTGACCAAGCCCCGGGCCTGGCGGAACCCGGAGAAGATCAAGCGCTGCCGACCCCGGCCGGTGACCGACGCCCCCTTCGAGATCCCCGATTCCAAGGTCGGCCAGCTCGATGCCGTCCTGCACCAGTCCGGGGTGCTGGAGCTGATTGACGCCGAGTTGGCGGGCCGCCCGGGACCGAAGGGGCTGCCAGTGCGGACCGTGCTGGTGGGATTGCTGCTGGCGCTGCATCACCACCGCAGCGCGAGCCTCGCGGACGTCTGCCGGGTTCTGCTCGATGAGCTGCGGGCCCCACCCGCTCCTGGCTCGGCATCCCGGACAACAGCAGGGCTGACGGCCACGCCAGGGTCGCGTTCTCCCGCCGCGTCTACCGGTCCTTCGACCGCCTGACCACCGCCCTGGACCCGCAGCGCTGCGACCGGCGCCGCCAGCTTCCCGCCGAAGAGGCCGGGATCGTGGCCGACGCCTGGGAGGACACGGACGCCGAGCACTAACGGCGCCTGGAGCTGCTGCAGGAGATCAGCGATCGTCTGATCCTGATCACCGTCCGCCTCGCTCACCGCCGGGGCCTGCTCAAGGGCTGGCGGGGCGAAATCGGCGCCGACACCACACCGATTCCCGCCTGGCACCAGCCGCCCCGCGAACGACGGGGCCTGGCCTCCGTCGAGCTCACCGCGGGCTGGCACTACTGCGGAGGCTCCGAGGAAGGAATCTTCGGGCACTCCGCCAGCCTCCTGGTCGCCGCCAGCCGACGGCACCCCGCAGGTCACCCGCAGGCCGGTGAACGTGTCAGTCGGCATCCGCAACTCGCCCTCGGCCTGGACACCCCGGGCAAGCGCATCGGCCCGAACGCCGTTCACTCCCTGGCCCAGCTCGCCCCGTTCGGTTTCCCGACGGGACTGCTGGCAGCCGACCGCGCCTACACCGACCAGACCACCGAGAACGTCGCACAGCCGGTCCGCACCATGGGCTACCAGTTGGTCCTCGACTACAAACAGCAGTACCCGGCGTCCAAGGCACCCACCAGGGCGCCCTCCTCGTCGACGGGTCCCTCGCCTGCCGTAACCTGCCCCCGCTTCAACCACTCCCACCGCGTCCCCGCGCCGCAGCCAGCCGTCGTCGACCTCACCAACAAGCGAGCCACCGCCGCACACACCGCTGCCAAGCCCACCGTCCCGATCCCGCAAGGCGAACGGCTGCGGCCCTTGCCCATGAACGAGCTGCCGCGGATCTGCCTGAAGCCGACGATCACCGTCCGGCCAGGTGGCCTCGGCAAACTCGACAAATTCCGCCAGGACCGCCATTACCTCCACCCCACCTGGCAGGACGTCTACCGGCCCGAGCGGGCGAACATCGAAGGTCTCAAAGGCAGAGCCAAGAGCCACGGCCTCGACATCTCCGACCCCGCCAAACGGCTCGCCCACGGGCAAGTCGCGCAGACCATCCTGCTCGCGCTGATGATCTGCAGCATCAACATGCACATCCTGTTCACCTGGCAGCAGACCACCGGCACCGAGCGAGCCCTCACCACCCTCTGCGAAGCCGGCGCACCCAGCAATCCAGCACTCTCGCCTCCCGCCGCGACCAGGGTTCCTCCGCCCGCACGACCGCAGATCCGCACCGTCACCTGAGAGCTCAGCACCACACGCGATCACGCACGCCCGGCTAAGGCCCCGGAACACCTTCCGCACCCGACCCACCCCGGCCCCACAGGCTGACGACCACCGGACAGATGTCACGACGCCTGCCGCGTTCGGACAGCACATCGAACAGACTCCAGAAACGACGAGATCCCGCCCGATCAATCAGATCGGACGGGATCTCGTCAACCGCTCACCAGACAACTCGTGAACAGTTGGTTGTGGACCTGAGGGGATTCGAACCCCTGACCCCCTCGATGCGAACGAGGTGCGCTACCGGACTGCGCCACAGGCCCTTGCAACGAGGAAAACTCTAGCATCCCGAGACGGGTGGTCGTGAACGCGATTCACGCTGGTCCGGATGGCCGGGAAGCCTGGCGGCACTACTCGTTGGCGGCGCGGGGGCGGTCGGAGGGGTCGGCGTACTGGTCGAAGAGCGGGGTGCGGGGGGTGCGCGGGCGCGGGCGGCGCGGCTGGGGGGCGGCCGGGGCGGACTCCTGCGCGGCAGCCGCCGGGGCGGATTCCGCGGCGGCGGTGCCGGACCTGGCGGCGCTCCATGTGTCGGGCGCGCCGGGGTCGACGCCGCCCGGCGTACGGGGAGCGACCGGAGCCGTCACATAGGTGGGCAGCGGGACCGGTACGGGCTCCCAGCCGTCGTCGTTGTTCTGCTGCGCGCGCTGCTGGTCGACCCACTCGGCGTGGTCGGTCTGCTCGACGAGGGCGCGCCGGTCGGCCGTACGCGGCGAAGGCGCGGGGCGTTCGGCGGGCGCCGCCTGGTGCTGGTGCTGGTGCTGGTGCTGGTGCTCCTCGGCGGCCGGTTCGGGGCGGGCGCGCAGGCGTCGGGCGGCCTCGGCGGCGTACCGCTGGTCGATGCGCACCTCGAAGCGACGCCGCTCCTGGCGACGCATCTGGCCGATGTAGACCGTCAGCAGAACGGCCGGGATGGCGGGCGCCCAGAGCAGCGCGACGCCGCCGACGGCCGCCGCGACGGCGCCGACGGTGAAGCCGAGGAAGAGCAGTGTCGTGGTGCGGCGACGGCGCGCGAGCACCTTGGCACGCGGATTGGGCACGCCGGGGCGGGCACCATGCGCGGTGTGCGCACCATGGACGCCGGCCGCGCCCTGAGTACCGCGTGCTCCGTGGACGCCGTGGGCGCCCTGCGGGATGCCCGGCCGCACCTCGGTCGCGGGCACGGCGAGTCCGCGGACGTCCACCGCTCCGGCGAGGTCGTCCTCGGATACGTCGTCGGCTGCGTCTTCCGCGGGTTCGACGCTCTCACCTCGCGCCTTCGCGACACGCCGCTCCATCGCCGCGCGCCCGGACAGAAGCCGGATGGCGGTGCTGAAGCGTTCCGTCGGACGCGCTTCGTTGAGCTCATCCTGCCTACGGAGCCACATGGGCACCAAGTAGGCAGCCCAGGCCCCGACGATGACTGCGTAGATGAGGCCACTACTGCTCACGCGTTACACGGTAGGGGTGATCGAGACACGCCATACGCAATTTGGCCCGGTGTGTCGCACGATCTGGCTGATATGCCGAGATTTTTTTGCGATTGGCTTCATTTTCGAACAATTGTTTTATTTCTGGTGCGTCCCGGGCCTGGCCTGCCGCCAGCGGTTCAGCAACCCCTCGGGGACTTCTTCCGCCGTCAGCGCGTAGACCAGATGGTCCCGCCATCCACCGTCGATATGCAGATAGCGCGGACGCAGCCCCTCCTCCCGGAAACCGAGCTTTTCGGCCACCCTGCGGCTGGGACCGTTCTCCGGGCGAATGCACACCTCGACGCGGTGCAGTCCGACGCGCCGGAAGCAGTGGTCGACGGCGAGCGCCACCGACGTCGGCATCACACCGCGCCCGGCGACCGCCTCGTCCACCCAGTAACCGACGTGCGCCGAGCACATCGACCCCCAGGTGATGCCCGCGACGGTGAGCTGCCCCGCGAGCCGCCCCTGGTACTCGATCACGAACGGCAGCATCCGGCCCGCGCTCGCCTCCGAGCGCAGGTGCCGCACCATCTGACGGTACGTGGGGCGCTGCGCGACATGGCCGGGCGGGGCGGGCGGCACGGTGGCCTCCCACGGACGCAGCCAGTCGCGGTTGCGCCGGTTGACCTCGCGCCAGGCGCGCTGGTCACGCATCCGGATCGGGCGGAGGGTGATGTCACCGTCCACCAACTCAACCGGCCAGGACCCGTTCAGCTCGGTCTCCCAGGGACTGAAGTCGTTTGGTCATTCAAGTGATCGCCGCCATGGATCTGGTCGACGGCGTGCACCAGGAGCGGGGCGAGTACGGCGAGGCCGTCCTTGACCCCGCCGCTCGAACCGGGAAGGTTCACCACCAGCGTGCGCCCGCACACCCCCGCCACGCCACGGGAGAGCACGGCGGTCGGCACCTTCTCCCGGCCCGCCGCGCGGATCGCCTCGGCGATACCGGGGATCTCGTAGTCGAGCAGTTCCCGGGTGACCTCGGGAGTACGGTCCGTCGGCGAGATACCGGTGCCTCCGGTGGTCACCACCACGTCGTACGCGGCCTCGGCCGCCTCCCGCAGCGCCTCGCCGACGGGCGCGCCGTCGGGTACGACCCGCGGGCCGTCCACGGTGAAACCCCACTCCCGGAGCGCGGCGACGATCAGCGGGCCGCCGCGGTCCTCGTACACCCCCGCGGAGGCGCGGTTGGACGCGGTGACGGCGAGCGCGCGCAGGGTGCGGCCCGGCGCGGCCTGCGGTACGGCGGGCGCGGTCATGCGCGGTGCCAGTCGCCGGACTTGCCGCCGGTCTTCTCCTCGACCCGCACATCGGTGATGACCGCCGCCTTGTCGACGGCCTTCACCATGTCGATGACCGTGAGCGCGGCGACGGTGACCGCGGTCAGCGCCTCCATCTCCACCCCGGTGCGGTCGGTGGTCTTCACGGTGGCGGTGATCTCCACGGCGTCGTCGGCCACCACCAGGTCGACTGTCACACCGGACACCGCCAACGGGTGACAGAGCGGGATCAGGTCAGGGGTGCGCTTGGCGCCCATGATCCCGGCGATCCGCGCGGTGGCGATGGCGTCGCCCTTCGGAACGCCTGCGCCGCGCAGAAGTTTGATGACGCCGGGATCGACCAGGACCCGTCCTGTCGCCTTGGCCGTGCGCGCGGTGACGTCCTTGGCGGAGACGTCGACCATTCGGGCCGCGCCTGCCTCGTCGAGGTGGGTGAGGTGCTGCTGCGCGCTGCTCATCGTTCTCCCGGTACGGTCTCTTGGGCAGACACCGTACCGGCAGGGACCTCCGCGCGGCCCGCGGGTCCGCGCCGGTGTGCGCGCGGACCGCCCGGCGGCCGATCGCCTACGGCTCCAGCACCACCACTTCGACATCCGCTCCGGCCTCGACCGAGGTGTCGGCTTCCGGTACGACAATCAGCGCGTCGGCATGCGCGAGCGCCCTGACCAGGTGCGACCCGGAACCGCCGACCGCCGTGACCGTACCGGACGCCCGGTCGTAGTGACCGCGCAGGAACTGCCGCCTGCCTTCCGGCGACCTCTCGATCGCGGTGACGCACACCGCGCGCACGACCTCCCGGTGCACCGACCCGGCACCCATCAGCGTGCGGATCGCGGGGCGGACGAACAGCTCGAAGGACACGTACGCGCTCACCGGATTGCCGGGCAGCGCGAGCAGCGGTGTGCGGTCGGGGCCGATCCGCCCGAAGCCCTGCGGCTTGCCCGGTTGCATCGCGAGCTTGCGGAAGTCGACATGTCCACTTGGCGCGGAGATGTCACCCTCACCGTCGTCGCCGTTGACGTTCATCTCACTGCCGTCCGCGATCGACGACAGCGCTTCTTTGACGACGTCGTACGCGCCGACGCTCACCCCGCCGCTGGTGACGATGATGTCGGCGCGGATGAGCTGGTCCTCGATGGTGGCGCGAAGCGTCTCCACCTCGTCGGCGACGGCGCCGACGCGATACGCGATGGCGCCCGCCGCCCGCGCGGCGGCGGTGAGCGCGAAACTGTTGGAGTCGTAAATCTGACCGGGTCCGAGGTCCTCACCCGGCTGCACCAACTCGCTGCCGGTGGACACCACGACCACCCGCGGCCGGGGGCGCACCTTGACGGCGCCGCGCCCGATCGCCGCGAGCAGCCCGATCTGCGCCGGACCGAGAATCGTACCGGCGGCCAACGCCAACTCCCCCGCGGCGACATCACTGCCGCGAGCCCGCACGAACTGCCCGTGCTCCACCGGCCGGTGCACCCGCACCTCACCCGCCGCGCCGGCCGGATCGGTGCTGTGCGCGCTCATGCTCGCCGCCGGGCCGCCACCGGTGCCGCCGTCGGTCCACTCCACCGGCACGACACCCTCAGCGCCGGGCGGCAGCGGGGCGCCTGTCATGATCCTGGCGGCCTGGCCCGGTCCCACCGTGGGCAGTTCACCGCTCCCCGCCGCCACATCGCCGACCACGTCGAGCACCGCCGGGTGCTCCTCGGTCGCCGCCTTGGTGTCGGCGACCCGCACCGCGTAGCCGTCCATGGAACTGTTCTCGAACGGCGGCAGCGCCACCGGCACCGTGACGTCCTCGACCAGCACACACCCCTGCGCGTCGAGGATCTGCAACTCGATCGGTTCCAGCGGGGTCAGTTGACCCAGGATGCTGTCGAGATGTTCGGAGACGGACCACACCCGGTCAGCGTCATGGCTCACTCTTGCATCTCCTCGGTGACGTACGAACGCAGCCAGGTCCGGAAATCTGGCCCCAGGTCATCACGTTCGCATGCCAGTCGGACAATCGCACGCAGATAGTCACCGCGGTCACCGGTGTCGTAACGCCGCCCGGTGAACACCACACCGTGCACCGGCCCGCCGGTGTGGTCCCGGTGCGACAACTCACGCAACGCGTCGGTGAGCTGGATCTCGCCGCCACG
The DNA here is from genome assembly GCF_044749865.1 of Streptomyces sp. NPDC088910. NCBI lineage: Bacteria > Bacillati > Actinomycetota > Actinomycetes > Kitasatosporales > Streptomycetaceae > Streptomyces > Streptomyces sp. NPDC088910. The sequence continues at coordinate 208,850 of NZ_JBIVIV010000009.1, forward strand.
CCCCGGCTCGGTCTTCTTCAGCACGTCGAAGACGGCGGCGTCGAGCACATAGCGGCCGATGACGGCATACGACGACGGTGCCTGGTCGGGGTTCGGCTTCTCCACCATGTCGGTGACGCGCACGACATCGTCGTCGCTCGTCGGCACCACGGCGGCTGCACCATAGAGGTGGATCTGCGAGCGATCGACCCGCATCAAGGCGACGACACTGCCGCCGTGCCGTTCCTGCACCTCCACCATGCGCGCCAGCAACGGGTCGCGGGGGTCGATGAGGTCATCACCGAGCAGCACGGCGAACGGCTGGTCACCGACGTGCGGTTCGGCGCACAGCACCGCGTGACCGAGGCCCTTCGGGTCACCCTGGCGCACATAGTGCATGGTCGCCAGACCGCTGGATTCGCGTACCCGCGCGAGCCGGGACTCGTCACCCTTGCGGGTGAGCGCTTCCTCCAGCTCGTAGTTGCGGTCGAAATGGTCCTCCAGGGCGCGCTTGTTGCGACCTGTGATCATGAGCACATCGGAGAGCTGTGCGGACACGGCTTCCTCGACCACGTATTGAATGGCCGGCTTGTCGACCACGGGAAGCATTTCCTTGGGCGTCGCCTTGGTCGCCGGCAGGAAGCGGGTACCAAGACCGGCGGCAGGGATCACAGCCTTGCTGATCCGGGTACGAGGATGTGATTGCGTCATGCCGTGCACCATAGCGGGCAAGTATTTGCCCGAAGACGAAGGTACGACTGGTTGTGACGGATTGGTGACGGATGTGTGTGGTATGAGCGACGCCCGCGAGCGAAAAGCAGCACTGCGGACCCGGCTCCTGCGCACCCGACGCGACCTTACCGCCGCCGAGCGTGCCGCCGCAGCGACAGCGCTCTCGCAGACCGTACGCGGCCTGCCCGAACTGGCCGCCCCCGGACCGGTGGCCGCCTATGTGTCGATCGGCGCGGAGCCCGGCACCCGGGAGTTGATCGACACCCTGCGGAACGCCGGTACGCGCGTCCTACTGCCCGTCCTGCTCCCCGACAACGACTTGGACTGGGCCGCATACGACGGCCCCAACGCCCTGCGACGCACCGGACGCGGCCTGTTCGAGCCGACCGGCGAGCGCCTCGGCCCCCAAGCCGTCACCACGGCGCGGGCCGTTCTGCTGCCCGGCCTCGCCGTGGACGCGCGCGGTGTACGTCTTGGCCGCGGCGGCGGCTCGTACGACCGGGTCCTCGGCCGGCTGAGGGAGGCCGCGGTCGATCCTCTTCTCATGGTGCTGCTCTACGCGCACGAGGTGGTCGAACGGGTTCCGCAGGAACCGCACGACCACCTCGTAGACCTGGCGGTGACACCGGAAGGAGTGCACCACTTCACCAGGTGATGTCATTCGCGCGTGACGTTTTCCGTCACCAGGTGCGCGATTACCGGTGTGATTTACGGAGTGAGTGCCATCTTCGCCTTGGTGGCCTCGTCCACCTGCTCGGCGGAGAACACCCAGGGGAGAAGTTCGCCGTTCGCCCACATATTGGTCTGGTCGGTGTAATGCGCGTTGTAGACGTGACCTGACGCACCGGTCAGATTGATCCACCGGGACTTGTCGAGGTCCTGGAGATTGACGATCATCCGCATGGACGGGACCCAGACGACGTCGTAACCGCCCGCCGCGTTCCAGCCGGTCGCGTTCACGGCCGCCTCACCGCCGCCGAGCTGCCAGGGGCCGCGGTTGAGCAGCCACTTGAGCACGGCGGGGCCTTCGGTTCCCAGCGTCTGGTTCTTCAGCTCCAGCTTGTGGAGGCGGCCCCAGCTCCAGGTGTCGATGTCCTTGCCGAGCTTGGCGGTCAGTTCGTAGCGGGCGTCCTTCATGGCCTGCTCAAGGAGCTGGTCACGATCGCTGTGGTGCTTCTTGTCGGGGTCACCGCTGAAGAACGCCGTTGTCGACATCGTCCACCAGGGGCTGTTCTGCTGCGGCAGCATCTTGCGAACGACCTCGAACCACCGGTCGCCGCCGTCCGGCTGCGCCTCGTCGGCATCCCGCTCGCCGCACTCGTGGACCGTGCCGCTGCTGCCGTCGAGATTGTCGACCGGCCCGGTCTGCCCGGCCGGGGGCACCCGCAGGCACTGACCCTCGGGACGCAATTCCTTGGGCAGCTTGTTGCCGAAGGCCAGCTTCAGGACATTGCGCCACACCGCGTTGAAGTACGCGGCGGCGGCGGAATCGGCGTCCTGGTTGAAGTCCCAGCCCTCCAGCAGTTGCTGCGCCTTGCGTACGTAGTCGCCCTTGTCGTTCGTGATGTTGATCTTCAGAAGATATGGAACGAGGAGCTTGGCGATCTCACTGCTGCTGTCGCCCTGCATCGACTGCATGTCGTCCATGGAGACCTTGCCGCCGTCCTTGATCTTGGACGCGATGAGGTCGTTGATGCGCTGGCTCCTGGTGCCGTATCCCCAGTCCTCGGTCAGCAGGTACGGGTACTTGCTCTGATCGATGACGGCCTGGTTGGCGGTCACGATGTATCCGCGGGAGGGGTTGTACTCGTACGGCATCGACTTGAACGGGATCGTGCCCGTCCAGTCGTAGTGCGAGTCCCAGCCGGGCACCGGGTACGTACCGTCCACACCGTCGGCGCGCGTCGGCACCTGGCCCGGCGCCTGGTAGCCGATATTGCCCTTGGTGTCGGCGTAGATCAGATTCTGCGACGGGACCGCGAAGTCGGCGGCGGCGGCCCGGAACTGGTCGAAGTCCCTCGCCTTGTCGAGTTCGAAGACGGCGTCCATGGTCTTCGAGGGCTCAAGCGCCGTCCATCGCAGAGCGACGGCATAACCACTGTTGACGCCGCCCGGTGGATCGGTGACGGGTGCGGTCTGTCCGACGGTGCGGATCTCGTCGCTGCGGTCGGAGATCACGGGGCCGTTGTTGGTTTCGCGCACCGTAATGGTGCGGCTTTTACCACCCGCGACCTTGATGGTTTCCTGGCGCGTCTTGAAGGGCAGTTGCTTGCCGTCGTAAAGGTAGGTGCCCGCCGTGACCTTCTCCAGGTAGAGGTCGGTGACGTCCGCACCCAGGTTGGTCATTCCCCAGGCGATGCTCTGGTTGTGGCCGATGACGACCCCTGGCATTCCTGAGAAGGTGTAACCGGCGACGTCGTACGGGCAGGCGGCGTTCACCACCCGGCAGTGCAGGCCCATCTGGTACCAGAGGGAGGGAAGCTGCGGCGCCAGGTGAGGGTCATTGGCCAGCAGCGGCTTGCCGGTGGTGGTGTAGGTGCCGGACACCACCCATGAGTTGGAGCCGATGCCGTCACCCGACGGACCGAGCAGCGCGGGCATCTGGTCGATGATCTGCGAGATACCCGAAAGCTGTGTGTTGACCGAGCTGCTGAGTCCCTGCGGGCCGCCGGACGACGCGGGCTCGTACGCGCCGGTGATCTTGTTGACGGAACCGCCGTCCACGATCGGCCGGTTGCGGTCGTACGGATACGCCGGGTAGAGCTGCTTGATCTGCGCCTGGCTGAGGCGGCTGGTCATCAGGGCGCGGTCGATCTCGTCCTGCATGTTGCCGCGCAGGTCCCAGGCCATCGCCTTGAGCCAGGCGACGGAGTCGACCGGCGTCCAGGGTGCGGGTTTGTAGTCGTTGCTGAACGACAGCGCCGCGTACTCGACCGACAGTCCGGCGCCGCTGTGGTCCTTGAGGTAGGCGTTGACACCGTCGGAGTACGCCTGGAGGTACTTCTTGGTGGTGGCGTCGAGCTTGGTGTCGTATTCCTTCTGCGCGACGCCGCGCCAGTTCAGGGTGCGCAGGAAGGCGTCGGTCTCGACCTGGCCCTTGCCGAACATCTCGGACAGCCGTCCCGAGGTGAGATGGCGGCGTACGTCCATCTCGTAGAACCGATCCTGCGCCTGGACGAAGCCCTGGGCGCGGAAAAGGTCCTCGGGGCTGTCGGCGTAGACCTGGGGGATCCCGTTCGCGTCGCGCATGACGTCGACGGGCCCTGACAGGCCCTTGAGCTTCAGCGAGCCCGATGTCTGCGGGAAGGAGGCGCGGACGGTGCTCACGCTCCAGTAGGACCCGAATCCGATGCCCGCTACGAGCAGCAGCACGAACGCGATCACGATGAAGCGTACGCGGCGGGATTTCTTCCGTGCGGGCATCGCTGTCCTTCGAGGGGCAGGGCGGACCGGTGATCAAGGTGCTCGTTGTGCAAGGGCAACCATAGGGGCAGCCCAGCGGTCGGCGGCCGGTGGGCCGTGGAATGTCAAGAGAGCGTAAAATGTTAGGTAAGGCAACGAAGTTGAAAGGACCGGCACCCTGACTGTCCACCATCTCAACGAGATCCTGCTGGTCGGCGCCTCAGTACTGCTGGTCGCGGTCGTGGCCGTGCGCCTCGCCTCACGCAGTGGCCTTCCCACCCTGCTCATCTACCTGGGCATTGGCGTCATCATGGGCCAGGACGGCGTCTTCGGCTTCACCTTCAACGACGTCCAGCTCACCCAAGTCCTGGGTTATGCCGCACTGGTGGTGATCCTCGCCGAAGGCGGACTTGGTACGAAATGGCAGGAAATCAAACCGGTACTGCCCGCCGCTGCGGTGTTGTCGACATTCGGCTTGATGCTGAGCGTCTTCGTCACCGCCGGCGCCGCGCACTATCTGGTGGGCCTCGACTGGCGGCAGGCGCTGATCATCGGCGCGGTGGTGTCGTCGACGGACGCGGCCGCCGTCTTCTCCGTGCTGCGCAATGTGGCGCTTCCCAAGCGCGTGACCGGCGTCCTGGAGGCCGAGTCCGGCTTCAACGACGCCCCTGTCGTGATCCTGGTGGTCGCCTTCTCGGCGGCGGGTCCCGTCGACCACTGGTACCACTTGGTGGGCGAGATCGCGCTGGAGTTGGTCATCGGTGCCGCGATCGGGCTCGCGGTCGGCTGGTGCGGCGCCTACGGCCTCAGACACGTCGCCCTGCCCGCTTCCGGCCTCTACCCGATCGCCGTCATGGCGATCGCCGTCACCGCCTACGCGGCAGGTGCCATGGCGCACGGCTCCGGCTTCCTCGCCGTCTACATCGCCTCGCTCATCCTCGGCAACGCCAAACTTCCACACCGGCCCGCGACTCGCGGTTTCGCCGAAGGGCTCGGCTGGATCGCTCAGATCGGCCTGTTCGTCCTGCTCGGTCTGCTCATCACACCGCACGAACTGGGTGACGATGTCGTCCCCGCTCTGATCATCGGACTGTTCCTGACCGCGGTCGCCCGGCCCGCCTCCGTGATCGCAAGCCTGCTGCCCTTCCGCATCCCCTGGCGCGAACAGGCACTGATGTCCTGGGCGGGGCTGCGCGGCGCGGTGCCGATCGTGCTCGCCACCATCCCCATGGTGGCGGGAATCACCGACAGCAAGCGGATCTTCAACATCGTCTTCGTCCTGGTGATCGTCTACACCGTGGTGCAGGGCCCGACCCTGCCATGGTTCGCCCGCCGACTGCGGCTGTCCGGCGACAGCAACGGCGACGCCGCCGACCTCGGCATCGAATCCGCGCCGCTGGAACGGCTCCAGGGCCACCTGCTGTCCGTCGCCATCCCCAACGGCTCGCGCATGCACGGCGTCGAGGTGGACGAGCTGCGGCTGCCCACCGGCGCCGCCGTCACCCTGGTGGTACGCGAGGGCGCCAGTTTCGTACCGCTGCCGTCGACCGTGCTGCGGCGCGGCGACGAACTGCTCGTGGTGACCACCGATCCGGTACGGGATGCGGCCGAGGCCCGGCTGCGGGCCGTCGGGCGCGGCGGCAAGCTCGCCGGGTGGCTCGGAGAGAAGCCGCCTGGTCGGCAACGCAGCCGACCAGGTGACCGATAATCCGATCAACGTCCGGACCGCGCCAGGTGCGCAAAAACGGCTCCGGTCTCCGCGTATCATGGTGAGGTATTTGTCGAGTTCAACCTCTGTCTGACGCAGAGCCGGCGCGGATTCCCGCGCTGAGCGGACGGCTCTCGGCGCGGTCATTCGCGGACCTGGATCCGCGTCCGCGCTACCAGGCGGCAGAAAGACCAGGCTGTGGCATCCAAGGTGCCCACCTCCCCACCCGGGACAACGCCCACGCCCGCCGCTGTCGACGCAAAGACCGGCTACCGGCAACTGCTGAGCACCCCCGGCGCCTGGGCCTTCCTGCTCCCCGGCTTCGCGGCCCGGCAGCCGTTCGCGATGCTCACCATCGGCATGGTGCTGCTCGTCGAGCACACCACCGGCTCCTACGGCACAGCGGGAGCCGCCGCGGCCGTCACTGGGGTCTCGATGGCCCTGTGCGCCCCGAGGAGCGGCCGACTGGCCGACCGCTTCGGGCAACGTGCCGTCCTCATACCAGGCGTCGCCCTGCACACCGTCTCCGTCATCGGGCTGGTGACGCTCGCGCTGACCCATGCGCCTACCTGGACGCTGTTCGCGGCGGCCGTGCCCGCTGGTGCCACCGTGCCGCAGATCGGGCCCATGGTGCGCGCCCGCTGGGCGGTGGCGTTGAACGGCTCGGCAACCGCCCCGTCCAGCGCCGCCTCCCCCTTGATGACAACGGCCGCGGCCTTCGAGTCAGTGACCGACGAGTTCACCTTCGTCATCGGCCCTGTGCTCGCCACCGCACTGTGCACCGCGGTGCACCCGGCGGCCGGGCTGATCACCGAGGCGGCGCTGACCCTTGCGGGAGGAATCCTCTTCGCCGCGCAGAGAAGTACCGCACCCGTTCCGCACCCCACCATGGGGAGCGTCAGCGGAAAACCCGCCTCAGCCTTGTCCGTACCCGGAGTGCGCGCGCTCGCCGTCGCCTTCCTCGGCATCGGCGCCGTCTTTGGCGGCATGCAGGTGTCGCTGACCGCCTTCACCCAGGAAATCGGCCGGCCCGGCATCAGCGGCCTGTTGTACGGGACCTTCGCCGCCGGAAACATGCTGGCGGGCGTCGTCTACGGCGCGGTCGCCTGGCGCCGCAGCCCCCGTACCAGGCTGCTCGCGGCGTACGCGGCCCTGACACTCGCCTGCGCCCCGTTGTGGGCCGTGCACGCCGTGCCGGTACTGGCACCGCTCGGACTGCTGGTGGGCCTGTGCATCGCACCCACCCTCATCACCGGCTACACGATGGTGGACGCCCTGGTACCGGGCGAGTCCCGCACCGAGGCGTTCACGTGGCTGACGGGGGCGGTCGCGCTCGGGCAGGCGGCCGCCGTGACGACGGCCGGGCTGCTGGCCGACCACGCCGGCTCGCACGCCGGTTTCACGGTGCCGTTGGCCGGTACGGCGCTGGCGCTCACGGTGCTGGTGGGGCTGCGCGAGAGGTTGGTGCCACAATCGCGCGGAGTGGTCGCGTCGGGTGTGATCGGTCACCGTGCGGCGGTCCCGGTGGACTGACGCCGGGAAATACTGCACTATTGAGCGTCGTTAGCACTCAATGAGTGAGAGTGCCAGGAGGAGCAAGTGCCGACGTACCAGTACCAGTGCACCGAGTGCGGCGAGGGCCTCGAGGCGGTGCAGAAGTTCAGCGATGACGCGCTGACCGAGTGCCCCAACTGCGGCGGACGCCTGCGCAAGGTCTTCTCCGCCGTAGGCGTGGTCTTCAAGGGCTCCGGTTTCTACCGGACCGACAGCCGCGGCTCGTCCACGAGCAGCGCGCCTGCCGCCAAGAGCAGCAACTCGGACAGCAAGTCCGACAGCAAGCCGTCCTCCGGCTCGTCGTCGGGTTCATCGTCCGGCTCCTCTTCGGGTTCCGGCACGGGCTCCTCGTCCTCGAACAGCACGTCGGCGGCCTGAGCCCTTCCGAGGCTTTCGCGGACCTTACGAAACCCCCGCCGTTTTCACGGTGGGGGTTTCGTCGTGTGCCCGGCGTCGCAATAGGGTGATCGACATGGTGCAGAGCAGCAGTGCGGCGGACGCGCAGGCCGAGATCGGCGTCATCGGCGGATCCGGTTTCTACTCCTTCCTCGACGATGTGAGCGAAATCACGGTCGAGACTCCCTACGGCCCGCCGAGCGACTCGCTGTTCGTCGGCGAGGTAGCGGGGCGCCGGGTGGCGTTCCTGCCCCGGCACGGTCGCAAGCACCATCTGCCACCGCACAAGATCAATTACCGCGCCAATCTGTGGGCGTTGCGGTCCGTCGGCGCGCGCCAGGTGCTCGGTCCGTGCGCGGTGGGCGGTCTGCGCACCGAGTTCGGCCCCGGAACGCTGCTGGTGCCCGACCAACTCGTGGACCGTACGAAGTCGCGCGCCCAGTCGTACTTCGACGGCGAGACGCGAGCCGACGGTCAGGTGCCGAACGTGGTCCATGTGACCTTTGCCGACCCGTACTGCCCGGTGGGCCGGAAGGCCGCCGTCGGCACGGCACGGTCGGGTGGCTGGGAGGCGGTCGACGGCGGGACGCTGGTGGTGGTCGAGGGTCCCCGCTTCTCGACGCGCGCGGAATCGCTCTGGCACGCGGCGCAGGGCTGGTCCGTGGTCGGGATGACCGGCCACCCCGAGGCCGTGCTCGCCCGCGAACTGGGGCTTTGCTACACATCGTTGACGCTGGTCACCGATCTGGACGCGGGCGCCGACACCGGAGAGGGCGTCTCCCACGAGGAGGTGCTGGAGGTCTTCGCGGCCAATGTCGGCCGGATGCGGGACGTGCTCTTCGACCTGATCGGCGAGCTGCCGGACAACGACGCGCGGGACTGCCTGTGCGTGGACTCGCTGGGGGGCCAGGACCCGGGGATCATTTTCCCCTAGCACGCGGACTCCCGTATCCCTTGGCTCCTGCCTTCCGCGAAGCGGTAATTCACGCCTCCGGGTGGCCGAGTTATCCACAAGTCGGGAGTTGTCCACAGGGATCGGAGCGCTGTCGGCGCCGTGCGCGATGGTGGATGCATCGACCGGACATACCGGTATCGAGCACCTCACGTCAGGCGGTGGTCCGTCATGTCCTGCTCCCCCACTCCCTATTCGGCTCCGGCGTGCCCCGAGCCGTACACGCCGCCGCGTTGCGCGGTGGCGGACTTCCCGCCGATCCGAGCGGGCGGCCGACGGCAGCTCCTGCGGCGGTCGCCGGGGCGCCGACGGCGCTCATTGGCCTTCGGTCTGGCGCTGACGGCGGCCGCGCTGGCGGCGGCCGCGGCCCACGGGACCGGCCCGCGTCATGACGCGGCGGCCCCACGCGGACCCGCACCGGCCGGCGACACCACCCGCGCAGCGACCGTACGGGCGCCCTATGACGTGGCCGAGGTGCTGGTCAGGGTGCCGGTGCGGATCGCCGACGCGGCGGCCGTCGCGCTGCTGCGCCCTGGTGACCGGATCGATGTGCTGGCCAGTTCGCGGGTGGTGGCGTCGAACGCGACCGTTGTGGCCGTACCGGGCCGCGCGGACGACTCGAAGCCCGCAGGAGAGTCCGCCCCACCCGATGTCAGTGGCGGTGGAGGCGGCGGGGCGCTGGTCGTGCTCGCCGTGCCACGCCGTACGGCGGCGGCGCTCTCCGGAGCGGCCGTCTCGTCACCATTGGCGGTGACATTGTGCTGAATCACCCGTTCGTGGACGGCGATTGGACACGCCGAACCCGCATTGCCTTCTATGGCGGAACCCATCATTCCGCCACATCGGCGTCACGGAAGAGGCATAGCGGTGACCGACAAGAACAAGCCGGGCGTGCTGGCAGGCTTCAAGGAATTCATCACGCGCGGGAACGTGATCGACCTCGCGGTCGCGGTCGTCATCGGTGCCGCGTTCACCAACATCGTGAACTCCGTGGTGAACGGCGTGATCAATCCCCTGGTCGGTGCCTTCGGTACGAAGGATCTCGTTGGGTACTCGTCCTGTCTGAAAGGCCCGTGCGTCGTCAACGAAAAGGGCGAGACGATCAGCGGGATCCACATCCTGTGGGGCTCGGTGCTGAGCGCCGTCCTGACGTTCCTGATCACCGCGGCGGTCGTGTACTTCCTGATGGTCGTACCGATGTCCCGCTACCTGGCGCGGCAGGCGAGCAAGCGCAAGCACGACGAGGTGGTGGAGAAGGCGGCCGAGGTCGAGGAGATCACACTGCTGCGCGACATCCGCGACGCGCTGGTCTCGCCGCGCAGCGGGGGCGGGAACTGATCGTCCGCTCGGCTCAGAGGTGGTGCGGCGGCTTCTCGTTGAGGAAGCGCGTGAAGTCGTCGTCACCGGCCGCCGAGCCGGAGGGCCGGTCGCCCCAGCCCCGGTCGGTGTCGTCGGCCGAGGGGCGGTCGAGCGGATCGTCGAAGACGAGGCCCGAGGGGCCCACCGGGGGTACGACCGCCGGGGCGGGCTCGTCGCCGGGGTTCTCGGCCGGGGTGCGATCGGGGGCGCTGCTCATGCCTCCAGGGTACGGCGGGGCGTCGGTGGCCGGGCTGTCGTCCCTGCTCAAGCGGCCGGAGGGAGATACCCCAAGTGTCCGTTTGAGGCAGTCGGCCGGATATACCTGGCCGCATGCAGACACCGGACCCGACGCCCTCGCCCGCACCGGCAGCCGTACGCCCGGACCCGGAGAGCGTGGAACAGCGACGCGCACAGGCACACGTACCGGAGCGGGAGCACGTAGAGGCGCAGGCGCGGGAACAGGATCTCGACCGAAGCGACCTCGCGTACCGTCGCTGGTTGAGCGAGGCTGTGGGGAAGGTCCATGCCGACGCCAACCGGTCCGCCGATACCCATTTGCTGTCAGTTCCGCTCCCGGCGGACTGGGGCGTCGACCTCTATCTGAAGGACGAGTCCACGCATCCCACGGGCTCGCTGAAGCACCGCCTGGCGCGCTCGCTGTTCCTGTACGCCCTGTGCAACGGCTGGATCCGGCCGGGGCGGCCGGTGATCGAGGCGTCCAGCGGGTCGACGGCGGTCTCGGAGGCGTACTTCGCCCGGCTGATCGGTGTCCCCTTTGTGGCCGTGATGGCGCGCGGGACAGTGCGGTCGAAGATCGAGCTGATCGAGTTCCACGGGGGCCGATGTCATCTGGTCGACGACCCGTGCGAGGTGTACGGGACGGCGGCACGGCTGGCGCGGGAGACCGGCGGCCACTACATGGATCAGTTCACGTACGCGGAGCGGGCGACGGACTGGCGGGGCAACAACAACATCGCCGAGTCGATCTTCCGGCAGATGGCGGTCGAGCGGTTCCCGGTCCCGACGTGGATCGTGGCGACGGCCGGTACCGGGGGGACGTCGGCGACGCTGGCCAGGTACGTGCGGTACGCCCAGGCGACGACGGGGATCTGCGTCGCGGATCCGGAGAATTCGGCGTTCTTTCCGGGCTGGCGGGATCACGATCCGGCGGTGACGACCGGAGCGGGGTCCCGTATCGAGGGGATCGGCCGCCAGCGGGTGGAGCCGAGTTTCGTGCCCGGTGCGATCGACCGCATGATGCGGGTCCCGGACGCCGCTTCCATCGCGTGCGTGCGCGTCCTGGAGCGCCTGCTCGGCCGCCGGGCGGGCGCGTCAACCGGCACCGGGCTGTGGGCCGCCTTCCGGATCATCTCCGAGATGCGCGAACGCGGTGAACAGGGCAGCGTGGTGGGTTTGTTGTGTGATCCGGGTGAGCGGTATCTGGAGAAGTACTACTCGGACGGCTGGCTGGCAGAGCAGGGCATCCGGATCGGCCCTTACGTGGAGCGCGTCGAACGCTTCCTGACCACGGGGGAGCTGGCGCGGGCGGATTCGCCGAGCGGGCAGGCGAGTCGGGGCTGAGCGGCCTGGAATTCCGCGCGGCGCGCTGCGCGTAGTGCCTGCCGTACTCCATGGTGTCCTCCATGACTGAACCGACGACTCCGGCGGGTCCGGTGGCCAGGACCAGCGGCGCGTTGCGCCGGATGACGGCACGCAGCCGCGACGAGGAAGACCGCGCGTCCACGCCACTTGAGCTGTTCTTCGACCTGTGTTTCGTGGTGGCGGTCGCGCAGGCGGGCGTCCGGCTGGTGCATGCCGCCGCGGAGGGGCATCCGGGACACGGCGTGACCGGTTACCTGTTGGTCTTCTTCGCCATCTGGTGGGCGTGGGTCAACTTTTCATGGTTCGCCTCCGCATACGACACGGACGATGTGCCGTACCGGATCACCACGCTGGTGCAGATCGTCGGTGTGCTGATGCTGGCAGCGGGTGTGCCGCGCGCCTTCGACACCGGCGACTTCCGGTTGGCGGTGTGCGGATACGCGGTGATGCGGCTGGCGTTGGTGACGCAGTGGCTGCGGGCGGCCGGGGCGGAGACGGGCGCGGCCCGGGGGACGGCTCTGCGGTACGCGTTCGGGGTGACGTTGTGCCAAGTGGGCTGGATGGCGTTGCTGTTGCCGCACGGTGCGCCGCCGGTGTGGGCGTTCGTGCTGTTGGCGGTGGCGGAGATGTCGGTGCCTGTGCTGTCGGAGCGGGCGGCACCGACGACGTGGCATCCGCGTCACATCGCGGAGCGGTACGGGTTGTTCACGATCATCGTGCTCGGGGAGTCGGTGTCCTCGGCGACCATCGCCGTACAGTCGGCGGCCGACGAGCACGACGCGCTCGGTGAGTTGTTGCCGATCGCCATCGGCGGGTTGCTGATTGTCTTCGCCGCGTGGTGGATCTACTTCGCGGTGCCGATCCATGACTACCTGGTGTCGAACAGGCAGGCGTTCCTTTGGGGTTACGGCCACTTCGCGGTGTTCGGTTCGGCGGCGGCGATCGGGGCGGGGATGGAGATCGCAGTCGAGCAGGCGGTCGGGAAGGCGGAGATCTCGACGCGGGTGGCGGCGGCCTGGGTCACGGTTCCCGCCGCGGTGTTTCTCATCACTGTCTGGCTGTTGCACTCACGGCACTACAAGCGGGGTCTCGCGCAGCAGCTCACGCTGCCGGTCTCGGGGGTGGTGGTGTTGGCGTGCACCTTCACGGGGTCGCACGCCGTGTTGTGGGCCGGGTTGGTGTGTGCGGTCACGGTGGGGGTGGGGGTGACGTTGCAGGCGCGGGGTGGTAGTCAGACGGCGCCGGTCGCGCCGAGGAGCTCGCCGACGGCGTAGGTGATGGCCATCGCGATGGCGCCGCCCGCGGCGTTGCGGAGGATGGCGGGGCCGGTCGGTGCGCTGCCGAGGCGGGCGCTCGCCCAGCCGCAGCCGACGAGGGCCAGCAGGACGGAGACGACGGTGACGGCCAGGCGCCACGAGGTGGGTGGCAGGACGATGGCCAGCAGCGGGAGCAGGGCGCCGATGGTGAAGGAGACGAAGCTCGCGCCGGCCGCGTGCCAGGGGTTGGCGAGTTCGTCGGGGTTGATGCCGAGTTCGACGCGGGCGTGGGCGCCGAGGGCGTCGCGTTCGGTGAGTTGCTCGGCGACTTCGCGGGCGAGTTCCTGGCTGATGCCGCGGTCTTCGAGGAGGCCGGTGAGTTCGTCGAGTTCGGCTTGGGGGGTGGTGGCGAGTTCTTCGCGTTCCAGGGCGAGGGCGGCCTGTTCGGAGTCGCGTTGTGTGCTGACGGAGACGTATTCGCCCGCCGCCATCGACAGGGAGCCCGCGAGGAGTCCGGCCATGCCCGCGGTCAGGAGTGTGGAGCGGGAGTCGGTGGCTCCCGCGACGCCGACGACCAGGCCCGCGGTGGACACGATGCCGTCGTTGGCGCCGAGTACGGCGGCGCGCAGCCAGTTGAGCCGGGTGCCGAGTCCGTCGTGGTGGGGCTCGTTCTTGTGGGGCCCGGCTTGGGCGTCGGTCTGGTCGTCCATAGGCGGAAGCGTCTCACCTGGGGCGGTCGTGCCCGATCAGGTGGTTGTGGGTGTCGCGGACAGGCCGAACCCCGGTGCGGGGGGGAATGCACCGGGGTTCGGGTCTGTGGGGAAGCGCGCCGGTCAGGCGGCTTCGTATTGGTCGAGGCCGGTCGCGCGGGCCATCCGCTTGAGGTCGGCCAGTGCGTGCTTCTCGATCTGCCGGATGCGCTCGCGCGTCAGTCCGTGCTGCTTGCCGACCTCGGTGAGGGTGCGCTCGCGGCCGTCGACGATGCCGTAGCGGGCGCGGATGATGGAGGCGGTGCGGTCGTCGAGGCGGTCGATCAGCCCGTCCAGTTCCTCGCGGCGGAGCATCACGAGCACGGAGTCCTCGGGTGACGGCGCGGCGCCGTCTTCCACCAGGTCACCGAATTCGGTCTCGCCCTCGGCGTCGACGGACATGTTGAGCGACACCGGGTCGCGGGCCCAGTCGAGGACGTCGGTGACGCGCTCGGGGGTCGAGGCCAGTTCGGTGGCGATCTCGGCGGGCTCCGCGTCGCGGCCGTGCTCGCGGTTGAACTCGCGCTGCACGCGGCGGATGCGGCCCAGTTCCTCGACGAGGTGGACGGGCAGCCGGATCGTGCGGGACTGGTCGGCGATGGAGCGGGTGATGGCCTGGCGGATCCACCAGGTCGCGTAGGTGGAGAACTTGAAGCCCTTGGCGTAGTCGAACTTCTCGACGGCGCGTACCAGGCCGGCGTTCCCCTCCTGGATCAGGTCGAGGAGCGGCAGTCCGCTGCGCGGGTAGCGGCGGGCCACGGCCACGACGAGCCGGAGGTTGGAACGGATGAAGACGTCCTTGGCCTGCTCGCCCGCGGCGACGATGGCCTCGAGCTCCTCGCGGCGGGCGTCACCGCCGGCCTTTGCGGGCAGTCCGGGATCGGCTGCGAGTATGCGTTCTGCGTAGACGCCCGCTTCGATGTCGCGGGACAGTTCCACTTCCCTGGCGGCGTCGAGCAGCGGGGTGCGCGCGATCTCGTCCAGGTACATGCCGACGAGGTCGCGGTCGGCGACTTCCCCGCCTGCGGCGCGAACGCTACTGGTCCCGCCAGCGTGACGACGGGCGACGGCACGGGTTGCCATGCGTGCTCCCTTACGAAGGTGCGGTCGGGTCTCGGTCGGACCGGGCGGTCGGGCCGCTTGCCGGATGGTTCCGTCAGGTGCGGCTCTTGCCTTGCGGTTGCCCCGTCCTGATCGGGATAACGATTGGAATCCGGACACAATTCCCATCTCGTGACCTGAATTTTGTGATCATGCAGTACCCTGTCTCGCCACACAGGGAGGCCAAAGGGTGCCGGAACGTCCAGAAGTCCAGGTCAGACCAGGTAGCGAGGGCGATCTGGCCGCTCTTACCGACATCTACAACCACTACATCCGTGAAACGTCGATCACGTTCGACGTAGTTCCCTTCACCGTCGAACAACGTCGTCCGTGGTTGCTCTCCCACCCGAAAGACGGCCCGCACCGGCTCTTGGTTGCTCACTTTCCCGGCCCGTCGGGACGAATCCTGGGTTATGCGACCAGCAGCCCCTTCCGGCCGAAGGCCGCGTACGCGACGTCGGTGGAGACGACGATCTATCTCGCGCACGACGCGGGCGGGCGCGGCATCGGCACGCTGCTCTACACGGCGCTCTTCGAGGCCCTCGCGGAGGAGAACCTGCATCGCGCGTACGCGGGCGTCACGCTGCCGAATGCGGCGTCGCTGCGCCTGCATGAGCGTTTCGGCTTCCGGCCAGTCGGGGTGTACGAGGAGGTCGGCCACAAATTCGGCGATTACCACGATGTGGCGTGGTTCGAGAAGCGCCTGGGCTGACGCCGTTCTCGCACGCTGATACGCGCGGACAGCGCGGACAGCGCGACACGTGCGGACACGTGCGGCTTATTTGAAGGTTCAAGCATATGGGGTTACGGTGGTGCTCCCGTACGCTTGAAACTTCAAGGAGGGTGCGCGATGACCACGGCAACCCCGGAGCGCATGCCCGCGCTCTACCTCTCGCACGGCGCCCCGCCGCTCGCCGACGACCCGGTGTGGCCCGCAGAGCTGGCGGCCTGGTCGGCCGACCTGCCGCGGCCCAAGGCGATCCTGATGGTCTCGGCGCACTGGGAGGAGGCCCCGCTGGCGATCGGCGCGACCACCACCGTCCCCCTGGTGTACGACTTCTGGGGCTTCCCCGAGCACTACTACCAGGTGCGGTACGCGGCGCCCGGCGCGCCCGCGCTCGCCGACTCCGTACGGAAACTGCTGCGCGGCGCAGGTAATCCCGTGCAGGACGTGCCCGACCGCGGTCTCGACCACGGCGCGTACGTACCGCTGGTGGAGATGTTCCCCGCCGCCGACATTCCGGTGCTCCAGGTGTCGATGCCGACGCTCGACCCGGAGAAGCTGCTGGACATCGGACGCAAGTTGGCGCCGTTGCGCGACGAGGGCGTGCTGATCGTGGGCAGCGGATTCTTCACGCACAATCTGGCGGCGCTGCGCAACGCGGGTCCGCGGCCGCCGAGCTGGTCGGCGGAGTTCGACGACTGGGGTCACCGGGCGTTGGAAGCCCAGGACGTGGACGCGCTGCTGGACTTTGAACACACCTCGCCCGCCGGGCGGTTGGCGCACCCGCGGACCGAGCACTTCGCCCCGCTGTTCGTTACGCTCGGCGCCGCCGAGTCCGAGCTCGGCAGCCAGCGCAGCATCATCGACGGTTTCTGGATGGGGCTCGCCAAGCGTTCCGTCCAGTTCGGCTGAACAGGGAGACCCCACGCTCATGCAGAAACGACGCATCGGGATCGGCGTGGCCGTAGTGGTCAGCGCGGTGACGCTGGCCGCCTGCGGCTCCGGCTCCAGCTCCGCCAGCGGCAAGGGAGCGAGCGACACGGCGACGACTACCGCGGGCGGCGGTGACAGCAAGCCCGCGGCCAGTTCCGTCTCGTGGCCCGCGCCCGCCGACGCCTCCGCGCAGGTCAAGGCGGCGGGGCTGCCGATGCTCGGGCAGGAGGGGCAGGTGCTGCACATCCACAGTCACCTGGATGTGTTCGTGGACGGCAAGGCCGTCGTCGTGCCCGCCCTGATCGGCATCGACGAGGCCAAGCAGTCGATCAGCCCGCTGCACACGCATGACACCAGTGGCGTCGTGCACATCGAGTCGCCGGTGCAGGCCGACTTCACGCTCGGCGAGTTCATGACCGAGTGGAACGTGCCGCTCACAAAGGACACGCTCGGTTCGCTCAAGACCGGCGGCGGCAAGGAGCTGCACGTGTATGTGAACGGCAAGGAGCAGACCGGTGACCCGGCGGCGATCAAGCTGGGCGCGCACGAGGAGATCGCGCTCGTGTACGGCGTGCCTTCGGACAAGGTGACGGTGCCCAGCTCGTACAAGTGGCCCGAGGGGCTCTGACGGTCGCCGCGCGGGGCTGCGTATGGAATGACGAATGACCAACGGCAGGGCCCCGCCTCATGCTTCACGAGGCGGGGCCCTGCCGTTTTCACGCGCTCACCCCATCGGGTGAGTGCCGTGCCGGGTCAGTGTGCGATGACCGGGATCGGGATGTCCTCGAAGTCGCCTTCGGCGACCCTCTCTCCGGTGTTCTGGACGCCCGCGTCGACCAGGACGAAGGCCAGGACGGCGGAGAGCACCAGGATGGCGGTGGCCCAGTAGATGGCGACCGAGTAGCCGTGGACGGCGGCCTGGTTGACGAACAACTGGTTCTTCAGGTCGGCCGGGCTCTTGGCGTGCGAGCCGATCCACGTGGTGGTGGCGCTGGCCGCGAGGGTGTTCAGCAGGGCGGTGCCGATGGAGCCGCCGACCTGCTGCGAGGTGTTGACCATGGCTGACGCGACGCCCGCGTCCTCGGGGCGCACACCGTGCGCGGACAGGCTCATGGCGGGCATGAACGCCGTACCCATGCCGAGGCCCATCAGGACCAGGCCGGGCAGCAGGATTTCGGCGTAGTTGGAGTCGACCTTGATCTGGGCGAGGATGCCCATGCCGACGGCGGCGACCAGGAAGCCGGGCGCCATCAGGAAGCGCGGCCGGACCCGCAGCATCAGCCGGGTGCCGATCTGCGTGGAGCCGATGACCATACCGCCGACCATGGGCAGGAACGCGAAGCCCGACTTGAGCGCCGAGTAGCCCATGACCTGCTGGAGGTAGTAGGTCAGGAACAGGAACAGGCCGAACATGCCGATGATGGCGAGGCCCAGCGACAGGTAGACGCCGCCCCGGTTCCGCTCGGTGATGACGCGCAGCGGCAGCAGCGGGGCCTTGACGCGGCCTTCCACGGCCACGAACGAGGCGAGCAGCACCACGGAGGCGACGAACAGGCTGATGGTCACACCGGACGACCAGCCGTCGGACTCGGCGCGGCTGAAGCCGTAGACGAGCGCGACCAGACCGGTGCTGGCGAGGACCACGCCGGGGATGTCCAGGCGGTTGCGGTTGCGGCCTTCGGCGGGTTCGCGGATGAAGGCGATGGCGCCGAGGACGGCGGCGACGGCGAAGAAGATGTTGACGAACAGCGCCCAGCGCCAGTTCAGGTACTCGGTGAGGACACCGCCGAGGATGAGGCCGACCGCGGCGCCGGCGCCGGCGATGGCGCCGTAGATGCCGAACGCCTTGGCGCGTTCCTTGGCGTCGGTGAACATCACCGAGATCAGGGACAGCGCGGCGGGCGCGAGCAGGGCGCCGAAGACGCCCTGGAGGGCGCGGGCGCCGAGCAGCATCGCCGTGTTGACAGCGGCGCCGCCGAGTGCGGAGGCCGCGGCGAAGCCGAGCAGACCGACGATGAAGGTGTTCCTGCGTCCCCACAGGTCCGCGATCCGGCCGCCGAAGAGCAGCAGGCCACCGAAGGCGAGGGTGTAGGCCGTGACGACCCACTGGCGGTTGCCGTCCGAGATGCCGAGGTCGGCCTGGGCGGAGGGAAGTGCGATGTTCACCACGGTCGCGTCGAGCACGACCATGAGCTGAGCGATGGCGATGAATATCAGCGCTGTCCAGCGCTTCGGATCGGGCAAGCGTGTTTCAGGCATAACTGATCTCACTAATGGATGCGGAGTGACAGGACGTGGGGACGTGTGTCATCGAGCAGGCGCCGGACGATGCGGATCGTGGTCCGGGATCCGGTCGCGGTGTTCATCGGTCGAGCGGCCGAGAACTGCGCTTCGGTATGTCGGCGAACTTCCCTACGTTATCGCCCGGTTCATGGGCGTTGCGAACTATTTGTTTCCGGCTTTGAGGTCCTCCAGGGTGGCCGCCGTCCCGACGAGTACGGATCCGGCGGGGGCGCGCAGCCCGTCGAGGAAGAGCTGCAGGTGGCGGTGGACGAAGCGGTCGAAGCCCATGCAGCCGGTGCCCGGCAGCGGCCGGGTGAGCTGCGTCAGGGCGACCATCAGGTCACCGACGGCGATGTCGGTACGGAGCAGGCCCGCGCTCTGGGCGCGTTCCATGATGGCGTTGACCGACCGCTCCAGCCGTTCCATCTGCTGGGTGACGGCGGGGTCCTGGCGGTCGAAGGCGTCCGACAGCATCGGGCACAGCGCCCCGATCCGCTCTTCGGCCGCCTCGAAGACGAAGCGGCGCAGCGCGGCGAAGGCGTCGGGCTCCTGAGCGAGGGCGTCTTCGGCCCGCTCGGCGGTCGTGGCCATGACGGTGAGCGTGACCTGGCGGATCAGTTCGGCGCGGTCGGTGAAGTGCCGGTAGAGCGTGGCGTTCCCCACTCCCGCGCGGCGCGCCACGTCGTCGAGCGGCACGTCCGGGCCGAACTCCACGATGGCCTCGCGGGCGGCGGCGACGATGCGCTCGCGGTTGCGTGTGGCGTCCGCGCGCAGCCGCACGGCGCGCGGCCTGGTGCTGCTGGTGGGTGCGGTGGCGCTGGTCGTACCAACAGTGTCGAGGCTCACGGCGGGCGGCTCCTTCCGATCGATCCAGCGGTCGTTCACGGGGGTACGGGCCCCGTCGTTGAAACGGACAAGCACTCCCCGTTTCGCGGTCACCTGATCTAAACGGGGAGCGCGTCCCCGGATATTTCCCGTCACGCTTGTGACCTGCGTCACGCGATTGGCGGGGTTGGCGGGAGGCTTCACCAAAGAGGCGTCCGGTCGTACGAGCCGGACGAGCCCGGTCGCGAACCGACGGCGGGACACGCCATTTTATTGAAGCTTCAAGAAGTGCACGTACCATGAACGCCATGACATGGCTGACCGAAGACGAGCAGGCGACCTGGCGGGCGTTCCTGCACGCCACGACGTTGCTGGAAGACCACCTCGACCGTCAGCTCCAGCGCGACGCGGGCATGCCGCACATGTACTACGCGTTGCTCAGCACGCTCTCCGAGACGCCCGGCCGCAGTATGCGCATGACGGAACTCGCCGAGCGCGCCAAGATCACCCGTTCCCGGCTGTCGCACGCCGTCGCCCGCCTGGAGGGGAACGGGTGGCTGCGCCGCGAGAACTGCCCCTCCGACCGCCGCGGGCAGATCGCGGTCCTCACCGACGCCGGCTACGACGAGGTGGTGCGTACGGCGCCCGGTCATGTCGCCGCCGTCCGCTCCGCGATCTTCGACCGGCTCACTCCCGAGCAGACGGCGCAGCTCGGGGAGATCTCCCGCGTCATCGCCGAGGGCCTGCACCAGCCGGACCGCGCGGACCTGCCCTGGCTGCGCTGAAACGGTCGGTCACCGACCGCGGGAGCGTCAACCTCGCGCCCGTGAGGTCACCCCATACGGTCAGCGCCGCCCGGAGCGGGCGAGCCACCGTCCCTCGTGCCTGCTGACCTCGATCGGCCGCCCGAAGCAGTGGGTCATCGACTCGGCCGTGAGCACCTGCCGCGCGGTCCCCGAGGTCAGCACCCGTCCTTCCTTGAGCAGCAGTACGTGCCCGATCGCGGGCGACAGCTCTTCCAGGTGGTGGGTGACGGTGATGGTCGCCAGACCCGTACGGGTGAGCGCGAGGCGGTGCATGGCGTCGATCAGGTCCTCGCGGGAGGGCAGGTCGAGCGCGTTGAAGGGCTCGTCGAGGAGCATCAGTGCCGGGTCGGCCATCAATGCCCGCGCGACCAGAACGCGGGCCCGCTGACCGCCGGAGCAGACCCCGTACGCCCGGTCCGCCAGATCCTTGATCTCCAGCTCCGCCAGCAGCTCGTGCGCGCGCTCGCGGACCTCGTCGTCGTACTTGCGCCACAGCGGCTGCACCGTGCCCGTGTGGCCGGTCAGGACGACGGTGTGGGCGGTGGCGTCGAGCGGCACCTTCTGTGAGGACGACACCAGGCCGATGTGCGCGCGCAATTCGCGCATGTCGACACGGCCGAGACGGTGGCCGAGCACGTCGACCGTGCCGGAGGTGGGATGCATGAGGGCGCCGATGAGGCGCAGCATCGTCGTCTTGCCCGCGCCGTTGGCGCCCAGCAGCGCCCAGTGCTCGCCGGACCGTACGGTCCAGTTGACGTCGTCGAGGATGACCTGGCCGGTGGTGAAGCGGCGGACGCTGACGGCGTCGAGAGCGGCCACGACGGTGTTGGCTGTCATGACGGCACGGTAGCTGTATCCGCCACCTTCACGCCCCGGGATTCCACGATGTGAGCGGCCGTGCGCGGGAGGGAGGCGTCACATATGTGCGGCGGGCGGGGCGTCGGGTTCGGCGTCACCTGGTGCGGGCGAATCGTCGGGCAGCGTGCTGGGCTGCGCCAGGGCGCGCGGCTTGCCGCGCCGGTAGAGGAAGGCCGTCACCACGGTGCCGACGGCGAAGAAGCCCGCCGCCCACCAATAGGCGGTCGAATAGCTGTGCAACTGGGCCTGTGCGGCGACGGCGGGAGTGTTCTGCCTGCCGACCACGTAGCTGGCGGCGGCGCTGGTGGCGAGGGTGTTCAGCAGCGAGGTGCCGACGGAGCCGCCGACCTGCTGCGAGGTGTTCACCATGGCGGACGCGACGCCCGCGTCCCGCGCTTGTACGCCCGCGGTGGCGAGGTTCATCGCCGTGGCGAAGATCGAGCCGAGGCCGAGGCCGAGGATCAGCAGCGGCGGCAGTACGTGCGCGGGATAGGTGCTGTGCAGGTCGAGCGCGGTCAGCCACGCCATGGCGACGCCGGCCAGGGCCATGCCGGTCGGCACGATCGGCTTGGCGCCGAAGCGCGGCACCAGCACATTGGTGGTGGTCACCGACGTCACCACCATCACGGCGATCATCGGAAGAAAGGCGAGTCCGGTGGAGACCGGCGAGTAGTGCAGGCTCTGCTGGAGGTAGTACGTCAGGAACAGGAAGACGCCGAACATCCCGCCGCCGGAGATGAACATCGCCAGGAACGACGCGCCCCGGTCCCGGTCGGTCACCACCCGAAGCGGCAGCAGGGGATGCGCCGCACGGCGCTGCCAGGTGACGAAGGCGAGCAGCAGGACGACGCTCGCCACCAGGAAGCCCCAGGTCTGCGGCGAGCTCCAAGGGTGCTTCTCGGCGTTGGAGAAGCCGTAGACGATGCAGAACAGGCCGGCCGACACCAGGGCGGTGCCGGGGATGTCCAGCTTGGGACGGTCGGGCAGGGTGCCGCCTTGCAGCAGTCGTACGCCGCCGATGAACGCGATCGTGGCGAAGATCAGATTGACGTACAGGCACCAGCGCCAGTCGAGGTATTCGGTCAGCACACCGCCGAGCAGCAGACCGACGGCGCCGCCCGCGCCCGCGATGGCGCCGTAGATGCCGAACGCCTTGGCGCGCTCCTTGGGGATGGTGAAGGTCGTGGTGAGCAAGGAGAGGGCGGCGGGGGCGAGCAGGGCGCCGAACATGCCCTGGAGGGCGCGGGCGGTAACCAGTACGCCGAAGTTGGGGGCGGCGCCGCCGATCGCGGAGGCGAGCGCGAAGCCGGTCAGGCCGATCAGGAAGACCCTCTTGCGGCCGACCAGGTCGGCGAGACGGCCGCCGAGCAGCAGCAGCGAGCCGAAGGCGAGGGCGTACGCCGTCACGATCCACTGACGGTTGCCGTCGGTGAAGCCGAGGGCCGTCTGGGCGGAGGGCAGCGCGATGTTCACGATGGTGGCGTCGAGGACCACCATGAGCTGCGCCAGGCCGATCACGCCGAGCACCCACCAGCGGTGGGAGGGGGTGCCGACGACACTGCTGCGGCCCGGCTTCCCGTCGGGCTGTGGGCCGCCGCCGAGGCCGGCGGCGGAAGCGGAGGTGTCCGGGCTGCTACGGGCCATGACGGAGTTCTCCCTTGGCGCGACCACCCCCCGGGAACTCCACGCTAGGCGCAGCTCAGCGGCCTCGCCACGCGGGAAGCCGTCGCCCGGACGGCGCAAGGGCCCTGGGCAGTGCCGAGGAGCCGCCGCGGTCCGGTCCCCGTACCGGAACCGCGGCGGCTCCTCCGTCTTCGGTGTCGGTCGTCGCATCCGCGGCGGTGGTCGCCCGCAAGGCCCTGGAGTCCACCGCGACCGCCATCGGACGACCGTCCCGGGTGGCGATGACGGTCACGGAGTGGTCGGCCGCTCCGCGGTCCGCGGTGGCGGCGTGGGCGGGCGTCGTCCGCGCGGCCGGGAACCGCACGGCGGTGGCCGTGCCTGTCCTGTCCAGCAGCAGACGGGTGGTGATCACGCGGTGCGCCCTTCACGAACCTGACCGCCGCGCGACCCGCGCTTCACCGGGTCTGCGGCACCGACACAACGATCAGTAACCGCCCATCCCATAGGACTAACGCGTCGTCACCCGAATGGCGCGACCCAATGAGCGCGACCGCGTGCGCTGAGGTAGCGCCGCACACCGTCACACACCGCGCGAAAGGCGATTTGGCGACAACCCTGACGTACCAACTCCGCGCGCGCACCTGCCCGGCAGCACGTTCCCTGAGAGGAACGGGCCCGGTCGGGCGGCAACCGCACAGGCAGGGGGTACGTGGATGGCGGCGACCACCGACGGACCCGCCGCCGGGGACGGCGCGTCAGGGTCGGGACCGTTGGGTGACGACGAGCGCGCGGAGTTGACGGCGCTGCGGGCGCGGTTGGCGGGGACGCGGTCGCGGCACCGGGTGCGGTCGTTCTTCTCCGCGCTGCTCATCACACTGGCCGCGGTGTTGGCTCCGCTGAGCGCCGTGGCGGTGTGGGCCGCCGACATCGTCGGCAACACCGACCGCTATGTGGCGACGATGGCGCCGCTCGCCGACAACCCGCAGGTGCGGAGGGCCGTCACCGATCAGGTGACGGCGGCCGTCATGGACCGGATCGACCTCGACTCGCTGCTGTCGAGCGTGGCGCCCTCGGATCTGCCGGGGGTGAAGGCGGCGCTGGGCGGGATCAGCGGCCCGATCACGTCGGGGGTGACGGATTTCGTGCACGGCACGGTGGCGACGTTCGTATCGAGCAGTGCCTTCTCGACGATCTGGGAGGAGCTGAACCGGAGGGCGCACGCGACGGTCGTCGACGCGCTGACCGGCAGTAACGATTCGGCGGTGCAGGTCGAGCACAACACGGTGACGCTCGATCTCGCGCCCGTGGTGGCCGGGGTGAAGCAGCAGCTGGTGGACCGCGGGTTGAAGGTCGCCGGGCGGCTGCCCGACGTGCACACCGACTTCACGTTGCTGAAGTCGGACGAGATCGGGCGGGTGAAGACCGGTTTCCGGGCGCTGCAACTGGCCGGGGACTGGCTGCCGGTGGTCACCGTCGTCATCGCGGGCGCCGGGGTGCTGCTGGCCGTACGGCGTCGCCGCGCGCTGGTCGCCGCCGCGCTGGGTGTCGCGGCGGGGGTGGCCGTGCTCGGCGTCGCGCTCGCTCTCTTCCGCACCTTCTACCTCGACCACCTCTCCCCCGATGTGCACCATGCGGCCGCCGCGCCGATCTACGACCAGGTGGTGCGGTTTCTGCGGGCGAGCGTTCGGATGGTGATCACCCTGGGGGTGGTGGTGGCGCTGGGGGCGTGGCTGAGCGGTTCGGGGCAGTGGGCGGTACGGGTGCGGTCGATGTGGGAGTCGGGGATCGCGGCGGTGCGGGAGGCGGCGGGGGTGCGGTCGACCGGGCCGGTGGGGCCGTGGGTGGACCGTTTCCGTGTCTGGCTGCGGTGGGTCGTCGTCGCGGTCGCCTCGGTGGTCCTGGCGCTGTGGCCGTATCCGACCGGCATGGTGATCTTCTGGATCGCGTTGGTGACGGTGGCGGGGCTCGCGGTCATCGAGTTCCTGGACGAGCGTCCGGCCGTTGATACGACCGGCGGGGGTGAGCGCGGAGCCGGGGCGTTGACGTCGTAGTTGACGCCGTCGTCGGGTCCCTCGCCCCGGCTCCGTCGCACGGTCACTCTTGTGGCGCCGTCACCCTTGCGCGCCGAGTGCCGCCAACTGCTCGGCGAACGGCACGACCTCGTCGTCGGCACCGGCGCCCATACCGGCGTCCGTCGTCGCGCGCCCGCCCGGCGCCGGGCGGGACGGTCGGGAGGTCATCAGGGCGGCGAGTTCGGCTCCCGCGCGGTCGATGCGGGCGGCGAGGGTGCCGTCGACAGCGCTGCTCCCGTTGCCGTTGCCACCACCGCTGCCGCTGCCTGCCGTGCCCCAGTCCTCGGAGGCCGCGTATACGGCGGTCGGTACGACGATCGCGCGCAGGTAGGCGAACAGCGGGCGCATGGCGTGTTCGAGGACCAGGGAGTGGCGGGCGGTGCCGCCGGTGGCGGCGGCCAGCACCGGGGTGCCCGCCAGTGCGTCTTTGTCGACAATGTCGAAGAACGACTTGAACAGGCCGCTGTACGAGCCGGTGAACACCGGGGTCACGGCGATCAGGCCGTCGGCGCCGGTCACCGAATCGATTGCGTCGCGCAGATGATGCGCCGGGAAGCCAGTGAGCATGTTGTGCGCGATGTCGTTGGCCAGGCCCCGCAGCTCGATGACCCGTACGTCCACGTCCACGTCACCGTCGACATGGCGGCGTACCGCCTCCGTCAGCCGGTCGGCCAGCAGCCGGGTGGACGACGGCTGGCTGAGACCGGCGGTGACGACGGCGAGCCGACGTCGCTCGATCGGGTGGTGCGTCATGCCCGGGCCTCCAGAACTTCGTCGGCGATGTCGGCGTCGCGGCGGGCGAGCAGCGAGGCGTGGGTGGGGGCGTCGGGCACCTCGGCCGGGCGGCCCTTGGCGAATTCGGCGCGCAGGACGGGGACGACCTCCTCGCCGAGCAGGTCGAGCTGTTCGAGGACGGTCTTGAGGGGCAGACCGGCGTGGTCCATGAGGAAGAGCTGGCGCTGGTAGTCGCCGACGGCGTCGCGGAAGGTCAGGGTGCGTTCGATGACCTGCTGCGGGGAGCCGACGGTCAGCGGCGTCTGCTCGGCGAAGTCCTCCAGCGACGGCCCGTGCCCGTAGACCGGGGCGTTGTCGAAGTACGGCCGGAATTCCCGTACCGCGGCCTGCGAGTCGCGGCGCATGAACACCTGGCCGCCGAGGCCGACGATGGCCTGCTGCTCGGTGCCGTGGCCGTAGTGCGCGAAGCGGCGACGGTAGAGGTCGACCATCTTCTTGGTGTGTTCCATGGGCCAGAAGATGTTGTTGTGGAAGAAGCCGTCGCCGTAGTACGCGGCCTGCTCGGCGATCTCCGGGCTGCGGATGGAGCCGTGCCAGACGAACGGGGGCACGCCGTCCAGCGGGCGGGGCGTCGAGGTGAACGACTGGAGCGGCGTACGGAACTTGCCCGCCCAGTCGACGACGTCCTCGCGCCACAGCTTGTGCAGCAGCGCGTAGTTCTCGACGGCGAGCGGGATGCCCTGCCGGATGTCCTTGCCGAACCACGGGTAGACCGGCCCGGTGTTGCCGCGGCCCATCATCAGGTCGACGCGGCCGTCCGCCAGGTGCTGGAGCATCGCGTAGTCCTCGGCGATCTTCACCGGGTCGTTCGTGGTGATCAGCGTGGTGGAGGTGGACAGCACGATGCGCTCGGTGCGGGCCGCGATGTAGCCGAGCATGGTGGTGGGCGAGGACGGCACGAAGGGCGGATTGTGGTGCTCGCCGGTCGCGAAGACGTCCAGGCCGACTTCCTCGGCCTTCCGCGCGATGGTGACCATCGCCTTGATCCGCTCGTGCTCGCTCGGCGTCCGTCCGTTGGTCGGGTCCGTCGTGACGTCGCCGACCGTGAAGATCCCGAACTGCATCACACCCACCGTCCTGTCGCACTCACCCTGTTTGGTTGAGCATTCAACATCCCGAACATTCCGGCCACCTTACCTATTCCCCTGACCCGGCCGCACCCGGCCCCCGCCGTATCCGGCCCCCCGCCGCACCCGGCGCGAGCCCCCGCCTCGGCGTACGTTGGAAACGCCCGCCCCACCCGCCCCCAGCGACACGGAAGAGAGAGCCACCTCCATGGCAAGGATCCTGTTCGTCCTGACCGGAGCCACCCACTGGACGCTCGCCGACGGCAGCGCGCACCCGACCGGCTTCTGGGCCGAGGAGGCCGTGGTCCCGTACCGGGTCTTCACCGAGGCGGGCCACGAGGTCGTCGCCGCGACGCCGGGCGGGGTCGTACCGACGGTGGACCGGGGAAGCCTCGCGCCCGAGTTCAACGGCGGCGAGGAGGGCGCGGCGGCGATGGCGGCCGAGCTGGCCGGGATCGCCGCCTTCCAGCACCCCGTGAAGCTGTCCGACGTCTCGCTCGACGACTACGACGCGGTCTTCTACCCCGGCGGCCACGGCCCGATGGAGGACCTGTCGGCCGACGCCGTGTCCGGCGCCCTGCTCAACGCGGCCCTCGCCTCGGGCAAGCCGCTCGGCATCGTCTGCCACGCGCCCGCCGCGCTGCTCGCCACCGCCACCGGGCCCGGCGGCGCCTCCCCCTTCGCCGGTTACCGGCTGACCGGCTTCACCAACGTCGAGGAGACCCAGGCGGGCTTCGCCGACAAGGCCCGCTGGCTCCTCCAGGACCGGCTCGTGCAGCTCGGCGCCGACTTCCAGGAAGGCGCGCCCTGGGCGCCGCACACCGTCACCGACCGCAATCTGCACACCGGTCAGAACCCGGCCTCCGCCGGTCCCCTGGCCGCCGAGATCCTCAAGACCCTCGGCTGACGAACCGGCCTTCCGCCCCGCCCCCGGGCCCCCGACCGGCCACCGCCGACCCGCTACACTGACGCCTGTCCCCGCCCCAGTAGCTCAGGGGATAGAGCACAGCTCTCCTAAAGCTGGTGTCGCAGGTTCGAATCCTGCCTGGGGCACACCGGAAGCAGCAGGTCACAGCCATGAGAGGCCCTCCCGTTGTCGAACGGGAGGGCCTCTTTGGCCGTGGAAGTCGGCACGGGGGCCGCTCGGAGACGGCACCGGTGCCCCACGGAGACCGCACGCCCCCGAGGGGACCCGGCCGGTCAGCTCATGTTGTTATACGCGTTGCCCGTGTGGGCGTCGGAGATCGCGCGGGGGGCGAAGGGGCGGGCGGGGTCGCCGGTGCCGGAGTAGAGGTAGACGGTCTTGGTGGCGGCCCGGTAGGCGAAGAGGTCGGCCTTGCCGTCGTGGTCGACGTCGCCGGCGCCGGTGAGCTGGGAGTACGTCTGCCAGCCGGAGCCGATCCGGGTGCGGCGCTCGAAGGTGCCGTCGGACTTGCCGAGGTAGAGCCACAACACGCCGTCCTTGTCGCGGGCGACGAGTTCGCCCGCGGGTCCGCCCGCGAGGTCGCCGACGGCGGTGAGCTGGTCGTAGCCGGTCCAGCCGGTGCCGACGCGCACGCGGGGCTCGAAGGGGCGGGCCGTGCTGCCGGTGCCGCGGTAGAGCCAGAGGGCACCGGTCGCGTCGACCGCGACGAGATCCGGGCGGCCGTCACCGGTGAGGTCGCTGCCGCCGGTGAGATGGGTGTACGTCTGCCAGCCGCCGCCGACGCGGACGCGCGGGGTGAGACCGCCGTCCTCGCGGCCCGAGTAGAGCCACAGGACCCCGTCCTTGTCGCGGGCGACGAGTTCGGGAAGGTAGTCGGGGCTGTTCGTCCCCGCGATGTCGCCGACGGTCTCGAGCTTGTCGTAGATCTGCCAGCCGCCGCCGATCCGCGCCCGCTGGCGCCCGTCGGCGGCGCTGTCCCGCCACAAACCGCCCGAGGCGTCGCGGCCCAGCAGGTCGGGCAGGCCGTCGTTGTCGAAGTCGTGCAGGGCGGAGGTCGGGGTGCCCGCGTGCGCGAGGAGCCGCGCGAACGGCCGGCCGTTCGGGTCGAGGGCGACGCGGAAGACGCCCGCTCCCTGGGCGGAGTCGCTGCCCTGGACGATCCGCGCGGCGCCGTCGGGGACGGCGTACGAGGCGTCGGCGCGGTCGAGGAAGGTGACCTTCTCGCCGGTCCCGACACGCAGGGCCGTCGTCCCGTACGTCACCCAGTCGCCGAGCAGGCCGATGGTCAGATCCGTACCGGCTTTCACGCCCGGCACGGGCACCGCGGTGTCCGCGCCGGTGGTCCGGTTGCGGACGACCACCCGCAGCGTGTTCGCGGCGGTGTCGTCCTCGATCCAGGCGAGGCGGTTGCCGGAGATCACCGGATTCCGCGCCTGCCGCGGGTAGGGGAAGGTGAGGGTGGCGGTGGTCAGGTCGATGAGGCCGAAGCGCCGGTCGCTCTCCCCGGTCCCGGTGGGGACCAGGCCGTGGGTCGCGTCGCCCGGCCGCACCCGCCCGTAGTCGGTCCCCTCGGGCAGGCCCTGCACGGCGCGGTTCGCCCCGTCCGCGGTCTCGACCCACAGCTTCGTGGCGCCCCGGACGAACAGCGCCCGGCCCGCGACGCCCCCGTAGAGGCTGTCCAGCCCGTCGTCGACCGTCCGCAGCGCGAAGGAGGTGCCGGTGGGCATGTCCAGCACGCGGCTCCCGGACGTGTCGCTCGTGGTGGTGACGGTGTCCCCCGAGATCTCGGCGATCCCGTTGGCGGTGTCGAAGCGCAGGTCGCGGACCGGGCCGGGCCCGTACGGGGTCCAGCGGAGCTTGCCGTCGTCGCCGTCGTGCGGGACGTACGTCCAGAAGCCCTGGGTGCCCGCGGACGCCAGCGTGGCGCCGGGCGTCATCGGGAGCAGGCCGCTCACCCCGGACGTCGCGGCGGACGCCCGCGTCGCACCCGCGGAGGCGGAGGTGGTGGCGGTGGCCGTGGTGGTCAGCGAAACCGCGCCCAGAGTGACGGCCAGGACGGTGGCGGTCGCGCCGACGAGACGGCGGCGCCCGGTGCGGAGGGAGAGCGGGGAGACCAAGGAACGTTCCTCCTGTGCGTAACGGGGTGAGACACCGCCCTTGGTGTCCCACCCCGTCCGACAGCCGACCCGTCGGGTTGGTTGTGCTCTGCGGTCAGATGATCAGAGGAAGTCAATACGGCGTCGTGCGGGTGAAGTTGGGGACACCCCGGTCTCCGTGAGCCGTTCTCAGGTCGCGAGGTGGGCGAAGACCACGGTGTTTCCCTCGTAGGAGTGATTGCGCGCGTTCCAGTCGGAGCAGGTGATGAGCCGGAGTTCGGCGTCCGCGGTGTTGCCGTAGACGTCGAGGGTCGGGAACCGGGCCTTCTCGTAGGAGCGGACGGCGTCGACGGTGAAGACGGCGACTTTGTGGTCGGCGCGGGTGACGCGGATCTGCTGCTCGGGCTTCATCGCGCCGAGCCGGTAGAAGACGGCGGGGCCGGTCTCCTTGGAGTCGACGTGGCCGAGGATGACGGAGGGTCCGGTCTGGCCGGGGGCGGGCGAGTTGCGGTACCAGCCGGCGCGCAGCGGCTTGGAGGGGACCTCCAGGCTGCCGTCCTTGTTGAGGCCCAGGTCCAGCAGGTCGGAGTGGACGCCGATGGCCGGGATGTCGAGGGCGACCGGCTTGGACGCGGGCAGGGTGCCGGGCCGGGTGGGCGTCGGACCGGCCGCTTCGGCCGAGGCGGCGCCGCTCGGCGGGGCGGGCATCGCGGCCATGTCGTGGCCGGACATCTCGTGACCCGACATGTCGTCGCGCGGTGTGCTTCCCGCGACGGCCGGGCCCGGCTGCGGCGGCGGGTTGCCGCCGCCCCCGGTGGTCCCGGCGAGTACGGCGGTGACCCCCGCGGCGACGCAGACCACCGCGAGGACGACGAGCATGACCGCCGTACGTCGCGTGCGGCCCACGCGGGCAGTGCGGCTGGCGCGGAGGGTACGGCCGGTATGGCCGTCGCCGGTCGTACGTACGGTGTCGTCCGTACGGCCGGTCTCGTCGTCCGGGCCGTCCTCGTGCGCGGCGGCGGCGTCGTCACTCATCGGGTCGTGACGCCCCTGCGGCGCAGGGCGAATCCGCCGATGCCGAGGCCGACCAGGGCGGCGGCGCTGCCGCCCGCGACCATGCCGGTGTGGATGCCGCTTCCGGTCTGCGTGGCGCCGTCACCGGTGTCCGCGCCGCCGCCGGGCATCGAGGTCATCTGGGAGACGTTGAAGGCGCCGCAGAGGGCGGGGTCGGTGGCCTCGGCGGGCAGGGTCTTGTCGAGTTCGCTCGCGCCGAGCACGTTGTCGTACTTGCCGTTGCCGTTGTAGTCGATGCCGTGCACGACCAGGACGGCCTTGCCGGACTTGAGGTTCGCGGCGACGTTGTCGGTGACTTCGAGGGTGCGGCTGTACTTGACGCTCGAACCGGCCGGGAAGCGGTCGACGGCCAGGGCGCTCTTGGGGGTGCTGTCGCCGCTGGTGGTGAGCGAGGTGCCGATCATGCCGTAGTCCTTCATGGCGTCGGCGACGTTGATCGAACTGTGGCCGTTGTGGTCCTTGGCCTCGGACGGCTTGGGACACACGCCGGCGCCGTCGACGTGGATGTGCATGGCGTGCGGGGAGCCGCCGCCGACCAGGCCCGACGCGGTGACGGTGATCTTCGCGGTGTTGCCGGAGAGCTGGATCATCGCCGTGCCACGGCCCGTGACGTGGTTGGCGGTGATCGGGTCCAGCGACGCCTGGTACGTGGTCCAGGGGACGTCGGTGTCCGTCGGTGCCGCCCACGCCGCCGCCGGGAAGGCCAACGGGACTGCGGCGACTGCTATCGCGGTCACGACACGTGCGCTGGTGGATCGCATGGTGGTGCTGCCCTTCACTCGCGGATTCGCGGAGTCGGCATGGCGTCGGCTCCGCGACCGGAGGCGGGTGCCTC
The DNA here is from genome assembly GCF_044749865.1 of Streptomyces sp. NPDC088910. Classification (NCBI taxonomy): domain Bacteria; kingdom Bacillati; phylum Actinomycetota; class Actinomycetes; order Kitasatosporales; family Streptomycetaceae; genus Streptomyces; species Streptomyces sp. NPDC088910. Next base: position 240,556 of record NZ_JBIVIV010000009.1, read on the forward strand.
CGCACTGGCATTCGGAGCGGTGGGGGGCGCGGATTGGTACGGGTGTGCCCATGACCTCTTTACGGCGGTACCTCCGCGTCCGGGCATACGGACATATCGCATACGTATGTCCGTATGCCCGGGGAGAGCCGGAGCGCCGTGCGCCGCGCACGACATGACGCGCCGTCAACATCGGCACCATCGCCAAGCCGGACGGCGCACCCCTGGCATCCGTATCCGCATATTCGCCCGATCGGGGACAAAAACCTCTTTCGGGCAATCCGGCACCTCCCCTGGAGACGAACGGGGTGCAGGGACCGGTCCCGAGGCCGGACTCTTCACCCCCACAGAAAGACCACCCATGAGTTCACGCAAAACACCGGGCATCGTCGGCCGGTGGAAGTCGGCAGCGCTGCTGCTGACGCTCGGCACGGCGATCGCGGGAGCGGCGCTCGCCGGTCCCGGTACGGGCGTCGGCCAGGCGTCCAGCCACCGCGAGGCGCCGCTGATCGCGGCGGACCCACAGGTCGACAACACCGACCTCTACGCGTTCTCCAGTCCTGACAAGTCGGACACGGTGACGCTGGTCGCGAACTGGTACCCGTTCCAGGAGCCCAACGGGGGGCCGAACTTCTACCCGTTCGCCACCGACGCCCAGTACGACATCAATATCGACAGCCAGGGCACCGGCAAGGCGGACCTCACGTACCGCTGGACCTTCCGCAACGAGGACCGGCGCGGAGACAAGACATTCCTGTACAACAACGGCGTGGTGAACAACCTCAACGACAAGACGCTGCTGTTCCGCCAGCACTACACGCTCCAGGAACTGCGCGCGGGCAAGCGCCCGGTCACGCTGGTGAAGGACGGCATCGCGACGCCGTCGAACGTCGGCAAGGCGTCGATGCCGAACTACGGGCGGCTGCGCGGCCAGGCGACGCGGAAGCTGCCCGGCGGCGGTCAGACGGTGGCCTCGCAGGCCGCCGACCCGTTCTTCCTCGACCTGCGCGTCTTCGACCTCCTCTACGGCGGGAATCTGTCGGAGACCGGGCACAACACGCTCAAGGGCTACAACGTCAACACCCTGGCGATCCAGGTCCCGAAGTCGGCGCTGGCGCTCAACTGCAACCCCAAGCGCAACCCGGTGATCGGCGTGTGGAGCACCACCTCGCGCCGCACCATGAACCTCTCCCCGGGCAAGCAGACGGCCAGCGGCCCGTACGTGCAGGTCTCGCGGCTGGGCAACCCGCTGGTGAACGAGGCGGTGGTGCCCGCGGGTCTGAAGAACGCGTTCAACGCACTGCCGCCGTCGCAGGACCACAACCAGCCCAAGGTCGTGGCGAAGGTGCTCAACCCCGAGCTTCCGATGCTGATCCAGTCGATCTACGGGATCCCGGCGCCCGCGACGCCGCGCAAGGACCTTCAGGAGATCTTCCTGACCGGTATCGCGAAGGCGGCGAACGGCCCGCTGGCCGTGGACCTCAACTCGCAGCTCATGAACCAGGACGCCGACAAGAAGCGGTTCGTCCCCGCCGAGGAGCTGCGGCTGAACATGTCCACCCCGGTCACCGCGAAGCCGGACCGTCTCGGCGTGCTGAACGGCGACTTCCAGGGCTACCCCAACGGCCGCCGCCTCGGTGACGACGTCGTGGACATCGCGATCCAGGCGCTGGAGGGCGCGACCCCCGGCCACCTGATCCAGGCGCTCGCCGCGGGTGACGGCGTGAACGGACCCGGCGTCCCCTTCGCCGGCACCTTCCCGTACGTCGCGCTGCCCTACACCGGCTCGGTCAACCAGGCCGGCTGAGCAAGCCACCCGGCGTGGGCACCTGACAGGCCCACGCCGGGTCCCTCTCCTCCGGTCCGACCGCCCCACCCGTCCGACCGGCCGGAGCCCCTGTTCGCCCCGAGCGGAGAAAACAGACCCCCATGCGCCGCCTCGCCCTGATCGCCACCACCGCCGTGCTCTGTGCGGGCCTGACCGGCTTCGCAGCGCTGGAGCGCTCGGGCGGCGCCTCGTCCCCGCCGCCGTCCGACGCGGTCCCGGGCCAGAGTTCCGATACGGGTTCCGGTACAGGTTCCGGTACGGGTCCCGGCCCGGACTCCGGCCCGGACTCCGGCCCGCAGGCGGCGCCGTTGAGCGTGGACGCCATCGTCGCCAAGCTCCAGAGCACGCTGCGCGCACAGCCGAACGACGCCTCCTCCTGGGCCCAGCTCGGCTCGGAATACGTCGAACAGGCCCGGCTCGACGTCGATCCGACGCTGTACCCGAAGTCGGAGGCGGCGCTGCGCAAGTCGCTCGCGCTCCAGCCGCGGCACAACACCGCCGCGCTCACCGGAATGGCCGGACTGGCCAACGCGCGGCACCAGTTCGCGCAGGCCAGGACGTGGGCGGACAAGGCGATCAGCGACGACCCGTACGCCTGGGCGCCGTACGGCGCGCTCAACGACGCGCTCACCCAGTTGGGTGAGGACAGCGCCGCGCAGGACGCCGTGCAGCGGATGCTCGATCTGCACCCGTCGACGGCGTCGTTCACCCGGGCGTCGTACACCTTCGAGCTGCACGGGCGCACCGCGGACGCGGAGCAGGCGCTGCGGCGGGCGCTCCAGGACGCGACGACGGCGGCCGACCAGGCGTTCTGCCACCACTACTTGGGCGAGCTGGCCTTCAACACCGGCAAGACGCGCGAGGCGCTGCGGGAGTACCGGACGGCGCTCGCGCTGGATCCGACGTACACCGCGTCGCTGGCGGGCGCGGCCAGGGCGGAGGCCGCGCTCGGGCGGACGGACCAGGCGGTCGCGGACTACCGGACGGCGATCGACCGGGTGCCGCAGCCGCAATATGTGCTGGAATTCGGCGAATTGCTGGAGTCGCTGGGCCGGGCGCCGGAAGCCAGGGCGCAGTACGGGGTGCTGGAGGCGGAGCAGAGGCTGTTCGCGGCCAACGGCGTGGTGGACGACCTCAACCTCGGCCAATATCAGGCCGATCACGGCGACGCGGACCTCGCGGTGAAGCTGCTGAGCGCCGAGTGGGACCGGCGGCACAGTGTGCTGGTCGCGGACGCGCTGAGCTGGGCGCTGCACCGGGCGGGCCGTGACGGCGACGCGCTGCCGCTGGCCGAGCAGGCGAACCGGCTCGGCTGGCGCGACGCGCTGCTGCGCTACCACCGGGGCGTGATCGAGCAGTCGCTCGGCGACGACGAGGCGGCGCGTACGGACCTGGCCGGGGCCCTGGCCGCGAATCCGGCCTTCTCGCCGCTGTACGCGCCGGACGCGCGCGCCCGGCTGACCGCCCTTCAGAAGGATCAGAAGGAACCGGCGGCACAACCACCGCAAGGACGGCGAGGACAGCGATGACGACCCCGATCCGTGCCCGGCGCGGCGCGGCCCTGCTGCTGGTGGCGGTGCCCTCGCTGCTGTGGCTGGCCGCCCCGGCCGTCTCCGCCCACCCGCTGGGCAACTTCACCGTCAACCGGTACGACGGTCTGACCGTACGCCCCGACCGGATCGACGACCTCGCCGTCGTGGACACCGCCGAGATCCCCACGCTCCAGGCCAAGGCCGCCATGGACACCGACCACGACGGGGCCCTGAGCCCGGCGGAGGCCGCGGCCCACGCGCACACCGCCTGCACCGACCTGGCGCGCGGTATCGACGCGACGCTCGGCGGCGACACGGGCGCGGCCGGCGGTTCGGGGAACGCGGGCGGCGCCGGGGACGCGCGGCGGGCCGAGGCCCTGCGGTTCGGGCTGACGGACGCGTCCTTCCGGCTGGTGCCCGGGCAGGCCGGGCTCGACACCGGACGGCTGGAGTGCCGGCTGTCCGCGCCCGCCTCCCCCGGCCGCGGCGACACGATCACGCTGGCCACCGGCGTGGACAGCAGCCGGATCGGCTGGCACGAGATCACCGCGCACGGCGACGGCGTACGCATCGGCTCCTCGGACGTCCCTGCCGTCTCGGTCTCGCGCGAGCTGCGCGCGTATCCGGCGGACCTGCTCGCCGACCCGCTGGACCAGCGCCGTACGCGGCTCGTCCTGGGCTCGGGTCCCGGGGCCGTCGCGGCCGTCGCGCCCGGCACCGGCTGGCCCTCCTCCTGGTACGCCGCCCTGGACCGGCGACTGGGCGCGCTCACCGACCACGACCGGCTCACCCTTCCCGTCGGGCTGCTCGCCGTGCTGATGGCCATGGTGCTGGGCGCGGGGCACGCGGCGCTGCCCGGTCACGGCAAGACCATCATGGCCGCGTATCTGGCGGGCCGTCAGGGGCGTCCGCGCGACGCCGTCACGGTCGCGGGCACGGTAACGCTGACCCACACCGCCTCCGTCCTCGTCCTCGGCATCGCGCTCAGCGTGTCCTCCGCGCTCGTCGGCGAGGACGTCCTGGCCTGGCTCGGCACGGTCAGCGGCATCGTCATCACCGCGGCCGGTCTGTGGCTGCTGCCGTCGGCCGTCCGGGTCTTCCGGGCGCGGCAGGCGGAGCACGGGCACGCGGGGGGCGCGGCTCACGGTTCGCACGGCCACGGCCACGAGCCCGGACACGAGCACGGACCGGGACACGGGCACGGACACGGACACGGACACGCGCAAGGACACGGGGCTGAGCACCAGCACCCGCACCCGTCGTCCGGCCCGCTCGTCGAGGTCCCCGAGGGCGCCGAGGGCATCACCCAGCAGAGCGCTGCCACGACCGTCGCCACCACGCGGGTCGCGGTCCTGGACGAACGGGAGGCCCCCGAACACGAACCCGACCACGAGCACGGCCTTGAGCACGGCCTTGAGCACGACCACGGCCACGACGGTCACCACTCGCACCACACCGACGATCACACCGCCCACGAACACCCGCACCCCCACGGCCTCTTCGGCCACGGCCACCATCACCACTCCCACTCCGCGGGCGGCACCCGCAAGCGCGGCGGTCTCATCGGCATCGGCATCGCGGGCGGCCTGGTCCCCAGCCCCTCGGCGCTGGTCGTCCTGCTGGGCTCGATCGCCCTCGGCCGTACGGCGTTCGGCGTGCTGCTCGTCGTCTGCTACGGCCTCGGCATGGCCGCCACCCTCGCCGCCGCGGGCCTGCTCCTGCTGACGCTCAGGGACCGCTTCCCCGCGCTGAGCGGCGGGAGATGGCACGCCGTCGGCGCGTGGAGCGGTCGCCTCACCCCTCTGGGCACCGCGCTGCTCATTCTCGCCGTGGGCGTGGGAACCGCCCTGCGTGCGATGCCCCTCTGACGGATCGACAACACCCGCACCCGTTGTCCCACGGACGCCACAAGGACAGAACCATGCGCACACCCTCGCGTACGACGACCCGCACGACTGATATGACCGGCACGACCCGCGCGGCCACGCGTACGGCCACACGTACGGCCACACGTATGACACCGCCTACGTCACCGCGTACGGCCTCCCGCCCGGCCGCCCTCCTCGGCGCCGCCCTGACCGCCGCCGTCCTCGCGCTCGCGCTCACCTCCTGCGCCGCCGACCGGCACACGGGAGCGCTGGTCACCGGCCCCGCGAGCCCGCGTCCGACCTGCCGCGTCCACCAGGCGACGCTGCCCGACCGCGACTACACGGCGGGCAAGAACAGCGACCCGATGGCCGTACTGTCGATGCTCCGCTACTACACGGCCCAGCACGCGCTGCCCTATTGCGACGGAAAACCGGCCAGCCGTCAGGACGACGCCTGGGACACCCTCTACGGCGACCTCACCCGGCGCTGAGCGCGCCACCGGCCCCCGACTCCGCCCATGACCCCGGCGGACGGCCGACGGGCGCCACGTCAGGGCGCCCGCACATCCGTACGTCCGTACCCCCTTTCCAGGTGGCCATCGGGCGGAGCGGCCATACCTGAGGACCGGGGCCACGAACTCCCCTTGGTCCGCACGGCACCCGGTTCAGCACCGGGCGCTGAGGAGGTGAGCCGAATGCCGGACGCAGGTCCGACGCGTCTCCCGTCGCCGCCGGAGGCGGAGTGCTGGGAGAGCGACGGCCTCGAACAGCACATGCTGGCGGCGGGACGCGGCGACCAGGAGGCGTTCACCGCGCTGTACACGCTGCTCTTTCCCATGGTCAGGTCGCTGGTCCAGCGGCGGGTGCGGCTGCGCGCCGAAGCCGAGGACATCGCCCAGGACGTCATGGCCGAGGTGTGGGCGAAGGCGTCGCTGTACCGGCCGGAGCAGGGGAGCGTACGCGGCTGGGTCGTCACCATCGCGCACCGCCGTGCCGTCGACTGGATCCGGCGCAACGCCGTACTGCTGCGCAGTGAGGACCTGGCGGCCCGCAGGACGCGGCTGCCGGCCGGCGACAACGTCCTGGACATCGTCGAGCGGCGCATGAGGCAGGCGGCGGTGCGGCGCGGGGTGAGCGTGCTGACCGATCTGCAACGGGAGGCGATCCACCTGGCGTTCTACGCCGAGCGCAGCCACCAGGAGGTCGCGGAGACGCTCGGCATCCCGCTGGGCACGGCCAAGTCCCGTGTCCGCAGCGCCCTGACGCGTCTGCGCCGCGACCTCGGTCTCGACCTGGACCTGAACCTGAACCTGGATCTGAACCTCGACCTGGACCGCAAGTGACGGCACGGGACGACGGAGACGGGACGACGGGGGCGGGACGGCGAGGGCGGAGGGGCGTTACGGGCGGCGGGCCGCGTTCCACTCGCGGTAGACCGCCCACGCGTCCCCGACCGGGCCCAGGTGCCCGAGCTTGTCGGGGTTGCTGACGGAGTTGATCATCTGGATCCGGCCGTCGAGCACGTCCAGCGTCCACACGTTGAGCACCTTGCGGTCGCGGTCGCGGAAGATCATGCCGGGCTGGCCGTTGATCTCGTGGGCCTCGACGGTCACGTCGATGCGGAAGAACCAGGGCAAGGTTGTGGCGAGCAGGCGCGTCACGTTCTCGACGCCGTTGATGGCGCGGGCGAACTGCGGGGTCTTGCCGCCGCCGTCGCCGACGACCTGGACGTCCGCGGCGAGCACGTCGCGCAGGGCCTCGACGTCGCCCTCGCGCAGCGCGTCGAAGAACCGTCCCGCCAGCCTCTCCCGCTCCCGCCGGTCGGCCTCGAAGCGCGGGCGGCCCTCGTCCATGTGCCGCCTGGCGCGTACCGCGAGCTGACGGCAGGCGGCCTCGGAGCGGCCGACGGCGGAGGCGACCTCGGGGAAGCCGAAACCGAAGACCTCGCGCAGCACGAAGACGGCGCGCTCCAGCGGGCTGAGCCGCTCCAGCAGCAACAGGGCGGCCGTCGAGACGGAGTCGGCCAGTTCCGCCGAGCGCGCCGGGTCGTCGTAGGGGTCGGCGAGCAGCGGCTCCGGCAGCCACTCCCCCACGTACTCCTCGCGCCGGAAGCGGGCGGAGCGCAGCACGTCGATGGAGACGCGGGTGACGGCGGCCGACAGGTACGCCTTGGGCGAGGCGGGCGAGGTCCCGGCGGCCTCGTAGCGCAGCCAGGTGTCCTGGACCGCGTCCTCCGCCTCGCTCACGCTGCCCAGGATCCGGTACGCGATCGAGAACAGCAGCGGCCGCAGGTCCTCGAACTCCCCCGCCCGCGCCGCACCGGACCGTGCCCCGTCAGACCGTGCCGAACCCTGCCCCTGCCGCGCATCCGCCCGCGTCACTTCAGCCCCTTCTCGAACCCCTCGCGCCACGACGAGTAGCGCGGCTCCCAGCCCAGTTCCCGCCGGGCCTTGGCATTGGAGAAGCCGCGGCCCTCGGTCATCATCGTCACCGCCACCTCCCCGGCCAGCAAACGGGCCAGCCACGCGGGCACCCGCATCGGCCGTTTCGCGCCCGCGCACCGGGCCAGATACGGCAGCCACTCGGCGGCCGGCGCCGGTTCGTCGTCGACGACGTTGAACAGGCCGGTCGCGCGCCGCTCGACGGCCAGGGCGGTGGCGCTCGCCGCGTCGTCCAGGTGGATCCACGAGGTGTGGCCCGCGCCGGCGCCGACGAGCGGGAGCTGCCGCTTGCGCAGGAGTTCGACCATGTCGTCGGTGACGCCGGGGCCGTAGAAACTGCCGTAGCGCATGACCGCGCCGCCGAAGTCCGCCACCACGTCCTCGACGTGCCGGATCGCCCGCATTCCCGCCTGCGCCGCCGTCCCCTCCATCAGGTCGAGCGGGTCCTGTTCCGTCTTGACCCAGCCGCCCTCGCGGACGCCGTTCCAGGAGGCGTAGCCCTGGGCGACGACGTGGCGCACGCCGGTCGCCTGGGCCGCCGCCAGCAGGTGGTCGGTGCCTTCGGTGCGGAGCCGGATGGTGGGGGCGAACCAGCGGTCCATGTGCTTGAGGTCGGGCTTGCCCGCGTGTGCGGTGGCGATCGCCGTCATCTGGTGCACGATGACGTCCGGCCGCGCCGTGGCCACCGCCTCGCCGACCGACGCCGCGTCCAGGCCGTCCATCACGACGCCGTCGGCGCCCAGCGCCTTCAGCGAGTCCAGTTTGGCCGCGCTCGTCGTGGTGGCCGTCACCTGGTGGCCCCCGTCCACGAGCAGCGGCACCAGCCGCCGCCCCAGTACCCCGCTCCCGCCTGCCACGAACACCCGCATGACCGCCACCGTCCTCGCGTTCCGGTCGGCCCCGGCTCATCGCGGGGCTCTCCCTCACGGGACGGGACAGCGCGGACGCCTGTGACACGCGAGGGACGGTGCGGGTGTGCGAGGTGTGCGGGGGAATGTCAGTGCGGCTTGATAGGGATCTTGATAGGGATGGGGCATGACTGAGCGTGTGACGATCCATGACGTCGATCGAGGGCTGCCGTCGATCGCGGGGCTGCGGGATGTGTGCCGGGCGTCGGCCGCGTTGGAGATCGTGCGGTATCCGGGGGCGGGGGAGGTTCGGGGGGACGGCCGGGGGGAGCTGGAGCGGATCGGCTACCCGGTCGCGCGCTGACGGGGGGGGCGGGGACATGGCACGCAGGGGCGGGCGCAAGGCGCCGCCGTCGCCGTTGGCGCAGCGGGACGGCGTGGACCCGGTGCGGCTGCGGCTGCCCGGCGGGGGCGGGGAGCCGCCGACGGTGGCGGCGTATCTGCTGGAGCGGTACGCGGGGGCGGTGGGCGCGGAGCGCGTCGGGGCGATGCTGGCCGAGGGGCGTTTCGTGACCGCGGACGGCGGTCCGGTGACGGCGGGGACGGCGTACGAGGCGGGCGCGTACGTATGGTTCCACCGCGATGCGGCGCCGGAGACGGCCGTGCCGTTCGAGGTGAGGGTGGTGTACCGCGACGAGCGGATCGTGGTGGCGGACAAGCCGCACTTCCTGGCGACGACCCCGCGCGGGCGGCACGTCACGGACACCGCCCTGGCGCGGCTGCGGCGCGACTGCGGGCTGCCCGAACTGTCGCCCGCGCACCGGCTCGACCGGCTGACGGCGGGCCTGGTGCTGTTCGTGGTCCGCCCCGGGGACCGGGGCGCGTACCAGACGCTCTTCCGGGACCGGCGGGTGCGCAAGGAGTACGAGGCGGTCGCCGCGTACGACCCGCGGGTCGAGCTGCCGAGGACGGTACGGAGCCGGATCGTGAAGGAGCGCGGGCGGATCGCGGCGTGGGAGGAGCCGGGGCCGCCGAACGCGGAGAGCCGGGTCGAACTGCTGGAGCGGCGCGGTGCGCGGGGCCGCTACCGGCTGCTGCCCGCGACGGGCCGTACCCACCAGTTGCGGCTGCACATGAGCGCGCTCGGCCTGCCGCTGCTGTACGACCCGGTGTATCCGCGGGTGCTGCCGGAGCCCGAATCGGAGGGCGGCCGGGAGGACTTCACCCGGCCGCTGCAACTGCTCGCGCGGGTGCTGGAATTCACCGATCCGGTGACCGGACGGGCGCTGCGGTTCGACAGCGCACGGGAGCTGGCGGCGTGGCGCGAGGCCCTGTGACCGGTCGGCCACGCTCCGGTGGGCTGGTTGCGGGGCCGCGGGGAAGTACGGGATGGTTGCTGGACGGCAACGGTCTTCTGGTCGCCGTACGCAACTGTCCCCTAGTCGATGAGGTGAGGGATTCGCTCAGCGGATCCTGAATGTGTGGTTGGTTCCGTCACGACGGCAGCCGGTGCGGACGCACCGGTGAGCGTTTCGAGGAGCGACACTCCGTACCCCCTGCTGGCGCCCTACCCGGTGCTCGTGGTCGAGGCCGACGGCAGGCTGATACTCGCGAACGAGGCGGCGGGGATTCTGCTGCCGGGGGCCGGGAAAGGGGTGGCGCTCGCGGACGTGGCGCCACCGTGGCTGTCGCGGGCACACGAAACGCTGCACGCGCCGACGGAGGAATCCCCGGGCACGGACGTGGCCGCCACCGCTGACGTGGACGTTGCCGCGACCGCTGACGTCGACGTGGCCTGGGGTGCGGTCGGCGGGCGCACCTTCGAGGCGCATCCGACGGTGCTGGCCGACGGAAGCGCCGTGTGGTGGCTGGTCGAGGACACCGACCGGCGGCTGGCGCGCGAGGCGTTGCGCATGGAACGCGAGCGCACCGAATTCCTCAGCCGTTCGTCCAACCTGCTGCTCTCCTCGCTCAACCTGGACCGGTGCATGGACGTCACCGCGCAGATGGCCGCCGAGCACCTGGCCGACGCCGCCATGGTCATCGCCCCGTCGCGGGCGAACCGGCTGCCGGTGGTCTTCTGTGTGCGCGGCGGCAGCCCCTCGCAGTCGCACCTGGGCGTCGATCCGGACGAAGTGCCGGGGCTCGGCGAGGCGTTGCGCGGCTTCCCGCCGGTGCCCTCGCGCTGGCTCGACCCGGCGACGGCCCCCTCCTGGCTGGTGCCCGAGGGCTTCGGGCCGGTCGGTTCGATAGTGATCACCCCGCTGCCGGGGCACGGGGTGTCGGCGGGCGCCCTCGTCCTGCTGCGGCGCTCGGAGACCGACGCCTTCACCGAACGCGAAGAGGTCTTCGCCCGGCTGTTCGCCGCGCGCGCGGGCGCCGCCATGTCGGCGGCCCGGCTGTACGCGGAGCAGTCGGCGATCACCGAGGTCCTGATGCGGGAACTGCTGCCGCCGTCGCTGCACCAGGTCGGCGGGGTGGACTTCGCCGGCGGCTACCGGCCCTCGCAGGACCACGAGCGGATCGGCGGGGACTTCTACGACGTGCACCCGTCGGTGACCGAGGGCGAGGCGTCGCTGGCGGTGCTGGGCGATGTGTGCGGCAAGGGCCTCGAGGCGGCCGTGCTGACCGGCAAGATCCGCAACACCCTGCACGCGCTGCTGCCCATGGCCGACGACCACCAGCGGATGCTCAGCCTGCTGAACACGGCGCTGCTGAACTCCCACCACACCCGCTTCGCGACGCTGATCCTGGCCTCCGCGCTCCGCGACGGGCACCAGGTGCGGCTGCGGCTGACCAGCGCGGGGCACCTCGCGCCGCTGATCGTGCGGGCCGACGGCGAGGTGGAGCAGGCCGACACCAAGGGCACCCTGGTCGGCGCGATCCCCGACGCCGTCTCCCGGACCGTCACGCTGTCCCTGGCGCCCGGCGAGACCTGCGTGCTGTACACGGACGGGATCACCGAGGCGCGCGGCGGCCCCCTGGGCGGTGCGCTGTTCGGCGAGAAGCGGCTGCGGCGTGTGCTGTCGGAGTGCGCGGGCATGCCCGCGGAAGGAATCGTGGAGCGGGTCCAGATGCTCGCCGCCGAATGGGTCGGCACGGGGCGTCACGACGACATGGCCGTCGTCGTGATCTCCGCGCCCCGGACGCACCACCTGAGTGCGGTGAACGGCCGTACTCGGGGCAGGTACACAGCGTGAGCACCGACACCGAGCCGACCGCACCCTCGTCGCACTCCGCGTCCTCGCCGCCCGCCCCGCCGTCCGGAGCCCGCTCCGGACCTGATCAGGGGCTCGGGCGGCGCGTGACGGAGCTGTGGGAGGCCGTCGCGCACGGCGACGAGCACGCGGCGGCCGGTGTGGTGCTCGGCGCGCTGGACACGGGGGTGGACGCGGAGAGCGTGCTGCTCGACGTCATCGCGCCCGTGCAGGGCAAGGTGGGCGAGGAGTGGGCGGCCAACCGGCTGAGCGTCGCCGAGGAGCACGCCGCCACCGCGATCAACGACCGGGCGGTGGCGGCGCTGTCCCTGCACCCGGCCGCCCGTACCGAACCCTGGCGGGGCAGGATCACGGTGGCCTGCGTCGAGGGCGAGTGGCACGCGCTGCCCGCCCGGATCCTCGCCGAGGTGCTGAAGCTGCGCGGCTGGCGCGTCGACTTCCTCGGCGCCCAGGTGCCCACCCCGCACCTCATCACCCACCTGCACCGCACCGCGTGCGACGCGGTGGCGCTCTCCAGTTCGCTGGCCACCCGGCTGCCGACCGCGCACGCGGCGATCACCGCGTGCCAGGCCGTCGGGGTGCCGGTCCTCGTCGGCGGCGCCGCCTTCGGCCCGGACGGCCGGCACGCGCGGCTGCTGGGCGCCGACGCCTGGGCCCCCGACGCGCGTACGGCCGCGGAGCGCCTCGCGCGCGGCCCGCTGCCGCGCCCGCAGCCCGAGCACCAGCCGATAGACGATCTGCCGCACCTGGCCGACCAGGAGTACACGATGGTCGCGCGCGCCCGTACGGCCCTGGTGCGGACCGTCTTCGGCGGGCTGGAGGCCGCCTTCCCCGCGATGCGCGCGTACAGCGAACTCCAGCGCGAGCACACCGCGCAAGACCTCGCGCACATCGTGGACTTCCTCACCATCGCCCTCTACACGGGCGACGAGGACCTCTTCGCGGACTTCCTCACCTGGACAGCGGGGATTCTCGCCGCCCGCGGCGTTCCCGCGCACAGCCTGCCGCCCGCGCTGCGGATCCTGTCCGACGAGCTGAAGGACTTCCCGCGCGCGGTCCGGATACTCCGGCTCGGCACCGACTGTCTGACCTCGTCCGCACTCACCACCGCCAGGACCACCGCATGACCACGATTCCCCCGAGCCATCTGCGGCTGACGGCCGTCGACACCCAGACGACCGTGCGGATCGAACTGCACGGCGACCTCGACTACGACAACGCCGACCGGCTGCTGGCGGTCGTCAGCGACAAGATCGCCGACAATCCGCACCTGGCGGACCTGCACCTGCACTGCGCCGGGCTCGGCAGCACGGACTCCAGCGGGCTCTCGGCGCTGCTGATGATCCGCCGCCGCACCGACGAGGCCGGTGTCCGGCTCCACCTGGACGACCGGTCCCCCGCGCTGGAGCGGCTGCTGACGATCACCGGCACGCTCGCCCATCTGACGGCGCTCCCCGCGACCGGGGCCGGTGCGGCGGAGCCGTCCGCCGCCGAGCAGGCCGCCCCTTCCACGGGCCAGGACCCGCGGGCCTGAGGGCCGCGCGGGCCGGGCACGCTGTGGCGGCTTTGCGGGAGGCTGTAAGGGCTTCGCGGGCTCTACGGGCCGTACGGGCTCAGGACGTCATCGAGGCCGCCGGGGTGAGCACGGCGAAGAACGCGCCCTCGGGGTCGGTCAGCAGGGCGAGGCGGCCGACGCCCGCCATGTCGGTGGGGGGCAGGAGGGCCGTGCCGCCGCCCTCGGTGGCCCTGGCGACGACGGCGTCGCAGTCGTCGACGCCGAAGTAGGGCTGCCAGTAGGCCGTACCGGCGGGGAGCAGGTCGGGGCCGAGCTGGAGGATGCCGCCGTGCGAGCCGTCCTGGCCGCCGCCGGAGCGGGACACCACGGTGTAGACGTCGGCGGACGCGTCGCCGGGCAGCGGCATGTCCTCGTAGTCCCAGGCCAGGACCGCGGCGTAGAAGTCCTTGGCGCGCTGGGCCCGCGGTGTGTACAGCTCGGTCCAGCACAGGCCCCAGGGGCCGACGTGGTCCAGGCCCTTGTTGGTGCCGGGCTGCCAGACGCCGAATTCGCCGCCGGTCGGGTCGGTGTAGGAGGCGAGGCGGCCCTGGTCGAAGACGTCCATCGGCGGCACCCGTACGGTGCCGCCGTTCTCCTCGACGGCGGCCGTGGTGGCGTCGGCGTCGGCGGTCTCGAAGTAGACCGTCCAGGCCGGGTGGGCGCCGGTGTCCTGGAGCGGGCCCAGCGCGGCGACCGTCGCGCCGTCCCGCACGAAGGTGCCGTACCCGCCGGACGCGGGGCCGCCCGGTTCGAATTCCCAGCCGAAGAGCGAGCCGTAGTACGCGGCGGCGGCCGTGGTGTCGCGGCTGCCCAGGTCGATCCAGTCGGGCGCGCCGGGCACGTAGTCGTTGGTGAGCATGGGTGCCTTCCTCCTGGAGCTGTCGTGCGGTGGCCGGGCGGATCGGAGGCGTCGGGCGGATCGGAGGCGTCGGGCGGATCAGGGATGCCGGGCGGATCGCAGGCGCGGGGCGGATCGGGTGGGTGCCGGGCGGATCGGGCGGGTGCCGGGCTTTTTGTCCGATTGGGACGCAGTGTCCTCTCTCACACCCAGCATGGCAGCCGGTCCCGACAATCGCCGTTCGTGCGCAGGTCACCGCCTTGGCGGGTGAAACGGAAGGCGCCGTGCCGCATCGACACGGTCACGCGCGGTGTTTAACGGATTCGGGATTGTCAGTGCCGCCGTCTACTGTGGTTCACATGTACGGGGGAAGTCTCGATCAAGCGAACGCGGCCCTGCGCGCTTATGTGCAGGAGCACGGCGACCGGCCTTGGACGGCCGAAGAGCTCACGGAGCTGGCGCGGCTGCGCGCCGAGTGGACCGCCGCCGCGCGGGGTACCCAGATGCCGATACGCCCGGTCCAGGGCCCGGCCGTCGGCCCGGTGAGCGGCGCGGCGGTCGTCACCGCCGCGTAACGCTCACCGTCGGACACACGGGGCGCGACGCGTCACGAGCGGTCCGCGAACATTCCGCGAACACCCCGCGATCAGCGAGCGGGCCCCGGCACATCAGTGATCCGGCTTCGGCCGTCAGACCCGCGCCACGGCGTGCGGGGGGCGGAGCGTGTCCGCGCCGGGGGTGGGCTCCGACGGGTCGCCGCCGACCGTGATGATCCGGTTGTCGGCGTCCACATGGACGACGGCCGGGCGCAGCGCCCTGGCCTCGGCGTCCTCGACCTGCGCGTAGCTGATCAGGATGACCAGGTCTCCGGGGTGCACGAGGTGGGCGGCGGCGCCGTTGATGCCGATGACGCCGGAGCCGCGCTCACCCTCGATGACATAGGTCTCCAGCCGGGCGCCGTTGGCGATGTCGACGATGTGGACGAGTTCGCCGGGCAGCAGGTCCGCGGCGTCCATCAGATCGGCGTCGACGGTCACGGAGCCCACATAGTGCAGATCCGCCTGGGTCACGGTGGCCCGGTGGATCTTCGACTTGAACATGGTGCGCAGCACGCTGCCGCCTCCTGGTGAAAGAGCTGGTCGCGTCCCTGCCACGGGTACGCGCCGACGCGTCCAGCCTAGGCGAGCGCCCGGCGCGCCGGGAGCGGCGGGGCGCCCGGAGTGCCGAAGATCTCAGCTTCGTGGAATACCCCTAGGGGGTATATGGTTGTTCCCGGCGGACGGAGAAGCACGTCCGCACAAGCAGGCACGCACGCACGTATCGAGGAGAACACCATGAGCGAGGCCGTCTACTCCGTGTCCGGGATGAGCTGCGGTCACTGCGAGTCCGCGATCACCAAGGAGGTCACCGCGATTCCCGGTGTCACCTCCGTCAAGGCGGTCGCCTCGACCGGTCTGCTGACCGTCGCGTCCGAGCAGCCGGTGGACGACGAGTCGGTGCGCGCCGCCGTGGACGAGGCGGGTTACGAACTGGTCGGCCGCGCCTGACCAGCGCTTCGCGGCCTCCACGGCGGGGGCCGGGGGCAGGGGCCGGGCGGCGGGAAAGGTACGACGGGGACACGAGGGGAGCGGGAGTGGCCATGACCACGGCGGCGAAGGACGGCGGGACGGCGGCGGCCGAGCAGGCGGTCGAGCTGGAGATCGGCGGCATGACGTGCGCGTCCTGCGCCGCGCGGATCGAGAAGAAGCTCAACCGGATGGACGGCGTCAGCGCCACCGTCAACTACGCGACCGAGAAGGCCAAGGTGGCGTACGCCGAGGGAGTCGCGGTCGGCGATCTCATCGCGACCGTCGAGGCCACCGGGTACACCGCCGCGCTCCCCCCGCCCCCGCTCGCGCCCCCGGCCGACGCCGACGGGACCGCCGCCGGCCCGGCGCGCGACCCCGAATCGGCCTCCCTGCGGGAGCGGTTGATCACCGCCGTCGTCCTCGCCGTGCCGGTCGTCGCGCTGTCGATGGTCCCGGCGCTCCAGTTCGACAACTGGCAGTGGCTGGCGCTGACGCTCGCCTCGCCGGTCGTGGTCTACGCGGGCTGGCCCTTCCACCGCGCCGCCTGGACGAATCTGCGGCACGGCGCCGCCACCATGGACACCCTGGTGTCGGTCGGCACCCTCGCCGCGTACGGCTGGTCCCTGTGGGCGCTGTTCTTCGGCGACGCGGGCATGTCCGGCATGAAGGACTCCTTCGACCTCACCGTCTCGCGCGGCGGCGGCAGCGGCCACATCTATCTGGAGGCGGCGGCCGGGGTCACCGCGTTCATCCTGGCCGGGCGGTACTTCGAGGCCCGCGCCAAGCGGAAGGCGGGGGCGGCGCTGCGCGCGCTGCTCGAACTGGGCGCCAGGGACGTCGCGGTGCTCCGCGACGGGCGGGAAGTGCGCATCCCTGTCGGCGAGTTGGCGGTCGGCGACCGCTTCGTCGTACGCCCCGGCGAGAAGATCGCCACCGACGGCGTCGTCCGCGACGGGGGCTCCGCCGTCGACGCGTCGATGCTCACCGGGGAGTCCGTACCGGTCGAGGTCGGGCCCGGCTCGCGGGTCACCGGCGCCACCGTCAACGCGGGCGGGCGCATCGTCGTCGAGGCCGAGCGGATCGGCGCCGACACCCAACTCGCCCGTATGGCACGGCTGGTGGAGGACGCGCAGAACGGCAAGGCCGCCGCGCAGCGGCTCGCCGACCGGATCTCGGCCGTCTTCGTGCCCGTGGTGATCGTGCTGGCGCTCGGCACGCTCGCCTTCTGGCTGCTGACCGGGGAGGGCGCGACCGCCGCCTTCACCGCGGCCGTCTCCGTCCTCATCATCGCCTGCCCGTGTGCGCTCGGGCTCGCCACGCCGACCGCGCTCATGGTCGGCACCGGGCGCGGCGCGCAGCTCGGCATCCTCATCAAGGGGCCCGAGGTGCTGGAGTCGACGCGGGCCGTCGACACGGTCGTGCTGGACAAGACCGGGACGGTCACGACCGGGTCGATGACGCTGACCGGGGTGCGTGTGTCGGGAGCCGAGGAGGCCGACGTCCTGCGGCTGGCGGGCGCGCTGGAGGACGCCTCCGAGCACCCGATCGCGCGGGCCGTCGCCGCCGGGGCGCGCGAGGCGGCTGGTGAACTGCCGCCGGTCACGGACTTCGAGAACGTCCCCGGCCTCGGTGTGCGCGGTGTCGTCGAGGGCCACGAGGTGCTGGTCGGCCGCGAGCGGCTGCTGAGCGGGCGCGGGCTCGTCCTGCCCGCCGACCTCGCCGAGGCCAAGGCGGCGGCCGAGGCGCACGGCGGCACGGCGGTGGTCGTGGGCTGGGACGGGCGGGCGCGGGCCGTGCTCGTCGTCGCCGACGCCGTCAAGCCGACGAGCGCGGAGGCCGTACGGCGGCTGCGGGCGCTCGGCCTGCGGCCGATGCTGCTCACCGGGGACAACGCGGCCGTCGCGGCGGCCGTCGCCGCCGAGGTCGGCATCGACGCGGCCGACGTCTTCGCGGATGTCCTCCCCGAGGACAAGGTCGCCGTCGTCCGGCGCCTCCAGGCCGAGGGGCGCAGCGTCGCCATGGTCGGCGACGGTGTGAACGACGCCGCCGCGCTCGCCCAGGCCGACCTCGGGCTCGCGATGGGCACCGGCACCGACGCCGCCATCGAGGCCGGGGACCTCACCCTGGTCCGCGGTGATCTGCGCGTGGCCGCCGACGCCATCCGCCTCGCGCGGCGCACGCTCGGCACCATCAAGTCCAATCTCTTCTGGGCCTTCGGCTACAACGTCGCCGCTCTGCCGCTGGCGGCGGCGGGGCTGCTCAACCCGATGATCGCGGGCGCGGCCATGGCCTTCTCCTCCGTCTTCGTCGTGGCCAACAGCCTGCGCCTGCGCGGCTTCCGGCCGCTGAGCCGGTAGTGACGGCGGGGCGTGTGAGCATGAGGTCATGAGCGGAACGCGGCGGCGACAGGTCGGGAACGAGGAGCGGCGGGGGCGGCTGGTGCGGCGGCAGCTCCGGGCCGTGGGCACCTGCGAGGAGGTCGCCGACGCGCTCGTGGCGCTGCACGCGACCGATCCGGCGACGGTGTTCCTGACGGTGGCGGCGCGGCTGCGCGAGCCGGGCGACGGCGTCGGGGCGCTGGAGGAGGCGCTGTACGGGGAGACCGGGTCGCTGGTGCGGATGCTGGCGATGCGGCGCACGATGTTCGTCGTGGGCCGGGCGGCGGCGCCGGGGGTGTACGCGGCGGCCGGGCGGCAGATCGCGGCGAAGGAGCGCAAGGGGCTGCTGGCGTTCCTGGCGGAGGGCGGCGGCTGGGGCGAGGCGTGGCTGGAAGACGTCGAGGCGCGGGTGCGCGCGGCGCTCGACGCGCACGGCGAGACCAGCGGCGCGGGGCTGTCGAAGCTGGTGCCCGAGCTGCGCGAGCAGGTGCTGGTGGCGGCGGGCAAGCCGTACGAGGCGCGGCAGAACGTGGCGAGCCGGATCATCAGGACGATGGCCGCCGAGGGCCGGATCGAGCGGCGCAGGCCGGCCGGGTCGTGGACGAGCAGCCAGTTCCGGTGGGCGAACGCCGAGCCGCTGCCCGACGTGCCGGTGGCCGAGGCGCGCGCGGGGGTGGTGGAGGCGTGGCTGGGGGCGTACGGGCCGGGGACGGCGGCCGATCTGAAGTGGTGGACGGGCTGGTCGCTGACGGAGGTGCGCACGGCGCTCGCGGCGGTCGGCGCCGAGGAAGTGCTGCTGGACGGGGACGCCGTCGGCCACGTACTGCCCGGTGACGCCGGGCCGTCGGCGGACGCGCCGCCGCCCGCCGCGACGCTGCTGCCCGCGCTGGACCCGACGCCCATGGGGTGGCAGGAGCGCGACTGGTTCCTGCCGCGCGAGCACCGGACGTCCCTCTTCGACCGCTCGGGCAACGTCGGGCCCACCGTGTGGTGGGGCGGCGAGGTGATCGGAGGCTGGGCGCACCGCGCGGACGGCACTGTCGCCTGGCGGCTGCTGGCCGACCGGGGCGCGCGGGCGGCGGACGCGGTCGAGGCGGCGGCGGAGCGTCTCACCGCTTTTCTCGCGGGCGGCGGTGTGACGGTCACACCGCGATTCCGCACCCCTTTGGAGCGCGAACTGTCCGCGTGACCCGGCCGGGACCCGCGCACCGGGCCGGGACCCGCGCACCCGGCCGGGACCCGCGCACCCGCTGGACTCGGTAGGCCGCGCTTACGCGCGGCGCGGCCGTATAAACCTCGCTTTCCGGACAGAATCCGGAGCGTGCATCTCCCCTCACGCCTCTCGCGTGTCACCCGCGCCGTGGCCCGCGCCGTGTGGGCGTACATCCGCAGCGCCCCCGGCACGTACATCTGGCTGGCGATCCTGTTCTTCACCACGGTCGCGATCCACCGGATGGCGCCCGCCACGGTGGACGACTTCCTGCGGCTGCGGTCGACGAACATCCACAATCTGTCGAGCCAGCCGGTCCGCGCCCTGGTGCGCAGCGCGCTGTGGACCGACGGCGGCGGATGGCTGCCGTACGTGCTGCTCTACACGGTCTTCCACGCCACCGCCGAGCGCTGGCTGGGCACCTGGCGGTGGCTCGCGGTCGTGCTGATCGGGCACGTCGCGGCGACGTACATCAGTGAGGGCGTGCTGCTGTGGGCGATCCGGCACGGGCACGCGCCGCAGTCGGCCGCCGAGACCCTCGACGTGGGCGTCAGTTACGGGCTGGCGGCGGTCGAGGCGGTGCTGACCTGGGCGGTCACGATGCCCTGGCGGTACCTGTACGGCGCCTGCGTGCTGCTCTTCTACGGGCTCGCGCTGGGCGAGGGCCGCACCTTCACCGACGTCGGGCACTTCACGTCGGTGCTGCTCGGCCTGGCCTGCTACCCGCTGACACGCGGACGGCCGGGTCGGATCGACCCGGCCGCCGCGTACCGGAGCCTGCGCGGTGCCGCCCGCGGGCGGCTCGGGGTCAGCCGACCCGGGTGAGTTTCGTGCCGAACGACGGCTCGCTCAGGTCGGACTGGAGGACGACCGGCACCGTGGTGCGGGCCGAGCCGGTGCCGAAGCCGATCGTGCCCACCTCGGCGCCGGACGTCGCGGTGTGCGGCAGCCCGTCCTTGAGGGGGGTCAGCGACAGCGTCGTCCTCAGGCCCGGCCAGCCGACGGCCTTCAGGTCCTTGCTCGCCACGACCGGCGTGTGACCGCCGAGCCCGTCGTCCACATAGCCGACGACCTCGCCCTTCTTCACTATCGTCGACGACGTCAGGCCGCCCTGCACGGAGTTGATCAGCTTCTGCGAGTTGACCAGCGCCGCCTGGAGGCTGTCGTAGACGGTCGTGCCGCCGCGCTGCTGGAGGACGACGCCGAGGATCAACTGGTCCTTGCCGTCGACCTTCTTGTTCGCCGCCCACATCAGGGCGCCGCCCGCGGGGGTGCTCGAACCGGTCTTGATGCCGATCACACCCACGTTGACCAGGTCGTTGTTGTTGTTGTAGATCGTGCCGACGCCGGGGATGTCGATGTTCGGCTGCGCGACGACCGACCGGAACACGTCGTTCTTCATGACCTCGCGGGCCAGCTTCAACTGGTCGACGGCGGTGCTCCGCGTGGTCTCCTCGAAGCCGCTCGCGCCGGTGTACGTGGTGTTGGTCATGCCGAGGTCGGCGGCGGCCTTCGTCATCTTCGTGACGAACGCCTCCTGGGTGCCGGAGTCCCAACGCGCCAGCAGGCGGGCGATGTTGTTGCCCGAGGGGATCAGCAGCAGTTGCAGCATCTGCCGCTCGGTGAACTGCTGGCCCTTCTTGACCTGCGCGGTCGACTCGTCGCTCGAACTCGCCTCGTCGGCCGCCTGCGCGTCCACGGGGATCGTCGGACCGGTCTGCTTACCCGTCAGCGGGTGGTCGCGCAGGATCAGGTACGCGGTCATCACCTTGGTGACGCTCGCGATCGGCACCGGGGTCTGCGCGCCGTGCACGCCGAGCGAGCCCAGGCCCTCGACCTCGGCCACCGACTGGCCCTGCGACGGCCACGGCATGGACTGCGGCAGCGGCGTGCCGTCGAAGGTGTACGACGAGGCCGCGGTCAGCGCCATCGACGGCGCCGGCAGCGGGCGCAGCGCCTGCACCACGACGAACACGATCGCCAGCAGCACCACCAGCGGGGTCCAGATCTTGAACCGGCGCGCGACCGTCCGCAGCACCGTCTGGCGCGGCGGCGGGGTGTTCGTCAGCTCCGCGAGCAGCTTCAGCGGCGCCTCGGGCTCCGGCGGCACGGGCATCGACCGCGTCCCGTCGGGCCCGGCCGCCGCGCCGTCCGGCGAGGCCGCCGTGGGGGTGCCGATCGCCGACGGGCTCCCGGCGTACGGGGGCAGCGGCGCGCCCCCGGCGGGCTTCGGCGGGGCGGACGGCTGCCCGATCGGGCCCGCGGCCGGACTCTCCGAGGGCTTCACGGGGCCCGTACGCGGCTTGGCGGACGCCGGGGGCGGCTGGGGCGCCTCATAGGGCGCGGAGGCGCCAGAGGGCGCGTTACGGGCTCCTGAGACGCCTTCCGCGCCCTGCGCCGCCGGGCGCTCGGCGGGGAGATCGGACACAAGCGGGCGCAGGACGGAGGCGCTCCGGGCGCCGGGGCCCTTGGGGGCGTTGTCCTCGGAGGCGGCGTCCTCGGGGGCGCTCTCGGGGGCGTCCGTGGAGGTGTCCTCGGAGGTGTTCCTGGACGCGGAGCTGTCGGAGTCCTCCGGAGCGGCGTCCTCGGCGTCACCGGCAGAGGGCGCTGCGTCCGCCACGTCGTCGGCGGCGTCGGTCGAGGTCGCGGGGGCGGCGTCCTCGGGGTCCGCGGGGTCCGCGTCCTCAGAATCCTGACCGTCGCCGGAGGGCGGGGCCGCGTCCGATACGTCGCCCGGTACGTCGTCGGCGTCGGCGTCGGCCTCGGTCACGGCCTCGGCGCCGTTCACGCCGTCCGCGCCCTCGGCGTCGTCCACGCCGTCCCCGTCTGCGCCCTCAGCCGTACCGTCACCTGCCGCAGAGCCGCCGGCGGTGGTGCCGGCGCCCAGCAGGCCCCCGCGCCCCCCGACGCGCAGCACGGCGGTGTGCTCGTCGCGCTCCGCCGCGGGCGGCCCGGCCGGCGCGGAGTCTTCCGCTTCCGGACCCGTTTCGGGGTCCGGCCCGTCCTCGGAGGCTTCCCCGGCGGCGGAATCCGGGTCCTGGAGGTCACGATTCGGTTCCGCTTCCGGAGGCAGGACCTCCGGGGTGCGGGGCGCGGGCGGCGCCGTGGACGTAGCCGCGTCGGAGGATTCGTCTACGGCCGCTACGCCGTCCGGCGTATTCGCCGTGGAGGCGGCGGAGGAGGCGGCGGCCGGGTGGGGGCGTGCGCCGGAGCCCGCGGAGTCCGCCGATTCGGGGGGCGCGGAGGGGACGGCTCCGACCGCGGCGCCCGCGTGCTCCTCCCGTACGCCCTCCGCCACGCGTGTCCCGTGCCCCTCGGTGGGCGCCCGGAACACCACCAGCCTCGGATCAGCGGTCGACCGCTCGACCGCCTCCCCCGACGTGCTCTGCCGCTGTTCCCTGCCGGGGGACTCGCCCGCCACGCAGACCTCCTCCACACATCACGAAATGGCCGCACACATCGTGCGGGGGCGGATGCCGAATGGCACCCATACCCCTTCAAAGCTCACACTGGCAGTGTCCCGCCGACAGGCCCGCGACCCGTCCGCGACACCACCGCCCACCCCGTAGACGAGAACGACATACCACCCGGTTCCCGTCGATAAGGCAAAGGCGCTCTCGACAGGCCGGTGTGAGAGGCGTCACCCTGTCATTCATCCACGCGGGGAGGCATGGATGGGCAAGAGCCGCAGAACAATTCCGGAAGAGCTGTTGCTGCTCGCACTGGACCCGACGACCGGGACCACGGCGCAGCCTCAATCGCTCGACCTCGGCCTCGCCGGGGCGCAGCTCGTCGAGCTGGCCCTGGCCGGACGGATAGCCCCTGACGGGGATCGTATAGCCGTGGTGCACCCACGGCCGACTGGAGATCCGACCCTGGACTCCGCTCTCGAACTGCTGCGGCGACGCGGCAGTCCGGTGCGGGCCGTCCACTGGATCGGCGGACCCCGCCTCGGGCTCCGCCAGACGTATCTCGCGCACCTGGAGCGGTGCGGCATGGTGCACGCCGTGCCCGGCCAGATGTGCGGGGTGCTGCCGACGACGCGGTACCAGGCGTCCGACAGCGCGGTCAGCCGGGAGATCCGTACCCGGCTGGACAGTGCGATCCGTACCGGCGTGCCGCCGGACCCGCGGACCGCCGCGCTCGCCGCGCTCGCCCACGCCGTGGGACTCGGCAAGCACCTCTACCCGGGCAACGAGGGCCGGTCGTCACGATCGCGCCTGCGTGACCTGATCAGGTACGACCCAATGGGCGGCCTCGTCGCGCATGCCGTGATGGATGTGCAGAACGGCGTGGCGGCGCAGCCGAAGCGGCCAGCCGCTCCGGCACCGCGAGCGGCGGGGCACAGCACCATGGCCCGCGCCGGCGCCCGTTGAGTCGGCGTGCGACAGCGAGTGGACACAGGCAGCACAGGCAGCACGCTCAGTACGTTCGGCACGCTCAGCACAGGCAGCACAGGCAGCACGTTCAGCACGTGAGAGCGCGTGCGCAGGTGAGCACGTAGCGCTCGGCAACCCCCTCATCAGGGACGGCTGCGGCGCCCGTCGGCAGGGACGGGGCACCGCAATCCGCGACCATCGCGCCGTCCTCAGCGACCCGTTCCGGGAGCCGCTGTGACGCGCGGGGCGGCGGGACTCGGAACACGTTCCGGGATTCGTCGCACCGCGCGTCGCCGTATACACCCCCGTGTACCACCGCGTACACGCCCCTGCCGGGTTACCCTCATTCGCCAGCGCGCCGATGACCGCAAGTGGCAGGCTGCTGACCATCAGTAGGTTCAGCGTGGAGGTGCACGTCCAGTGGTCGCCAACGTCAATCCCACCGTCAGGCGCCGCCGGCTGGGTTCGGAACTGCGCAAGTTGCGGGAGCAGAAGGGCATGACGGCCGAGGAGGTCGCCGCCCGGCTCCTGGTGTCGCAGTCGAAGATCAGCCGGTTGGAGAACGGGCGCCGGAGCATCAGTCAGCGCGATGTGCGCGACCTGTGCGGTGTGTACGGCGTCGAGGACGTGCGGATCGTCGACTCGCTGATGCAGATGGCCAAGGAGTCGCGCCAGCAGGGCTGGTGGCATGCCTTCGGCGACATCCCGTACAGCGTGTACATCGGCCTGGAGACCGAGGCGGCCAGTCTGCGGGTCTTCGAACCCCAGGTGGTGCCTGGCCTGTTGCAGACGCCGGAGTACGCCGCCGCGATGATCGCGGGCAATCTGCCGGAGGCCACTCCCGAACAGGTCGACAAGCGCGTCAGCGTGAGAATGCGCCGGCAGGAGCGGATCACCGACCGGGACGGGCCGCTGCGGATGTGGGCCGTGGTGGACGAGGCGGCGCTGTGCCGCAAGGTCGGCGACGAGCACGTGATGCGTGACCAGCTTCTGCATTTGGTGGAATTGAGCCATCTGCCGCATGTGACCGTGCAGGTGCTGCCGTTCGAGGCGGGCGCGCACCCCGGTCTGAGCGGGCAGTTCGCGGTACTGGAGTTCACCGACGCGACCGATGCCACGGTGGTCTATCTCGAAGGCGTCAACAGCGACCTGTACTTGGAGAAGGACACCGATGTGCAGGCCTACAGCGTGATGTACGAGCATCTGCGGGCCCAGGCGCTCAGCGCCGAACAGACCCGGCAGTTCATCACCGAAGCGGCGGAACGATACACCCGCTGAAGTGCGGGCGATACGGTACACCCCCGCTCACTCCCATTGGAAGAGTTACTGGGAATATGCCATCCACTTGGGTGAAGTGGCTCACCGGTCCGTGATGTTGGCTAGTAGCGTCGAGCGCGTAGTCAGGCAATGGCGTACCTCGCCGCCGCCATCAGCACAGACCGGAGCAGAGATGGCAATCAAGCTGGGCAGTACTCCCGCGTGGATGAAGTCCTCGCGGTCCACCGGAAATGGCGCCTGTGTCGAAGTGAAGTCCCCGGCCGTCGAGTCGGTCGTGGTCCGCGACTCCAAGGACCCGCAGGGTCCGGTCCTCAGCTTTTCCCCTGAGGCGTGGACCGCGTTCGTCACGGACGTCGACCGAGGCGCCTTCACGATCAACTAGTACAGCGCGCGCACCTTCAGCAGTACCGCAGAAGAGCCCTCTCGTCTGGCCGCCGTCCTAGCCGAGGGGGCTCACTGCTGTCCTGATGTTCCGGGCCGGGTGATCAACGCGGCGAACGGGGTGATCAACGCGGCGGACCGGGTGATCAACCCAGCGGACCGGGTGATCACGTCAGCGGATCAACGGAGTTGATCGACGTAGGTGTCCGTGCCGGGAATGGTCGGAATGAAGGGAGCGATGAATTCCACTTTCGCCGAGCGCCCCGCCGAGTCGGTCCGGCCGGCGATCTCGGCGGCGTGACCGGCGAAATGCTCTTCCCACCCCTCGCGTGGATCTTGTTGCAGGAACCACAGGAGAGTGAGCCGGGTTTCGACGCCTTCGACCTGTTTCACATAAGACATCCGGTCGAGCGGCAGCGCAGTGGGCGTGAAGATCACCACCATCGCCGCCGGTGATCCGGCGAGCTTCTTCGGCAGGTGGCGGGCCCGCAGCCATTCCAGCAATTCGTCCCGGCCTTCCGCGGATTCCGCTTCCAGCACTTCGAGGACGAGTCCGCGGTACGGGTGGTCGAGCGCGTGGATGTCGCGCGGACCGGCGGCGCCGTCCCGGTAGACGCTCGCGGCGCGGTCCTGGAAGGCGGTGAAGACGTGGGTGCGGTCGTGGTAGACGCGGCCGTCGCGATTGAGCCGCTTGTTGATGCCGACCGTCCACCGCATGTGCGCGTCGTAGCGGCCCGCGGTGATCCAGTACAGCGACAGGTAGCAGCCCGCGGTGACCGGCCGCGCGACCGCGGAGTCCGCCGGGTACCGCAGGTCCAGCAGCGGCCGCGTGGCCACCCAGCGGCGCCCGGCGTACAGCCAGGGCATCGCCATCGCACCGGCGATGAAGTGGTCGTCCTCGTACCACCGGTTGTACGCGTATTCGTGCCCGGCGTGCGGCTCGACCATGGTGATCAGCGCGTGCCCGACGTCGACGCCGTACGGTCCGACGGCCGCGAGCCGTCCGTACGCCTCGACGTCCGTTCCGCCGTCCGGGCCCGTTCTCACGTCCTCAGCCATGAATCTGACGCTACGTCAGCTCCGGGGAGAAGTGAAGGTGCCCGGATGCTGGAAAGTACCTGGACATGGCAACGATTCTTCGTAGGCTGCCGGACATGACCTCGACCCGAGCCGCCGTGCCCGCCCTCGCCCAACGCGCCGTCTCGGTGGGCGCCTCGCCGGTACGGGAGATCCTGGCGCTGACCGCGCGGCCGGAGGTGATCTCCTTCGCCGGCGGGCTGCCCGCGCCCGAGCTGTTCGACGCGGCGGCCATCGCGGAGGCGTACGCCCGCGTCCTGGCCGAGCAGCCGCACAAGGTGCTCCAGTACTCGACGACCGAGGGCGATCCCGCGCTGCGCGCGGCCGTGGCGGCCCGGCTGAGCGGGCGCGACCTGGCGACGGGCATGGACGACATCCTGGTGACCGGCGGCTCGCAGCAGGGGCTCGCGCTGATCGCGACCGCGCTGATCGAGCCCGGCGATGTGGTGCTGGTGGAGAACCCGACGTATCTGGCGGCGCTCCAGTGCTTCGGCTTCGCGGGCGCCCGGGTGGTGCCGGTGCCGACCGACGCGTACGGGGTGATCCCGGAGGCACTGGAGGAGGTGGCGCGCCGGGAACGGCCGAAACTGCTCTACCTGGTGCCCAACTTCCAGAATCCGACCGGGCGTACGCTCCCGCTCGAACGCCGCCGCGCGGTGGCCGAGGTGGCGGAGCGGCACGGGCTGTGGATCGCGGAGGACGACCCGTACGGGGATCTGCGGTTCGAGGGCGAGAGTGTG
Source organism: Streptomyces sp. NPDC088910 (assembly GCF_044749865.1). Taxonomy (NCBI): domain Bacteria; kingdom Bacillati; phylum Actinomycetota; class Actinomycetes; order Kitasatosporales; family Streptomycetaceae; genus Streptomyces; species Streptomyces sp. NPDC088910. Next base: position 267,674 of record NZ_JBIVIV010000009.1, read on the forward strand.
CCGTGGATCTCGGCGCTGCCCGAGGCCGCCGACCGGACGATCCTGCTCGGCAGCTTCTCCAAGATCATGTCGCCGGGGATGCGGCTGGGCTGGCTGCGGGCGCCCGCGGCGCTGCTGCGCGCCTGCGTGATCGCCAAGCAGGCCGCCGACCTGCACACCTCGACCGTCGACCAGGCCGCCGCCGCGCGCTACCTCGCCGACCACGACCTGGACGTCCATCTGGACCGGGTGCGTACCGCCTACCGCGCCCGGCGCGACGCGCTGCTCGCCGGGCTGCCGGCCGCGCTGCCCTCCGGCAGCACCTGGAACCGGCCCGAGGGCGGCATGTTCGTGTGGGTACGGCTGCCCGCGGGGTACGACGCGACGGCGCTGCTGCCGACCGCGGTCGGTCACGACGTGGCGTACGTACCGGGGTTGCCGTTCTTCGCGCAGGCGCCGGAGGCGGGGGCGCTGCGGATGTCCTTCACGACGCACACGCCGGAGGAGATCGGGGAAGGGCTGCGGCGGCTGGCGAAGGTCTTCGCCTGAGGCCGTTGACAGCAGGTAACGCGGCGGCCCGCACGAGGAACGGCGCGGTGCCGTACGCACGGACGGCGCGGCGCCGTACGCGTCCAACGGCGCGCGTCACCGCATCAGTTCGCCCGCGTTGACGAGCAGGGACTGTCCGGTGATCGCGCGGGCGCGGTCGGAGGCGAGGAACACGGCGGCCTCCGCCACATCGCCGTCGGTGGCCAGTTCGGGCAGTGCCATGCGGCGGGCGAGGCGGGCCAGCACCTCGTCCTCGCCGACGCCCTCGGCGCGTGCGGTGAGCGCGACGAAGGACCGCACGGGCGGCCCCCACATCCAGCCGGGCAGCACGGTGTTGACCCGGATCCGGTACGGGCCCAGCTCGCGCGCGAGTGAGTACATCGCGGAGGTGAGGGCGCCCTTGGAGGCCGCGTACGCCGCCTGGCGGACCTGGCTGGGCGCCGCGACCGCGGACTGGGTGCCGATGAACACGACGGAGCCGCCGCGCTCCTGGCGCTTGAGGGCGGGCAGGCACGCCTGGGCGAGCCTGAGCGACCCGAGCAGATTGACGTCGAGCACCCGCTGCCAGACGGCGAAGTCCGCGTCCTCCAGGCCGCCGAAGTAGTCGTCGAGCGCGGCGACCTGGACGACGGCGTCGATCCCGCCGAACCGCTCCTGTGCCAGCGCCGCCAGCGCCTCGCACTGCGCGCCGTCGGCGATGTCGGTGGGCAGCCAGGCCGTCGAGGTGCCCGCCGGGTCGATCTCGGCCGCCGTCTTCGCCAGCCGTTCTGCGGTCCGCGCGCCCAGCACCGCCCGTCCGCCGTCGCGTACGACGGCCGCCGCCACGCGCTGCCCGAGTCCGGCGCCGACGCCGGTCACGACCACGGTCTTCCCCTTCAGCAGCATGTCGGCCTCCGCAACCGTTGTCTGACGGAGCGTCAGAATAGGGCGGGCACCCGCAGGAGGGAAGGCCGCGGCGGTCACGCTCACGTCGGCGATCGGCCGCTCCCCTCTGCGTCCGCACGGGATCCCGTATCCCGGACGGCCGCCTCCTGTGTCCCGCGCGTCCCGCGGGCCTCGTGCGACGTCCAGCGAAGTGTCCGCTCATCGTGGGTTGGTGATCAGGGTCACGACAATGCCAAGGTGGGCAAAGAGCGAGTAAAATCGTTCGGCTTTCTGATCTGAGTTCAGACTCTTGAACGCAGAGACCCTTGACCGGCCCCCCGCGCGAGGGGTTCAATCCCGGAAGTCCCCACTCCCGCACGGGGGCGACCCGCCCGGACCGGCGCCACAGCGAAGTGCGCTCCTGTTCACAAGGCGGACCCCTCTGGAGGGGACATGAACAGTCTCGACTGGACCGTGCTGATCGCGTACTTCGGCGTGATGCTCGCGATCGGACTCTGGTCCCACAAGCGCGTCGACGACGTCGGCGACTACTTCACCGCGGGCGGCAAGATGCCGTGGTGGCTGTCCGGCATCTCGCACCACATGTCGGGCTACAGCGCGGTGATGTTCACCGGTTACGCGGGCATCGCCTACACCTACGGCATCACCTCGTACGTCACCTGGTCCTTCCCGATCGCGCTCGGCATCGCCATCGGCGCCAAGCTCTTCGCGCCCCGGCTCAACCGGCTGCGCTCACGGCTGTACGTGGCCTCGCCGCTCGAATACCTCAAGAACCGCTACAACCTGACGACCCAGCAGGCGCTCGCCTGGTCCGGCGTGCTGCTCAAGATCGTGGACGTCGGCGCCAAGTGGGCCGCCATCGCGACCCTGTTGTCCGTCTTCACCGGGGTCACCATCACCCAGGGCATCGTCATCACCGGCGCGATCACCGCCGTCTACTGCACGGTCGGCGGTCTGTGGGCGGACGCGCTCACCGAACTCGGCCAGTTCGTCATCCAGTTGATCGCCGGGCTCGCGATGCTGGTCGCCGCGCTCAACAAGGTCGGCGGGATCAGCGGCATCTGGAACGTGTGGGACGAGCCCGCGCTCAAGCACCACGCCGACCCGGTCGCGGGCCCGTACACCACCGTCTTCCTGCTGGCGTACCTGTTCATCAAGACCTTCGAGTACAACGGCGGCATGTGGAACCAGGCCCAGCGCTACATGGCCACCGGCTCCGCCCGCGAGGCGACCCGCAGCGCCTGGCTGTCGTCGGCCCTGTGGTTCGTCTGGCCGGTTATCCTCTTCTTCCCGATGTGGATCTCGCCGCTGCTGGTGCACGCCAAGAAGCCGGACGGCTCGGACTCGTACGGTCTGATGGTCGAACAGCTCCTGCCGCACGGGCTGCTGGGCCTGGTCGTGGTCGGCTTCTTCTCGCACACCATGGCCATGTGCTCCTCCGACGCGAACGCCATCGCCGCCGTCGTCACCCGCGACATCGCCCCGGCCTTCTCGAAGACCGCCCGCGAATGGTCGGCCCATGTCGGCCTGATCGCCGCCCGGTTGACCACGCTGACCTTCCTCGGCCTGTCCATGGCCGTGGCCACCCAGGTCAACTCCCCCACCTTCAAGGACATCATCACCGTCGTCATCAAATGGGTGGCCGGTCTGATGGGGCCGATCGCGATCCCGTTCATGCTCGGACTGCTGCCGCGCTTCCGCACGTCCGGCCCGACCGCCGCCCTCACGAGCTGGGCGCTCGGCCTGTTCGCCTTCTACCTGCTCAACTACCCCGTCAACGACGCCGTCTCGGGCGGCGTCAACCTCGAATACCAGATCTCGCTCCCGCTGGCCGTCTCGCTCGTCCTCTACATCGTCATCGGCTGGATCAAGCCGGAGGACACGCCGGAGCGGGACGCGCTCCTCGCGAAGATCAACTCCGATGACGGGGGCGGCCCCGGACCGGCCTCCGTCTCCCTCCCCGAGCCCTCCTCCGAGCCGACCCCCACCAAGGTCTCGGACTAGGTCCTGTCCGGCGGCTCCCCTTCCCGGGGGGGAGCCCCGGCGGGGGCGGTGGTGATCGCCGGACAGGCCCTAGGCGGCCGGGTAGCGGTCGAGCCACGCCGGGCTGGCGCCCGAAGGCCCGTGCAGGGCCGGCGCCTGCGTCATCTCCATGGCGAAGTCGTCGGCGAGCTGGAGCAGCGTGGCGCGCCCTTCCACCTCGGCGATCCACGCGGGCGGCAGCGCCGTCTCCCCGTGCTGGACGCCGAGCAGATTGCCGCAGACGGAGCCGGTGGAGTCGCTGTCGCCCGAGTGGTTGACGGCGAGCAGCAGCCCGTGGCGCACGTCCTCGGCGACCAGGGCGCAGTAGACGCCGATCGCCAGCGCCTCCTCGGCCGTCCAGCCCTCCCCCAGCGCCTCCACGCGCTGCGGCGACGGCATCCCCTGCCGTACGGCGCCCAGGGCGCCCTGGAGCGCGTCGGTCGTCTCCTGGTGGCCGGGGCGGGCGCCGAGCAGGGCGAGGGCGTGCTGGACGGAGCCGTCGAGGGCCTCGCCGCGCGCCAGGCCGTGCACGATGACGGCGAAGGCTCCGGCGGCGAGCTGCCCGGTGGGGTGGCCGTGGGTCTGGGCGGCGCACTCCACGGCGAGCTGGAAGACGAGCTGCGGTTCCCAGCCGACCAGCAGCCCGAAGGGCGCGGAGCGCATCACGGTGCCGCACCCCTTGGAGCCGGGGTTCTTCGGCTCCTCCAAGGTGCCCATCCGGTCGTCGGACAGGCCGCTCAGGCACGCCTCGCCCGGCGCTCGCCGCGCGTAGAGCCACTCCTCGCGGGCCAGCCAGCCGGTGTCCTTGCGGCGCTCGTCGGGCCCCCACTCGGTCTGGGTGGCCGACCAGCGGCGGTAGGCGCGGTGGATGTCGGTGGGCGGGTGCCAGGCGCCGGTGTCCCGGCGCACCTGGGCTCTGATCAGGCCCTCGACCGTGAACATCGTCATCTGCGTGTCATCGGTGACCGCGCCGCGTCTGCCGTACGCCGGAACGTAGTCGGTGACGCCGTCCGTGCCGTGATTGCGCTGGATCGCCTCGAACGACTCGAACTCGACGCCCGCGCCCAGCGCGTCCCCGATCGCCCCGCCCAGCAGGCAGCCCCGCACGCGGCTGCGGAAGTCCTGCTGCTGCGCGCGACCCCAGACAGCGGTCAAAGCGGTCCCCTTCGATCAACCCCGATCCGAACCCGTTCTGCGCCAGCACGATAGCCGACGTCACCAGGAGCGGAAGGGGGCCCTGGGGTTGGTGACGCCTGTCCGCGAACGGTGCCGGTCCGATCGGATACGACCGGACGCCGGAAATGCTCTGACGCGCGACTCAGGGTGTCGGACTCGGGCGCGGGAGCCGGGTCCGCGCGTCGGGCCGCGCGACTCGGGCGTTAGGCGCACATACGCGGCTCACGTGCGCGAGAAGACGCCGATGGCGTTGGCGACCGGGCGCTCGACGCCGCCCGACGGGTGGTTGCGTACGGTCACCGCCGCCGCGCCGGGGTCGCGGGCGACCAGCGTCGTGGAACCGCCGCCGTCGAGGTTCACCGCCGAATCTGCACCCAATTCCCTCATGACGGACGCAAGTTCCGCGATGGTCAGGCCCGCGCCGGACTCGGCGGAGCCGTCCAGCGCCAGCAGGTACAGCGTGCTGCCCGACGCGTCGAAACCGGCGGCCGTACGCGTGGCCGCCGTCGTGGTGTCCAGGCCCGCGAGCGGCTGTCCGCCACGCAGGACGGGGAAGCCGCCGACCGCGAAGACGTACGGCACGCGCGAGAGCGTCGGGGTGAGGCGGCTGTCGACCTCCGCGCGGTCGCCCACGCGCAGGGCGCGCAGTGTGTCGGCGCCCGCGTCCCGGCCGAGCAGTACGGTGCTGCCCGCGGGAATGGCTCCCGCGCCGGGCGCCTGCGCGACCGCCGCGACCCGCCCCTGACGTACCGTCACCTCGTAGGTGTCCGTGCTGCATCCGGCGCCGCGCGAGGTGTCCGTGCCGCAGACCGCCCGCTGCCGGGAGACCGTCCCCCAGTCCGCCGTGTACGCGCCGACGCCGCCGACGGGCAGCGCGTACTGGTTGTAGCCGCCCAGCGGGATGCTCCCCCGCGGGGTGCGGACCGACCCGCGCAGGTCCAGCCGGTCGAGCCGCAGCTTGCGGTCCTTGCCCATGCCGAGCACGTCGTGCGTGGTCTCCCCCGGCGGCATCGCGGGCCCGAAGCGCTGGCCGTCGGGCACGGCGGCCTTGAGGTCCCGGCCGGAACCGATCTCCGGGCCCACCGAGGAGCCGGTCGGCGCCACGCCGGGGTGCTGGTCCTCGGTGATGTTGAAGAAGTCGCCGTTCACCGCGCCCACCGCCTGCCGGTCGTCGGCGAGCCCGGACACCGCCTGCCGCGCCGCCACCGACCCCGGCGTCAACAGGTCGAGCCGCGTACGGGATTCGCGCAGATCCACCGCCAGCACATGCCCGTGCACGGTCCCCCGCGAGGCCGTTACCGAGAACTCCCGGTACTCCACGCCCGGCCCGAGCCGCTCCACCCGCTCGTACGGCAGCCCGCCGCCGGCGCCGCTGTCCGCCGCGACGGCCGATGCCCCCGCCAGTCCCCCGGCGAGCACCCCCGCCGCGACCGCCAGGGCCACGCCCGCCCGCCCGCTCCACGCCACTGCTCCCCCAAGGGTGTCTCAGGTCCCGTGTATCCCACAGGACTCCACCACCCCCGCACTCCCCGCACCGGAACACGGTGAAACGCGGCCATGACGGTGGTGCGAATTCACCCCTCAGGTGCGCGGCGGGCGTCAGTCGCCCAGGACCGGGAGGAGGTCGGGGAGGTGGCCGTCGGAGGCGAGACCGGTGGTGATGCGCTCTTCGGGGACCTGACCGTAGAGGGTGGTGCGCTGGCGGGAGGGGCGGCCCGCGGCCTCGGCGATGGCGACGAGGTCGCGGATGGAGCGGTAGGAGCCGTAACTGGAGCCCGCCATACGGGAGATGGTCTCCTCCATCAGCGTGCCGCCGAGGTCGTTGGCACCGGAGCGGAGCATTTCGGCGGCGCCGTCCGCGCCGAGCTTGACCCAACTGGTCTGGATGTTGGTGATGTGCGGGTGGAGCAGCAGGCGGGCCATGGCGGTGACGGCCCGGTTGTCGCGGGCGGTCGGGCCGGGGCGGGCGATGCCCGCGAGGTAGACCGGGGCGTTGGTGTGGATGAAGGGGAGGGTGACGAATTCGGTGAAGCCGCCGGTCTCCTTCTGGATCTCCGCGAGCAGCCGGAGGTGGCCGAGCCAGTGGTGGGGCTGGTCGACGTGGCCGTACATCATGGTGGACGAGGACCGTATGCCCAGCGCGTGGGCGGCCTTGACGACCTCGATCCAGGTGGCGGTGGGCAGCTTGCCCTTGGTGAGGACCCAGCGGACCTCGTCGTCCAGGATCTCGGCGGCGGTGCCGGGGATGGAGTCCAGGCCCGCTTCCTTGGCGGCGGCCAGCCAGTCGCTGATCGACAGGCCGGTGCGCGTCGCGCCGTTGACGACCTCCATCGGCGAGAAGGCGTGCATGTGCATGCCGGGGACGCGGGCCTTGACCGCGCGCGCGATGTCGAAATAGGCGGTGCCGGGCAGGTCGGGGTGGATGCCGCCCTGCATGCACACCTCGGTGGCGCCGACCTGCCAGGCCTGCTCGGCGCGGTCGGCGACCTGGTCGAGGGAGAGGGTGTACGCGTCGGCGTCGGTGCGGCGCTGCGCGAAGGCGCAGAAACGGCAGCCGGTGTAGCAGACGTTGGTGAAGTTGATGTTGCGGGTGACGATGTACGTCACCTCGTCGCCGACGACCGCGCGCCGCAGGTCGTCCGCGATCCGGCACAGCGCGTCCAGGGCGGGGCCGTCCGCGTGCAGCAGGGCCAGCGCCTCGGCGTCGGTGAGCCGGGTCGGGTCGTCGGCGGCCACCGACAGGGCCTGCTTGACGTCGGCGTCCACCCGGTCTGGGACCATGCCGGGCGCGGCCTGCTCGCGCAGTTCGGCCCAGTCGCCGTACACCTCGTCGAAGTCGTCGCGGCGGTCGGCCGTACGTCCTTCGGTGTCGATCGTGCGGTGCAGGTCGGTGCGGCCCGTGGCGGCCGAGGTGAAGCCCTCGTCCGGCTCCTGCCACGGGCGGCCCACGACCGGCGCGTCCTCGTCCGCCAGACCGGTGGCGGGGTCGGCGAGCGCCGTGACGTGCGGGATCAGGCGCGGGTCCAACCAGGGCTCGCCGCGCTGGACGAACTCCGGGTAGATGGTGAGGCGTTCGCGCAGCGCGAAGCCCGACTCGGCCGTACGGGCGGCCAGTTCGTCGATCTGCGGCCACGGGCGCTCGGGGTTGACGTGGTCGGGGGTGAGCGGGGAGACGCCGCCCCAGTCGTCGATGCCGGCCTCGATGAAGCGCGCGTACTCGCCGTCCACCAGATTCGGCGGCGCCTGGATGCGGGCGGACGGGCCGAGCACGATCCTGGCCACCGCGATGGCCGCCGCCAGCTCCTCCAGCTCCGCGTCCGGCATGCCGCGCATGGCGGTGTCCGGCTTGGCGCGGAAGTTCTGGATGATCACTTCCTGGATGCCGTGGTAGCGGCGGGCGGTCCTGCGGATCGCGAAGAGCGACTCGGCGCGCTCCTCGTACGTCTCGCCGATGCCGATGAGGATGCCGGTGGTGAACGGCACGTTGGACCGGCCCGCGTCCTCCAGGACCCGCAGCCGTACGGCGGGCTCCTTGTCCGGCGAACCGTAGTGCGGGGCGCCCGGCTCCGACCACAGGCGGGTGGCGGTCGTCTCCAGCATCATGCCCATGGACGGCGCGACCGGCTTGAGCCGCTGGAGGTCGGTCCAGCTCAGCACGCCCGGGTTGAGGTGCGGCAGCAGGCCCGTCTCCTCCAGCACCCGCACCGACATGGCCCGTACGTACGCCAGCGTGTCGTCGTAGCCGTGCGCGTCCAGCCACTCGCGCGCCTCGGGCCAGCGCTCCTCGGGGCGGTCGCCGAGGGTGAACAGCGCTTCTTTGCAGCCCATTTCGGCGCCGCGCCTGGCGATGTCCAGCACCTCGTCGGGCGACAAGTACATGCCGTGCCCTTCACGGCGCAGCTTGCCGGGCACGGTCACGAATGTGCAGTAATGACATTTGTCCCGGCACAGCCGGGTCAGCGGAATGAAGACCTTCCGCGAATACGTGATGACGCCCGGCCGTCCCACCGCTTCGAGGCCGGCGTCCCGCAGCCGGGCCGCGGTGCCCGCGAGTCGGGCCAGGTCCTGGCCACGGGCTTGCAGCAGGACGGCGGCCTCGCCCGTGTCCAGGGCGACACCTTCGTCCGCGCGGTGCAGGGCGCGGCGCATGGCATTGGCGGTGGGCGTCGGCGAAGTCATTCTCCGAGGATAGGCGGCCCCGCCGACAATTCGCTGGGGGCTCAGGCCGTCTTCGGCCCGATCCCCCTGTCGGCAATATCACCCGGAGATCGGACCGTCCGAGGAATACTCCGGCTACAAATACTGCGCGTAGTCGTCGAGCGCCCGCAGCACCTCGTCCGTCCCGGCCGGCGGGAGCTGGACGACGATCTCCTCGATGCCGAGGTCGCGGTAGTACGCGAGCTTGCCCGCGTCCGGGCGTACGGCCGTCGGCACCACCTCCGGGCCCTTCTCCCCGCGGCCCGCTTCCCGCCACGCGGCCCGGAGTCCGGGCAGCGACTCACCCAGACCGCCGCCTCCGATCGGCATCCACCCGTCCGCGTAATCCGTCACATGGCTGAAGAGTTTCGGGCCCGCCGCGCCGCCCACCAGGGTGCGCACCCGGCCGCCCGCCGGTTTCGGATACGCCTGGCTGGCCTGCACGGACGCGAATTCGCCCGCATAGGCGACGGGTTCGGCCGCCCACAGCGCGCGCATCGCCGCCATCCGGTCCCGTACCAGCTCGCGGCGGCGCCGCCAGTCCACCCCGTGGTCGGCGGCCTCCTCCACATTCCACCCGAAGCCCACCCCCAGCGTGAACCGCCCGCCCGACAGGTGGTCGAGCGTCGCGATCTCCTTCGCCAGCACCACCGGGTCGCGCTGCGCCACCAGCGTGATCGCCGTCCCCACCTCCAGCCGCTCGGTGACCGCCGCGACCGCGCTGAGCGCCACGAACGGGTCCAGCGTCCGCCCGTACTCCTCCGGCAGCGGCTCCCCCGCCGGATACGGCGTCGCCCGCGACACCGGAATGTGCGTGTGCTCCGGCAGATAGAGCCCGGCGAACCCGCGCTGCTCCAACTCCCGCGCGAGCCGCACCGGCCCGATGGTCTGATCGGTCAGGAAGATCGTGACGGCGATCCGCACGGGCACCTCCGGTGGGGTGGGTGAATCGGGCTCGGCTCCTGTCTTAGATCCTTTCGCCTCGAAGAGCCAGAGGCACCGCCGTGCGGATCTCGGGGTACCTCCGGCCGACGTCACAGAAGGAGCGGGATCGACCTCATGTGTCGGCCTGCTGCTCAGGAGACTGCCACTCTCCCGTCACCCGGAGAGGTGAGCGTGGACGTATGGACCGACGCGACGTACTGAAGTTCTCCGCACTGGCCGGCGCCACCGGCGTCCTTACGCTGGCTCCCGTGAACTTCGCGGAAGCAGACGACGGCACGGGCACGGCCGCGGGAGGGGGGTCGGGGGCCGCGGACCAGACGCGTACGGTCACCGGCCATCTGCCCACCGGGGCGGCCGACTTCGTATACCTGCCGGTGAAGGTGCCGCGCGGCGTGCGGCGGATCGCGGTCTCGTACACCTACGACCGGCCGGCCGTGCCCGCGGGGACCGTCGGCAACGCGTGCGACATCGGCATCTTCGACCAGCACGGTACGGACATCGGCGGGCGCGGCTTCCGCGGCTGGTCGGGCGGCGCGCGCACGGAGTTCGCGATCAGCGCGGGCGAGGCGACGCCGGGGTATCTGGCCGGGCCCGTCGAGGCCGGGACCTGGCACGTCGTCCTCGGCCCCTACACGGTGGCGCCGCAGGGCCTGGACTACTCCGTCACCGTCACCCTGAGCTTCGGCGACCGCGGCGACACGCTCGTCCCGTCGTACCCGCGCGACCGCGCGCCCGGCCGCGGCCGTGACTGGTACCGCGGCGACTGCCACCTGCACACCGTGCACTCGGACGGCAAGCGGACGCTGGAGCAACTGGTGGCGCTCGCCCGCGCCGCGAAGCTGGACTTCATCAACTCCAGTGAACACAACACGAGTTCCGCGCACGCCCACCTCGGGCCGCTGGCCGGGGACGATCTGCTCGTCCTGACCGGCGAGGAGGTCACCACCCGCAACGGCCACTACCTGGCCATCGGCACCGACCCCGGCACCTGGGTGGACTGGCGCTACCGCTCCCGCGACGACGCCTTCGACCGCTTCGTCCGGCAGATCCACCGCGCCGACGGCATCGTGGTGCCCGCGCACCCGTACGGCACCAGCCTCGCCAGCCAGTGGAAGTTCGGCTACGACCAAGTCGACGCCATCGAGGTCTGGAACGGCCCCTGGACCCCCGACGACGAGGTGTCCCTGCTCACCTGGGACAACCTCCTCACCGGCGCCGCCCGCGGCGACGGCCACTGGATTCCCGCCATGGGCAACTCCGACGCCCACCGCGACCCGGATGTCGTCGGCCTCCCCCAGACGGTCGTCCTCGCGGACGGCCTCGACCGGCGCTCCCTCCAGGCAGGTATCCGCGCGGGGCGCTCGTGGATCGCCGAATCCGCCGCCGTCCAGCTCGCCTTCGCCGCCGCGGGCCCCCGCGGTGAGCACGCCGGTATCGGCGACCGCATCTCCGTCGCCCCCGAGGCCGACGTCACCCTCACGCTCTCCGTCAGCGGCGTCCCCGCCGACTCCCTCATCCGCCTCATCACCGACGAGGGCCAGCTCCACGCCGAACCCCTCCCCGCCTCCGGCACCCTCTCCTGGACCACCACCCCCTCGTACTCCGCCTATGTCCGCGCCGAAGTCCGCCACCCCGCCCCCGCCGGCGACACCTCCGGCCTCCCCGGCCCCGCCATCGCGATCACCAACCCGATCTGGCTGGGCCGCAAGTAGCCACCGCGGGCGGCCGGGACTACCAGGCGCCGTGGTGGGCGAGGCCCAGGGTCAGGGCGGCTGCCGCGGTGGCGAGGAAGACGATGCCGCCGAGGATGTCGCGGGAGCCGACGCGGAGGTGGGCGGTGACGGCGCCGATGAAGTAGAGGATGAGGCCGCAGGCGGCGAGGGTGCCGAGGACGGGGACGGCGAGCCCGGCCAGCAGGCCGACCGTGCCGGCGGCGAGCAACGCGCCGAGGACGGGCACCCACTTGCGGGGCAGGCCCTTCATGTCGGCCTGGGTCTTGGGGTATTCGTGGCCGATGAGGTAGGTGACGGCGGCGGCGCCGTTGAAGAGGGCGCCGAGGATGGTGACCGTCAGATAGGCGGCGAACACGGCAGCTCCGCTTCTGTGCGTGACACGTCGGGGCGACACCTCGTACGGGAAGGCTAAGGCGCCTCCACCGAGCGGGAGTTGACCGTGAGTCGCACGCCCTTGGCACGGCGTGAACCGCGCGGGCGGCTACGCGGCGTTGACCGTCAGCACGATCTTGCCCCGTACGTGGCCCTCCTCGCTGAGGCGGTGCGCCTGTGCGATGTCGGCGAGGGGGAACGTCCGGGCGACGGGCAGTGAGAAGCGGCCCGCCTCGATCAGCGGGCCGATCTCGGTGAGGACGTAGAGGGCCCGGCCGCTGTCACCGCGGCTGAAGGTGACGCCGTGCTCGCGGGCGCCGAGGAAGTCCGCGAGGGTGACGACGTGGCCGGGGCCGCCCGCGAGGGCGATGAGTTCGGGGAGGGCGCCGCTCCCGGCGACGTCGAGGGCGGTGTCCACGCCGTCGGGGGCGAGCGCGCGGACGCGGTCGGAGAGACCGTCGCCGTACGAGACGGGTTCGGCGCCGAGCGAGCGGAGGAAGTCGTGGTTGGCCGGGCTCGCGGTGCCGATGACGCGGGCGCCGCGCGCCACGGCGAGCTGCACGGCGGCGGCGCCGACGCTCCCGGAGGCGCCGTTGATCAGGACCGTGCCGCCGCGGACGCCGAGCTGGTCCAGGCCGCGCGCCGCCGTCTCGACGGCGGACGGCAGCGCGGCGGCCCCGGCGAAGTCGAGCGACGCCGGGATCGGCGCGTAGAAGGAGAGCACCGCCAGCTCGGCCTGCGCGGCGCCCTCGGCGCAGAGGCCGAACACGCGGTCGCCGACGGCCACATCGGTCACCCCTTCGCCGACCTCGTCGACGACGCCCGCCGCCTCGTACCCCAGGGTCTGCGGAAGCTCCTCGTCCATGAGGCCCTTCCGCTTCTTCCAGTCGCTCGCGTTGAGTCCCGCCGCGCGTACCGCGATACGGATCCGGCCGGGGCCCGGGTGCGGATCGGGAAGGTCCACGATCTCCAGGACCTCGGGTCCCCCGAACCGGCTGAAACGGGCCGCCTTCATCACTTCGCTCCGATCTCGGCGCACGGGGGCAGGAGGGCTGGAGCCAGGGGTGCCGCGAATGCCGCGCGTACGCGCCAGTCTGTCAGTCCCGCCGGCCCCGGGGCCCAGGACCGGAGTCCGACGCGATGACGGATGCGAAGACCGATGCGAAGACCGACGGGACGACCGACGCGGACCGGCAGCCGTACCTCATCGTCCGCCTCCAGCGGGGTGAGCGCGACGCCCAGCACGGCAGCGCCCAGCACGGCACCGGCCGCGCGGCCCTCCGCCGGTCAGGGGATGGTTCGGACGGTTGCCGTGTCGCGGCCGGATCTCAGGACGGTGCCGGGGACGGCGCCGGTGACGGTGTCGTCGCGGATCGTCTCGACGCCGTTGACGCGGACGCTGAGGATGCCGGTGGCGCGGGAGTCGAGGCGGGGGCTGTCGCCGGGGAGGTCGTGCAGGAGGGTGGCGGGGCCCGCGTCGATGCGTTCGGGGTCGAAGAGGACGAGGTCGGCGGCGTTGCCCGGGGCGATCACGCCGCGGCCGCGCAGGCCGAAGAGGCGGGCGGGGTCGGCGGTGAGCATGCGGACGGCGCGCTCCAGCGGCAGGAGTTGGCGTCCGCGCAGGCAGTCGCCGAGGAAGCGGGTGGTGTACGGGGCGCCGCACATCCGGTCGAGGTGGGCGCCCGCGTCGGAGCCGCCGAGCATGACGTCCTCGTGGTCCCAGGTGCGGCGGCGCAGCGCCCAGGAGTCGGGGTCGTTGTCGGTGGGCATCGGCCAGAGCACCGTGCGCATGCGGTCGTTGGCGCAGATCTCGACGATCGTCTCGAAGGGTTCCTGCCCGCGTTCGGCCGCGATGTCGCGGACGACCCGCCCCGACACCCCCTGATTCGCGTCGCTGTACGTGTCGCCGATCACGTAGCGGCCGAAGTCGGCGAGGCGGCGGAAGACCCCGGCCTCGGGGCTGGCGGCGCGGCGCAGCATCTCGGCGCGTACGGCGGGCTGCCGCAGCCGCGCGATGCGTTCGGGGACGGGCAGGGCCAGGATGTCGCCCCAGCCGGGGATGAGGTTCAGGGCGCAGAAGGTGCCGAGCGACATGTTCATGGGGGTGAGGATCGGCATGGTGAGGGCGACGATCCGGCCGCCCGCCTTGCGGGCCCGCTCCGAGGCGAGGAGCTGGCGCGGGACGCGTTCGGGGACGGCGGCGTCGATGGTGAGGACGTTCCAGTTGAGCGGGCGCCCGGCGACGGCGCTCATCTCCACGAGCAGGTCGATCTCCTCGTCCGCGAACTGGTCGAGGCAGCCCGCCACGATGGCCTCGATCTGGGTGCCCTCGTGCTCGCCCACCGCCCGTGACAGGGCCAGAAGTTCGTCCGGCCGCGCGTGCCGGGACGCGACCGGCCGTCCGTCGCCGTCGGAGTGCGTACTGGACTGCGTGGTGGAAAGGCCCCAGCCGCCTGCTTCCATCGATTCGTGGAAGAGCCGCAGCATGGCATCGAGTTGGTCCCGCGTGGGCTGTCCGCCGACCGCGTCGGCGCCCATCACATGGCGGCGCAGCGCGCAGTGGCCCACCATGAAACCGGCGTTGACGGCGATCCGCCCCTCCAGGGCGTCCAGGTAGTCGCCGAAGGACGACCACGTCCAGTCGACGCCCTCTTCGAGCGCCGCCAGCGACATGCCCTCGACCTTGGACATCATCCGCCTTGTGTAGTCGGCGTCTTCGGGCCGGTCGGGGTGGAGCGGCGCGAGCGTGAAGCCGCAGTTGCCGCCCGCGACGGTGGTCACGCCGTGGCTCATCGAGGGCGTGGCGAAGGGGTCCCAGAAGAGCTGGGCGTCGTAGTGGGTGTGCGGGTCGACGAAACCGGGGGTCAGGACGAGGCCGGTGGCGTCCTCCTGGGAGCGCCCGCTCTCGCCGAGGCCGCCGGGTTCGGCGACGGCCGCGATCCGTCCGCCGCGCAGCGCCACGTCGGCGGTACGGGAGGGCGCGCCCGTGCCGTCCACCACGGTGGCGCCCTTGATCACATGGTCGAACACGGGTGTGCTCCTCTCGTACGTCGCGCTGGTGCGTGCCGCCCGGTCGCGTTACGCCGCCGCCTGCCGGAACCGGGTCGTGCGGTGCACCGGGTCGGTGTCGATGACGGGTATGACGTGCTCGCCGATCAGCTTGATCGTGTTCATCGTGTCCTCGTAGCCGATGCCGATCGGCAGCCCGAAGGTCAACTGGTCGGCGCCCGCCTGCTCCCAGCGCTTGCACTGCGCCAGCACCTCGTCGGGGTTGCCGCAGATCATCAGCTCCTCGGAGATGAGCAGATCGATCAACTCCTCGGTGTAGTCCGGCAGAAGCTCGGGCCAGACCGGGATGCCGTCGGGACGCGGGAAGGTGTCGTGGTAGCGGAAGAGCAGCGACTGGAGGTAGTTGAGGCCGCCGCCGACGGCGATCTGCCGCGCCTTTTCGGTGGTCTCCGCGCAGATCGCGGTCGAGGTCACCATCACGTTGTCGTTGACGAAGTCGCCGACCGGCTCGGCCTGCCCGATCGCCGACTTGTACGACTCGACGACCCACTCCATGTCGGAGACCTTCTGCACGCTGAAGCCGAGCACGCCCAGGCCCTTGCGGGCGGCCATCGCGTACGAGGGCGGCGAGCCGGCCGCGTACCACATCGCCGGGTGGGAGCGGCCGTACGGCTTGGGCAGGATCTTGCGCGGGGGCAGCGACCAGTGCTTGCCGCTGAAGCCGGGGTACTCGTCCTGGAGCCACATCTTGGGGAACTCCGCGATGGTCTCCTCCCAGATCTCCTTCGTGTGGTTCATGTCGGTGATGCCCGGCATGAACCCGAGGATCTCGTGGCTGCCCGCGCCGCGCCCCGAGCCGAACTCGAAGCGTCCGCCGGAGAGATGGTCGAGCATGGCGACCTTCTCGGCGACCTTCACCGGGTGGTTGACCGGCGCGAGCGGGTTGAAGATGCCGGAGCCGAGGTGGATGCGCTCGGTGGCGTGGGCGAGATAGCCGAGGAAGACGTCGTTGGCCGACAGGTGCGAGTACTCCTCCAGGAAGTGGTGCTCGGAGGCCCAGGCGTACTTGAAGCCGGAGCGGTCCGCCTGGATGACGTACTCGGTCTCCTCGATCAGCGCGTGGTGCTCGGCCTCGGGGTCGGCCTTGGCCCGCGCGGCGGGCACATATCCCTGTACAAAGAGCCCGAATTCCAAGGGGTCACCATCCTCCGGTTTCTGACGCTCCGTCAGATCTGATCCGACTCTTCCACCGGCACGGTGGGGCGTCAATAGCTGATGGACCGTCAGATACGCTCGACGGCGGACTCAGAGCGCCGCGACTCCCGCCAGCCAGCCGCCGTCGATGACGAACGGCTGCCCGGTGACGTACGAGGAGTCCTCACTGGTCAAGAAGAGCGCGAGCCTGGCGATCTCGTCGGCCCGGCCCATCCGGCCCAGCGGCAGCAGCTTGCGGTAGAAGCGGGCGGTGGCCGCCGCCATCGCCTCCTGGTCGGCGGCCGGGTCGAGCACCGCGGGATTGGCCATCGGGGTGTCCACGGCGCCGGGGCACATCGCGTTCACCCTGATCCCGTGCGGCGCCAGCTCCAGCGCCGCCACCCGCGTCATGGCGACGATCGCCGCCTTCGTCGCCGCGTACGAGGTGAGCAGCGCCATGCCGCTGAGCGCCGTGTACGAAGCGGTGTTGACGATCGTGCCGCCGCCCGCGGCGGTCAGCGCGGGCGCGCAGGCCCGCATGCCGAGGAAGGCGCCCACCTGGTTGACCCGGACGACCTGGAGGTACTCCTCCAGCGGGGTGTCCGCCAACGCGTTGAAGCGCAGGATCCCGGCGTTGTTGACCAGTCCGTCGAGGCCGCCGAACTGCTCGTCGGCGTACGCCAGCGCCGCCGTCCAGTCGTCCTCGCTGCCGACGTCGAGCCGGGTGTAGCGGGCCGCGTCGCCGATCTCCTCGGCCAGCGCCGCGCCCTGGTCGTCCAGCACGTCCGCGAGCAGCACGCGCGCGCCCTCCGCGGCGAAGAGCCGGGCCTCCTGCTCGCCCTGGCCGCGCGCGGCGCCGGTGATCAGGACGGTACGGCTGTCGAGCTTGCCCATCCGGGCCTCCGGGGGTGGTGGGACAACGGGGGGTCAACGGGGGGCAACGGGACTCACCTGTCGAGGTGCGGTGCCACATCGGCGGCGAACGCCGCCATCTGGTCGAGGAGTTCGGCCACGCCCCGGCTGCGGAAGCGCACCTGGATCTGGTCGACGCCCATGGCCCGGTAGGCGCGCAGGCTCTCCGCGAGCGCGTCCGGCTTGCCGTGCAGGGTGTACCGGCCGACGTGCCAGCCGGGCTCGCCGACGTAGAGCGGTTCCGTGATCGCGCCGATCTCGATCGGGTCGGCGATCCCGGCCTCGGCGCGCAGCCGCCGGACGCGGTCGATCTGGCCCGGCAGCCGGTCGCGCGGGTCGCCCTGCGGCAGCCAGCCGTCACCCCTGAGGGCGGCCCTGCGGACGGCGGCCGGTGACGAACCGCCGACCCAGACCGGCGGCCGGGGCGTCTGCACCGGGCGTGGCCGCTGCCCGAGACCGGCGAAGTCGTATCGCTCGCCGTGGTGTTCGGGGAACTCGTCCTCGCCGAGCGCCGCCTTCAGCGCGTCGATGGTCTCGTCGAGTACGCCGCCGCGCCCGGCGAAGTCCGCGCCGACCGCGTCGAATTCCTCGACCACGTGCCCGGCCCCGACACCGAGGATCAGCCGCCCGCCGGAGAGCCGGTCGAGCGTCGCGTACTGCTTGGCGGTGGCCAGCGGGTGCCGCAGTCCGACGACGGCGACATGGCTGAGCAGCCGCACACGTTCGGTGACGGCGGCGAGATAGCCGAGGGTGGCCACCGGGTCGTACCAGGTGGTGGACATCGCGGCGGCCAGCCTGCGCGGCACCGCGATGTGGTCGCAGACGGCCACGTACGCGAAGCCGTGCCGGTCGGCGGCGCGGGCGACGGCGGCGAGTTCGGCCGGGCCCGCGTCGGCCTCCCAGCCCTCGGCGTACATCGTGCTCTGCGACTGGACGGGGAGTTGCATGCCGTAGGAGAGCCGCCCTGGCGGCAGCACGCGCGGGACGCCCATGGCCTACGCCCCCGCGCCGGGTCCCGGGACCGGCCCGCTCGAACCGGGCCCGGGCCACAGGCCGTCGGGGGTCAGGCCGAGCAGGTCGATGGCGTTGCCGCGCACGATCCGCTCCACCACGTCCTGGGAGAGGTGGCCCATCTGCGCCTCGCCGACCTCGCGCGACGTGGGCCACGTGGAGTCCGAGTGCGGGTAGTCCGTCTCGTAGAGGACGTTGCCGACGCCGACCGCGTCGAGATTGCGCAGGCCGACCGCGTCGTCGAAGAAGCAGCCGTAGACGTGCGAGGCGAAGGTCTCGGACGGCGGGCGCCGCACCTTGTCGGCGACCCCGCCCCAGCCGCGGTTCTCCTCCCAGACGACGTCGGCGCGCTCCAGGATGTACGGGATCCAGCCGATCTGCCCCTCGGCGTACATGATCTTGAGGTTCGGGAAGCGTTCGAGGGCGCCGGACATCAGCCAGTCGACCATCGAGAAGCAGCAGTTGGCGAAGGTGATGGTGGAGCCGACCGCGGGCGGCGCGTCGGCGGAGGTGGACGGCATCCGGCTGGAGGAGCCGATGTGCATGGCGATGACGGTGCCGGTCTCGTCGCAGGCACGGAAGAAGGGGTCCCAGTAGTCGGTGTGCACCGACGGCAGTCCGAGGTGCGGCGGGATCTCGGAGAAGCAGACCGCGCGTACGCCGCGCGCCGCGTTGCGCCGTACCTCGGCGGCGGCCAACTCGGCGTCCCACAGCGGTATCAGGGTCAGCGGTATCAGCCGCCCGCCCGCCTGCGGGCCGCACCACTCCTCGACCATCCAGTCGTTGTACGCGCGCACGCACAGCAGCCCGAGGTCGTGGTCCTCGGCCTCGGTGAAGGTCTGGCCGCAAAAGCGCGGGAAGGTGGGGAAGCAGAGCGCGGACTGCACATGGTTGACGTCCATGTCGGCCAGCCGCTCGGGCACCGAGTACGAGCCCGGCCGCATCTGCTCGTACGTGATCGCTTCGAGCCTGATCTCGTCGCGCGAGTAGCCGACGGCGGTGTCGAGCCGGGTCAGCGGGCGGCGCAGGCCCTCGTACAGCCACCAGTCGGCGAGCGGTCCCTCGTCCCCCGGCTCGCCCATCGTGGGCGCGAACCGGCCGCCGAGGAAGGTCATTTCCTTCAGGGGCGCGCGCACGATGCGCGGCGCGGTGTCGTGGTGTTTCGACGGGAGCCGGTCCCGCCAGACGTTGCCGGGCTCCACGGTGTGGTCATCCACCGAGATGATCTTCGGGAAGGTCTCCATGGGCACAACGGTAGCGCCGATCTGACGATCCGTCAGCTAACGTGTCGTCACATCGTTGGCGCTACGGGCCTCCGGGGCTCCCCGGCTGCGGCGGACGTCAGTCGGTCACCCGCACCGGCAGCAGAATCCGCCACACCGCGTCCTCCACGCCGTGCACGGCCGCGATCCAGCCGACGTTCTCCTCGTCGGTGCCCAGCCGTACCGCCTGCGCCAACTCCCCCATCACCTCGGTGAGATCGGCGTGCGCCATCGCGGGCTCCAGCCGCCCGCCGACCACGCCGTCGTCGTAGTAGCGGTGGTACGCGGGCGCGCTGCGCAGGACGCCGACCGGCCGCCAGTTCTGCGCCAGCCGCCACACGGGCTCGCCCGCGACGCGGACGCCGTCCGCCTCCATCACCTGGGTACGGGTGCGGTCGACGGCCAGCGCGGACCAGCCGTCGGAGCCGGTCAGCACCAGGTCGGGGTCGCAGCGGCGGACCGCGCGGGAGACCGCGTCGTTGGCGCCCGGTCCCGGCAGCACCAGCGGCACCGCGGCCATCCCCGCGTACAGGCAGCCGAAGAAGGCGCCCGCGAGGTCCGGGCCCTGCGGATAGGCGAGCAGCACGCGCGCGCCGGGAGCCAGCAGGCTGCCGAGCCGGGCGGCCACCGCGCGGGCCCGCCGGTCGAGTTCGGCGAAGCTGCACCCCGCGGTGCCGCTGACGGTCGTCCGCGGATACGGCAGCGCGGGCACGGCCTGCGGGGCGCGCTCGGCGCGGCGGCGCAGCAGTTCGCCGGGCAGCCGTCCGGCGTCCCCGAGCCGCCGCGTGCCGCCGTTGCCGCCGCCCCCGCCGCCGGGCCGCTCGCGGCCCTCGCCGCTCATCGCGGGCCCCGCGGCCGGGGCCGGCATCCGTCGTACGGATCCGGCCGGGCGCACCGGGCGCACCTCGCGTACCGGAGCCCGGAACAGCTCGGAACCGGCGGCCGACGGTAGTTGCCTCGGCCTGACAGGCAGTGACCCGATCGGCCCGTCCGGCTCACCGGCACCTGCCGCATGACTCGTGCACTCAGCACACATGAAACGCCCGCTACCTGTTCTTTCGCAGGACACACACCGGCATGGACCAGTCCCACACAGCACAACCTCCGCGCACGCACAGACGGAACCTCAAATTCCAGCCCAACTTTTGCTGCAAGTCCGGTTCGGGTCCTTGCACGGGGTGACCCCGGCGGCCCGACACGGCAAACTGGCACGGACGGTGCCGAACCCTCGGTCCCGTGCGCCATGCGGACAACTGTTCCGTCCGGCGATGAACGATTGATATACGTGCGGGCGACGGGCCGCGGGGGCGCCCGGCTTCGCGAATAATCGGGTCACGCACCATTCAGCGCCCGGCGGCCGACCACCGCCGGAGGCTGGCACAAGCAGTGCGCCGCTCCAGGCGCGGGTACACAATGAGCAGGTCCACGTTCAGGGGGCAGAGATGGAAAGCAGGACGGAACCGGGCAACAGCCTGCGGTTCGCGGTCCTCGGTCCGGTGCGCGCCTGGCGAGACGACGAGCCGATCGTCACCGGCGCACCACAGCAGCGCGCCTTGCTGGCCGCGCTGCTGCTGCGCGGCGGGCGCACGGCGACCGCGTCGGAACTGCTCGACGCCGTCTGGGGAGAGTCACCGCCCAACACCGCGCTCGCCGCGCTGCGGTCGTACGCCTTCCGGCTGCGCAAGGCGCTCGGCCCCGAGGCCCTGGTCACCGACTCCGGCGGCTACTCGCTGCGGGTCGCCGACGACGCGCTGGACTGCGCCGTCGTGGAGCGGCTGGCCGCCGAGGCCGACAAGCAGCGCGCCGTCGACCCGGTCCGCGCCCGCGAACTGCTGGGCACCGCCCTGGAGATGTGGCACGGCGAGCCACTGGCCGGCCTTCCGGGGCCGCACGCCGAGACGCAGCGCAACCGGCTCGCCGAATGGCAC
This sequence comes from Streptomyces sp. NPDC088910, assembly GCF_044749865.1. Taxonomy (NCBI): domain Bacteria; kingdom Bacillati; phylum Actinomycetota; class Actinomycetes; order Kitasatosporales; family Streptomycetaceae; genus Streptomyces; species Streptomyces sp. NPDC088910. Next base: position 288,848 of record NZ_JBIVIV010000009.1, read on the forward strand.
CTCGGCCTGATCGAGACCCGTCTCGAACTGGACCTGGAGCTGGGCGCGCACGCCGAGGCCGTCTCCGAACTCACCGCGGTCTCGGCCGAACACCCGCTGCGCGAGCGGCTGCGCGCCCTGCTGATGCTGGCCCTCTACCGCAGCGGCCGGCAGGCCGAGGCGCTCGGCGTCTACGCCGACACCCGCCGTCTGCTCGCCGAGGAGCTGGGCATCGACCCGTCGGCCGAACTGAAGGACCTGCACCAGAAGATCCTGGAGGCCGACCCCTCGCTCGCCGCCCCGGCCGGTTCCGCCGCCGGACCAGCCGAGATCGTACGGCCCGCGCAACTGCCTGCGACCGTCGCGGACTTCACCGGCCGCCGCAATGTGGTCAGGGAACTGAGCGAGCAACTGGCCCAGGCGTCGCAGGGCAGCGGGGTGATGGCGGTCTCCGCCGTCGCGGGCATCGGCGGCGTCGGCAAGACCACGCTCGCCGTCCATGTCGCCCACGCGGCCCGCGACTCCTTCCCCGACGGGCAGTTGTACGTCGACCTCCAGGGCACCGACCCGCGCCCGGCGGAACCCGAGGCCGTACTCGGCTCGTTCCTGCGCGCGCTCGGCACCCCGGACTCCGCGATCCCCGAGTCGCTGGCCGACCGCGCCGCGCTCTACCGCTCCACCCTCGACGGCCGCCGCGTGCTCGCGCTGCTCGACAACGCCTACGACGCCGCGCAGATCCGCCAGTTGCTGCCGGGCACCCCCGGCTGCGCCGCCCTGGTCACCAGCCGGGTGCGGATGGTCGACCTGGCGGGCGCGCATCTGGTCGACCTCGACGTGATGTCGCCGGAGGAGGCGCTCCAGCTCTTCACCCGGATCGTCGGCGAGGAGCGCGTCACCAGCGAACGCCAGGCCGCCCTCGACGTCGTCGCGGCCTGCGGCTTCCTGCCGCTGGCCATCCGGATCGCCGCGTCCCGGCTGGCCGCCCGCCGCACCTGGACCGTCTCCGTACTCGCCCACAAACTGGCCGACCAGCGGCGCAGGCTGGACGAACTGCGGGCCGGGGACCTCGCGGTGAAGGCCACCTTCGCCCTCGGCTACGGCCACCTGTCGGCGCCGCAGGCCCGCGCCTTCCGGCTGCTCTCGCTCGCCGACGGCCCGGACATCTCGCTGCACGCGGCGGCGGCCACCCTCGACCTGGACCCGTACGAGGCCGAGGAGTTGCTGGAGGCGCTGGTCGACATCAGCCTCATCGAGTCCGCCGCGCCCGCCCGTTACCGCTTCCACGACCTGCTGCGCCTGTACGCCCGCGAGTGCGCGGAGCGCGACGAGACACCGCGGGAGCGCTGCGCGGCGCTGTCGCGGGTGCTGGACTTCTACCTCGCCTCGGCCTCCTGCGCCTACGAGTTGGAGAACCCCGGCGACCGCGTCCTGGACCACCTCGCCCTCACCGCGCACTCCGGCCTGACCTTCGGCGCCCCGGACGAGGCCCTGGAATGGCTCTTCTCCGAGGCGCAGAATCTGCTGGCGGCCGTCCAGCAGGCCGCGGACGGCGGCTGCGAGGGCCCGATGCGCCGCGCCGTCGACCTGCTGCTGGTCGCCCAGGACCTGATGGAGTCCGGTGTCTACGCGCGGCAATACGAGCAGGCGACGCGGACACTGGTGACGACGGCGCACGACTGCGGGGACACGCTGGTGGAGGGGCGCGGGCGGATCTGGCTCGGCCAACTCCTGCGGATGTCGGGCCGGTTCGAGGAGGCCGAGACCGAGGCCAAGCGCGCCCTGGTGCTCGGCCTGGCCGCCGAGGACCCGATGACGTCGAGCTACGCGCCCAATCTGCGCGGCAGCATCGCCCACCAGGGCCAGCGCTTCGAGGCGTGCGCGGAGTACCACACCACCGCCCTTGAGGCTTTCCGCGCCGACGGCAACAAGCACGGCGAGGCGGCGGCGCTCAGCAATCTCTCCCGCGCGCAGATCGAACTGGGCGACATCGCCGCCGCGGTGGCGGCGACCGAACGGGTCGTCGCGATCTACCGCGAGCTGGGCGCCGGCTTCCGGCTCGGCAACGGCCTGTACGCGATGGGCATCGCGCTCACCGCGGAGGGCCGCCTCGACGACGCGTTGAGCTGCCTCACCGAGGCACTGGGCATCTTCCGGGAGGCGCGGCAGCAGTTCTGGGAGGGCATGACGCTCTTCCGGCTCTCCAAGGTTCACCTCGCGGGCGGCAGTTGGCGGCAGGCCGCCGCCCACACCGAGCAGTCGCTCGTCATCCTCCGCGAGGTCGGCGGCGAGTGGCGCACCGCCAACGCCCTGACCGTACTCGGCAGCGCGCTCGACGGCATGGGCCAGCCGGTCCGTGCCCACGCCTGCTGGCACGACGCCCTGGCCGTCTTCACCGCGCTCGGTTCGCCCGAAGCGGCCGATGTACGGCGCCTGTTGGGGGACGAATCATCCCCCTCTGTCGCGGTATAAGCCCAGGTCGATTCGCTCAACGCGCCCGTTTATCAGTTGATTATCGGTGGATGCCACGATTCCATCACTGCACGAGCTGCCCGCTCGGTGGTGTACGGGGGTCGCCACCGGGCGGGCTTTCACGACAGCACGTCCCCAAGCACACAGGGAGAGCACCATGAGCACCGAAGTTCCGAAGCTTCCGAAGACGGACCCGCCGGTCGACCCGGACAACTTCCACACCGACGGCACCGAGCAGACGGCTCCGGACGGGCTCCTCACGCCGAAGAAGCCCGTCGTCAAGCCGGACAACTTCCACACGGACGGCACCACCAAGTAGCTTCCGTACCCCGCTCTGGGGAGGGCGGGGCCGCGGAGGACCCCAAGGGGACCGCAGGGGGACTCACGGGGTTGATCAGGGGAAAACAGCACGGGGCAACAGGGGAACACGGGGGATCGGGGGACCGGGGAACCTCGGTGGGGGCCGAGGGGGACCGGTGAAAGCCGCCCAAGGGGGGGCCGGGTGACTGCGGGGGGTTCCACAGCACGCACCCGGGGGCGCACCAAAGACTGACCGCGGCGCGGAGGGGGCGCCGCGGTCAGTCCGCGTCCGGGTCCGGTGCCGGGCGCAGGTCAGTCCGCTTCCGCGGGCCGGGGCCGCTCGCAAATCAAGCCTCGTCAGGGGCCGGGCCGCGCGCAGGTCAGTCCGCGGCCGTACGCAGCTCGTTCTTCTTGACCTTCCCGCCCGCGTTGCGCGGGAGTTCGGGGACGAAGCGGACGCCGCGCGGGACCTTGTAGTTGGCCATTTCGCGGCGCGACCACGCGATGAGGTCGTCGGCGGTGAGGGTGGAGCCGGGGCGGCGGACGACGTAGGCGCGGCCGACCTCGCCGAGGCGGGGGTCGGGGACACCGATGACGGCGGCGTCGCGGATGTCGGGGTGGCGCAGCAGCAGTTGCTCGATCTCCGCCGGGTAGGCGTTGAAGCCGCCGACGATGTACATGTCCTTGAGGCGGTCGGTGATCCGCAGATTCCCCTCGGGGTCCAGGACGCCGATGTCGCCGGTGTGCAGCCAGCCGTCGGGGTCGACGGCGCGGGCGGTGCCCTCGGGGTCCTCGAAGTAGCAGGACATGACGTGGTAGCCGCGGACCAGGACTTCACCGGGCGCGCCGGGCGCGGCGTCGACCCGTACCTCCGTGTCGGGGATGGCGCGCCCCGAGGTGACGGCGACGGTCGCGGCCGGGTCGCCCCTGCGGCACATGGTGACGGTGCCGGACGCCTCGGTGAGGCCGTACGCGGTCAGGACGGTGGCGATCCGCAGTTCGGCGCGCAGCCGTTCGACGAGTTCCAGCGGGATGACGGCGGCCCCGGTGACGACGAGCCGCAGCGCGGACAGGTCGTGGGCGGCGCGCGCCGGATGGTCGAGCAGCGACTGGTGCAGGGTGGGCGGGCCCGGCAGTACGGAGATCCGCTCGGCGGCGATGTTGGCGAGGACGGTGTCCACGTCGAAGACGGGCTGCGGCACGATCACGGCGCCGCGCATCAGGCAGGCGATCGCGCCCGCCTTGTAGCCGAAGGTGTGGAAGAAGGGGTTGACCACCAAGTAGCGGTCCCCCGCGGTCAGTCCGGCCAGCGCGCTCCAGACGCCGTACACGCGCAGCGTCTGGGCGTGCGTGATGACGGCGCCCTTGGGGTGTCCGGTCGTGCCCGAGGTGAAGATGATGTCGGAGGGGTCGCCGGGCACCACGGCGTCGGCGCGGGCGCGTACGGTCGCGGCGGGTACGTCGGCGCCGGCCGCTACGTAGCCGTGCCAGGACAGGAATCCGGTGGGCGGCGCGTCGTCCCCGAGGACGACGACGTCACGCAGGTGCGGCAGGCCGGGCAACGGTCCCTCGCCGTCGCCCTCTCCCGCGGCGCGGCGCAGCGCGGCCACGTACGACGTGCCGAGGAAGGTGCCGGTGACGAACAGCAGCCTGGCGCGGGTGCGTTGGAGTATCCAGGCCGCTTCGGCGCCTTTGAAGCGGGTGTTGAGCGGGACGAGGACGCCGCCCGCGCTGACCGCGCCGAGCGCGGCGACGATCCAGTTCAGCGAGTTGGGCGCCCAGATCGCGACCCGGTCGCCGGGGCGCAGTCCCGAGGCGACGGCCGCGGCGGCGGCGCTTTCCACGCGGGCGCCGAGTTCGGCGTAGCTGACGCGGGTGCGGCCGTCCACGACGGCCTCGTGCTCGCCGTGGGCGCGGGCGGCGGCGCGCACCAGGCGGGGCAGGGTGCCCCAGCGGAGGTCGGCGCGGGGGTCGTCGGCGGGTGAACCGGCCGTGGATGAACCGTCGTTGGAGGCACCGCCCTCGGATGAGGCGTCGCCGTACGAGGTGTCGCCGTACGAGGTGTCGCGCGGATCGTCGTCCCGCAGGTCCACATCCATGACGTCCTCTCCCGTAGCTGACTACCCGTCAGATTAACGGTAGCCTGACGACCTGTCAGCAGTTCGTCAGTGCATCCGGGGACCCGCGGAGGTGTGTGCCCATGGGCGGCGCTGCCCTGAAAGACGCGACGGCCATCGTCGGGATAGGCCAGACACCGTTCGCCAAGTCGCTCCCGGAGTCGGAGAAGACGCTGGCGTGCCGGGCGGTGCTCGCCGCGCTCGACGACGCGGGCATCGACCCCGGCGAGGTCGACGGCTTCGCCTCGTACACGATGGAGGACACCGACGAGGTCGAGCTGGCCAAGGCGATCGGCGCGGGCGATGTCACCTTCTTCGCCAAGTCCGGTTACGGCGGCGGCGGTTCGTGCGCGACCGTCGCGCACCTCGCGGCGGCCGTCGCCACCGGTCAGGCGTCGGTCGGCGTCGCCTGGCGGTCGCGCAAACGCGGCTCGGGGCCGCGCCCGTGGAGCAGCACCACCGTCCAGCTCCCCACCCCGGCGCAGTGGTCCCGGCCGTACGGTCTGCTCCGCCCGGCCGACGAGATCGGCATGCTCGCCCGCCGCTACATGCACGAATACGGCGCCACCCGCGACCACTTGTTCAATGTGGCGCTCGCCTGCCGCAACCGCGCCAACCAGAATCCGGCCGCCCTGATGTACGAGCGCCCGCTGACCCGCGAGATGTACATGACCGCGCGCTGGATCAGCGAACCGCTCTGCCTGTTCGACAACTGCATGGAGACCGACGGGGCCCTGGCCTGCGTCGTGGTCTCCGCCGAACGCGCCCGCGACTGCCGCCGCAAGCCCGTCTACGTGCACTCCGCCGCGCAGGGCCTGCCCGCCCAGCACCACGGCATGGTCAACTACTGGACCGACGACCCGCTCACCGGACCGTCCTGGACCGCCGCCCGACACCTGTGGAAACAGGCCGACTTCGGCCCGCAGGACGTCGATGTCGCCCAGATATACGACGCCTTCACCCCGCTGATCCCGCTCTCCCTCGAGGGCTACGGCTTCTGCGGACGCGGCGAGGGCGCCGCCTTCACCGAGGGCGGCGCCCTGGAGACTGGTGGACGGCTGCCGATCAACACCGGCGGCGGCGGCCTGTCCGAGGCGTACGTCCACGGCTTCAACCTCATCACCGAGGGCGTCAGGCAACTGCGCGGCACCTCCACCGCCCAAGTCCCCGACGCCGCCACCTGCCTGGTCACGGCGGGCGAGTGCGTCCCCACATCCGCTCTGCTGCTGAGGAGTTGACAGCCGCGATGCTGCTGCCGGTCATCGACGAGGACGGCGCGCCCTTCTGGGAGTACGCGCGCCAGGGCGAGTTGCGCGTCCAGGCGTGCGCCGACTGCGGACGGCTCCGCTTCCCGCCGCGCCCCTGCTGCCCGTACTGCCGGTCCTTCGGGTCCCGCTGGGAGCGGATGAGCGGACGCGGCCGGATCTGGTCGTACGTCGTCGCCCACCCCCCGCTGCTGCCCGATTACGCCGAGCAGGCCCCGTACAACGTGATCGTGGTGGAACTGGCCGAGGAGGCCACCCCCGAGGGCGGCCGGATCCGGCTGGTCGGCAACCTCGTCGCCCGCGCCGACGCGCGCCTCGACTCCGTGGACCCGGCGCGGCTGCGGATCGGCGCCGCCGTGAAGGTGGCCTTCCCCGACCCGGCCGCCACGGACGGCGTCGTCGTACCGCGCTGGCTGCTGGAGCGGCCATGAGCGTCCGGCGCACGGAGGCCGGTGACGGGGTCGCGCTCGTCACCCTCGACCGGCCCGAGCGGCACAACGCCCTGGACGGCGCGACCGTGGACGGGCTGCGCGAGGTGTGGCGCGACCTGCGCTTCAACGACGCGGTACGGGCGGTGGTCCTCACCGGCGCGGGCGACCGGGCGTTCTGCACCGGCGTCGACCGCGGCCTCGACGTACCGCAGCCGTCGTCCCCGTACTGCGTCGACGACCCCCTGCTCACCGCGGGCCCCAAGGCCAACGACCTGTGGAAGCCGGTCGTCGCCGCCGTCAACGGCATGGCCTGCGGCGGCGCCTTCTACCTCCTGGGCGAGGCCGAATTCCTCATCGCCGCCGAAGACGCCACCTTCTTCGACCCGCACACCGCCTACGGCATGGTCAGCGCCTACGAGTCCGTCCTCATGGCGCAGCGCATGCCCTACGGCGAGGCCACGCGCATGTCCCTCATGGGCACCGCCGAACGGGTGAGCGCGCGACGGGCCTACGAGACCGGTCTCGTCTCCGAGGTCGTGCCCGGCCCCGACCTCCTCGCCACCGCCCTGCGCGCCGCCGCCGTCCTCTCCTCTTACCCGACCGAGGCCGTCCAGGGCACCGTGCGCGCCGTGTGGTCGGCCCGGGAGGCGGCCCGCGCGCACGCCACCGCGCTCGCGCCGCACCTCATCGCCCTCGGCAATCTGCCGCCGGAGCGGCAGGCGGAGCTGTTCACCGGGCGCGCCCGGGGGCCCGCCGCCTTCCGGTTGAGGTGAGCGCGGCTCACGTGGCGGGTGCGACGGTCGCGGCGTAGCGTCGGCCCCGAGGGGGCTGAGCGAGCGAAGCGAGGCGACCACGAGATGTTCCGCACCGTCGTCGGGTCGCTTCTCGCCCTCATCGGAGCGGCGGGCGCCGTCTGGAGCCCCTTCCGTGCCTGGTACGGCGGCCGCCACGGCTCCGGCATCCGGGTCGACGACCTCTTCACCGGGGTCGGCGTGACGCCTGACAAGGCGGCCCTCCTCGGCTCCCTCTTCCTCCCCATGGCCTTCGCCGCCCTCCTCACCCTCCTGGGCGTCCTCCTCCGCTCCCGCCTCACCCTCGCCCTCGCCGCCCTCCTCGTCCTCGGCATCACCATCCTCTGGATGGTCCGCCAAGGCCAAGCCTCCGGCTCCCTCACCGCCGGCGGCAACGGCCTCGACTACGGCGTCGCCACCGCCTTCGCCTCCGGCCTCCTGCTCCTCCTCGCCGCCGCCGTCCTCCCCGGCCGCCACCGGCTGCGCCGCGCCACGCCGGTTTTCGAGGAGCCCCGGTACGACGAGCCGACGTACGGCCGGTACGACGAACCCCGCTACGAGGAGGAGGAGACGGGGCGGGGTGCCCCCGCAGAACTGCGTCGACAAGTGGACGACGCCTACGACACGACCAGGCAGACGCAGTTCGAGGAGGTGCCCCGGCCCGGCACCGACGACCTGCCCAGCGGCGCGCAACCCCCGCCCACCAGCCCGCCCGGCGCCTGAGGGCATCAGCCCGCCCGGCGTTTGAGGGCCCACGGGCTCACGCCCGACGCGACGTCGCCCCGGTCCCCTTCGTCGCGTCGAGCGCGTACACGCACCGGTCCTTCGAGCACGCGTACACCACCCCCTCCGACGTCACCGGCGACCCGGTGATCTCCCCGCCGGTCTCAAGCCGCCACCGCAACTGCCCCCCGGCCGCGTCGACCGTGTACAGACAGTGGTCCTTGGACCCGAAGTGCACCCGCCCGGCCGCCACGGCGGGCGAGCCGACGATCTCGTTCTGCGCCGCGAAGCGCCACCGCGGCGCGCCACTGACGGCGTCCAGCGTGTAGAGCGCGCTCCCCGCGCCGAGGTGCAGCGCACCATTGGCGACGATGACGGGTTCCAGCGACTGCCGCGGCTCGGTGGCGACGCGCCAGCGCGCGTGCCCGTCGGCGAGATCGAGGGCGTAGACGGTGCCGAGGTGGTCGGCGACGTACACGCCGCCGCCCGAGACGCCGGGCCCCGGCACGTGCGCGGGCGGCGAGAACATGACGGCGGGGGCGTCGAAATGCCAGCGCTCGGCGCCACTGCGGGCGTCGAGCGCGACGACCCGCGTCCCGGCGGTGAGGTGCACGATGCCGTCCGCGACGACCGGCCGGGTGGGCACGGAGCCCGCGACGCCGGGTTCGCCGACCGGGTACGACCACATCTCGGCGCCGGTGAGGGAGTCGACGGCGTGCAGGTGGCCGCCGCCCTGGTAGTAGACGGCGCGGCCGAGGACGGTGGGCCCGGAGTCCGGGGACTCGAATTCGGTCTGGGCGCCCGACCGCTCCCAGCGCAGTCCGCCGCGCGCCGCGTCCCACGCCTGGATGCCGCCGCCGCGGGTGGCGGTCACGACCGTGCCGGAGTCAGCGCGCAGCGCGTACACCCAGCCGTCGATCGCCGTACGCCAGCGCTCGCCGCCGTCGACCGCGTCGAGCGCGAAGAGGCTGGGGCCGTCGGAGGCGTGGATACGGCCGCCGTCGACGGCCATCGTCCAGGCGACGTCGCGGGTCTTGAACTGGCGGCGCCCGCTGGCCACATCGAGCGCGTGCACCTCGAAGGAGGTGACGTAGAGGAGTCCGCCGGAGACGACGGGGGTGCCCCACACGTCGTTCGACATGCGGAAACGCCACGGCCGCCACTCGCCGGGAGCGGCGGCCTGGGACTGGAGGCCCGACTGGGCGCCGTGCTGGGCCTGCTGCTGTGATTGCTGCTGCTGTGACTGCGGAGCCTGCTGCGCTTGCTGGCCCTGCTGCGCCGGGACGGCAGCGGGGGCCTGGGCCGCGCCGCCGTTCGCCACGGCACCGGCGTTGGCGCCCGCGTTGGCGTTCGCGCGGTGCGCGCCCGCGCGGCGGCGTACCCAGTCCGTACCGGGCGCGGCCCCCGCCTTGTGGTCCGCCGCGTCCGCGACCCGCATCCCGGGACCGATCGGCGCGGAACCGGCGAGCTGTACGGGAACGGCGGAGGCGGGACCGGATGTGGGACCGGAGCCGGGGCCCGCCGCGGGTCCGGCCGCGGGGCCGGATACGGGTACGGGCGCGCGGTGGTTGCCGCGGCCGTCGGGCGCGCCCGCGTGCGCCGGTGCGTTGTTCGGCGGCTGCTGCGGCCGGGGCGGGGAGTTCGGCGGGAGCGGCGGCGCGTTGCCGGGCAGTTGCGGGCCCGCGGCGTGCGCGCCCCGGCTGCCGCCCGCGGCGACGGCGGGCCGACCGCTGCGGCGCTGCTCTATCAACGCGACCGCGCCGGGCGGCAGCCAGGCCGACGCCGTACCCGTGTCGTCGCCGCCGGTGGAGTACAGATGCGGTGCGAGCTGCGCCTGGAGGTCGGCGGGGGTGGGCCGCCGGTCCGCCTCCATCCGCATGCAGGACTCGATGAGCGGGCGCAGCTCGGGCGGCAGGCCGTGGAGATTGGGGCCCTCGCGCAGCAGCATGAAGACGGTCTCGACGGGGTTGGCGCCGTGGAAGGGCGCGTGGCCGGTCGCGGCGAACACCAGGGTGGAGCCGAGCGAGAAGATGTCGCTCGCGCCGCGCACGCTGCGGGAGTCGCGGGCCTGCTCGGGCGACATGTAGGCGGGCGTGCCGACGGCCACGTTCGTCATGGTCAGACGGGTGTTGGAGACGCCGGACGCGATGCCGAAGTCGATGACGCGCGGCCCGTCCTCCACGACGAGTACGTTCGACGGCTTCATGTCGCGGTGCACGAGACCGGCGGCGTGGATCGACTGCAACGCCTCCGCGATTCCGGCGGCCAGCCACCGTACGGCCTGCGCGGGCATCGGGCCCGCCTCGTTGACGATCTCCTCCAGCGACGGGGCCGGGACGTAGGCGGTGGCGAGCCACGGGACGGCGGCGCGGGGGTCGGCGTCGACAACGGCCGCGGTGTAGAAGCCGGAGACCGCGCGGGCGGCCTCCACCTCACGCGTGAAGCGGACCCGGAAGAGCTGGTCCTCGGCCAGTTCGGCGCGCACGGTTTTGATCGCCACGCGGCGGCCGGAAGCCGAGCGGGCGAGATAGACCAGCCCCATGCCGCCGGCGCCGAGCCGCGCCAGCACCTCGAAAGGGCCGATCCGTCTCGGGTCGTGCTGCGTAAGCTGCTCCACCACTGCCCTGCCACCTCCCCGTGCCCGCGTTGCCCGCGCTGTCGCGGCCTTACCCCGTGCTGCGCGCCGTACCGTCGTTCCGTTGTCGCTCTGCCGTCGTGCTGTGGTGCTGTTTGGTGCTGTGGTGCTGTGGTGCTGTGGTGCTGTTGCGCTGTGGTGCTGTGGTCGCTCTGCCGTTGTCGCCGTGCTCGTGCCGTGCTGTCGTGATCGAGCGCTTGCGCCCGCCTGTACTGCTTTGCCCGCTCTGCGCGCTCCGTACCCCGTTCGACCGGCCCAAGCGCCAGGGTACGGGCCTGATTCTTCCTGGGATGGGCGCCGGTTGCGAACCCGGGGCCGCCGCGACACGCCCGGAGAGCGAACTCGTTATCATCCGCCATTCGCACCGTCTCCGGCGCGCGGCGCGCCGAACGAGGCGTCCGGGAGGGAGGCATGGGACGCACGTGGCGCACCGGCGGCGTCCAAGTGCCTTACGGGGCGGGCGAGTCGGGGCAGGCGCCGGTGGACGGGGGGGGCCGCGCGGGTCGGTCGCGGCTTGGTGCCAGGACGGTCCTGGGTCGGTCGCGGCTCGATCCCGGGGCGGTGGGGTTCAGCGCGGCGGGCAGGACGGGGACGGGCCGCCCGGCGCGAAGAGGTCGGCCGCCACGGCGGCGCGATGCCGGGTGGAATCGCCCCACGCGGCGGAGAGCGCCCACACCCGGCGCAGCCAGAGCGAGAGGTCGTACTCGTCGGTATAACCGATCGCACCGTGCACCTGGAGGCACCCGCGCGCCGCTTTCCCCGCCGCCTCGTTCGCGAAGACCTTCGCCATGGCCGCGTCCCGCGCCGCACTGGGCAGCCCGTGGTCGTACGCGTACGCCGCCCGCGCCACCACCGGCCGCGCGAATTCCACGGCCAGCAGGACGTCCGCCAGCCGGTGCTTCACCGCCTGCCGCTCGCCGATCGGCGACCCGAACTGCACGCGGCCCTTGGCGTACTCCACCGTCCGCTCCAGCATCGCCGCCGCCGCGCCCACCAGATCGGCCGCCGCCCCGATCGCCCCAAGCCGCGCCGCCTTCCCGGCCGCCTCCCCCCACTCCCGCGCGAGCACCCGCCCGCCACCTTCCGCCACACGCGCCAGCCCCCGATTCGGGTCGACCCCGGCAACGGGCGTACGCGGCCCGGCCCCCGCCTCCCGCAGCCCACCGTCTTCCGTGACCAGCAGCACGTGATCGGCGTGGGCGGCGTGCGCGACAACGGGCTGACCTGCTGGTTCGGATACGGATACGGATGCGGACGTGGGTACGGACGTGCGTACGGATGCGGACGCGGGTACGGGTCCCGGCGCCGGAACCCGGGCTGGAAGGGACACGGCGACGGTCACCGCGCCCTCCGCCAGCCCGCGCAGCAGATCCGCCCCTTCCGGCAGCCCCCCGAGCAGTTCCGCCGCGACCGCCGCCTCCAGCAACGGCTCGGGCAGGCACGCGCGGCCCGCCTCCTCGGTGAGCGCAACGAGCGCCTGCGCGCCCGGGGGCGGCTCGTCGAGGCGCCGCCCTCCGAGGTGCTGCCTGCCGGAACCGTGGCCGCCGGGACCGTAGCCGTCGGCACCGGGACCGGAACCGAGACCGAGGCCGCCGTACTCCTCCGGGACCAGCAGCCCGGTCGCCCCGATCCCGGCGAGCGCCCGCCAGCGGTCCCGCGAGAACCCGGCGCGCACGTCGGCCGGTGTGCAGCGCGCCGCCAGCAACTCGCGGGCGGTGCGGGCGAAGAGCTGTTCGTCGGGCGTGGGCGCGAGTCTCATCGGCGGGGCTCCCGGGGGAGGCCGAGCAGCCGCTCGGCGATCACATTGCGCTGGATCTCGTTGGTGCCCGCGTAGATGGGTCCGGCGAGCGCGAAGAGGTAGCCGTCCAGCCACGGCCCGCACCGCTCCGCCTCCGCGCCGAGCACGCGCAGCGCGATGTCGTGCAGGTCGAGGTCCAGTTCCGACCAGAAGACCTTGTTCAGCGAGGACTCCGGCCCGCTCTCCTTGCCCTCCCGCATCCGCGTCACCGTCCGGTAGGTGTACAGCCGGTACGCCTCCGCCCGCATCCACACGTCCGCCACCGCGTCCCGGTGCGGCGCCGTCTGTTCCGGGCGCAGACGGCACAGGTCGAGCAACCGGTCGGCCGCCGCCAGGAACCGTCCGGGGCTCCGCAGACTCAGCCCCCGCTCGCTCCCGGTGGTGGACATCGCGATCCGCCACCCCTCCCCCGCCTCCCCCAGGACGTCCCGGTCGGCCACGAACACGTCGTCCAGGAACACCTCCGCGAATCCGGCCTCCCCGTCGAGCTGCCGGATCGGCCGTACCGTCACGCCCGGCGCCGCCAGGTCGACCATGAAGTACGTCAGGCCGTGGTGCCGCCGCGAGTCGGGGTCGCTCCGGAAGAGGCCGAAGAGCCGGTGCGCGTAGGCCGCCCGCGAACTCCACGTCTTCTGCCCGCTCAGCCGCCACCCGCCGCGCGCCTCGTCCCGTACCGCCCGCGCCCGCAGATTCGCCAGGTCGGAACCCGCCTCCGGCTCCGACCAGCCCTGCGCCCACACCTCCTCCCCGCTGGCCATCGGCGGCAGCACCCGCGCCCGCTGCTCCTCCGTACCGAAGGCGAAGACGGTGGGCGCGAACAGGAAGATGCCGTTCTGCCCGACGCGCCCCGGCGCGCCCGCCCGCCAGTACTCCTCCTCGAAGATCAGCCACTCGTCCAGGCCGAGGCCCCTTCCCCCGTACTCCTCCGGCCATCCGACGACCGCCCACCCGGCCTCGTACAGCGTCCGCTCCCACTCCTGGTGCGCGCGGAAACCGTCCGCCGTGTCCATCGACGGCAGCGGCTCACGCGGCACCCGACGGGCGAGCCAGTCCCGTATCTCCCGCCGGAACGCGTCCTGTTGAGCACTGAAGGAAAGGTCCGTCACCGCGCTAGGATAACCGACTATCTGACGGATCGTCAGATCCCGGTACGGCCAGGACGCACCTCATCGCACGCCACCGCGCCCTCACCTCAAGGCACGTCACCTCACATCGCCTCACCTCTCTCATCACCCTCACGTCACCTCTCGTCACCTCCCAGCCCTGCGAGAACGGAGCCCCCGATGCCCGAGGCCTACATCGTCGAAGCGGTACGCACCCCCGTCGGCCGCAAGAACGGCGCGCTCGCCCCCGTCCACCCCGCCGACCTCGGCGCCCATGTGCTGGCCGCCCTGGTCGAACGCGGCGGCTTCGACCCCGGCGCCGTCGAGGACGTCGTCTTCGGCTGCGTGGACGCCATCGGCGGCCAGGCCGGTGACATCGCCCGCACCTGCTGGCTGGCGGCCGGACTGCCCGAGCACGTACCGGGCGTGACCGTCGACCGGCAGTGCGGCTCCTCCCAGCAGGCCGTGCACTTCGCGGCGCAGGCCGTGCTGTCCGGCACCAGCGACCTGGTCGTGGCGGGCGGCGTCCAGAGCATGTCCCGGATACCGATCGGCGCGGCCATGGTGGTGGGCCGCGAGTACGGCTTCACCGATCCGTTCTCCGGGTCCACCGGCTGGCGCGCCCGCTACGGCGACCAGCCCGTCAGCCAGTTCGGCGGGGCCGAGCTCATCGCCCGCGACTGGGACATCAGCCGCGAGGACATGGAGCGCTTCGCCCTGGAGAGCCACCGTCGCGCCCTGCACGCGCTCGACAGCGGCTGGTTCGCCCGCGAAACGGCCGCCCTCCCCGAACTCGCCACCGACGAGGGCCCCCGCCGCGACACCTCGGCGGAGCGGATGGCCGCCCTGCCGTCGATCGTGCCCGGTGGCCGGCTCACCGCGGCCCTGTCTTCACAGATCTCCGACGGCGCCGCCGCGCTGCTCGTCGCGAGCGAACAGGCGGTGCGCGACCACGGCCTGACCCCCCGCGCGCGGATCCACCATCTGTCCGCCCGCGGCTCCGACCCGATCCGCATGCTGACCGGGCCGATCCCCGCGACCGAACACGCCCTGGCCAGGACGGGCATGTCCATCGGCGACTTCGACGCGGTGGAGATCAACGAGGCGTTCGCGTCCGTGGTGCTGGCCTGGCTGAAGGAGACCGGCGCCGACCCCGACGTGGTCAACCCGTGCGGCGGCGCCATCGCCCTCGGCCACCCGCTGGGCGCGACCGGCGCCCGGCTGATGACCACCCTGCTGCACCACCTGGAGCGCACCGGTGGCCGCTACGGCCTCCAGACCATGTGCGAGGGCGGCGGCCAGGCCAACGTCACCGTCATCGAACGGCTCTGATCCGGCTCACGCGCCGGGTATCGAACCGCTCCTCCGCGTCACGTCGATGATCGCGAACCTCGCGCCCTGGTCGTCGGCGACGACGGCCATCCGTCCGAACGGCGAGTCCTCCGGTCCCATGACGACCCGTCCGCCGAGCCGGCCCACGGTGTCGGCGGCGGCGTCGCAGTCCGCGACCACGAAGTAGACCTGGAAGGCGGGCGGCTCGTCCCCGCCGCCGGACGCGCTGTTCATCCGGCCGGCGAGCTGGCCCTCGGGGTCGCCGGGGCGGGACCACACCTTGTAGTCGAAGTGGACGCCGTCACCGACCTGCACGCCGTCGTAGCCGAACACCGTCTCGTAGAAGGCGTCGACCGCCGCCGCGTCCCGCGTGTGGTTCTCGGTCCAGCAGTAGGCACCGGGCACGTTGACCACGTCGAAGCCGGGGTGGCCGCGGAGCTGGAAGGCGCCGAAGAAGGAGCCGCCCGGGTCGACGGCGCCGACCAGCACACCGGTGTCGCCGATCTCGTCGGGGCCGAAGACGACGTGCCCGCCCGCCTCGGTGATCTTGGCCGCGGTCTTCGCGGCGTCCGCGGTGGCCAGGTGTATGCCCCAGGCCGTGGGCATCGACTCGTCCATCTTGCCCATCAGGGCCGCCGCGTTCTTCCCGTCGAGCTTGGCCAGCGTGTAGTGCCCGAACTGCTCGCCCTGGTCCTCGAACGTCCAGCCGAACAGCTCGCCGTAGAAACGCCGCCCGGCCGCGAGGTCGGGAAGCGAGACGTCGGCCCAACAGGGAGCGCCTTCACCGAATGCGGACATGAGCTGGTTCCTCTCGCGAATGTCTGGAATGCCACCGTAACCAGTGATCTTCCCGCCCGCACGAGAGAGAATTCGAACATATGGTCAATTCTTGAGACGGCCCAGGACTTCCTCGGTTTCGGCCATGATCCGGTCCACCAGCTCCGCGCACGAGGGCAGGTCGGCGATCACTCCCGCCACCTGCCCCGAGGCCATGACGCCCAGGTCAGCGCGCCCTTCGACCATCGCGGCGCGGAGCAGCACCGGGGTGTTCGCGGCCATCAGGACCTGCGGCCAGCTCAGCTCGCGGGCGCCGCGCATCGCCCGTCCCTCCCAGAGCATCGCGCGCAGCGGCGTCCCGGACAGCCGGGAGAAGCGGACGGCGTTGCGCAGCGCGCGCGGGAGCCGGACGAGGGGGCCGCCGCGTTCCAGCGAGCGGACGAAGTCGGTGGCGAGGACGCGGTGCGGCACCCCGTCGACCTCGGTGGTGACGAGGGTGCCGGTGACGTCGGCGGCCAGGTAGCGGTCCTGGACGGCGCGCGGCACGGGCGCGTCGGAGGTCAGCAGGAAGCGGGTGCCCATCGCGATGCCGTCGGCGCCGTAGGCGAGGGCCGCGACGAGGCCGCGCCCGTCGAAGAAGCCGCCCGCGCCGACCACGGCCACCCCGCTGCCCCGCAGCGCGTCCACCACCTGCGGCAGCAGCAGCGTGGTCGGCACCCGGCCGGTGTGCCCGCCGCCCTCGCCGCCCTGCACGATCACCGCGTCCGCGCCCCACTCGGCGACCTTCTCCGCGTGCCGCCGCGCCCCGACCGACGGCACCGCGACCATCCCCTCGTCGTGTGCGGCGCGGATCAGCTCCCTGGTCGGCGCCTGGGCGAAGGACGCCACCCGTACGCCCTCGCGGCCCATCAGCGCGATCCGCCGTGCCGCGTCCGGCGCGTCGGCCCTGAGGTTGACCCCGAAGGGCCGTCCGGGGGCCGCCGCCTTGACCTCGGCGACGGCCGCGGTCAGTTCGTCGTACGACAAGGTGGCGGCGGCCAGTACGCCGAGGGCCCCGGCGTTGACCGCGGCGGCGACGAGGCGGGGGCGGGCGACGTATCCCATACCGGTCTGCACGATGGGGTGGCGGATGCCGGTGAGGTCGGTGAGGCGGGTGCTCAGCGGACCGTCGGCGGTCATGCGGGGACCTCGCGGTCGCGGGCGGAGCGCGGGTCGAGGACGTCGCGCAGGACGCGCAGTTCGGCGTCGGTGGGCTGTCGGGTGGTGGGGACGCGGGCCGGGACGGTGAGGCGGAAGCCGGTCGCCGCTACGACCTGCTCCAGGGTGACGCCGGGGTGCAGCGAGGCGAGCCGCATGTGGTGGCCGGGTCCGCCGAAGTCCAGGACGCACAGATTGGTGACGACCGTGCGCAGACCGTGGAAGCGCGCGGCGCGGCCGACGGCGGCGGCGCGGTCGTAGCCGATGCCGCAGACGACGTCGACGCGCTCGACGAAGGCGCGCGGGGCGTGCCGGGGCACCCAGTAGCTGGTGGTGTGGTTGACGGTGTTGCCGGGGGCGCCGCGCGCGCCGAGGAGCTGCCGGGTGGGGCGGGCCCAGGGGCCGATGCAGGAGATGTTGGCGTTGCCGTACGCGTCGATCTGGCTGGGGCCCATCATGACGTGACGCCGCCCGCGCGCGGCCAGGTCGAGGACCGCGCGGTAGGGCAGCCAGCCCTCGACACTGAGCGCGTCGGGTGCCGCCCCGAGGGGGATGTCGCCGGCCAGCAGATAGGCCAGCCCGTCGCTGAGCACCAGGTCGGGGGCGAAGGTGGCGCGGGCGAGGCGGGCGCCGAGGGTGGGCACGACGCCCATGGGGCTGGCCAGGATCTCGCCGTCGCCGCGCCAGGCGTCGGCGCAGGCGGTGACGCAGATCTCGGCCCTGGTGGCGGGGGCGGTCGAGTCGTTCGGGGGCGCGGTCGGGCCGTTCGGGGGCGCGGTCATCGGGCCGCCTCCTCGCGGAAGTTATCCACAGCCTGTTGATAAGACGATTCATCCATATGGCTGAGGAAGCGTTCGGTGAAGGCGGCCCAGGCCGCCGGGTCGGCCGCGGCGGTCGCGTAGGCGCGCTGGAACGGCTCGTCGCGGCCGTATTCGGGCGGGCACTCGGTGAAGTGCGCGCCGCGCGGTGCCTCGATCACGCCGTGGGTGAGGTAGCGGTGCAGGACGAGGGCGTGCACGCACCCCGCCTCCTTGAGCAGGTCCGCGGTGGGCACGACGCGTTCGGCCGACACATAGGCGGCGTCCGCGGCCTGGCAGAACAGGTCGTCGAAGAACTGGTCGGGCCCGGTGAGTGCGGCGCTGCCCGCGGGGTCGGCGAGGTTGGCGTGCACCAGGGCGGCGTCCAGCCGCAGCGGCGGTACGGCGACCACCTCGTCCCCGGTGCCGTAGGGGTCGGGGAGCACCCGCAGCTCGGGCGCGTACCGCAGCACGTCGGCGCCGAGCCCGGCGCGTACCGGCATGAAGGGCAGCCGGAGGGCGGCGGCGCGCAGCCCGGCCAGGAACATGCCCTCGTCCATTTCGAGCGCCTTGACGGTGCCGTTCTCGCGGGCGGCGCGGAAATGCGGCTCCAGGGGGACGGAATCGAGGGTGACGAAGCCGTAGACGACCTTGCGGACCTTGCCCGCCGCGCACAGCAGGCCGACGTCGGGGCCGCCGTAGGAGACCAGGGTGAGGTCGGTGAGCGGGGAGCGGAGGATCGCCCGCACCAGGGCCATCGGTTTGCGGCGCGAGCCCCAGCCGCCGATGCCGACGGTCATGCCGTCGGCGAGGTGCGCTATCGCCTCGTCGGCGGTCATGCGCTTGTCCGTCATCCGGCGCCTCCCTCGGTGAAGGCGTCGCGCAGCCGGTCGCCGACGCCCGCCAGGTTGAGTTCGAAGGTGAAGCCCTGCTCGTAGCGGTAGGAGCGCTTGACGTCGACCGGGTCGATGCCGTTGAGCGACTGTTTCGCGGCCCTGACCACCTGCGGGTCCTTGGCGGCGACCGCGGTGGCGATCTCGATGGCTGCGTCGCGCAGACGATCCCTGGGGGTGAGCGCGAGGACCGTGCCGTAACCGTGCAGCTCGGCGGCCGTGGCGTTCTGCGACGTGTAGACCATGTGCCGCATGCGCTGCTGCGGTACGAGCCTGGCCAGGTGAGTGGCGGCGCCGAGCGCGCCCCTGTCGACCTCGGGCAGGCCGAAGTACGCGTCATGGGAGGCGATGACCAGATCGGCGTTCCCGGCCAGACCGATGCCGCCCCCGAGGCAGAAGCCGTGCACGGCGGCGATCACGGGGACCGGACAGTCGTAGACGGCGGAGAAGGCGGCGGCGCATCCGGCGTTGGCGCCGAGCAGCGCGTCGAATCCGGCGGTGCTCTGCATCTCCTTGAGGTCGACCCCCGCGCAGAATCCGCGGCCCTCCGCGCGCAGGACCACCGCCCGCACCTCGGGGTCCGCGCCCTGCGCGGTGAGCGCGTCGGCGAGTGCGAACCAGCCCTTCACGTCGATCGCGTTGACCGGCGGCGCGTCGATCACCACTTCCGCGACGCCGGTCCCGGGGCGTGCCACCTGTATCGCCATGCGCCGTCCTCCGCCCGCTCGTTGGCCTTTTACGGATGTACGGATCCGGATCCCGACCGATGTCCGGCACAGATCTGACGGATCGTCAGTTCCTCTGGCACGATAGCCCACGTGACGGATGACCTGGAAGGGCGAGTGGCGGTCGTGACCGGCGGCACGCGCGGCATCGGCCGGGGCATCGCCGAGGCGCTGGCGGCGGCCGGCGCTCGGGTGCTGGTGTGCGGGCGCACACCGCCCGCGGACCTGCCGCCCGGTGTCGCCTTCCGGCCCGCGGACGTCCGCGACCCCGAGGCGGTGCGGGCGCTCTTCGCGCACGTCGCCGAGGCGTACGGGCGGCTCGACCTGCTGGTGAACAACGCGGGCGGCTCCCCCGCCGCCGACGCCGCCACCGCCTCGCCGCGCTTCTCGCGGGCGGTCGTCGAGCTGAATCTGCTGGCGCCGCTGTACTGCGCACAGGCCGCGTACGCCCTGATGGCCCGCCAGCCGGACGGCGGCTCCATCGTCAACATCGGCAGCGTCAGCGGCAGCCGCCCCTCGCCGGGAACCGCCGCATATGGCGCCGCCAAAGCGGGCCTGGCCTCTCTCACCCGCTCGCTGGCCGCCGAGTGGGGCCCCGCGATCCGGGTGAACTGCCTGGTCGTGGGCCTGGTGCTGACGGACCGCTCGGCGGCGCACTACGGGGAGGGCGACCCCGCCGTACAGCGCGCGGTGGCCGCCGCCATACCGCTGGGGAGATTCGCGGAACCGGCCGACATCGCCGGTCCCGTCCTCTTTCTGGCCTCCTCGTCAGCACGCTATGTAACCGGTGCTGAGCTGCATGTTCATGGTGGCGGTGAGCTGCCTCCCCATTTGCAGGCGGCCGAATCGCGCGCTGATCACCCGTCGGTAAACTGACGGCATGACAGGACAAGTTCGCACCGTCGACGGCCGTGTTGCCGGTCGCCGCGGGCAGGCGACGCGGCAGAAGCTGCTCGACTGCCTGGGCGAGATGCTCAGCACGTCGCCGTACCGGGACGTCAAGGTCATCGACGTCGCCCGGATGGCGGGCACCTCCCCCGCAACGTTCTACCAGTACTTCCCCGACGTCGAGGGCGCCGTTCTCGAACTCGCCGACGAGATGGCCAAGGAGGGGGCGGGCCTGACCGAATTGGTCGCGGGCCGCTCCTGGGTCGGCAAATCAGGCGCCCAGGCGGCCGAGGAACTCGTCGACGGTTTCCTCTCCTTCTGGCGGAAGCACGACGCCATTTTGCGCGTCGTCGACCTCGGAGCAGCGGAAGGGGACAAGCGGTTCTACAAGATCCGCATGAAGATCCTCAACGCCGTCACCAATTCCCTGACCGACTCCATCAAGGACCTTCAGAGCAAGGGCAAGGTCGACAAGGAGGTCAGCCCGGCGGCCGTCGCCGGATCGCTGGTCGCCATGCTGGCCGCTGTCGCCGCTCACCAGAAGGGCTTCACGAGCTGGGGCGTCAAGCAGGCCGAGCTGAAGCCGAATCTCGCGCTGCTGGTCCACCTCGGTGTGACCGGAAAGAAGCCCGCCAAGTAGCGGACGCGGCACGCACCGCTTTGCGCGTTGACGTTTCGCCGTCCTGCCAGAAAGTCACGCCCTGACGCGGGCGCCGCACAGTCCTCGGGGGAGGTACGCGGCGCCCGCGTCTTCGTGTGGGTGACGGCACGGATTCCCGGCTTCGTGTACACGCTCCCGCGCGCACGCCTCCGTGTTCACGCTCCCGTGCGCGCGACTTCTGCCCGCGTCTTCGTGTGGGTGACGCCACCTATCCGCGTCTTCGTGTGGGTGACCCTTCACCCCCGCCTCACTCGCGCGGCGTCAGCCGGAACACCCGGATCTCGCGCGTCACGCGGGAGGCGTAGACCGCGTAGGGCGGCCAGAAGGCGACCAGCGCCTTCCACGCGGCGGCGCGGTCGTCGCCGGTCAGCAGGTTCGCAGTGACCTGGAGGTCGCGGCCCCGGCCGCTGACCACGGCGTCGGGATGCGCCAGCAGATTGGCCGACCAGGCCGGATGCCCCGGACGGCCGAAGTTGCTGCCCACGAGAACGAGGGTGCCGCCGTCCTCCGGCATGCACGCCAGCGGCGTACGCCGCGGCAGTCCGCTGCGGGCGCCGGTCGCGGTGAGGACGACGCCGGGCAGCAGGCTCGCGCTGACCAGGAACCTTCCGCCGGTCAGCCGGTGGACCGCGCTGTCCATGACCGGCACGACATGCGGCGCGATCTTGGCGAAGGCCCGGGTGGCCGACACCTTCTGCACGGACCTGCCCAGAACGCCGGTCCTGCTGACCACACCGCGCCCGCTGACGGCGCCCTTCACGTCGGCGTCGGCCGCGCCGCTCACGCCGCGCTCCTGACCACCGAGGGCGCGAAGAGCCCCGCCCGGTCCGCGGCGTGCGCGCGCAGGGCGTCGACCGGTCCGAAGAGCAGTTCGTCGGCGGTGGCCCGCTTGAAGTACAGATGCGCGTGGTGCTCCCAGGTGAAGCCGAGGCCGCCGTGCAACTGGATCGCCGCGCCCGCCACCATGCGCAGCGTTTCCAGCGCCTGGGCGAGGGCTACGGGCGCGGCCAGCTCGAATTCGGCGCTCGCCTCGGTGTCGTCCGCCCCGGAGGAGGCCCCGGCCGCCCAGGCGGCGTAATAGGCGGCGGACCGCGCCGCCTGAAGCTGTACGTACAGGTCGGCGAGCCGGTGCTTGACCGCCTGGAAGGAGCCGATCGGGCGCCCGAACTGCTCCCTGACCTTCACGTACTCCACCGTCGAGGTGAGCGCGTGATCGGCGGCGCCCACGGCTTCCGCGGCCAGCGCGGCGGCGGCGAGGCGGCCGGCGTCGGCCAGGGCGGCGGCGGGGGCGCCGCCGAGCGCTTCAGCGGGAGTGTCGCGCAGCTCGACGCGGGCCAGGGGCCGGGTCTCGTCGAGCGCGGTCAGGCGGGTGCGTACGAGCCCCGGTGCGGTGGATTCGACGAGGAAGAGCCGGGTACGGGTGGCCGCGTATCCGCCGGTGTGGGCCGCCACGATCAGCAGGTCCGCGCTGTGCGCGCCGAGCGCGCGGTCCGCCTGCCCGTAGAGCAGGTGCCGTCCTGGCGGCCCGTCGGCCGCCGCGCGAGCCTGGACGCCGCCCGCCCGGCCGCCACCCGCCCAGTCGCCGTCATTGGGCCCGGTGAGGGCCAGAGCTGTGGCCGACGGGCCAGCGGTGACCAGCGCGGCGGTCAGGGTGCCGTCGGCGATCCGCGGCAGCAGGCGAGCCCGCTGCTCCTGGTTGCCGAGGGCCGCGACCAGGGGCGCGGCCAGGACGGAGGTGCCGAGCAGCGGGGACGGCAGCAGCGCCCGGCCGGTCTCCTCGCAGGCGAGGACCAGTTCGGTGGGGCCGCAGCCGACGCCGCCGACCGCTGCGGGCAGCGCGAGCCCCGGCAGGCCGAGCGTCTGCGCGAGATGGCGCCACAGCGCCTCGTCGTGCCCCGCCGCCGTGGCGACCGCGGCCCGCACATCGTCGGGACCACAGCGTTTGTGCAGCAGGTCCCGCAATGTGCGCCGGATTTCGGCCTGCTCGTCGGTGAACGCGGCGTCCATCGGCCGCTCCTCCCTGCCGCGACTGCGATCTGACGGGCCGTCATTTTAGGTGCCCCCCGCCACGATGCCCAGGCCCGTGCACCGCCGATACGCGAGCCGGCACCAAGGCCGCACCTGGTGGCGGGCGCCACACCAGCGCCCGGGCGGATACGCCAACCCGCGGCACCCCACGGCCGCCACCCGTGCGCGGCCCCACAAGAGCGCCCGCCTGGGACCGTGAAACCGACCCACCCCGGACCCCGCGCACCGACGCACACGCCCCGGCGGGGCATCATGTCCCGCATGACCAGCAGCAGCCAGCCTCCGGGGGCGCCGCGGCGCAGCGCCCTCCGCCGCTTCCTCTCCCCCGGCCCCGACTCCTCGACGACCCAGCTCAGGGCATACGCGTGGACGTGGGCGATCTTGCTGGTGGTGTGGATCAGCGCGCAGTTCTGGGCGCATCCGGACGGGCTGCGCAGGGCGCTGTACATCCTGCTGTCGCTGGTCTCGATCACACAGGCGCTGAGCGCGCTCGCACTGCTGAGCAAGCGGTCGGACAGGCGGCGCTGAACCCGTACCGGCACCGTATCGCCGCCACCCGAATCTGATGTACCGTCAGATTCATGGCTCAACGCCCCCGTGGACAACGTGCTGTGGCGGTCGTCGGTGTCGCCCTGTCGGACTGCGGACGGGTGGACGACGCCACCGCGTACGCGCTGCACGCGCAGGCGGCCAGGCGCGCGCTCGCCGACTCCGGTCTCGACCGGGCCGTGGTGGACGGCCTGGCCTCCGCCGGGCTCGGCACGCTGGCGCCGGTCGAGGTGGCCGAGTATCTGGGGCTGCGGCCGACCTGGGTGGACTCCACGGCCGTGGGCGGCTCGACGTGGGAGGTGATGGCCGCGCACGCGGCGGACGCCATAGCCGCGGGCCACGCCAACGCCGTGCTGCTCGTCTACGGCTCCACCGCCCGCGCCGATCTCAAGGCGGGCCGCCGTACCGCCAATCTGTCCTTCGGCGCGGGCGGCCCGCTCCAGTTCGAGGTCCCCTACGGCCACACGCTGATCTCCAAGTACGCGATGGCCGCGCGGCGCCATATGCACGAGTACGGCACCACCTTGGAGCAGCTCGCCGAAGTCGCCGTCCAGGCGCGGTCGAACGCGGCCCGCAATCCCGACGCCATGTACCGCGCGCCCATCACCGTGGACGAGGTGCTGTCGGGGCCGATGATCGCGGACCCGTTCACCAAGCTGCACTGCTGCCTGCGCTCCGACGGCGGCGGCGCCGTATTGCTGGCGGCCGAGGAATATGTGACGGATTGCGCCAAGCCGCCGGTATGGGTGCTGGGCAGCGGCACGTCGGTGTCGCACACATCGATGGCCCAGTGGCCGGACTTCACCGTCTCCCCCGCCGCGGCCTCGGGACGGCTGGCCTTCGAGCGCGCGGGGGTGACGCCCGCGGAGATCGACCTGGCGGAGATCTACGACGCCTTCACCTATATGACGCTGGTAACGCTGGAGGATCTGGGGTTCTGCGCCAAGGGCGAGGGCGGCGCCTTTGTGGCGGACGGGCGGCTGACGGTGGACGGCGCGCTGCCGGTGAACACCGACGGCGGCGGCCTGTCCGCCTGCCACCCCGGTATGCGCGGTCTTTTCCTGCTGGTCGAGGCCGTACGGCAGTTGCGCGGCGATGCGGGTGAGCGGCAAGTGCGCAAGCCAGGCGGGCGGCTGCCGGAGCTGGCCGTCGCCTCGGGGACGGGCGGCTGGTTCTGCTCCTCCGGCACGATGGTGCTCGGCCGGGGCTGAGGCCGGGCAATCCGCACCGGTCAGCGCCGGTGTCCCGGCCGTACGCGGCCGGGTGCGCCCGATACCCTTCCCGCGTGCTGCGACGTCTCCTGCTGCCCGCCGTGTGCACCGCCGCGCTGGTCCTGGTGTCGGTGCTGCTGCCTGGTGCCGGACGCCCGCGTACGGCGCCGCACTGGACGAACAGGGCCGCCGCGCGCTTCTGGACCCCCGAGCGGATGGCCGACTCCATGCCGTCGTCGGTCCGGCAGCTCGGCCCGGCAGCGGAACCGGGCACCGTGCCGGGACCGTTCACCCGCTCCGAGACCGCGACGCACTTCGGGGGCGTCCCGACCGTCGGCATGCTCTTCTCGGTCGACGGCGACATGACCGCGCACTTCTGCACCGCGAGCGTCGTGCACAGCCCCGGCCGCGACCTGATCCTGACCGCCGCGCACTGCCGGCCGGGCGCGAACATCGGCTTCGTACCGCAGTTCCGCGCGGGTGCGGCCCGGCAGCCGTACGGGATCTGGGCCGTCTCGCAGGTCTTCACCGACGCGCGCTGGGCACCCGCGGACGACGCCGAATCCGCCTACGACTTCGCCTTCGCCCGGGTCGCGCCGGACGCGGACGGGCGGCGGATCGAGGAGGTGACGGGCGGCAACCGCCTGATCCGTACACCGGGCTTCCACAACCGCGTCACCGTCATCGGCTACCCGCGCACCTCCGACGACCCGTCCGACGAGGCGATCACCTGCACGACGACCACCTCGCGGCTCGAAGGGCTGCGCCAATTGCAGCTGGTGTGCGCGGGTTACTTCGCCGGCACCTCCGGCAGCCCGTGGCTGCTCGACTACAACACCCGCACCCAGAGCGGCAGCGTCATCGGTCTGATCGGCGGCGAGGACGAGGGCGGGCTGTCCGACCGGATCTCGTACAGCCCGTTCTTCGACGACGCGATCCAGGCACTGTACCGGAAGGCGGTACGGGCCCGGTCGCATACGCCGCACATGGTGACGGCCAAGCGCTGACGTCCGCCTCACGCGGGCGGCAGGGGCTCAGGCCGGGCGGAAGACGGGGATCGCGGGCTCGTCCTCGGGCGGGGTTCCCGCGTCCGCGCCACGGCGGAAATCCACCCTCAGCGGCATGCCGATCCGTAATCTCTGCGCCGCGCAGTCGATGACTTCCGTCATCATGCGCGGCCCTTCGGCGAGATCGACGACGGCCGCCGCGTAGGGGAGCCGGTCGCGGAACGGCGGCAGGTCGTTGAGGTGGACGACCGACCAGGTGTAGAGGGTGGCGAGGCCGGAGGCGGTCTCCCAGACCACGTCCTCGCTCCAGCAGTGCGGGCAGAATTCGCGCGGGTAGTGGTGCGCGGCGCCGCATCCGTCGGCCCGGCAGCGCCGGATGAGCAGCCGCCCCTCGGCCGCCGCGTCCCAATAGGTCCGGGTGAAGGCGTCGGTCCGCGGCAGGTCGAACCGCGCCGCGCCGCTCACCGGAACAGCCCGAAGGCGTCGTCCAGCGACCATGTCTGCCAGCTCACGGCGAAGAACGCCACGACCGAGATCAGCGCCATCATCGCGTTCTGTCCCTGCTCGGCCCAGTCGTGGATCACCAGGACGAGGTAGAGCAGGTTCAGCAGCAGGCCGCCGACGAGGGCGACGGGGGTGAGCAGGCCGGTGATCAGCCCGAGCCCGAGGGCGAGTTCGGCGTAGACGACGACGTACGCCATCAGGCGAGGCCGCGGGGCGACGACCGCCGCGAAGCCGGTGCGCACGAAGGGCCAGCGGTGCCGCTCGGCCACGTCGGCGGCCCAGGCGATGCCCGTACCGCGCGCGAACCACGCCTTCTTGTCCTTGTGCCGCCAACTCTCCAGCCACCACAGCCCCAGCCCTATGCGCAGTACGGCCAGCCATTCCGGGCCGCTGAGCCAGATCGCGCGCATGCCGGACCTCCTCCAAATCTGACGGTACGTCAGTTCAGCGGACGGCGGGCGGTATGCGCAAGAGGCCGGACCGAACCTCGCCGACCGATCCGTTCCGGGCTACGCTCACACGCGCGCGAGCAGTTACCTTCCGGTACCGCCGCAACTCGTTTCTCGTACGACTTTCAGGCCCCGGGAGTTCTCCATGTCCCACCCCAGCAACGCCGGTTCGGGCACACCCGCGAGCAGCGCGACCGCCGAGCCGGACGCCATCGTCATCGGCGCGGGACCCGGCGGCCTGGCCGCCGCTGCCGCGCTCAGAGCGCGAGGGGTGCGCCCCCTGGTACTGGAGCGCTCGGAGCACCTCGGCGCCTCCTGGCGCGCCCACTACGACCGGCTGCGCCTGCACACCACGCGCCGGCTGTCCGCGCTCCCCGGTCTGCAGATCCCGCGCGCGTACGGCCGTTGGGTCGCCCGCGACGACGTGGTGCGCTACCTGGAGCAGTACGCCGAGCACCACGACCTGGACATCACCACCGGCATAGCGGTGGAGCGCGTCGACCGCGCGGCGTCGGGCGCGGGCTGGGAGCTGCCCGCCAACGGCGGCCGGGTGCTCACCTCCCCCGTGGTCGTCGTCGCCACCGGCCACAACCACGCGCCGCACATACCGGACTGGGAGGGCCGCGACACCTTCCCCGGCGAACTCCTGCACTCCGCCGCCTACCGCAACGCCGCCCCCTACGCCGGGCGCGACGTGCTCGTCGTCGGCGTCGGCAACAGCGGCGCCGAGATCGCCGTCGACCTCGTCGAAGGCGGCGCCGCCCGGGTACGGCTCGCCGTCCGCACCCCGCCGCACATCATGCGCCGGTCCACGGCGGGCTGGCCCGCGCAGGCCAGCGGCATCCTGTGCCGACGGCTGCCGACCCGCGTCGTCGACCGCGTCGCCCCGTACATCGAGCGGGCCAGCGTGCCCGACCTGTCGGCGTACGGCCTGCCCCGCCCGGAGACCGGCCTGTACGCGCGCGTGCTCGACGGCTCCATCCCCGTGCAGGACGTGGGCCTGATCGAGGCCGTACGCGCCCGGCGGGTCGAACCCGTCGCCGCCGTCGAGCGCTTCGACGGGGACAAGGTGCACCTGGCCGACGGCTCGCAGATCAGCCCCGAGGTCGTCATCGCCGCCACCGGGTACCGGCGCGGCCTCGAACCGCTCGTCGGCCACCTCGGCGTACTCGACGGGCGCGGGCGCCCGGTCGCGCACGGCGCCCGCTCGCCCAAGGGCGCCCCCGGTCTGTACTTCACCGGCTTCACCAACCCCATCAGCGGCATGTTCCGCGAAATGGCCATCGACGCCCGCCGGATCGCCCGGAAGGTGTCCCACACCCGCTGACCCGTACGCGCCCGCTTCGTACGTACCGCCGCGGCACCCGGGCGTGCGCGCGCTGCCGCACGCCCGCTCCCACATCCCCCTCTCTCCATAGGCAGGCCGCCGACCCGCTCGGGACGCCGGAACCCCGCGTCCCCGCGAGCGAACCGGACGCCGCGCGTCCGCACCCCGCACAGGGCCGCACATTTCTTTTCCGTGACCCGACTGTTCCTGACAGGTCGTCAGTTCAGTAATCTGACTATGCGTCAGTTCTGTAGACCCAGCAGCAGGAGGGGGCGAGACCGATGCTCGGATCCACGTTCAGCACCCGCAGTCCCGGCCCGGGGCCCGTCGCGCGCGGCGGGTCGGACACCGATGTCGGCGGCCGTCCGCTGCACGCCCCCGTACCCGACCTCGACAGGTTCTTCCGGCCACGGACGGTGGCGGTGGTCGGCGCGTCCGACACCGAGGGGCGGCCCAACACCGGCATCACGCGACAGCTCCTGACCTGGTCGCAGCGGGTCGGCGCCCAGTTGCTGCCGGTCAACCCCGGCCGGGAGACCGTCTTCGGCCTGCCCTGCCACGCCTCGGTGGCCGATCTCCCGGAGGACGTGGACCTGGCGGTGCTGCTGGTCGCCGACCCGCTGCCGGTGATCGAGCAACTGGGCGAGGCGAAGGTCTCCTTCGCCGTGGCCTTCGCCTCCGGCTTCGCCGAGACCGGCGCCGAGGGCGCGGCGGCCCAGACCCGGCTGGCCGAGGTCGTCGCCCGCTCCGGCCTGCGGCTGCTCGGGCCGAACACCAACCTCAACGCCTTCGAGGAGTTCCGCGAGGACCTCACGGGACCCGCCATCGCGCTGATCACCCAGTCCGGCCACCAGGGCCGCCCCCTGCACTCCCTCCAGCAACTCGGCATCCGGCTCAGCCACTGGGCGCCCACCGGCAACGAAGCGGACCTGGAGACCGCCGACTTCATCTCCTACTTCGCCGGGCAGCCCGAGGTCGGCGCCATCGCGGCGTATGTGGAAGGGCTCAAGGACGGCAGGTCGTTCTGCCTCGCCGCCGACCGCGCCGCCCGGCGCAAGGTGCCGGTGGTGATGGTCAAGGTGGGCCGCACCGACGCCGGGGCCAGGACCGCCGCCTCGCACACCGGCAAGCTCACCGGGACCGATTCCGTGATCGACGCCGCCCTGCGGCAGTTCGGCGTGATCCGCGTCGACGGGCTCGACGAACTCCAGGACACCGCGGCCCTGCTGGCCCGCGCCCGGCCGCCCGCCGCGGACGGGGTCGTCGTCTACTCCATATCCGGCGGCACCGGCGCGCACTTCGCCGACCTGGCCACTTCGGCCGGGCTGCGGCTGCCCGCGCTGTCGGAGGCCAAGCGCACCGAACTCCACCAGTGGATCCCGGACTACCTGAACGTCGCCAACCCCGTCGACAACGGCGGCCACCCGGTGGGCGACTGGCGCGGCCGGAAGATCATCGACGCGATCCTGGCCGATCCGGCCGTCGGCGTACTGATCTGTCCCATCACCGGCCCCTTCCCGCCGATGAGCGACAAGCTGGCCCGCGACCTGGCGGACGCGGCCGAGGAGACGGACAAGCTGATCTGCGTGGTCTGGGGCTCCCCGGTCGGCACCGAGGACGCCTACCGCACCACCCTGCTCGGCTCCTCCCGGCTGGCGACCTTCCGCACCTTCGGCAACTGCGTCACCGCCGTGAAGTCCTACCTCGACCACCACCGTTTCACCGCCGCCTACCGCTCGCCCTTCGACGAAGCGCCGCGCACACCGTCGTCCTCGGCGCGCAAGGCGCGCGGCCTGCTGCGCGCGGGCCACCAGCTCAGCGAGCACGCGGCCAAGCAACTGCTGCGGGCGTACGGGATCCGGGTGCCGCGCGAGCAGTTGGTGACCAGCGCGGCGGGCGCCGTCCGGGCCGCGGGCCTGGTCGGCTACCCGGTGGTGATGAAGGCTTCCGCGGCGCAGCTCGGGCACAAGACGGAGCTGGGCCTGGTCAGGCTCGGCCTCACCTCGGCCAGCCAGGTCAGGGACGCCTACCGCGAACTCACCGACACGGCCCGCGCCGCCGACATCGATCTGGACGGCATCCTGGTCTGCCAACTCGTCGAGCGCGGCGTGGAGATGGTGGTCGGCGTCTCGCCCGACCCGCTCTTCGGCCCGACCGTCACCGTGGGACTCGGCGGAATCCTGGTCGAGGTCCTCGCCGACACCGCCGTACGCGTACCGCCCTTCGGGCCGGACACCGCGCGCGGCATGCTGGACGACCTGCGGGGCCGCAGGATCCTCGACGGGGTCAGGGGGGCGCCGCCCGCCGACACCGACGCGCTCGTCGACGTGGTCATGCGCGTGCAGCGAATGGCCATGGAACTGGGCGACTCGCTCGCCGAACTCGACATCAACCCGCTGATGGTGCTGCCGCGCGGGCAGGGCGCGGTCGCGCTCGACGCACTGGCCGTCTGCTACTGACCGCGCCGACCCGTACGCCGACGATTCACCCCTCACCGCTCCGTGCCGGAACGGTCCGCGCCGGAAGGGCGCACGCCGACACGGCCCGCTCCCGGACGCCGCGCGCCCCCATGCCCAGCACTCGAACACCCCGTGCCCGCGTGCCCCGTGCCCGCGTGCCCCGTGCCCGCATACCCCGTGCCCGCTCTTCTCGCTCCGACCGAGGATTCCCATGGCCGACTCCCCCTCCACCGACTCCGACAACACCGCCGCCGACTCCGCTGAGTCACCGGACGATTCCGCTGAGTCAGTTGTACGTCACGCCACTGACAACGGGGTCTCGTGGATCACGCTCGACCGCCCGCACGCCATGAACGCCCTGACCTGGGACCAGCGCGAACGCCTGATCGGCCTGCTCGAAGCGGCCTCGGCGGAACCGGACGTGCGGGCCGTCGTACTGACCGCGACCGGCCGGGCGTTCTGCGCGGGCGCGGATCTGAGCGGAGGCGCGAGCGCACCGGCCGAGCGGGTGCCGGGCGATGTGGCGCGGACGATCAGGCGCGGCGCGCAGCGGCTGATCGCGGCCGTGCTCGACTGCGAGAAGCCGGTCGTCGCGGCGGTCAACGGCACCGCCGCCGGGATCGGCGCCCACCTCGCCCTCGCCTGCGACCTCGTCCTCGCCTCGGAACGGGCCACGTTCATCGAGGTGTTCGTCCGGCGCGGCCTGGCCCCCGACGGCGGGGGCGCGTATCTGCTGCCGCGGCTGATCGGCCCGCAGCGCGCGAAGGAACTGCTCTTCTTCGGCGACGCGCTGCCCGCCGCCGAGGCGGAACGCCTCGGCCTGGTGAACCGCGTCGTACCGGCCGCCGAGTTGGACAAGACCGCGCGCGCCTGGGCGGACCGCCTGGCCGCCGGGCCCACGCGGGCGACGGCGCTGGCCAAACAGCTCGTCAACGCCTCCCTCGACACCGACCGCGCCACCGCGTTCGCCGCCGAGGCGGCGGCGCAGGAGATCGTCATGACCACCGCCGACGCGCTGGAGGGCGTCCGCAGCTTCACCGAACGGCGGCAGCCGCACTTCCGGGGCCGGTGACCCGATTCCCGACGTCCGCCACTTGCCACCCGCCACCGGCCACCGGCCACCGGCCGACGAGCACGCCCCCGCCGAGAAACCCGGTTCCCGCCGATCGACAGCGCCCCGACCTCACCCCGACCTCACCCCGACCTCACCTCGGCCTCACCTCACCCTTCCTATCTGACGGTCCGTCAGATTCAATGGAGGGGTGATGGGACACGCGGGAATGGCGGAGACCGCCGTGCGGTATCTGAGGTCGGTCGGGGCGGCGACGGCCGCGGCGCCGAGCGCCGGAGGTCCGGCGGCGGCGCCCACGGCGCTGCCGGGCGCCGCACCACTGGCCGGGGCGCGTGCCGCGCTGCGGGCGGTGGGCCCGGACGAGCGGGCACCGGTGGACCAGGGTGAATTCCGCGGGGTGCTCGGCCGTTTCGCGACCGGCGTGACACTGGTGACGGCGGCCTGCCCCGACGGGCCGGCCGGCTTCGCCTGCCAGTCGTTCGTGTCGCTATCGCTGGAGCCGCCGCTGGTGGCGTTCATGGTCGGGCGTACGTCAACGACCTGGCCGCGCATCGCCCGTGCGGGCGTTTTCTGCGCCAACGTACTGACGGCGGGGCAGTCCCCGCTGTGCAGGCAGTTCGCGGTGAGTGGCTCGGACAAGTTCGCGGGCGTGGACTGGACGCCCGCGCCCGTTTCGGGGTCGCCCCGGATCGGCGGCGCGTCCGCGTGGATCGACTGCGCGATCCACGCGGTGCACACCGGGGGCGACCACCTCGTGGTGGTGGGCCGGGTGGTCGCGCTGGGCGCGACGGACGGCGACGACAACCCGGACGCCCCGGCCGGCCCCGAGAACCCTTCCGGACCTTTGCTGTTCTACCGGGGCGGATTCGGAACTTTCGCTCCTTTCGGCCCGTTCACCCCGTAACCGCCAACGCCGGTACCGCGGCGACCGGTCGGCGGCGGATGACGAGGGACATCAGCGCGGCCACCGCGCACAGGGCACCGGAGGAGTACCAGACGACGTCGTACGAGCCGAACGCGTCACGCGCGACACCTCCCAGATAGGCGACGAGGGCGGCGCCGATCTGGTGGGAGGCGAGGACCCAGCCGAAGACGATCGCGCTGTTCTCGCCGTAGTGCTCGCGGCACAGGGCGATGGTCGGCGGGACGGTGGCGACCCAGTCGAGGCCGTAGAAGACGATGAACAGCACCATCGGCGGATGGACGCTGTCCGCGAGCAGGATGGGGAGGAACATCAGGGAGAGTCCGCGCAGGCCGTAGTAGATCGCGAGCAGGCGGCGCGGTGATACGCGGTCGGTGAACCAGCCGGAGGCCACCGTGCCCGCGATGTCGAAGACGCCGATCACGGCCAGCAGGGAGGCGGCGGCGGTGACGGGCATGCCGTGGTCGTGGGCGGCGGGCACGAAGTGGGTCTTGACCAGGCCGTTGGTGGACGCGCCGCAGATCGCGAAGGTGCCCGCGAGCAGCCAGAACGGTCCGGTACGTGCCGCGTCGCGCAGGGCCCGCAGCGCCCGGCCCGCGGCGCCCGCGACCGGTGCGGGCTTGGGGGTGAACTCGGCGGCGCCGTAGGCCGCGAGGCCCACGTCGGCGGGGTGGTCGCGCAGCAGGAACCAGACGAAGGGGACGACGGCGAGCGCGGCGCAGGCCACCACCGCGGCGGCCGGGCGCCAGCCGTGGTGTTCGGTGATCCAGGACAGCACGGGCAGGAAGACCAGTTGTCCGGCCGCGCCGCCCGCGGTGAGGATGCCGGTGACCAGGCCGCGGCGGGCGACGAACCACCGGTTGGTGACGGTGGCGGCGAAGGCCAGCGCCATCGAGCCGCTGCCGAGGCCGACGAGCACGCCCCAGCACAGCACGAGTTGCCACACCTGCGTCATGTAGACGGTCAGTCCCGCGCCGAGCGCGATGGTGACCAGCGCGCACGCCACCACGCGCCGGATGCCGAAGCGGTCCATCAGCGCGGCGGCGAAGGGCGCGGTGAGCCCGTACAGCGCGAGGTTCACCGAGACCGCGAAGCCGATCATGCCGCGCGACCAGCCGAATTCGGTGTGCAGCGGGTCGATCAGCAGTCCGGGGAGCGAGGCGAAGGCGGCGGCGCCGACGAGGGTCACGAAGGTGACGACGGCGACGGCCCAGGCGCGGTGCGGTCGTACGCGGGCGCCGGGGCGGGGACCGAGGTCAGGAGCGACGCCGGATACGGCACCAGGCGCGACACCGACACCGACACCGGGCATGACACCGGGTACGGCACCCGGCACGACACCGGGCGCGGCGGCCTCGCCAGGCGTGGCGGCCGGCCCTGGTGCGGCGGTCACAGTGTCAGGGACCTGACCGGCGGAGTGCGATGTCTGCGTCACTCGAACAGTCTCCGGAGATCGGTACCACCGGACGAGTGGCCCGATGGCCATGATGTGAAAGGATCGAGCCATGGCCGTTTTCCAGCACCCCGACCGGCACAAGGTCGCCGTCTTCGCGCTCGACGGCGTGATCCCGTTCGAACTGGGCATCCCGCTGCGGATCTTCGGCGCCGCACAGGGCGTCGAGGACGGCAGGAAGCTGTACGAGGTCGTGACGTGCAGCGTCGCCCCCGGCAGCGTCCGTACCGACGCCGATTTCAGCGTCGTCGTCGAGCACGGGCTCGAAGCGCTGGCCGAGGCGGACACGGTGGTCGTGCCCGCCTCGCACGAGTTGGGGACCGTCTACACCGAGGGGGTGCTGACGCCCGCGCTGGCCGCCGCCTTCCGCCGGATGCGGACCGGCACCCGTACGGTCTCGATCTGCACCGGCTCCTTCCTGCTCGCCGCCGCGGGCCTGCTCGACGGCCGCCCCGCGACCACCCACTGGAGCAGCGCGGACCACTTCCAGCGGCTCTTCCCGCAGGTCAAGGTGGACCCCGATGTCCTCTACGTGGACGACGGCGACGTCCTGACCTCGGCCGGGGTCGCCGCGGGCATCGACTTGTGCCTGCACATCGTGCGCCGCGACTTCGGTACGGCGGTGGCGAACGGGGTCGCGCGCCGCACCGTCGTCCCGCCGCACCGGGAGGGCGGCCAGGCGCAGTACATCCGCAGGCCGCTGCCGGAGCCGCAGTTGGCCAGTACGGAGCGGGCGCGCTCCTGGGCGCTGGACCGGCTGCACGCGCCGCTCACGCTGCGGCAGCTCGCCGAGCGCGAGTCGATGAGCGTACGCACCTTCACCCGGCGGTTCCGCGAGGAGGTGGGGATGAGCCCGGGACAGTGGCTGACGCAGCAGCGCGTCGAACACGCCCGCCACCTGCTGGAGTCCACCGATCTCGGGGTCGACCAGATCGCCGAGCAGGCGGGTTTCGGCACGTCGGCGTCGATGCGTCAGCACCTCCAGGCCGCGCTCGGCGTGTCACCGACGGCGTACCGCCGCACGTTCCACAGCGCGGCCGGACGGTAGGCCCCGAGGGTCAGGAAGGCGCGGAGGGCCCGTAGGACTCTGACGGCCGGGAGAGAGGGCTCAGAAGGTGAGCACGCCGCGCGCCACCCGCCCGTGCGCGGCGTCGTCCACCGCCTTGGCGAAGTCCTCCACCGGGTAGGTCTCGGTGACGAGTTCGTCCAGCAGCAGCCGCCCCTGCCGGTAGAGGTCGGTGTAGAGGACGATGTCGCGCTGCGGGCGCGAGGAACCGTATCGGCAGCCGAGGATCGCCTTGTCCAGGAACATCGAGGAGACGCGGAACGACGCCTCGGCGTCGGCGGGCGGCACTCCGAGCAGCAGCGCCTGGCCGTGCCGGTCGAGCAGGTCGATCGCCTGCCGGATCAGGGCGGTGCGGCCCACGCACTCGAAGACGTGGTCGGCGCCGTGCGGCAGCAGGTCGCGTACGGAAGCGACGTCGGCGACGAAGTCCGTGGCGCCGAACCGCCGGGCCAGCGCTTCCTTGGCCGGGTTGTTGTCGACGGCGACGATGCGGGAGGCGCCCGCGATCCGCGCGCCCTGGAGGACGTTGAGGCCGATGCCGCCGGTGCCGATGACGACGACGCTCTCACCGAGGCCGACGCGCGCCCGGTTCAGGACGGCGCCGACGCCGGTCAGCACGCCGCAGCCGATCAGGGCGGCCGAGGTGAGCGGGATCTCCGGTGCGATTTTCACCGCCTGGACGGCCTTGACCACGGTCAGCTCCGCGAAGGCGGAATTCGAGGCGAAGTTGAAGAGCGGCTTCCCCTGCCGGGTGAAGGGCTTTCCCGGGCGGCCGATGGCCTGACGGCACATCGTGGGGCGGCCACGGTCGCACTCGGGGCACGTCCCGCAGTTGGCCAGCGTCGAGAGCGACACATGGTCGCCGACCACCACGTGGGTCACCCCCGCGCCGACCGCCTCGACCACTCCCGCGCCCTCGTGGCCGAGCACGACCGGCACCGGGAACGGGATCGTCCCGTCGATCACCGACAGGTCGCTGTGGCACAGCCCGGCCGCCGCGATCCGTACCCGCACCTCACCGGGCCCCGGCGCGCGGACCTCCAGGTCGTCCACGACCTGCGCCTGCTTGCCGTCGAAGACGACGCCCCGCACACGTACCCGGACGTCACCATAAGTGCTGTCCAGCGCGGCGCCCCCCTTGGTGCCGTCCGCGTGCGCGTCACCATTAGTGCTGCCTACCGTGCCGCCGTGCCCGCTCATGTGCGCCCCCTCAAGGGTGTCAAGGGTGTTGGGACGAGACGGAGACCACCTCGCCCGTCAGATAGGAGCTGTAGCCGCTGGCCAGGAAGACGATCGCGTTGGCGACCTCCCAGGGCCGCGCGGCCCGCCCGAACGCCTCGCGCGCGGTCAGTTCCGCCAGCAATTCGTCACTGGTGACCTTCGCGAGGTTGGCGTGCATCGCCAGCGACGGCGCGACCGCGTTGACCCGTACGCCGAACTCGGCCGCCTCCACGGCCGCGCACCTGGTCAGCGCCATCACGCCCGCCTTGGCCGCCGCGTAGTGCGCCTGTCCGGCCTGGGCG
Organism: Streptomyces sp. NPDC088910; assembly: GCF_044749865.1. Lineage (NCBI taxonomy): Bacteria > Bacillati > Actinomycetota > Actinomycetes > Kitasatosporales > Streptomycetaceae > Streptomyces > Streptomyces sp. NPDC088910. The sequence continues at coordinate 325,299 of NZ_JBIVIV010000009.1, forward strand.
CGCCAGCCCAGCACGGACGCGTTGTTGACGATCACCCCTGTGCCGCGTTCCCGCATGTGGCGCAGGGCGGCGCGGGTGCAGCGGAAGGTGCCGTTCAAGGTGACGTCGAGGACGGTCGACCACTGCGCGTCCGTCATGTCGACGAGCGCGGCGGTGCCGCCGAGGCCCGCGTTGTTGACCAAGACGTCCAGACCGCCGAACCGCTCGGTGACGGCCGCGAAGAGCCGCCGCACATCGTCCTCGACGGTGACGTCGCACGGCACGGCCAGCGGCGCCTGGCCGGTCAGCTTCTCCAACTCCGCGGCCGCCTCGGCCAGCCGCCGCTCGTGCCGGTCGCTGATCGCCACGACCGCGCCCTCCTCGGCGCAGCGCCGCGCGGTCGCGAAGCCGATGCCGCTGCCCGCGGCGGCCGTGACCAGGACCGTACGGCCGCGCAGGAGGCCGTGCGCGGGCTCGTAGGGCGGCTCGCGCCCAGGGCCGTGCGGCGGGTGCGGGGTGTGCGGGGTGTGCTGGGGGTGCGGGGCGTGCCGGGGGTGCGGGGCGTGCCGGGGAGACGCGCTCACCCTGATGGCCTCTTCCTCCTCGGACGCGCTCACCCTTTCGGCTCCCTCGGCAGCCCCAGCGCCCGCTCCGCGATGATCGTGCGCTGCACCTCGTCCGAGCCGCCGTAGATGGTGTCGGCGCGGGAGAAGAGGAACAGGTGCTGGGCGGCGTCGAGTTCGTACGGCGCGGCCGGTGTCCAGTCGCGCGGACCGGTGGCGGCGGACGGGCCGCGTACGGTCATCGCCAGCTCGCCGAGCCGCTGGTGCCAGGCCGACCAGAGGAGTTTGGCCGCGCTGGGCGCGGCGAGGTCGGCGGTGCCGAGGGTGCGCAGCGCGTTCCAGCGCATCGTCCGCAACTCCGCCCACAGCCGTATCAGCCGCTGCCTGATGATCGGATCGGTGTCGGCCCCTGTGCGCCGCGCCGCCTCCGTGACCTCCGCCAACTCCCGCCCGAAGCCGATCTGCTGGACCAGTGTGGACACGCCGCGCTCGTGGCCGAGGAGCGCCATGGCGACCTGCCAGCCGCCGCCTTCCGCGCCGACGACCCCGACGGCGCGGGCGCCGTCGAAGAACACCTCGTTGAAGTCGGCCGCGCCGGACATCTGCCGGATCGGGCGCACGTCGATCCCCGGCTGATCCATCGGCAGCAGCAGGAAGCTCAGGCCATGATGGCGGCGCGAGCCGGGCTCGGTGCGCGCGAGCAGAAAGCACCAGTCGGCGTCACGCGCCAGTGACGTCCAGATCTTCTGCCCCGACACCCGGTACGAGCCGTCCGCCGGATCGCGTACGGCCGCCGTCCGCACACCCGCCAGGTCGGAGCCCGCGCCCGGCTCGCTGTACCCCTGGCACCACAGCTCCTCCCCGCGCGCGATCGGCGGCAGGAAGCGCTCGCACTGCTCGGGTGTGCCGTGCGCCTCCAGGGTGGGCGCCAGCAGCTTCTCGCCGATGTGTCCTGTCCTTACGGGGGCGCCCGCGCGGGCGTACTCCTCGCCCCACGCGACCTGTTGGGCGAGCGTCGCGCGCCGGTTGCCGCCGTACGTTCCGGACCAGCCGAGGCCGATCCAGCCCGCCGCGCCGAGGGTACGTTCCCAGGCCCGGCGGTCGGGCGCGGCGCGCATGTCGGTGGCGGCCGGAGTGTCGGCGAGGGCGTTGGCGGGGGCGTTGGCGGCGAGCCACTGGCGGGCCTCCGCGCGGAAGGCGTCGACCTCGGGTCCGAAGGTGAAGTCCATGGCGCTCCCTAGGCGTTGGGGCGGTCCTTGGCCGCGGCGGCCCTGCGCATGGCGTCGAGCTGTTCCAGCATGGGCATGGGGTCGGTGCCGATGGTCGCCGGGATGACGTCGGCCAGCCGTTCCGGCGTCCAGGGCCCGTCCTGCGACCAGGCGGAACGTATCTCCCTGGGCTGCGCCCACAGCGCGATCTTGGGGCCCGCGACCGTGTAGACCTGCCCGGTGGTGTCGGCGGCGCGGTCGGAGAGCAGGTAGACGACGAGCGCGGCGACGTCCTCCGGCTCACCGATCTCCTTCAGCTCCATGGGCACGCCCGCCGACATCCGGGTACGGGCCACGGGGGCCACGCAGTTGGCGGTGACGCCGTATTTGTTCAGGCCGAGGGCGGCGCTGCGGACGAGCGAGATGATGCCGCCCTTGGCGGCGGAGTAGTTGGCCTGCGAGACGCTGCCCTGGTGGTTGCCGCTGGTGAAGCCGATCAGCGTGCCGTGGCCCTGGCGGCGCATGACCGCGCTGGCGGCCCTGAAGACGGTGAAGGTGCCCTTGAGGTGGGTGGCGATGACGGGGTCCCACTCGTCCTCCGCCATGTTGAAGAGCATGCGTTCGCGCAGGATGCCGGCGACGCAGACGACGCCGTCGAGCCGTCCCCAGCGGTCCGTCGCGGCCGACACGATCCTTTCGCCCGCCGCCATCGTGGACACGTCGTCGGCCACGGCGACCGCCTCGCCGCCCGCCGCCTCGATCTCCTTCACCACCGACTCGGCCACCTCGCCTGCCGGTTGGCCCGCGCCGTCCATGGCGACGCCGTAGTCGTTGACGACGACTTTCGATCCCTGCGCGGCGCAGGCGATGGCGACCGCGCGTCCGATGCCGCGCCCGGCGCCGGTGACGGCCACGACTTTTCCGGCCAGGAAGTTGCCCACGTCCCGCCCCTTCTCATCGTTTCTGACGGACCGTTAGATTTGACGGGTCGTTAGATATTACGAGTGCGGACCCCGTCCAGCACAAGACCCGTACACGACCGCGTACGCGACCCCTCACACGATCTGGAGATTCCGGTGGCCCTCCCCGACGCGTTCCTCGACATCGCCCGCCGGGTCAACAACTGGGGCCGCTGGGGCGCCGACGACGAGATCGGCACCCTCAACCTGATCACCGACGAGGTGGTGCGCGCCGCCGCCGCGACCGTACGCGGTGGCCGCCGCGTGCCGCTCGCGCTGCCGCTGCGGCAGGACGGCGTACAGACCGGGCTGATCCCCGGCCGGGTCAATCCGCTGCGCACGATGGTCGCGCTCAACCAGGAGATCTTCGGGCCCGGCACCATCGCGACCAGCGACGACGTGGTGACCCTCGGCCTTCAGGCCGGGACGCACTGGGACGGCCTCCCCCACGTCTCGCACTCGGGCCTGATCTACAACGGGCGCCGGGCCGACTCGGTGACCGCGCACGCGGGCGCCGCCTTCAGCGGCATCGAGAAGGTGACCTCCGTGGTGTCGCGCGGCGTGCTGCTGGACGTGGCGCGCGCGCTCGGCGTCGACCGGCTGCCCGGCGACCACGCCGTGACCCCGGAAGACCTCTGCGCGGCGGAGGAGTTGGCGGGCACGGCGGTACGGGCCGGGGATGTGGTGCTGGTGCGGACCGGCCAGATGCGGGCGTATCTCGGCGGCGACAAGGAGGCGTACGCGTATCCGTCGCCCGGCCTGTCGATCCGCACACCGGAGTGGTTCCACGCGCGGGATGTGGCGGCGGTCGCCAACGACACGCTGACCTTCGAGATCTTCCCGCCGGAGGTCGAGAATCTGTGGCTGGCGGTGCACGGGCTCGACCTGGTCGAGATGGGCATGCTCCAGGGCCAGAACTGGAATCTGGAGGGCCTGTCGGCGGCCTGCGCCGAGGAGGGGCGTTACGCGTTCTGGCTCGATGCCACGCCGGAGCCCTTCGTGGGCGGGGCGGGCGCGCCGGTGGCTCCGGTGGCGGTGCTGTGAGCGGTGCGGTGGCCCTGACCCTGGTCCTGGTCCCTGGGATGGCACGGAGCAGGCGGGGGTGCTGGTGCTGGTGCTGGTGCTGGTCCTACGAGTCGGGCGCGCGGTGCGGTGTCTGTACGGCGGGGCGTGCGGTCCGACGCCCCCGCGTCCTAGGTGAGGACCGTGGCCTGACGGCGGTCGACCTCGCACCAGATCTGCTTGCCCGCGCCTTCCGGCTGCCAGCCCCAGCGGTCGGCGAGGCCGTCGACCAGCTCCAGGCCGCGACCGCCGGTCTCGTCGCGGTGCGCGTGCCGGGGGGCGGGCGGGGCCTCGCTGCTGTCGGACACCTCGACCCGCACCGGAGAGGCGGGCGCCGAGGGGAACAGCATCCGCAGGACGGCGGGGCAGCCGGTGTGCACCACCGCGTTCGTCACCAGCTCGGAGATGAGCAGGATCAGCGTCTCCGCGACCGGCTCGTCGGCTCCTATACCCGAACCCACGAGCCGGGAGCGCGCCCAGCGACGCGCCCGCCCCACCTCCGCGGGGTCCACACCGACCTCAAGCTGCACCTGAAGCACCTGCACCGCTCACACCATCCGAACCGGCGGACACAACGCCTCGCTTCTGCCCGAGATCACCGTGCGTGACCCCGGCACAACACAGCATGATTGACCTACAGTCACGCCAACAAGCGCTTCGGGCATATTCCAGCGCAACGGAGTACGTGTGCTGCATACTGTGCGGCACTTCCGACGGGGATTCGAACGCCCAGCCGTGACGCCCGTCCGACTCAGCCGGACGGCGCCTCTGGGCAGCCTGGAACCAACACGCACCCGATGGAGCGTACCCGAGGTGTTCGCCGACTCCACTGCGTGGCAAGTCACGCATCGGACACAACACCGTGCGGACACTCCGTAATCGGAGGGTCAGCGAACGGCCACGGTGTGTGCGCAGCGTCATCACAGCAGCCATTCGGCGAGCATGTCCTCGTCAGCCGCCGGCTCCTGGCCGCACACGGAGGGTATCCAGGAGCGCTTGATGTGCAGCTGCACATCCGCCTCCCAGGTGAAGCCCATGCCGCCGAAGACCTGCAGGCAGTCGCGTGCGTTACGGGTCGCCGCCTCGTCGGCGAGCAGGCGCGCGGCGGCGGTCTCGTACGGGTCGGCGGTGACGGCCGCCGCGTAGAGCGCGGTACGGGCCAGCTCGGCGCGGACCAGCATCTCGGCGCAGAGGTGCTTGACCGCCTGGAAGGAGCCGATCGGTCGTCCGAACTGCTCGCGCTCCCGGGCGTGTTGCACTGCCATACGCACCATCCGCCCCGCGCTCCCCACCCGTTGCGCGGCCTCCAGCACGGCCGCCTCACGCCGTAACGCGACGGCTCGCACGGGCACTGTCCTGCTCACCGTTATTTCCGATATGTCCGCCATGGTGAGCAGATGCAGCGGGGTCAGCGGGTCCACCGACCGCAGCGGCTCGGCGCGCCGCCGTACGGCGGACGCCTCGGCGACCGTGACTGCGGCCTCGGCCTCAGACGTATCGGTGCCAGTGCCGGTGCCGGTGCCGGTGTCGGTGAGGACGAGGACGGCGTCTGCCGCGTCGAGGTGGGCGACGGAGTGCGGGCCCGCTCCCCTCGCGTCGAGCAGGGTGACCACGGCCTCGCCGGTCGCGGCCCCCGGTACCACTCCCGCCGCGAGGTGGGTGGCGGTCAGCGGGCCGGGCACCAGCGCGCCGCCCGCCTCCTCGAAGAGCAGCGCGGCCTCCGGCAGCCCGAGCCCGACGCCGCCGTCCGCCTCGGGCAGGCGCAGCCCGAAGAAGCCGGTCTCGCCGAGGGCTCGCCAGATGTCCCGTGGCGGGATGGCGGTACCGCCTTCCGCCTCGGCCGCGTCCACGGCGGCGCGCAGGGCGGTCCGGTCGAAGCGGGCGGCCAGCAGGTCCCGCAACGCGCCGACCAGGGCGCGCTGGTCGGCGGTCAGCCGGAAGTCCATGGCGGTGCGCTCCTCTCCGGTAACCCTCTCGGCTCCTTGGGCAGGCCGAGGACGCGTTCGGCGACGATGTTGCGCTGGATCTGCGAGGTGCCCGCGGCGATCGTGTAGGACAGCGAGCTGAGGCGTTCGGCCGTCCACGGGTGGTCGGCGTCGGGGGCGAGGGGGCCGAGGACGGTGGCGGCGGTGTCGTAGAGGAGTTGCCTCGCCTGCGAGTAGCGGAGCTTGAAGACGGAGGCGCCGGTGCCGGGAACGGCGCTTCCGCCGGTGCGCAGGGCGTGCTGGGAGGCGCTGACGTTCCACTGGGTGAGGCGCCACAGGACGGAGAATTCGGCGGCGAGCCGGCCGAGCGCGCGGCGGACGGCGGGGTCGTCCCATGTGCCGTTGGCGCGGGCCGCGCGGGCGACCTCGCCGAGGGTGCGGCGACAGGCGACGACTTCGCCGACGAACGCGGTGCCACGCTCGAAGGACAGCGTCACCATGGTGACCCGCCAGCCGTCGTCCTGCGCCCCCAATCGGTTGCCGACCGGCACCCGTACCTCGTCCAGGAACATCTCCGCGAATTCCGTCGATCCGGCGAGTGTCCGCAGCGGCCGTACCCGTACTCCCGGCGCGTCCATCGGCATCGCCAGCCAGCTGATGCCGTGGTGCTTGGGCGTGCCGTCGGCGCGCGGGGTGGTGCGCACCAACAGCTCGCACCAGTCGGCGACTTCGGCGTGCGAGGTCCAGATCTTGGAGCCGGTGACGACGTACGCGTCGCCGTCGCGGACCGCGCGGGTGCGCAGGGACGCGAGGTCGGAACCGGCGTCCGGCTCGCTGAACCCCTGGCACCACACCTCCTCGCCCCGCAGGATCGGCGGCAGCCAGCGGCGGCGCTGCCGCTCGGTGCCCTCTGCCGCGATGGTGGGCCCGGCGTGCAGCAGCCCGACGAAATTCGCGCCCACGTACGGCGCTCCGGCCCGCTCGGTCTCCTCCAGGTAGATCAGGTGCTGGGTGGGGGTGGCGCCGCGGCCCCCGGCGTCCTTGGGCCAGTGCAGTCCCGCGTATCCGGCGTCGTACAGCAGCCGCTGCCAGCCCGTGTCGTACGCGCGCCGTCCCGGCCAGTCGCGGGGGTCGGGCGGTGGAGGCAGGGTGGGCAGCACTTTGCCGAGCCAGGCGCGCAGTCGGGCGCGGAACTCCTCTTCCTCGTCGGTGTATGCGAGGTCCACGGTCCGCTCACCCCGTTCCGTAGACGGGTTCCGGCGGGGTCGCCTCGGCGAGCAACGCGCGGACCACGGGACCGAGTTCGACCGGCCGCCAACGGCGTCCCACGTCGGTCCGCGGGCCGTGCCGCCAGCCGTCGGCGACCGATACGGCGCCGCCCTCGACCTCGAAGACCCGCCCGGTGACCTCGCGTGCCTCGGGTCCCGCGAGCCAGACGACCAGCGGGGAGACGTTGGCCGAGTGGTAGACGTCGAAGCCGGTGGCGGGCCGGGCGACCAGGTCCGGCATCGCCTGCTCGGTCATCCGCGTCCTGGCGGCGGGCGCGATGGCGTTGACGGTGACGCCGTAGCGCGCCAGCTCCACCGCCGCGACCTGGGTGAGCGCGGTGATCGCGGCTTTGGCGGCGGCGTAGTTGGCCTGGCCGACGCTGCCGAGCAGCCCCGCGCCCGAGGTCGTGTTGATCACGCTCGCGTTCACTTCCTCACCCGCCCTGCTCCGCTCCCGCCAGTGCGCCGCCGCGTGCCGCAGCGTCGCGAAGTGCCCCTTGAGATGGACCTGTACGACCGTGTCCCACTCCTCCTCCGTCATCGAGACCAGCATTCGGTCCCGCAGCACCCCCGCGTTGTTGACCAGCACGTCCAGCCGGCCCCAGTGCTCCACCGCCGCGTCCACCAGCGACCGCGCGCCCGCCCACTCACCGACCGACCGCTCGTGCGCGACCGCCTCACCGCCCGCCGCCCGGATCTCGGCCACCACCTCGGCGGCCGACTCCACGTCGTTGACGACGACCCGGGCGCCCTCGGCGGCGAAGGCCAGCGCGTGCTCTCTGCCGATCCCGCGCGCGGCCCCGGTGACGGCGACCACCAGGCCGTGGGCGATCCCGGCACCGCCGGCGGCTTCGCCAACCGCCTCACCGGTCAAGGTCGAGGCCCAGCATCCGGATGGCGTTGCCGCGCAGCAGCTTGTACGTGACCTCGTCCGACAGCCCCGCCATGTGGTCGGCGGCTACCTGCTTGGTATGGGGCCAGGTCGAGTCGACGTGCGGGTAGTCGGTCTCGAACATCGCGTTGTCCTCACCGATGGTGTCCAGCGAGGCGACACCGTGCATGTCGCGGAAAAAGCAGCAGTAGATCTGCCTGCGGTAGTACGTGGACGGCGGCTCCGGTATCAGGTCCTTGACCCCGCCCCAGGCCCGGTGCTCGCGCCACACGTCGTCGGCCCGCTCCAGCGCGTAGGGCACCCACCCCATCTGGCCCTCGCTGTAGGCCAGCGTCAGGCGCGGGAACTTCACCAGCACCCCGGAGAACAGGAAGTCCATCATCGACGCCATCGCGTTGTTGAAGCTCAGACTCGCCTGCACCGCCGGAGGCGCGTCCGGTGACGCGGCGGGCATCTGCGACGACGACCCGATGTGCATGTTCACCACCGTGCCGGTCTCCTCGCAGGCAGCGAAGAACGGGTCCCAGTAGCCGGAGTGGATCGACGGCAGCCCCAGATACGTCGGGATCTCGCTGAAGGTGACCGCCCGCACCCCCCGCGCGGCGTTGCGGCGGATCTCCGCCACCGCCAACTCCACGTCCCACAAAGGGATCAGGCACAGCGGGATCAGCCGGCCCCCGCTGTCACCGCACCACTCCTCCACCATCCAGTCGTTGTAGGCCCGCACACACGCCAGGGCCACCTCCTTGTCGTGCGCCTCCGCGAACGTCTGCCCGCAAAACCGGGGGAAGGTGGGGAAGCAGAGGGATGCCTCGACGTGATTGAGGTCCATGTCCTTCAGCCGCTCGACCGGGTCCCAGCACCCGCGCCGCATCTGCTCCCTGGTGATCCCGTCGAGCGTCATCTCGTCCCGCGAGAACCCCACCGCCGCGATGATCCGCTTGTACGGGAAGAACTCGCCCTCGTACTGCCACCAGTCGGTGAGCTGACCCTCGGGATCGGTGGTGAACCGGTACTTCCCACCGATGTAGGCCAGTTCGCCGATCCCCGCCGTCAGCGGCTGCGGTCCCCGCTCGCGGAACTTCTCCGGCAGCCAGGTCGAGAAGAGATGCGCGGGCTCGATGACATGGTCGTCGACGCTGATGATCCTGGGCAGTTCCATCGGCCACTCCCTCACTGCATCCGGATGACGCTTCCGATCGCCGATCTGACGAGGCATCTGATCTGATGGATCGTCAGATCTACCGTATCGACCCACCTCTGGACCGACAAGCGGCGGCGACTTACCCTTCTGAAAAACCTGACGCTTCGTCAGCTACGGTGCGGGGAGGCGATCGGCATGGATCCGACCATCGCGACACTCAGCGACTCCCGGACCCTGTGGGAGCTACTGGACCGCCGCGCCGCCCTCAGCCCCGACGCCCCCGTGCTGTTCGACACCGAGGACCGCCGCGTCACCTTCGGCGAACTGCGCGCACGGGCGCTGCGCGTGGCCGCCGGCCTGTACGGACTCGGGGTGCGGCCCGGCAGCCGCTTCGCCTGGCAACTGCCCACCCGCGTCGAGACCGTCGTCCTCTCCCTGGCCCTGGCCCGGCTCGGGGCGGTGCAGATCCCGGTCATCCCCATCTACCGCGACCGCGAGGTCGGTTACGCCCTCAGCCGCACACGGGCCGAGTTCTTCGCCGTACCCGGCACCTGGCGCGGCTTCGACTACACCGCCATGGCCGACCGCCTCGATCTCGCCGACCGCCCGTCCGTCCTGGTCGCTTACGACTCCCTTCCCGAAGGCGATCCCGGCACCCTGCCCCCGCCGCCGTCCGACGGGACCACCGTCCGCTGGATCTACTGGACCTCGGGCACCACCTCGGACCCCAAGGGTGTGCTGCACTGCGACCGCGGTCTGATCGCGGGCGGTTCCTGTCTCGCCCACGCACTGGAGATGCGAGCCGAGGACATCGGTTCCATCGCCTTCCCCTTCGCTCACATCGGTGGACCCGACTATCTGGTGATGCTGCTGCTGTACGGCTTTCCGGCCCTACTCCTCGAACAGTTCGCCCTCCCCGCCTCTCTGGACGCCTACCGGTCCCACGGCGTCACCATGGCCGGCGGCTCCACCGCCTTCTACTCGCTCTTCCTCACCGAGCAGCGCAAGCGGCCCGGCCGCACACTCATCCCCACCCTGCGGTTGCTCTCCGGAGGGGGCGCCCCCAAGCCGCCGGAGCTCTACCACGAGATCGTCCGGGAACTCGGCTGCGATCTCGCCCACGGTTACGGCATGACCGAGGCACCGATGATCACCATGGGCTCCCCCCGTGACACCGTCGACCAAAGGGCCACCACCGAGGGCCGCCCGCCCGCCGCGATGGAGATCCGGATCGCCGACGACGGCGAGGTGCTGCTGCGCGGTGAGGCCGTGTGCCTCGGCTACACCGATCCCGCCTTGACCGCCGAAGCCTTCGACACCCAGGGCTACTTCCACACCGGTGACCTCGGCCGCCTCACCGAGACCGGTCATCTCGTCCTGACCGGGCGCCTGAAGGACGTCATCATCCGCAAGGGCGAGAACATCTCCGCCAAGGAGATCGAGGAACTCCTCTACCAGCACCCGGCGGTGGGCGATGTCGCCGTCATCGGCCTGCCGGATCCCGACCGTGGTGAACGCGTCTGCGCCGTGGTCGAACAGCCGCCGGGCGCCGATCCCCTCACCCTGGCCACCATTACCGACCACCTGCGCCGCTCGGGGCTCGCCGTCCACAAACTCCCCGAGCAACTGGAGATCGTGGACGCCCTGCCCCGCAACGAGACCCTGCGCAAGGTCCTCAAGTTCAAGCTCCGCGAGCGCTTCGCCGACACTCACGAGCGGCCGAACTGAGCGGACCGGCCGGCCAGGCCCCGACCGGCGGCGCGCGTCCCGCGCTCCTTCCTCCCCGCACCGCCCGTCACTCCTTGATTCCGGCGAAGAGATCGGTCTCCGGAAGCTTGGCCGGGATGTAGGAGCGGGCGAGAACGTAGTCCTCGGTGGGCCACAGGGCCCGTTCGAGGTCCCGAGGGTGGGAGAAGAAGGGGTTGTCCGGAGCGGCCTGGCTGGCGTGCGCGCGAAAGGCGCGGTCGCGGGTGGCGAAGTGGTCCTCGCAGCGGATCCGGGTCGTCGGGTGCAGCTCGACCGCCCAGTCGGGCCACTCGTCCAGCACCTGGCCCATCGAGGAGGAGAGCCCTCGGGCCGTCATGCCGTGGTGCAGGGTCTCGAACCAGGCGCGCGAGAAGGCCACTTGGTAGTACAGCTTCAGCGGTTGCCAGACCGGACCCGCCAGCGGGAAGCGTGCCGAGTCCCCCGCCGCGTCGAACGCCTCGGCGGCGACGCGATGGGTCTGGACATGGTCCGGATGCGGATAGCCGCCGGATTCGTCGTAGGTGACGAGGACATGGGGCCGGAACTCCCGGACCACCGCGACCAGCCGCTCGGCCGCGACCAGCGGATCCTCGCGGGCGAAGCAGCCCTCCGGCAGCGCCTCGCCCTGCCCGGGCAGTCCCGAGTCGGAGAAACCGAGGAACCGTTGGCGCACCCCGAGGACGGCCGCCGCGGCGGCCATCTCCCGTCGTCGCACCTCCGGCAGCCGGGCCCTGACCTCCGGTGTGTCCAGCAGCGGGTTGAGCACGTCACCGCGCTCCCCGCCCGTGCAGGTCACGACCAGGACATCGACCCCATGGGCCGCGTAGTGCGCGAGCGTGGCGGCGCCCTTGCTGGACTCGTCGTCGGGGTGGGCGTGGACGGCCATCAGTCGGAGTGTCATCACGGTCTCCTCTTCCTCAATTTCTTGTATTGGACCTAAAGTTAGGACGGACCCACTCAGCCCGTCAAGACTTTTTTTAGGTCCGACCTACTAAAGTGGGAACCATGGCCCAGCTCCGCGAGTTCAAGAAGCAACAGACCCGGCAGACCATCACCCACGCCGCCACCGCCCTTTTCGTCGAGCGGGGCTTCGAGGGGACGACGATCGCCGACGTCGCCGAGGCGGCCGGGGTCTCGAAGATGACCGTCACGAACTACTTCCCGCGGAAGGAGGACCTGTTCTTCGACATGCACGAAGAGGTGATCACCGGCCCCGCCCGCGCCTTCGCCGCCCGCCCCGTCGGCGAGTCCGCACTGGACGCGGTGCGCCGGGACTACCTCGAAGCGGTCGAGCGGCACGACGCGCTGCTCGGCTGGACCCAGCCCGGATTCACGCGGCTGATCGACGAGAGTCCGGTGCTGCGCGCCCGCCTCCGCGAGATGTACGACCACCAGGAGCAGGCACTGTCCGTCACGCTCGCCGAGGCCGTGGGCGACGAGCCGGATGCCTTCGAGCCGCGGCATGCCGCCGCCCAACTCAGCACGGTGCTGAGGCTGTTGTTCGGTGAGGCGCAGCGCCGGGTGCGACAGGGCACGACCGAAAGGGAGTTGTTCGACGCGCTGGGACGGATTGCGCGGGAGGCGTTCACGCGACTGGAGCCGTCATTGGGCGCGTACGCGGTGCGGGAGTCCCCGCACGAGTGATGACGGACGGGAAGGAAAGGGGAAAGGAGAGGAATGGTGAAGGCGAGCGAAGTCGAGCGAGATTGGCCGAAAGGGGCCGCCGGCAGAGGCCGGTTCAGGCCGAGAGGGGCCTGGCGGTGTCGTCCGTCGCGGCTTCCAGATCCGGATAGACCTCGAAGAGCCGTCGTACGCCGAGGGCGGCCAGCACCCGGTTGACGTGCGCGCCGCCGCCGTAGCCCTCGGTGGGCGCCGTCACCGTGGGAACGTCCTCGGGCAGCACGATGCGCAGGCGACCCGCGCAGGACCGCATCAGCCGCCGGGCACCGATCAGGACACCGACTCCGCTGGAATCGCAGAAGCGCACGTCAACGAGGTCGAGTACCACCCGGCGCCGCCCTGCGGCAACCGCGTCGTGAACCTTCTGCCGGACCGCGGGAGACGAGATCAGGTCCATCTCACCCGCGACCGTCACCACCACCCAGCCGTCTCGCTCGGCCTGGGTCACCAGCACCGGTTCCCACCTCGCCTCGCCGTCGACTTCAGGAACATCATCACCATGACCCTATGCCCGTTCTCCGTCGTAACTCTGCAATGTTCCGGTCACACCCGGATAACAGACCGCCAAAATCGATCACAGTCAGCAGCAGGTTGGTGCAAAGCGACGCACGTCGCAGGAGGTGCCCGTTACATTCGACCTGAGCGCATTCGGGCACGCTGAACACACTCGGCTACGGTCGGTGGCCGGGCAAGGGGCGACAGGGCAGGCGACGAGGCAAGGGGGCGGCAGATGGCGACACCCGCACCACCGCGCTGGGACCGCAAGATGCAGCAGCGGCTGGCGCGCGGTGAGGAAGCCGCACTCGGCGAGCTGTACGACCGGTACGCCTCACTTGTGCACGGCCTGGCCTATCGCGTGATGGACGACGACGACGCGGCCGACCTCATCACCCGCGAGGTGTTCGGCTACATCTGGGAAAATCCGGACGCCTACGACCCGAAGCACGGCTCGCTGCGGTCGTGGATCGCGACACTCACCCAGCGGCAGGCCGTGCACCGGCTGCGACAGCAGTCGAACCGGGGCCGTTCCACGCCGGACGAGGTGGAAGCCCGGGTACGCGAGGCCAACACGGCGGCCCGCGCCGACTTCATCGTCACCTCGATGCCCGCGCCGCTGCGCGCCGCCCTCGAACTGGCCTACCGGGAAAGGGTCGACTACCGCACCGCGGCGGCCGGGCTCGGGGTGAGCGAGGACGAGGCGCGCCGTCGGCTCCGGCTCGGGCTGCAACTGCTGTCCACGGCCATGGAACCGGGCGAGCAGGGCGACGACCACCCGCTGGATCCCCGGGGACAGCGAGGGCGACGATGAGCGGTCCCGCGTTCCACAACGGCGACGGCCCGCACGGCGGGGACGACGGCGAGCCGCGCGTCCCGTACCAGCGCGAGCAGCCCGAGACGCGGGAGACCGCGCACCGGCAGCCGCCCGCGGAGTCGCACCAGCCGATGCCCCAACTGCCGCACTACGACCACCGCACCCTCAAGTCGCTGCTCGGCGCGTGGGCGTTGTCGGTGTGCTCGCAGGACGAGGCGCTGGCGGTCGAAGTGCATCTGACGGACTGCGCCACCTGTGCGGATGAGGCGCTGCGACTGCGGGACGCGGTGGGTCTGCTGCACCAGGAGGATTCGCTCGACCTCGATCCGCTGCTGCGGGCACGGGTGTTGGAAGGCTGCCTCGGCCGTCGGCCGGCGCGTATCCCGGTGCCCGAGTGGGCCGGACCGTTCGACGCGGAGGCCGCCCGGCTGGACGCGCTGCTGCGCGACCTCGGCGACGGCTACTGGAAGGCACCGGTCGAGCTGAAGTGGCACGACGGCGAGCAGCGGTCGACGGAGTTCACGGTCGCGCAGGTCATCGGTCATCTCACCGCCGTGGACAGCCTGATCGCCAGGTCGCTCGGGCTGCCGCCGGACGGCGGCGACCCGTCGGCGGACCCGCCGCGTTCCGGGCTCGGCGGCCTGGGCCTGGGCATCGGAATGGGCATCGCCTCCCGCGCCCGGCTGCGCAACGCCCGCACTATGGGCGACTTCCCGCTCACCCCGGTCGAGCGCACCGCCGCGCACTGGGCGACGCACAGCATGCTGCCCGGAGCGACCGTGCGCTCCCTGTGGCGCGAGCAGAGCCACAGCCTGGTGCGTACGGTCTCCTTCGCGGGCGGCGGCGCGGGCGGGCTCGATGTCGACTACGGCTCGTTCGCGCTGCCGCTGGAAGACGCCTTCCTGGACCGGGCCTTCGAGTGCTGGATCCACGCGTCGGACATCGCCGAGGCCGTGGACTATCCGTACGATCCCCCGGCGCCGCGCAATCTCAACCGCATCATCGACCTCGCCGCGCGGCTGCTGCCCGAGGCGCTGGCGGACCGGCGCAGGGCCGGTCTGACCACCTCGCCGACGCATCTGGTGACGGCCGGTACGCCGGGCCGTTCGCTGCTGCTCGAAGTCGAGGGCAAGGGCGGCGGCCAGTGGTATCTGCCGCTGGACTCGCCCGGCGCCGTCGCGTCGCCGGAGGAGATGGTCGCCCATGTGGCGATGGACTGCGTCGAGTTCTGCCAGTTGGCGGCGGGTCACATCGAGCCGGAGCGGATCGCGGTCGGCCAGATCGGCGACCGCGACGTCATCCGTGACGTGCTCTTCGCCACGGCGTCCCTGTCCCGCCTCTGAGACGGACGCCTCTGCCCTGACGAGGGCCGGCCGAAGAGCCCGGTCGGACAGAGAGCTCAAGCGAAGAGCTGAGACAGAAGACTCAAGCAGAGAGCTTCCGCTCAGGCGAAGACGACCGTGCGGTGGCCGTTGAGCAGCACCCGGTGCTCGCTGTGCCACTTCACCGCGCGGGCCAGCGCCTGGCACTCCACATCGCGCCCGATGGCGACGAGCTGTTCCGGCGTGACCTCGTGGCCGACCCGCTCGACCTCCTGCTCGATGATCGGCCCCTCGTCGAGGTCGGCCGTCACATAGTGCGCGGTGGCGCCGATGAGCTTCACACCGCGGGCGTGCGCCTGGTGGTAGGGCTTGGCGCCCTTGAAGCTCGGCAGGAAGGAGTGGTGGATGTTGATGATCTGACCGGACAGCTCACGGCACAGGTTGTCGGAGATCACCTGCATGTAGCGCGCGAGCACGACGAGTTCGACGCCCTCCTTGCGCACGATCTCCAGCAGCCGCGCCTCGGCCTCGGCCTTGGTGTCCCTGGTGACCGGCACATGGTGGAAGGGAACGCCGTAGGAACCCACAAGTTCCTGGAAGTCGGTGTGGTTGGAGACCACGGCGGCGATCTCGACCGGCAGCGCGCCGATGCTGGTGCGGAAGAGCAGGTCGTTGAGGCAGTGCCCGAACTTGCTGACCATGAGCACGACCCGCATGCGCTCGTCTGACGGGTGGATCCGCCAGTCCATGTGGTACGCCTCGGCGATCGCCGCGAAGCTGGCGCGCAGCTTGTCCACGGTCACCGCCTGCTCGGCCGAGAAGTGCACGCGCATGAAGAACAGGCCGGTGTCCTGGTCGCCGAACTGCTGGCTGTCGACGATGTTGCAACCGGTCATGAAGAGATAGCTGGAGACCGCGTGCACGATGCCCTGTTTGTCCGGGCAGGACAGGGTGAGGACGTACTGCGGGTCTGGCTGCGGCGGCTGCTGTTCGGTCACGCCGTCAGCCTCGCACAAACCGACCCCCTCAGGTCGGACTGTCCGTCAAGCGGAACCCACGGATATCGCGCGCCAGGTGACGCGGGGAAAATCAGGTGCCACCGGAAAACACGCACCAGGTGCGGCCCGGGGACGTACGAACATCCGACGGTCACGCCGACCGTATGTAGATCGCCAGCACCTCCAGCGAGCGCGGCGGCGTGTCCGGGTCGTCGCCGTCGGCGGCGGACATCCGTACGTGGGCGTCGCGGGCGGCGCGGACCGCCTCCGGCCAGGCGTGGTGGTCGAGATAGGCGGCGACAGGTGCGTCGGCGCCCACCTGGTGCAGGATTTTGAGGACGCGCAGCACGGCGACGTCGACGAGCGCGGCCTCCTGCGAGTCGCGGAAGATCGTGCCCACGTACTTCTCGGCGGACCAGTTGTCGAGCCAGGTGTCCTCGACGAGCCGGTACACGGCGTCCGTGACGTCCCCGTATCCCTCGCGGCCGGTCTGCCAGACCTCCCGCTGGAACACCGGGTCGCTGATCATGTGCAGCGCGGAGCGCACATTGCTGCGCCAGCGCCACCAGGGCATGTCATTGAGCGGCATGCCCCCCATCGTGGAGGAGTGACGGCCGCGACGGGAAGACTTCTCCGAACCTTGCACAATGGCGCATCGTACGTTCTCCACCGACGCCACCCGTAATTCACCTGATAGTGACCGTCCGTTCGCTTGTGGTCACCCCGGCGTTGGGCGCGGGCCGGAATCTTCGCATGACATGAGGGAACGGCGTATCCGCAGGGTCCGCACGGCTGCCGTCGCGCTGCTGGCCACAAGTGCGCTGCTCAGCGGGTGCGGTGTGCTTCCCGGGGGTTCGGGCGGCTCCACGGGACCGCTCGTCGTGATGACGTGGGCGCCGGTCGAAACGAAATCGACCAATATGCCGGGAATGCTCGCCATGGCGCAGGCATTCGAGAAGTACACCAACGAGCAGGGCGGTCTCAACGGCCGCAAATTGAAGGTGCTGACCTGCAACGAACGCCATGACGCGGTCGCCGTCACGGACTGCGCGCAGCAGGCGGCGAAGGCGGGCGCGGTCGCGGTTGTCGGTTCCTACAGCGAAGAGGGCGGCAGTTTCACCACCGCCCTGGAGTCGAACGGCATCCCGTACATCGGCGGCTACGGCATCACCGCCGACGAGTTCCAGAGCCTGCTGTCGTACCCGGTCAACGGCGGTCTGCCCGCGCTGCTGGCGGGCAGCGGACGGCAGTTGGCGGACCTGTGCAAGAAGGTCAATCTGGTGCGGCCCGACACGATCACCGGTGACCAGTTCCCGATCTTCCTCGACCAGGGGCTCAAGAGCGGCGGTCGGCCGCCCGCGCGCGACATGCTCACGGCCGACGACTCCAACGACTACACCGACATCGCCACCGCCGCGGTCGGCAACAACAAGCCCTCCACCTGCGTCTCCGCGGTGCTCGGCGACCGCACCAGCACCTTCTTCGACTCCCTGCGCCGAGTCGGCGAGGAGCAGCCGAAAGTGCGGCTGTCCTCGGTGCTCGGCAGCGTGCAGCAGTCGGTGGTGGACTCGACCGGCGGCGCGGGCAGCCCGCTGGAGAACGCGTACGTGACCGGCTGGTACCCGCCCGCGTCCGACGCCAAGTGGGCCGAGATGAAGTCGGTGGTGAAGAAGTACGCGTTCGGCGACGACCGGATCGACGTCGCCGACCCCGGGGTGCAGACCACCTGGGTCGCGTACACCGTCTTCGCCAAGGTGGTGCGGGAGATGGACGAGAAGGTCAGCGTGAACGCGGACAATCTGCACCGCGCGATGGACACCACGACCCACCTGTCGACCGGCGGCCTCACCCCGGATCTCGGCTGGACGCAGACGGATCTGCTGGGCATCCCGAGCCACTCCCGGATGGTGAACTCCAAGGTCACTTATCAGGTGGTACGCGACGGGCGGCTCGTGCTGGCGCGGCCGGGCTTCGTGGACCTGACCAAGACGCTCCGGCAGAACTCGTCCGCGCAGAACTGAGCGCCCACGAGCGGCCCGTACGACCCCTAGGCCGTTTCGTTCGGATCATCTGATCGTTGGTCCGGGTGTGCCGTTAAGCGACGCGCAGTGGGCGCGAATCGAGCCGTTGTTGCCGGACCGG